>JAZNEW010000038.1:0-8011 GCA_045588775.1 Candidatus Egerieisoma sp. | reverse complement strand
CGGGTTTACCTAAAAGAGCAAACATGTTCTTTTTGTAGCTTTCTACGCCGGGCTGGTTAAAGGGATTTACTCCGAGAATATAGCCTGAAATAGCACAAGCCTTCTCGAAGAAGTAAATGAGGTAACCAAGCTCTGATTCGGTCATAGAGTCAACATTAAGAATGATGTTGGGAACTCCGCCGTCATTGTGAGCAAGCACTGTGCCCTCAAAAGCACGCTTGTTTACATAATCCATGGTCTTGCCCGAGAGGAAGTTGAGGCCATCAACGTTATCCTCGTCAAAACCGATGGTAATTTCTTTTTTGCACTCATTGAACTGAACAACAGTTTCAAAGAGGTTGCGTCTGCCGTCCTGAATATACTGGCCCATAGAGTGAAGATCTGTAGAGAAGTTCACAGAGGCAGGGAAAATACCCTTTCCATCCTTTCCTTCACTCTCACCATAAAGCTGTTTCCACCACTCTCCCAGATACTGGAGTTTAGGATTATAGTTTACAAGTATCTCTATCTTTCTGCCGTTATCATACAACAGATTTCTCGCCGCAGCATATTTGACTGCAGGATTCTCCGCCTCTCTTTGAGCGCATTGCTGCTGCATATATCTGGCACCCTCAACCAATTTCCTTATATCAAAACCGGCAAGTGCAATAGGCAACAGGCCAACAGGAGTAAGCACCGAGAAACGGCCTCCCACATTATCCGGAATAACAAATGTAGAATATCCCTCCTGAACTGCCAAAGTTCTCAAAGCGCCTTTGGAAGCATCGGTTACAGCCACTATTCTCTCCCTTGCCACCTCCTTTCCAAAACGGTTTTCGAGATACTCCTTCAGTAATCTGAATGCGATAGCAGGCTCTGTTGTTGTGCCCGATTTTGAGATTACTACAATTGCAAACCTCTTGTCGGCCAAAAACTCAAGCAATTCGGCAGCATAATCCTCAGACATATTATGACCTGCATAAACCACTTTAGGAAATTCCGACGGCATAGATGCTGCAAAGCTGTGAGAAAGTGCCTCTATTGCACATTTTGCCCCCAGATATGAGCCTCCGATACCAACCACCACCACAACATCAACATTACCTTTCCACCTTTCTACAATTCCATCACACGAATCTATAAGATTGTCGTCAATTTCACCTGGCAAAGTTACCCAACCCAAAAAATCATTTCCGGCACCGGTTCCGTTGAGAACTGTATCCAGAGCAGAATATGCCTTTTCTACATATCCGTTATATAATTGCTGGGGAATAAAATCCGCAGCGGCAGTTAAATTTACTGAAATCATATATTCTTCTTTAGTATAGTTTGTCTGTAAGTTGCTTGATTACATAGGCTGGATATTTCTGCTCATACAGAATCATATACACAGCATCCGCTATTGGCATATCCACCCTGTAACCTTTATTTATCTCATGAATACATCTCGAAGCATAATACCCCTCGGCCACCATATTCATCTCCGCTTTGGCACTGATTACCGAGTATCCTTTTCCTATCATGTTCCCAAATGTACGGTTTCTGCTGAATTGGGAATATCCGGTTACCAGAAGGTCTCCGAGATATGCAGAGGTTGTAAGCACTCTGTCTTTATCATGATGCGTAACATTGAGGAACTCCGCTATTTCGTGGTAGGCATTGGTCATCAGAACTGCCATAAAGTTATCGCCATATCCCAAACCGTGACATATTCCGGCGGCGATTGCATAGATATTCTTAAGGGCTGCCGAATACTCCACACCATATATGTCCGTTCCCGGTGTAGTTTTTATGTAATCGCACGCAAACACATCACACAAAGCTCTTGCAATCTCTATATGTTTGCTTGTAAGCGTAAGGTACGACAATCTCTCCATAGAGACCTCCTCCGCATGACAAGGGCCGCTTACAATACCGATTCTGTCGAATGGTATATTATGGAATTCATGGAAATACTCAGCCACAGTAATATTGTTCTCCGCCACAAAGCCCTTGATTGCAGATATGATGAATTTGTTTTTGAGTGAAACGCTCAGATTAGACATAACCCTCATGAAATAGGCCGAAGGGGTACAAAAAACCAGCACATCGGCATTGCTTACAACCTCATTGAGATCTGTACTCATCTGCAATCTGTCGGAATCCAGATATACAGACTGCAGATAAAAAGGATTATGAGCAGTTTTTCTAACCTGTTCTATCTTCTTCTCATCCCTCAAATACCACCCTATGCTCTGTTGATGATTGAGTAACAATTTGATAAGCGCAGTTGCCCAACTTCCACTTCCTATCATTGCATAGCGCAAATTATCTTGCTCAAAAAATGTCTTCATAGTGTTTGTAGTTTTAGCCAAACAAAGATAGCTCTTTATTTCCACAAATAAAAAAAAACGGCAACCCAAATTTGAGTTGCCGCAATAGTTCAATCTAACCTAACTTATATATTATCGAACTATTTTTTACCTCCGGTATGCTTTTTCATCTGTTGCATCTTTTCATATTGCTGTGGAGTCAATATCTTTTTCAGACTCTCCTGCTCCTGCTCCTTCTGGTTGTGCTTCATCTGCTTAAGCTGCTCCACCTGCTCATCTGTGAGACCAAGCTCCTCCTTCATTTTATCAAATCCGCCATGAGGTTTGCCTGCAGGGCCTCTCTTTTCATGATTCTTTCCCCTGTCCATACGGCCCTTACCACGCTCTGCCTGCATCTGTTTATACTTTTCATTCTGCTCAGGTGTAAGCACATTTGCTATTTTGGCATCTATATCGGCACGCTCTTTCTCCATTTGCGCACGCATTGCCTGCATATCGGGTCTCTGTCCGCTCTTGCGCATCTGTTCAAACTGTGCTTTGCGCGCATCTGCTTGTGCTTTATAGATATTCTCTATCTCAGCTGCCTGCTCTTTGGTAAGCTGCAATTGCTTTGTCAATCTGGTCACATTTGATTTTATCATCTGCTCGCTATTCATTCCAGGGCCTCCAGGACCACCAAAACCACCAGGGCCGCCGGGTCTCATCCCCATATTTTGAGGTGGGCCCATCATCTCTTCCTCAAATTGTGCATTTGCTTGATTTGCCGAAAAAACCATAGTGGCAAAAATCATCATACAAAAAATCTTTTTCATATTGCAGTTTATTTTAAACTCCGTTTACAATCACACTGCGCCTCGGCTTGCAGTTTTTGTCGAGCTCTCAAATAAGACTACTTTAAATGAAAAAAGTTTAAGAAGCCGTTTAAAATTTGTTAAAATTATACACCAGAAACAGATCTTATTTCTACAGATATCCTTTATCTTCCAGCAATTCAGACGATTGCGCAGCAGCCACTGCCAAAGAGTCGCACCTCTCATTTTCCGGATGCCCGGCATGCCCTTTCACCCAATGGAATGTAACATCATGCTTTTGCCATATCTTCAAAAAGCGTTGCCACAAATCAGGATTCTTCTGTTTTTCCAACCCCTTCAAGAGCCACTTCTGCAGCCATCCCTCATTAACAGCCTTCACCACATACGACGAATCGCTGTAAACATGCACAACCGCCCTTTTCCTCTTTATGGCCTCTAACCCGACAATTACAGCCAGCAGCTCCATCCGATTGTTTGTAGTACACGCATAGCCTGCAGATATCTCTTTGTAGTGAGGCCCGCATTTAAGCACAACGCCGTAGCCCCCGGGTCCCGGGTTGCCACGGCTTGCGCCATCTGTATACAATTCTATTACCGACTGGTCCATAAAGGATTATGCAATAACAGGTTTTCCCGGCCTCTCTTTTGGAGTTGTCTCCACCTCCTTCAACGGAAGAGGATTGGCCCTCATTTCGTCATACATCTGCCGGTTACGGTAAACATCTATTGCAAGATAGATTGCAGAGATCATAGACTGCGGATTAGCCTTATTTTCACCGGCCAGATCATAAGCGGTTCCATGATCCGGAGAGGTTCTCACAACAGGAAGGCCTGCTGTAAAATTCACACCGGAATCAAATGCAAGAGACTTGAATGGAATAAGTCCCTGATCATGATACATCGCCAGAACTGCATCAAATTTGTACTGCATGTTCACACTAAAGAAACCGTCTGGCGGATATGGTCCGAATGCCAGGATATTATCCTCATTTGCCTTCTTGATAGCCGGAGCTATCACACTCTGCTCCTCCTCGCCGAGCAATCCCCTGTCGCCTGAATGAGGGTTCAATCCAAGAACCGCCAATTTGGGCTTGACAACACCAAAATCACGCTTGAGCGATTCGTTCATAAGTTTCAACTTGCTTAAAATCCGCTCCTCTGTTATCGCTGCAGGCACTTTTGCCAATGGAAGATGGTTTGTTGCAACACCCACACGCATTTTATCGGCACAAAGGAACATCAGACCATCCTCTGCACCAAACTCATTGACAAGATACTCTGTATGTCCAGGAAATTTGAATGTCTCGTCAGAAACCGCCCTCTTATTGAAAGGTGCTGTTACAAGCACATCGATATATCCCTCTTTCAACTCTTTAACTGCCGCTTCCAATGCTGCAATGGCCGCCTTCGACCCCTCCTGGGTCTGCTGTCCCGGTTCTATCTGAAAATTTTCAGAAATACAGTTCACAATATTTACCCTTTTTGAATGGGCATCCTTTGCAGATGAAATTACATTTGTATTGATATTTTCGGTTTCGGGGATCTGTTTTCTATAAAAACCGAACGCTTTTGAAGAACCATAAACTACAGGGGTACACATATCCAATATCCTGGTATCGGATAAAGCTTTGATAATCACCTCATATCCTATTCCGTTGGTATCTCCTTGAGTTATACCTACTCTAACTTTTGCCATATATCACATAAAAATTAAAAACCCTGCAAGTTACAAAAAGTTTTTTAGCTATCTTTGTAATATGGCAAATATTCTCCAATCAGATATAAAATACCTGCCCGGAATAGGTCCTAAACGGGGTGAGCTTTTGAACAAAGAGCTTGGAATCTCCACATTTCATGACCTTTTATACTTTTTTCCCTTCAGGTATATCGACAGAAGCCGCATATATGCCATCAAAGAGCTTCTGCCAACGATGGCCTATGTTCAGATAAGAGGCAAAATCACAAATATCACAACAGCCGGCAACACACCTGCCAACAGAAGGCTTGTTGCCACAATGAAGGATGCCACAGGGGTGATAGAGCTGATTTTCTTCAAAGGCCTCAAGTGGATACAGGAGAAGATAGCCGTAGGGAGTGAGTATATAGCATTCGGAAAGCCAAGCGAGTTCAATGGTGTAATAAATATGGTACATCCCGAACTCAATCCCCCGTCGGCAGATCTGATATTTGGCGGCAACTCCATGATGGGAGTCTATTCGAGTACAGAAAAACTGAAAAACAACAATATAGGCAACAAGGTCTTTGCAAAGCTCGAGCACACTCTGATTGAAAAATACCTTCCAGCGGTAGAAGAGACCCTGCCAAAATATATTCTGGAGCGCAAAGGGTTGTGTCCGATCCAATACGCCCTTAAAAACATCCATTTTCCGGAGAATGGCAATGCCCTGCTCAGAGCCCAGACAAGATTGAAATATGAAGAGCTTTTTTATCTGCAGCTGAGTCTGCTCAAACAAAAAGCCATCAGAATGCGCCAAGACAACGGAATTGTCATGAAACGTGTTGGAGAGGCCTTCAATAAGTGCTACTCATCACTGCCATTTCCGCTCACAGGCGCACAAAAGAGGGTAATCAGGGAGATTCACTCCGACATGAAGAGTGGCAAACAGATGAACCGTCTGCTTCAGGGTGATGTCGGCAGCGGCAAAACCCTCGTAGCCCTGCTTACCGCCCTTATTGCAATAGACAACGGCTATCAGACCTGCATCATGGCCCCTACGGAGGTACTCGCCCAGCAGCACTTCAAAGGGCTCTCCAAACTGCTTGAGCCCACAGGTGTATCTATCGGGTTACTTACAGGAAGTACAAAAGCCAAAGAGAGAAGGGAATTGCTTGCGCAACTCTCTTGCGGAGAACTTAAAATACTTGTAGGAACACACGCATTGATTGAAGAGAGTGTGGAGTTCAGCAATCTGGGCATTGCAATAATAGATGAGCAGCACCGTTTTGGAGTGGAACAGCGCTCAAAATTGTGGAAAAAATCAGAAATTGCCCCACATATTCTGGTGATGACAGCAACTCCTATCCCGCGCACACTTGCAATGACACTCTATGGCGATCTGGATATTTCTGTAATAGATGAACTTCCTCCGGGCAGAAAGCCGGTTCAGACCCTGCATGCCACAGAGAGTCAGCGCAGCCGCATATACGCCTTCATGAGGGAGCAGATAAGGCTCGGCCGACAGGTCTTTGTTGTTTACCCTCTTATCAAGGAGAGTGAAAAGATGGATTACAAGAATCTGCAAGAGGGATATGAGGCTATAATCGAAGAGTTCAAGGCACCTGAATATATTACAGCCGTGGTGCATGGCAAACAGAAAAACGAAGACAAACAGCACGATATGAATCTCTTTGCAAGCGGCAAAGCACACATTTTGGTTGCAACATCGGTAATTGAAGTGGGTGTTGATGTCCCAAATGCCTCGGTAATGATTATTGAGAGCGCCGAACGGTTTGGACTCAGCCAGCTGCACCAGCTCCGCGGACGCGTAGGACGCGGCAGTGAAAAATCATACTGTATCCTTATGACCGGCTACAAACTCAGCAAAGAGAGCAGGCAGAGAATAGACCTCATGTGCCAGACACAAGATGGATTTGAACTTGCAGAGGCCGATTTGAGGATGCGCGGCCCGGGCGATATCGAGGGCACAAGCCAGAGCGGACTCGCTATGGATCTGCATATAGCCAACCTCGGACGTGATTCTCAGATTCTGGAAGATGCCCGCCGTCTGGCCCAGAATATTCTCGACAACGATCCGCTGCTCGAAAAACATGAAAACACACTCCTCCGCACCCAGCTGCAACGGCTGCGCACAGAGGGCAAGGAGGCAAAAGATTATTCGCAAATAAGTTAAACAGATATAACAATGAAATATTTAGGAGCACATGTCAGCGCAACCGGAGGTCTCCACAATGCACCTGCCAATGCGCACGAAATAGGGGCAAATGCCTTTGCACTTTTCACAAAAAACCAGAGACAATGGGTTGCAAAACCTCTTACCGACACAGAGATTGCCCAATTCAAGGAGGCTTGTGCCAAATTCGGATATACAGCCTCGCAAATTCTTCCGCACGACAGCTACCTCATAAACCTTGGCAGTCCAAACGAAGAGGGGCTGCAAAAATCGAGGGGAGCATTCATTGAAGAGATGAAAAGATGTGCAGATCTGGGCCTCGACCGATTGAACTTTCACCCGGGCAGCCACCTGAAAGAGATAACTGTAGAGGAGTGTATCAGGCGCGTTGCGGAATCGATCAACATTGCTCTCGACAAAACCGCAGGAGTAACAGCCGTTATTGAAAATACTGCAGGACAGGGCTCTAACATAGGATTTGCCTTTGAACATCTGGCTGCAATAATAGACAAAGTTGAAGACAAGAGCCGTGTTGGCGTATGTATCGACACCTGCCACGCCTTTGCTGCAGGATATGATCTCTCAACCGAACTCGGCTTTAACCAGGTATTTGATGAATTCGACAGGATAATAGGCTTCAACTACCTTAAAGGAATGCACCTGAACGATGCCATGAAGGCAGTTGGCAGCAAAGTGGACCGCCACAGCAGTCTGGGTGAAGGTATGCTTGGAATGGTACCTTTTCAGATGATTATGAAGGACGACCGTTTCAACAATATTCCTCTTATTATGGAGACACCAAACCCCGACATCTGGAAAGAGGAGCTTCAGATGCTCAGAGGATTTATGAAATAAATTTTGACTATATCTGCAAAAAAATATGCTGGAGCGAATCTTGATGTGACCCCCAAAAGTTGGACGGTTTAACATTATCAAGAGGCGCTTTTAGATTGGAATAAAGCTCGGTATTGCACCGGGCTTTTTCCATTTAGCCTCAATTTGATTCTATCATTATTGTAGTAGCATATATACTTAA
>JAZNEW010000037.1:0-41668 GCA_045588775.1 Candidatus Egerieisoma sp. | reverse complement strand
TCCGAATTTGGAAGTAAAAGACAGAGTAGCGTTGTGTCTGTATGACAAGTCAACAGGCAAGAGTACAAGGCTTCCGGTCAATGAAGAGTATATGTCGGGTACCCCATATAAGGCTTGTGGATTTGATAATGATCTGGATGGAGGTATGCTCTTCCACCCGATCTGTATAAGAGGAGACAAAATGTACCAACTTGTGAATGCGTATGAGTTCATTGAACGTGCAGAGTCAACCGGCTCAAAGGCTATGCAGGAGATTGCCTCAAAACTGAATGAGGATTCCAATCCTGTACTGGTAGTGGCAACACTCAAATAGGTTGTATGATAATAAAAGAATCCCTGCCGGAGTTGACTTCATTCACATTCCGGCAGGGATTTTCCATTGGTACACAGATTTAATGTATCTCTGTGCAGTAGTGGGTTCTACAGGGTTCTCTTGATCTCTACAATCTGGTAAGCCTCAATAACGTCGCCAACTTTGATGTCATTGTAGCCCTCAATGTTCAGACCACAGTCATAACCGCTTTGAACCTCCTTAACATCATCTTTGAATCGTTTCAATGAGCCGAGAGCACCTGTGTAGATTACAATGCCGTCTCTGATTACGCGCACTTTTGCATTTCTGGTGAGTTTGCCCTCTTTGACCATACAACCTGCAATAGTACCGACTTTTGAGATTTTGAAAGTCTCGCGAACCTCTGCTGTTGCAGTAACTTCCTCTTTCTCCTCAGGAGCAAGCATACCTTCGATACCGCTCTTAACCTCATTGATTGCATCGTAGATAACAGAGTAGAGTCTGATCTCAATCTCCTCCTTGTCTGCAAGTTTGCGGGCTGAGGCAGAAGGTCTTACCTGGAAGCCTATGATAATTGCATTTGATGCGGCTGCCAGAAGTACATCTGATTCAGAAATGGCACCCACAGCCTTGTGGATTACATTCACATGGATCTCTTCAGTTGAAAGTTTGATCAATGAATCAGATAGGGCCTCGATAGAGCCATCCACATCACCTTTCACAATCACATTGAGCTCCTGGAAGTTTCCGATTGCAATACGGCGTCCGATCTCCTCCAGAGTAATATGTTTCTGAGTTCTCAGACCCTGGATTCTCAACAATTGCTCGCGTTTGTTGGCAATATCCTTGGCCTCCTTCTCATCGTCAAATACATTGAAAGTCTCACCCGCTGTTGGAGCTCCGTTCAAACCGAGAATCGATACAGGAGTTGAAGGGCCGGCCTCGGTAACCTTCTGGCCGCGCTCATTGAACATAGCCTTGACTTTACCTGTATAGCATCCGCTCAATATGATATCTCCAACATGGAGTGTACCGCCCTGAACAAGGATTGTTGCCAGATAGCCCCTGCCTTTGTCGAGTGATGACTCGATAACAGTACCAACTGCCTTCTTGTTAGGATTTGCTTTAAGTTCAAGCATATCTGTCTCCAGCAGAACCTTCTCGAGAAGATCCTCCACGCCAATACCCTTTTTGGCTGAAATTTCCTGACACTGGTATTTACCACCCCAGTCCTCAACAAGGATATTCATCTGTGAGAGCTGCTCCCTGATTTTCTCAGGATATGCACTTGGCTTGTCGATCTTGTTGATTGCAAATACCATAGGTACACCTGCCGCCTGAGCATGGTTGATGGCCTCAACTGTCTGTGGCATTATGGCATCGTCGGCTGCAATGATGATGATTGCCAAGTCTGTAATTTTTGCACCGCGGGCACGCATCGCTGTAAACGCCTCGTGGCCCGGAGTATCAAGGAATGTAATCTTTCTGCCGTTAGGGAGCATCACATTGTATGCACCGATATGCTGGGTAATACCACCGGCCTCTCCGGCAATTACATTGGCTTTTCTGATATAGTCGAGCAACGAAGTCTTACCATGGTCTACGTGTCCCATTACGGTAATGATCGGAGGACGCTCCTGCATATCCTCAGGCTTGTCCACATCATTCTCTTCATTGATGGTCTCCTGAATCTCTGCAGTTACAAAATCAATCTTGTAGCCGAACTCCTCTGCAACAAGCACAAGTGCCTCTGCATCAAGACGCTGGTTGATAGAAACCATAAGTCCGAGATTCATACAGGCCTCAATAACTTTGGTAACAGGAACACCAATCATTATGGAGAGCTCATTTACTGTAACGAACTCTGTTACTTTCAGTATGTTGCTGTTCTGTTGCTCAAGAGCCTCCTCTTCCATCATCTTCTGGGTATTGAGCTCTCTCTTCTCTTTTCTGTATTTTGCACCTTTGCTCTTACCCTTGCCCTCCACCATTCTCTGGTAGGTCTCCTTAATCTGTTTTTGTACCTCGTCCTCGTCGATTTCAACCCTTACCGGTTTGAATTTGTCTTTTTTGTGCTTGCCGCCACCCTGTTGCTGGTTGTTGGCTTTTCCACCCGGTTTATTATTGTTGTTTCCACTCGGCTTGTTAGGGTTGTTATTACCCTGCTGGTTTCCGCCACCTTGAGGTTTGTTCTGGTTTTTGCCGGCCTCTTTTGTTACATCCACACGCTCTTTCTGTTTGTGGATGCGCTCCCTCTTCTTGTTTTTATCCTTTGGCTTCTTCTCAAACTGGCTCAAATCAATGGTGCCGCTGATCTTCAGCCCGGCAAGTTTCTCAACTTTGGTTTCGATGTGCTCGATCACTGCAGGAGCCTGATTTTCCTCTTTTTTAGCAACTTGCTGTTTCTCCTGAGGCTTTTGGCCCGACTGGAAATTTGCAGCAGGCTTTTTAGGCTCTTCCTTGGCTCCTGCCACATTGCTCTGTGCAGGTTTTTCAACAACTGCTGCAGGAACTTTTTCTACAGGCTTCTCAACAGGCTTTTCTGCAGGTTTTTCAATCGGTTTCTCTACAGGTTTTTCCAGGACATCCGCTACAGGTTTCTCTACTGCAACAGGTTTTGCAGGCTCTGCAGCCGGCTCAACAGGTTTTTGTGCAGGAGCAGGTTGGGATGCCTTGTTCAGATCTATTTTACCGAGAATTTTAGGGCCTTTAACTTCGTTAACGGTGGTTTTTATGAAGAACTCCTTAGGTTGCTCCTCAATTTCATCTTTGCGCGACATCTCTTTTTCTGTGATGTCCTTTACCTTTATGGCAACTTTCTTTGACTCCTCCTTTACAATCTGTTCTTTGCGGAACTCCTTCTCAACAAGAGAGTAGGCTTCAGATGAAATCCTTGCATTAGGGCTAGCTTCGATAGAAATGCCTTTCTTGTGCAGAAAATCCACAAGAGTACCCATTCCTATATTGAACTCCTTTAAAACTTTATTGATTCTTATGTTTTCGTTTGCTGTCATATATACCCTCCCTAAAATTAAACGTTTTCTTCAAATTCTGCCTTCAGGATGCGTTGTACATCAATAACGGTCTCTTCCTCCAAATCGGCTCTCTTCATTATATCTGCAACCGACAGTGCCAATACACTCTTTGCAGTGTCGCATCCTATAGCTTTAAGAGCATCAATGATCCATTGGTCGATTTCGTCGCTGAATTCGCTCAAAAGAACATCCTCTTCCTCCTCCTCAAGCTCTCTGAACACCTCAATATCCTTTCCTACAAGCATACTTGCCAGCTTGATGTTGCTTCCGCCTTTACCGATTGCAAGAGAGACTTCAGACGGTTTTAGCGAAACATAGATCTTGTTGTCCTCATCGCTGATCTTTATCGAAGATATCTTTGCAGGGCTCAATGCTCTTTGGATAAGCAATTGTGTATTGTTTGTCCAGTTTATGATATCGATATTCTCGTTCTTCAGTTCTCTTACAATTCCGTGGATACGTGAACCTTTGACACCCACGCATGCTCCAACAGGATCAATTCTCTCATCGTATGATTCAACTGCAACTTTTGCTCTCTCTCCAGGGATGCGTACTATTTTCTTGATTGTGATCAAACCGTCGAAAATCTCAGGAACCTCCTGCTCAAACAATCTCTCAAGGAATGCAGGGGCTGTTCTCGAAATGATAATTACCGGCGAGTTGTTCTTCATATCAACTCTCGATACAACGGCTCTTACAGAATCACCTTTGCGGAAGAAATCAGAAGGTATCTGCTCAGATTTCGGCATAAGCAATTCATTGCCATCCTCATCCATAACCAGTACCTCTTTTTTCCATACCTGATAAACCTCTCCGACAAGAATTTCACCAATTCTTTCGCGGTATGCATTATAAAGATTTGCCTTCTCGATATCCATGATTCTTCCCTGAAGATTCTGGCGCAAGTTAAGGATTCCTCTTCTTCCGAAACTGCTCAATTTAACCTCCTCAGTGAACTCCTCTCCAATTTCATAAGAGTTGTCGATTTTGTCTACCTCCTCCTTTGAAATTTGGGTATTGGGATCTTCAACAACTTCAACCACTGTTCTGTTTCTCCATATCTCAAAGTCGCCTTTGTCGATATTGATGATAATGTCAAAGTTGTCGGCAGTGCCGTACATTTTTGCCAGTTGAGTGCGGAAAATATCCTCCAGAACACTCATCATTGTTGGTCTGTCAATGTTTTTAAGCTCTTTAAATTCTGCAAATGTGCTTACCAAATTTAATCCTTCCATTTATATTGCTCTATTTTATGATTTATCGATAATTATTTGAATTTGATTACAGGTTTGCAAGATTTGACCTCTGCAAAAGTGTATGCAGTAATGGTATCTTCCTGAACTTTCTTTTTGAATCCCTCTTTCTTCACCATCTTTGAGGTGGTTATCTCTATTCCCTCTGCATTGTAACCCGACAGCATTCCCTTCACTTTTCCACCCTTCTTCAAGACAACTTCAACCTCGCTGCCATTGAATTTTCTATACTGGTCGAGTACCTTGAAAGGCTGGTCAAGCCCTGCTGAGGTAACGGTCAGAGAGTAATCCTCCACATCCCTGTCGAAATTTGCACTTACAATCCTGTCTATTGCAATGCAGTCATCCACCTTTACCGCACCCTCATGGCGCTCGATGGTTATTGTAATGTCATTCTCCTGCGACACTTCAATGTCTACAAGAAATAATCCATTGTCGTTCAGATAGTTGCTGATAATTTCGCTTAAAGCCCCTTTTGTAATCATAATCATATGGAATAAAACTAAAGGGCAACCGCATGCGGTCACCCTCAAGCCTCTCATTTCGAGTGCAAAGGAAAGAAAAATTTATGATAAAACAAAATAAAACAATAACTTTGCATATATAAACAATAACTATATTGATATGTTGAGAAAAATCAGGATAGTTTTGGCCGCAATCTTTTTTACCATGATAACGCTGCTGTTTCTCGATTTTACAGGCACATTGCACGCATGGTTCGGTTGGATGGCCAAAATTCAGTTTTTGCCGGCTCTGTTGGCGTTGAATGCAGGAGTTTTGATATTGCTTGCGCTTCTTACCCTTCTTTTTGGAAGAATCTACTGCTCTGTAATATGCCCTTTGGGGGTTATGCAGGATATCTTTGCATGGTTCGGCAAAAAGGCCAGAAAGAACAGGTATTCCTATACACCTGCAAAAAATATATTGAGATATACGGTATTGCTCCTTTATGGCGTGGCAACACTAGCCGGGGTAGGTTCGCTTACTGCACTTCTGGCTCCATACAGCGCATACGGACGTATTGCTAACAATCTGCTCTCGCCTGTATATGGCTGGGCAAACAATCTTCTTGCATATTTTGCAGAAAGGGCCGACAGCTATCTCTTCTATTCAACCGAAGTGTGGATAAAGAGTGTGCCGGTTTTTGTGATAGCTGCTGTAACACTTGTTGTGTTGGCTGTGCTGGCATGGAGGGGTGGAAGAACCTATTGCAATACAATATGTCCGGTTGGTTCGGTTTTGGGATTGCTTGCCAGGTTCTCATGGTTCAAGCCGGTATTTGACAAATCAAAATGTGGCGGATGTACCTTGTGCGAAAAAAACTGTAAGGCGGCCTGTATAAATGTAAAAGAGCGTTCTATCGATTACAGCAGGTGTGTTGCTTGCGGGAACTGCATCTCTGTCTGCCGCAAGGGGGCTATGAAATATATGCATCTTCCAAAGTCGGCAAAATGTGTTGCGGGTAGCGCTGATGCGGCAGGCAATGCTGCTTCTGCCGGAGAGGCAAAGAGTGATAATGGCCGTAGGGCATTCATTACTGCAACGGCGGTTGTGGCTACATCCTCTTTGTTGAAGGCCCAGACAGATAAGGTAGATGGAGGCCTGGCTGCAATTGAGGATAAAAAAGTGCCAAAAAGGGATACCCATATAGTTCCTCCGGGGGCTTTGAGCCTGAAGAACATGGCAGACCATTGCACAGGATGCCAGCTGTGCGTTTCGGTTTGTCCTAACGGTGTGCTTCGTCCGAGTGCAGATCTGTTGAGGCTTATGCAGCCGGAAGCGTCATACGAAAAGGGGTATTGCCGTCCTGAGTGTACAAAATGTTCGGATGTTTGTCCAGCCGGTGCAATCCGTCCGATAGGTGTTGAGGAGAAATCTTCAACCCAGATAGGGCACGCTGTATGGATAAAAGAGAATTGTATTGTGGTTACAGATGGCGTAAGCTGCGGAAATTGCGCCCGTCATTGTCCTGCGGGTGCCATAAGGATGGTTCCTATGGAGCCTGGAGACAGGATGTCGGACAAGAGGTTGAGGCGTATTCCTGCTGTAGATGAGGAGCGCTGTATCGGATGTGGTGCATGTGAGAATCTTTGTCCGTCGCGTCCGTTCAGTGCAATTTATGTAGAGGGACACGAAGTCCATAAAACCATTTAATGAAGGAGGGTATCATGAAGCAGAACAGAAAGGATTTGGACCGTAGAGGGTTCCTTAAAAAATTGGGTTTGGGAACAGCAGCTGTTTCGGCGGCGGCTCTGCATGGTTGCGCAGGCAATAAAGGTGTGGCAAATTTTTCCGAAGGGCAGGAGGTAGGAGAGGTGCCTGTCGGCAAGATGACTTATCGGGAGTTTCCGGGTCTTGGCGGTGACAAGACCTCAATACTTGGATATGGATGTATGAGGTGGCCTACCATTCCCAATCCGGATGGCGAGGGGAATATCATTGATCAGGAGCAGGTAAACCGGTTGGTAGATTATGCAATTGAGCATGGCGTGAATTTCTTCGATTGTGCTCCTGTATATGTGCAGGGACAATCAGAAAAGGCAACCGGTATAGCATTGAAGAGGCATCCGAGGGAGTCTTACTATATCTCCACAAAGCTGTCGAACATGAATAATTATACTTATGAAAACTCGATAAAGATGTATAAAAAGTCTTTGGAGAATTTTCAGACAGATTATATAGATTATTACCTGTTGCATAATCTTGGCAGGGGCGGAATGGAGCGTGTGTATGACCGCTTTTTCAACAATGGTGTGCTGGATTTTCTGCTTAAGGAGCGTCAGGCTGGCAGAATCAGACATTTGGGATGGTCGTTCCACGGCTCAAAGGAGATGTTCGACCAGATGCTCTCTCTTCATGACAAGTATCATTGGGATTTTGTGCTTATCCAGATGAATTATCTCGACTGGAAGATTCCTAAAGGGAGCAAGATAAGTGCAGAATATATGTATGATGAACTGAGCAAAAGGGGTATTCCTGTTATGATTATGGAGCCTCTGCTTGGAGGACGTCTTGCCAAATTGCCTGACCATATTGTAGGGCGTCTGAAGGAGCAGGAGCCCCGAAAGAGCGTGGCGTCGTGGGCATTCCGTTTTGCAGGAAGCCATCCGGGAGTTCTTACCGTATTGAGTGGAATGACCTATATGGAGCATCTGCAGGACAATATCCGTTCATTCTCTCCACTTGTGCCTCTGAATGAGAGCGAGAAAGAGTTCCTCTACGAAACGGCAAGGCTTATAAACCAGTATCCTACAGTGCCTTGCAATGAGTGCCAATATTGTATGCCTTGTCCTTACGGATTGGATATTCCTGCAATATTGCTGCACTACAACAAGTGCCTGAATGAAGGCAATCTTTCACTCTCCTCTCAGGATGAGAATTATGCAAAGGCAAGAAGAGCCTATCTTGTGGGGTACGACAGAAGTGTGCCCAAATTGCGGCAGGCGGCCCATTGTGTGGGATGTGGCGAGTGTGTGGAGCATTGTCCGCAGGAGATAGATATTCCGCGTGAACTGCAGAAGATCGACCGATATGTTGAGAAACTCAGACGGGGAACGCTTTAGCAGGAAGAGGGAATATTAAAAAGAGTTTCCAATAAAGTATTATTTTTGTCGGGTTAAAAATATAGGAAAGATGGAAGTTACAGCCGAAAGAATTGCGCAACATTTTAATGGTGAAATAATTGGAGATCCAAATGTAAAGGTCTCATCAGTAGCAAAGATAGAGAGTGGCAAAAGCGGTAATATCTGCTTTCTGGCCAATCCCAAATATGAAAAGTTCCTTTATACAAGCAAGGCCAGTATAGTTATCATAAACAAGGAGTTCAAGCCTCAGGAGCCTGT
Organism: Candidatus Egerieisoma sp.; assembly: GCA_045588775.1. Taxonomy (GTDB): domain Bacteria; phylum Bacteroidota; class Bacteroidia; order Bacteroidales; family UBA932; genus Egerieousia. The sequence continues at coordinate 33,246 of JAZNEW010000037.1, read as the reverse complement.
TGCTCCAACACTTATATTGGTTGATAATGCGTACGAGGCAGTGGCATCGCTGCTGGATTTGCTCAATACCTTGAAAGAGTCCAAAAAAAGTGGCAGGTCATTGCTGTCGAGACGTGCCTGGAGCAGTAAAATAGGCAAAGGTGTATATATCGGGGCATTCTCCTATGTGGGAAAAAGGAGTGTTATAGGAAACGGAACACAGATTTATCCTCAGGTTTATATTGGAAATGATGTTACAATAGGTGAGAATGTAACCCTTTACCCTGGAGTGAAGATTTACAATGGCTGCAAGATTGGTGATAATTGTATTCTGCATGCAAATGTTGTGATTGGATCCGACGGCTTCGGCTTTGCTCCAACCCAGGACGGCTCATACAAAAAAATTCCACAGACAGGTATCGTTATTCTCGAAGATGATGTTGAGATAGGTGCAAACACAGTGGTAGACAGGGCAACCATGGGGGCTACAATTGTGCATAAAGGTGTTAAATTGGATAACCTGATACAGATTGCCCATAATGTTGAGGTTGGCGAAAATACAGTAATTGCAGCACAATCGGGAGTTGCAGGCTCTACTAAAATAGGCAGAAACTGTATGTTTGGAGGCCAGGTTGGTGTATCCGGTCACCTGACCATTGCCGACGGTGTTCAGCTCGCGGCCCAGACCGGCGTCCAGGGCAGCATCAAGAAAGAGAAAGCTGTAATGATGGGCAGCCCTGCAATCGACTACCGCGACTACATGAAAGCATACGCTTTGTTCCGCAAGGCACCATATAACAAATAAGACTATTAGCGTATGGCCCCCGAGCACGCTTTGGATAATTAAGTGTCTGATAATTAGTAATATATGGATTTGAAATGAGCTTAGGCGTGGTGAAAATTACATCCCCGAGCACGCTTCGGGATGCTATATGCTTGACAATTAGCGATGTGTATATGCAGATGTGCTTAGGGGTGCTTCTATAAGTTTGTAGTTTATGGTTATAAGGCGCTTGGTTGATAAGTTTTTGGCTGTTTTGATTTTATCGGCGGTTTCTTGCAGCAATTCGTGGTGCGTTGGATACGATATAAACAATGATCCATATTATGCTATTTGCCTCACATGTGGAACTGAGTATGTTTTGGATGAGGAAGGAAATTTTATACTTCAACTTTAGAAATAAGATTTTTAATAAAATTCAGAAAATGAAAAATTTGATTCAAATAATTATTGGATTTTATTGTTTCTTATTCTTGACTGTTTCTTGCACTGATACCCCACAGAGCGCATCAATGCTGCCTATAATTGAGATAGGCAAGAGTTTTGATGGTAAGAAAGCTCCGGTAAAACTGAGCTAGTATGCATCGGATATTGATTATATTGCATTGGAAACACTCCCGGAATCTGTACTTAAGGAGGCTAAATTTGCCAAAGTATATCGCATAGAAGAGTACTTTTTGGTGTATGACAGTGGACTTGCTACAGTACCTATACTGTTTGGTGCTGATGGTAGTTTTATTAGGAAGGTTGGTACAAGGGGACGTGCTTTAAATGAAATTGTTCACATTCATAAAGTATTCCCTAATTATGAGACTAATGAGATAGTGATTGTGGATAACGATAAGTTTCTGTTGTATGACAGCCAGGGCAATTATAAGCGGAGTATTGATGTGTTTCATAATACTAATTTTCTTCGTGCGTATTGTGCAGGTGCCAATGCATACATTTATAAGAAACGACCTCTGGTAGATAGGCGTTATATCTCAGAAGAGAATTTTGTATTTATTGACTCCTTGGGTAACACAACCGCAAAATATGCTGTGAAGAGGAAGAAGTTCAGGACACATTCCAATAAGTCTCTCAGCGGATATGCAAGTCTTGATGAGAATCTTTTTTCAACATCCAAAGGGATAGTTAAGGTTTCATATAATGATACGGTATGCAGATTGGAGAACTCTGCCGGCAGATGGCGCTTTAATCCGGTATATAAATTGGATTTTGGTAAATATGCTTCTGATGAGTTTGCCGGAGCAAAATTGGATTCTTTTAGAGATATAGGGCTCATAGAAACAGAACAGTTCATTGCTCTGATTGTTTTGTTCACGAAATGTGAGTTCCCTGAAATTGACTCCAATTACACATTTTCCAGATTTATATTTGACAAGAAATCCGGCAAGACATATTGCCTTCCGTTTTATGAAGAGTGCGGTTATGCAGGTTTTGAGAATGATATTGATGGCGGAATTCCATTTTTTCCGCTTCACCATAAAGATGGTAAGGCATACCAGCTGGTAGATGCTGCAGTATTTATAGAGATGGCGCAGAGGTGCAGTTCCGAAAGGATGAAACAGGTGGCTTCTGCTCTTACAGAAGAGTCGAATCCGGTGCTGATTGAGGTTACATTGAAGTAGAATTTTGCTTTTTGGCTACTTTTTGTTAGCTTTGTTTGTTAAAACTATTTTAAGATGACAGAAAAACAGCACACGTTAAAGTGTAAATATACTTTCAATGGAAAAGGCCTTCATACCGGTCAGAAGGTAACAATGACTTTGGAGCCTGCTCCAATAAACTTTGGAATCAAATTCAAAAGGGTTGATTTGGGTGAAGATGCAATAATTGATGCTTGCGTAGATTATGTTACAACAACATCCAGAGGTACAACTTTGGAGAAAGGTGAAGTTAAAATTTCTACACTTGAGCACCTTATGGCAACCCTCAACGGCATGAATATCGATAATGTCCTTATCTCAATAGATGCACAGGAGGTTCCAATTCTCGATGGCAGTGCCCTTCCTTATGTTGAGGCGATTGCAAAAGATGGCCTTGTTGAGCAGGATGCACCGCGCAAATATTTTGTTCCAACTGAGAAGTTCGTTTACAGGGATGAGCAGACCGGCTCGGAGATTGTAATTATGCCCGATGATGAGTTTTCGGTAGATCTGATGATCGACTACAATTCAAAAGTGCTCGGCAACCAGTATGCAAGACTTACTCCACAAACCGATTTCGTATCGGAGATTGCCCCTTGCCGCACTTTTGTATTTCTGCATGAGCTTGAGCCTCTTTTCAAATATAACCTCATAAAGGGGGGTGATCTGGATAATGCAATCATTATTGTTGAACATCCTGTGCCACAAGAAGAACTCGACAGATTGGCAGGCCTGTTCAATGTCCACACTTTGGAGAGAGCTCCTGAAGGATATCTCAACCACCTTGCGCTCCGTTTCCCTAACGAGTGTGCCCGCCATAAGCTTTTGGATATCCTTGGCGATTTCTCTTTGATAGGAATGCCTATGAAAGCCAAGGTTATAGGTTACAAGTCGGGGCACAAAATAAATACAACAGTTGCAAAAATGCTGCGTGAAGCTGTTAAAAAGCAGTATTCTCTGTAGAGTATAAATATTTGTAGAAACACTTAAAAAACATAAGATGGAAAATAAGACAATACCTCACTACGATCCCAATGCGGCTCCTGTGATTGATATCAATGGTATAAAAAAATTGTTGCCTCACCGTCCGCCATTTTTGATGGTAGACAGAATTATCGAAACTGGCGAAGATTATATTGTGGGTATAAAAACTATTGGAGTAAATGAAGGTTTCTTTGTAGGCCACTTCCCTGAGGAGCCTGTAATGCCGGGAGTGCTTATTGTTGAGGCAATGGCACAAGTAGGCGGTATATTGGTTCTTAAAGACCTCGAAGAGCCTGAAAGATATTCTACATATTTTGCAAAAATCGACAATACCAAATTCAAAAGGAAAGTTGTTCCGGGTGATGTGTTGGTATTCAAACTTACAATAACACAACCATTGCGCCGCTCCATTGTATGTATGCATGGCGAGGCTTATGTAGGCGACACCCTTGCATGTGAGAGTGATCTGGTTGCTCAGGTGATAAAGAACAAATAATAACCTTATAATTATAAAACTATGCAGAATTCGATAGTGCATCCTAATGCCAAAATTGGTGAGAATGTTAAAATTGAGGCATTTACAACAATTGCAGAGCATGTTGAAATTGGTGAAGGCTCCTGGATTGGTCCTAATGTAACCATCTTTGACTATGTGAAAATTGGAAAGAATTGTAAGGTGTTTCCGGGTGCGGTAATTGGTGCCATACCTCAGGATTTGAAATTCAACGATGAAATTTCTTATGTGGAGATTGGCGACAATGTTACCATAAGGGAGTGTGCAACAATCAACAGAGGCACAGCTGCCAGTGGCAAGAACCTTACAAAAATAGGCAATAATACGCTGATTATGTCTTATGTGCATGTTGCGCATGATTGTGTTGTAGGAAATAATTGTATTCTTACAAGTTATGTGGGTATTGCAGGTGAGACTGAAGTAGATGACTGGGCTATTGTAGGTGGTGGTTCCCTTGCCCATCAGTTTACAAAAATCGGAACTCATGCTATGGTTGCCGGTGGTTCGGAGGTTGGAAAAGATGTCCCTCCATACGCACTGGCAGGCAGGAAACCGCTTTCATTTGCCGGTTTGAACATTGTGGGATTGCGCAGAAGAGGCTTTACTTCGGAGCAGATATCAACAATTAAGGAGATATACAATGTAATATACCAAAGCAATCTCAATGTTTCGGATGCTTGTAAGAAAATTGAGGCAGAGTTCCCTGAGAGCAAGGAGAAAAGGACAATACTCGACTTTATTGCAGCATCAGACAGGGGTATCATAAGATTCAATCCCGCAGGTAATGCAGAGTAATACCAATACCGCTTCCAAATTATCATTGCCCGACACTTGCCTGTTGGCTACAGCATATTTTCCGCCTGTAGAGTATTTTGCAGCAATGGCAAATGTAAAAAGAGTGATAATTGAGAAGTGTGAAATGTTTCAGAAGCAGTCATACAGAACCCGTTGCCACATTTACAGTGCCAACGGGTTACTTGCTTTGACACTCCCTGTAAAGCGCAATCTCTCTGAGACAGATGATGCCAATCGTCCTACCCATAAACTGCTTATAGACCAGGCTCGTCCCGATTATTCAAAACCATGGGTATTGCAGCATAAAAGGGCTATAGAGGCAGCCTATATGACCACTCCCTTCTTTGAATATTATAAAGATGATATTTTTGCCATTTTAGATAGTGGTGAGCCCTATTTGTTCGATCTGAATATCAGACTTATCGAACTTTTTAATGAATTGATAGGAATCTCAACTCCTATTGAATATACATCCGACTGGGCAGAATGTGCAGAACCGGGATGTATCGATTTGCGTTCAGCTATACATCCTAAATCAGAAGGTCCCGATCTTCTTGAGAGGATGCAAATAAAGAAGCCTTACTATCAGGTATTCTCCAATAAGCAAGGCTTCATTTCAAATTTGTCGGTTCTGGATCTTCTCTGTAATGAAGGCCCTAACTCGATATCTTTTCTAAAAGCGTAGTCCTATAGAAAGGAGCAGCTTCCAAGTGTTCGATTTGTTGAATCCTACCGGTGCGGCTGTGATTACAGAGCCGTTTGAATCCACTATGTCGTCGTAAAGCTGGAATGACTCTTCGTTTGAGAATTGTCTCTGATAGGCAATATCTGCAAAGAATCCGCTTGGGGCATTATAGCCGAGACCCAATGAGCCAACTTTAATTGCAGTATCGTCATATTTGTAGCCGCTTGTATAATATTGGAAACCTCCTCTTATGGCAAGTTGCTGGCTTGCATTTATCTCAACACCGGCTCTGATAATGTTCGACGATTTGAAACCGCTCTTGATATCTTTGTTTTCATACTCAAAAGCATCATAAGTGTAATCGGTATCATAATCCTCTTTCAACCTCATTTTTGAGTAATTCACATTCTCGTAATCGATGCTCACTGCTCCAAATCTGCCGAATGTATAGGCAGCACCTATATTCCATCTGAAAGGAGAGTTCAGCTTATAATTATATGTACCGAGCGGAGAGGTGAGATTTTGAGAGTATCCATCTGAAAAATTGGCAGACATCTGCTCTTCCCACTCATCATAAAGGAACATCCATGTTGGAGTTGATATGCTCGCACCAAAGCGCAATCCTTTAACAGGCATATAGATAAGACCTGCTTTAAGGTTTACTCCGGTGCCGGATGTGCTGCAGCCGTAATAGTGGGAGAAATCTCTGAACCGGGTATCAAAAAGGCTTGGATCTGCAGCACTTTCGGAGTATATCTCACTATATTTGTACCAGATGCTTGTTATACCCAGATTCACTCCAAAGAAGAGTTTGTTTGAGATGTTGCCGCCAAAATTGAGCGTAACTTCAGAGATGCTTCCAATGCTCTCCTTTATGAAATGCTGATCCAATTCACCGCCAACGGCAATATCGTAGCCGTTTATATTCTCTGTGGCTGCAATATAGTCGTAAGGTGAATCTGGCAGTGTATCCAATAGCGATGTGTTCCAAGCCAATATCGAAGTCCAACTTGCATTTGATGTGTAAAACGGATCATTCATTGAGTTCATATCCATATCCGGCGCAGAGATTCCATTTGTGTTTTGTGCCAGACTGCTCAGCCAGCTGCTCTCTGCAGTTCTGCCGGTTGCACTCATCCTTGATGTGAAGTTGTTGGTGCGGTTAAAGGCAAATGCAAGATTCCAGTTGATGAGTCCTGAGCCTCTTCGTCCGGTAGCAAATGATGCCACATAACCGAAGTTTGGAACACCAAATCTGGTTTTGCTGTCGTCTGTAATAGTGCCGAGGTAATCGGCCTGACCGCCTGCAACAGTTACCGATGGTGTAAATACAAATTCATGATATCTGTATACTCCGGAGGCTGCAGGATTTATGGTTATGGCACCCATATCGCCGCCCAATGCCACCATGGCATTTCCCATTGCAACGCTCCTTGCAGTTCCCTCATTGAACTGCTGTGAGTATCTGTAGGCATCCCATGCTGTTTGAGACCATGCGTCTGTGGCTGCAATTGCAAAAAGAGCTGCAAACAATATTTTTATAGACTTTTTCATAAAATTCACTTTTAAGTAGTTAATTGCCATTTATCTTCTGTATGATGATCCTCCGCCTGAGCGTCCTGAGTTGTGGCTGCCAGACGATCTGCTGCCCGCCGAACTTCTTGATGAGGAGCTGCTGCTTCCATAAGAAGAGGTGTTGCGGTTATAGTTTGATGAGTTGCTGTTTCTATAAGTGTTATTATTGGTATTACTGCTTCTTGTACTGTTCTTATATTGTTGGTCGTTGCCGGAGTTTGTTGTGGCAGTTACAGATTGTCTTGTATTTCTGGTAGAAGATTTTCTGTACATGCTGCCTTGTGAAGAATTTTGTTTGTTTGCAGGTTGTACGGTATTGCCCGATTTTACATTGCCAGCATTTGCAGCGGCGCTGTTATATATTGCTCCATTGTGGTTGCTGCTGTTGCCTCTTCTGTAGGCACTTGATGTGCGTCCTGCGCTTGAATTGCCTGTTGCAGTTGTGTTGCTGCTGATGGCAGTATTGCTGCTCTTTCCGCGTATCTGGCTGATATTTGGATCTCTACGGGTATAGCTACTGCCTTTTCTTACACTATTTGAGCCTTGATGTATAGGGTTGTAAGATGAGCCGGACTCGCGTTTGCCGTAATATATGTCTCTGCTCGGACGGCTGTGTGGAGGCAGTGGTGCAGGATTCCATCCCGGGCCGTAATGAGGGTATCCCCACGATGGGCCCCACCATGGATCATACCAGCCGTAACCATACCAAGGGTCGTACCAGCCACCGCAATACCAAGGGTTGTACCAATAACGGTTGTACCAGCTGTTCCATCTCCACGATGGTCCCCACCAAGAGTGGTAACCGCCCCACCAAGGGTTATACCAGGCAGATCCGGCAGTTGCCCAATAAGGTCTGTACCAGAAGTCCCACCCAGAATAGTATGGCTCGTCCCACTCTATATTTATGGTGTATACAGGGCTGTCGAATTTTCTCAGACGGGCCTCGTAGCTCTCCTGGTCATCAACAATGGAGTAGGTGTAGTTTGGGTTGTAATCTATATCAACAACATTTGTATCACCTACAAAAATTGTTTGGGTCATCTCCTCAGATGAGTATGAGAGGTCTTTTGATCTCTGGTTGATATAACGCGATGTCTCATTTTTCAGATCAGAGAGTTCTTCTTTAGATTGCTGATAAGCAGATAATTCCTGTTGGTCAGGGGTGTAATAGATGCTGTTGGAGAATCCTGATTGGGAATTGTATGCTGTCTTGTGCATTGTTCCACAAGAAAACAGAAATACAGATCCTGCTAATAAAGCAAATAAAATATTGGTTTTCATTTTTACCTCCTGCGTTTTAATTTATTTAAAATACAATTTATTTTGTACTTTTGTGGCTTATTAGACAAAAGTATCAAAAATTATTCCAAATATCAAAACGCAGATATGGCAAAAGAGGTTACAAGTAGAGAAGAAAATTATTCTCAGTGGTATAATAATCTGGTGACAAAGGCTGATTTGGCCGAAAACTCGGCAGTTAGAGGTTGTATGGTAATCAAACCTTATGGATATGCAATTTGGGAAAAAATGCAGGACCAGCTTGACAAAATGTTTAAAGAGACAGGTCATGTCAATGCATACTTCCCTTTGTTTATACCAAAATCATTCTTGAGCAGGGAGGCTGAGCATGTTGAAGGATTTGCAAAAGAGTGTGCCGTTGTAACACACCATCGTTTGATGACAAATCCCGACGGCCCGGGAGTTGTGGTTGATCCGTCGGCAAAACTAGAAGAGGAGCTTATAGTAAGACCTACTTCGGAGACTATTATCTGGAACACATATAAAAACTGGATAACATCATACAGAGATCTTCCTATTTTGTGTAACCAATGGGCAAATGTTGTGCGTTGGGAGATGCGTACACGTCTGTTTCTCCGTACAGCCCAGTTCTTGTGGCAGGAGGGACACACTGCCCACGCCACTAAGGAGGAGGCTATAGAGGAGACCGAAAAGATGGTGGAGGTATATGCCAAATTTGCACGTGATTATATGGCAGTGCCTGTTGTTGTAGGAAAAAAATCTGCAAATGAGAGGTTCGCAGGAGCTTTGGATACATATTGCATCGAGGCAATGATGCAGGACGGAAAGGCTTTGCAGGCCGGAACTTCGCACTTCCTCGGACAGAATTTTGCAAAGGCATTTGATGTGAAATACTCTACCAAAGAGGGCTCTCTCGAGTATGTATGGGCAACTTCATGGGGCGTTTCAACCCGTTTGATGGGTGCTTTGATAATGGCCCACAGTGATGATTGCGGATTGGTTCTTCCTCCAAAACTGGCTCCTATCCATGTTGTAATGGTTCCTATCTTCAAGAAAGAGGAGGAGCATGCAGCCGTAGTGGCAAAAATGGAAGAGCTCAAGGCCCAATTGGAAAAACAGGGCCTTACTGTAAAGATCGACGACAGGGATAATGTAAGAAGCGGTTTCAAATTTGCAGAGTGGGAGCTCAAGGGTGTCCCTGTACGTATCGCTATCGGCCCTAGAGATTTGCAGAACAATACTGTTGAGGTGGCAAGAAGAGATACTCTTACAAAAGAGTCCATGAGTGCGGATGCGGTTACAGAGCATGTGGTTGCACTTATGGATGAAATCCAGAACAACATTTACAAGAAGGCACTCGACTTCAGAGCCAAAAATACATATGTGGTAGATACTTGGGAGGAGTTCAAACAGAAGATAGAGGAGGGCGGATTCCTGCTTTGCCACTGGGATGGAACTCCTGAAACCGAGGAGAAGATTAAAGAGGAGACCAAAGCTACAATACGTTGTATTCCTTTGGATACCAATGTGATTATGGAGGAGGGCAAATGTGTCTACTCCGGACGTCCGTCGAAACAGAGAGTGATTTTTGCAAGATCTTATTAATATTTTAAATTTAACATTATGTCAGCAGATCCGTTACCGCAGCAGCAGATAATATCCCAGCTGAAAGAGAAGGCCTATATCAAAACAATGATATATGATCAGGCTTTGGATACTTTCAACCAGCTCAAAGAGGTGCTGGGTGAAATGAGCAACGATTTCAATGAAATGTTGGAAGATGCTCCAAACAGCAAACGCATAAGACTGGAGTATAGAGACAGGGGCAAGTTTGAGGCTGAATTGAAATTTGCGGATGATGTTCTTATTTTCAGTATGCATACAGATATTTTCCAGTTCGACAGGGATCACTCAATCTGGAAGACTCCTTATGCAAAACAGGATAAGTTCAATACTTACTGCGGTGTAATAAGTGTATACAACTTTTTGTCGGATTCATTCAGATATAACAGGAATGAAGATATAGGATACCTTGTTGCAAGGCTCTTCATAAATAAAGACAAGAACTTCTTTATAGAGGGCAAACGACAGAAGAGGCAAAAAGTGTCGGGTTTTGGCAAATATGTGATGAATAAGGAGGAGCTTGTCTCTTTTGTGGAGTCGGCCATGTTATATTCACTCTCATTTGATTTGCTGGTTCCGCCGTATGACCTTGTGAAGGTGGCCTCGATTGAGCAGATTAATGCCAAAATTGAGAGTTCGCGCATGCAGACCGGCAAGCGTATGGGCTATAAGTATAATTCTGATGATGTTTTGGAAATAGCAGAATGAAACACTATCTGACATATATTGTTTTACTTGTGATGCTTCCTTGTGCTTTATTGGCTCAGGATAACAAACTTCCGAAGTCCAAAAAGGCCAAGGAGGAGGTTATTATTGTTTCCGGACTCAATAAAGAGCAGGAACTGTGTAGAATTATAGGTTCTGAGTTTGCTGTGCCAACTGTGAATTATGAGCCGGTAACTCCGCCTAAATTCTGGAAAAAGGGAACACTTACCGAACTTGGATTTTCGCAGGTTTCGTTGTCGAACTGGGCAGCCGGAGGTTCCGGCTCGATTGCTCTGAATGCCTATCTCAATGCCCATATCAATTATGCAAAGGGAAATCTGTTCTGGGAAAACCGTGGACAGTTTACCTATGGATTTGTGCAATCGTTTGAAGACGGTTACAGAAAGAGCAGTGATAAAATAGTGTTGGACAGCAAGTTCGGCTACAGGGCCATAGACAAGTTCTACTTCTCTGCGGTATTCAACTTTACATCGCAGTTCTCGCCAGGTTTCAAATATGCGTCGGACGGAACCGCTACAATGGTTTCAAAATTTTTCGCTCCTGCATATCTGACATTGGGTTTGGGTATCGATTATAAACCGGGAAAGGGTGAGGTATTCTCTTTGAATATCGCCCCTCTTACAGGTAGCGCAGTTATTGTTACAGATCCTCTGTTGAGGACAAAATATGGTAATGAGGAGAATGAGAGCATAAGGTATGAGCTTGGTGCCCAGCTTAAAGCAAACCTGTCGTACCAACCGTTCAAAAACTGCAAGATAACCTCTGTGCTTACATTGTTCTCGGATTATCTGAACAATCCTCAGAATATACAGATCAAGTGGGACTTCCGTACTGATTTCAAAATCAACAAGTATTTCAACACATCCCTAAAGACCAACCTGATATACGACGACAATATTCTGATTGCGGATAAAGATGGACATTTGGCCCCACGCGTGCAGTTCCAGGAGATGTTCAGCCTCTCCTTTTCATACACATTCGGTGAATTTGTAAAATAAACTGCAAGCCGAGAGCAGAGGCTCAAACAAGTTTGGAGTACACATGCAATATAAATTCGATAAGCATCTGCAGAGTCTGTTGCCCGACAGACCATTGAAACTCCTGGCTGCTGTGAGCGGAGGAGCAGACTCCATGTGCCTTCTCAATCTCTTGTGCGGCTCTTCTTTGGATCTGGATATCTCCATTGCCCACATGAATTTTTCATTGAGAGGAGAGGAGAGCGATGCAGATGAGGCTCTGGTAAGAGAGTGGGCTGCTGCCAATGGAGTGGAGATTTTTGTTAAAAAGGTTGATACTCTTCTCTATGCAAAGGAGCATTCCATTTCTGTGGAGATGGCTGCCAGGGAGTTGCGCTACAATTGGTTTGAAATGTTAAGGAATGAGCATGGTTTTGATTATATACTCCTTGCCCATCATGCAAATGATAATGCCGAAACTCTGTTGCTCAATATGTTGCGTGGAAGCGGATTGAGAGGAATTTGCGGAATGAAGGCACTCGACGAGAAACGCCGGCTGCTCAGACCTTTGCTTTGGTGTACCAGAGCTGAGATCGACAAGTATGTTGCAAAAAAATCCATTCCATTCAGAACCGACAGAACCAATGCCGATGTAAAGTTCCACAGAAACAGAATCCGTAATGTGATTGTTCCTGAAATGGAGAAGATCAATCCCAACGCAATTGCCACGCTGAATAGGGATATGGGGTATTTTTCGTCGGCGGAGGAGATTCTCTCAGATCTGGCAGCGCAAAAGAGGAATGAGATTGCATACCGGTGCAAAGATGGCAATTACCCCTTTATCGCGAATGTGAGAGGTGCCAATGCAAAAAAGTTTGTGGCACTCAATTCGGCATCTGCTCTTGAGTGTGCAATTGGATTGGAAAATCTTCTTAAGGAGAAGCACTATGCCTTCTGGCTCTACGAAATTTTGTCGGAATATGGATTCAATTCTGCGCAGGTGGAGGATTTGTCGGGTTCACTATTTGAACCGGCTCCAAAAAGAGTGGCAAGTGAAACTCATACAGCAATAAAGGAGAGAGGATATATAAAGGTATATAAAGGTGCGGTTGAAAAGAGAGAGGTCAATGCAGTTGTAGAGGAGTTCAACGGTTCTGTGTCGGTCGTGGCCGGAAAAAACAGAATCAGATTGTCGGTTTATGAAAATATGGGTGGTGGAAATTTGGATGAGATTTCAAAGCCGGAGTATGCCGACGCTGATACAATAACACTCTATGTGTCGGCCGACACTCTAAAATATCCTCTGGAGCTCAGAAGCATCAAGGCCGGAGACAAATGGCGTCCGTTTGGGATGAAGGGTCTGAAGACAATCTCTGATTATCTTACCGATATAAAGATGGATTCTGCTCTGAAAGGGGAGATTCTTGTGTTGTGCAGTCCCGACAACATAATCTGTTTGCCGGGACTGGAAATTTCTGATTTTTATAAAGTATGCGCAGAGAGCCGCAGAATATTGCGCATAGATCTCACTATCCAATATTAATTTGCACTAATACCGGAATTCATACATATAAGGTATTCTTGCGTAGGTTCTGATGCCCTTCTGGTCCGACAGCTTACTGTATATCTCGCTTATGCTTTTGAAAGGTTCCGGCAGCAGATTGCTGCTTACAGAGGTTTCAGTCAGCATTTCTATCAGTTTCTCTGTAGAAGTCTTTACCGAAGGATATTCCACTATTCTGTAATTGTCTGTGCCTGCAAATATTGCAGAGAATATGATGGCATCATAAAGGCCTCCCGCTTTGTTTGCCAAATCAAGCTCCAATGCCTGGGCTCCTGTCCAGATCCTTCCCTGTGCAATTGAATCTACATAATTGAGATTGAGTTTTCTGCCCTCTGCCACCAATGTTGTAAAATCGGTATATGTATCCTCTACAAAGTGCTGCATATACTCTTTTTCTTCCTTATCCAAAGGACTTATTCCCGACAGCATATTGGAGTGTCTGTTTGTTGCCAGTTCTGCCACATTGATATCAAGATGTTTCTTCAGACCTTTGCCATAGTTCATCATAAGGCTGAATACTCCAATTGAACCGGTAATGGTTGTTCTGTTTGTAAATATCAAATCTGATTTGGCTGAAATCCAATATCCTCCGCTGGCGGCGTAATCGCCAAAACTTACAATAAGAGGTTTCTCCATTCTAAGCAGCTGGAGTTCTGTATTTATCATCTCGGCAGCCTGGGCATCACCTCCCGGTGAATTTACCCTCAATACAACGGCCTTGACAGAGGAGTCTGCCTTTATTTTTGAAATCATCGGGCAGAATTCAGAAGCGGTAATTCCTTCGGTTCCGCCCATTGTAATCTCTCCATCTGCATAAATCACAGCAATTTTGTCGCGGGCCTTGATGTTTGGTTTTACAACAGCACTTGCATATTTGTCTAATGTAATCATTTTCAAGTCTTTCTCTTTTTCAACGCCAAAGAGGTTGCACAATTTGTCTGTCATCTGCGGTATTGTAACAGCCTCATCAATAAGGTTGTGTGCAATAAGAGACTCCGCATCACGCAGCTCCAGATTGTCTACCAGCGAATTGAACTCTTCTGAAGAGATCTCTCGGCTTTCACAAATGGCGGTTGTCCAGGTGCTCCAGATAGAGTTTATCATCTCCTGGTTCTGGACTCTGTTGGCCTCACTTATATTGCTTTCGACAAGTTGCTCGGCGGCCGCTTTGAATTTTCCATGCCTGATAAGCTGCACATCAAGTCCCAATTTGTCGAGAAGATCTTTGAAAAACATAATGTTTGAACCGATTCCAAAAATCAGGGCATTGCCCTCATTCTGCATATAAATTTTATCTGCGGTACTTGCCATATAGTAGGAGCCTTGAGAATAGTTTGTGGCATAAGCTATTACCGCTTTTCCTGCCTTTCTGAACCGTCCAATGGCATCCCTTACCTCCTCCAATTGCGAAATGCCGATATTCATCTCGCTGAGATTCATATAGATAAATTTAATGGAAGGGTCAATTGCCGCTTTGTCTATAGCCTGTACTGCCGACAGCAGTGATATGCTTTTTGGGGCTGGTTTGAATGAAAAACCCGAAAATCCTGAAAGAGGATCGTTATTTCCCCTTTCTGAGATGGGTGTTGAAAAATCTATTTTTAAAATGGCTGATGATGGTACAACAGCAGCAGAGGAATCAGATGAACCCAACGTTGCTATAGAGCCTATAATTGCCAGAAAAAGGAAGAAGCAGAGCGACAAGGCAATGAGAGAGCCTATAAAAGATGCGAACAGTGTCTTTAAGAAACCTTTCATAATTCATTACAATTTTAAACAAAGTTATTATGTTTTTTTGTTTTTTTTAGCGCTTGTTGAAAAAATAATATTACATTTGCAACATGAAGAGTAGTATCGCCCGCATATTTTTTGCTGTTGTTGTTGGAATCTATCTGGTTTCAACAATGGGATACGGTGTTCATAAGTGTTCTCATGATGGAACAAAGAACATGATAGTATTGTTTGGAGAGACTCCCTGCAATTATGCCCACTCTTCAAATATTGCCGGCAACAACCTTGTTGCCTGTGCATGCAGCTGCGGCTGTGCTTCGGCAGATGCCGGTGCAGAATCTCATGAGCATGATGCCGGATGTTGTTCAACAGAGGTGTATGTGCTTACCCAGGATCAGGTAAATTCCCAGCAGACAGAAGTGGAGATACCTTTGATTTCACCTCTATATTTGCCGGCAGACGGCGGCATCTGTTATGCTGAGGTGGCGGATCAACAACCTTTTTCAGGTGTTGTCTACTCTGCAGGCTTTACCAATGTCAAATCCGGTCTGCATATTGTCAATTCACAATTTAGAATCTGATACTCCTTTGCTTTAAAATATGGTGTGGCCGAAGGCTGCATGCAGGTTTTGAGGTGGGGGATTTCATATCTATTTTATCTAGCTGAATTAATAACTTATCATGAAAAAATCAATATTACTATTTGTTTATCTGTTTGTTGCATTATTTGCAAACGCTCAGGACTTTAAAGGAAAAGTATTTTTTGTAAATGCCGACGGCTCCAAAGAGCCTGCAGGATTTGCTACTGTAATCTGTGTTGAAACAAGACAAGTAGCAGAGGCTGATATCGACGGTAACTTCGAATTCAAAAAAATCAAAGGTGAGAATGTCACAATGATTGCATCATTTATCGGTTACACTAAAGATACTTTGATTTACAACCCCGGTATAACTTATCATGAGTTCAATCTTCAGGATGAGAATCTGTTGAGTGAGCTTGTTATTGTTGGACGTCAGGATGCAAACTATCTTTCAAAATCGGCTGCTGTACGTACAGAGGTGATTACAGCTGCAGGTCTTTGTAAAATGGCATGCTGTAACCTGGCAGAGAGCTTTGAGAACTCGGCCAGCGTGAGTGTCGGTTACTCAGATGCTGTGTCAGGTGCAAAACAGATCAAATTGTTGGGTTTGTCGGGAACTTATGTGCAGATGTTGGATGAGAACAAACCTATTATGAGAGGCTTGGCTTCTCCATTCGGATTGTCTTACATCCCTGGCCAATGGTTGGAGAGCATTCAGATTGCAAAAGGCCCTTCTTCTGTAATCAACGGTCTTGAGGGTCTTACAGGCCAGATCAATATGGAGCACAGAAAACCTACTGCAGAGAACCCATTGTTCGTAAACTTGTTTATGAGTGATGAGCTTATGTTTGAGGGTAACATCGCTTCATCGTTGCAGTTGAATGATAAATGGAGTACTGTTATTATGGGACATGCTTCAGCATCTACCAAAGATCACGATATGAATGAGGATGGTTTTAAAGATGAGCCTATGAAGAAACACTTCAATATTGATAACCGCTGGTTGTATCAGGCAGGTCCCGACGGTGTTCAGGTGAGATTTGGTGTAAAGGCATTCAGCGATGAAAGAATCGGCGGCCAGATGGGTTATAAAAAGGGTATGAATGATATAAATACTTACGAAGGTGTTAAAAATAATATATGGGGTTCTGAAATCCTTAACTCAGGTGTGGATGCATACTTGAAAGTTGGTCTTCCTTTGTCTGAAGGTGGTGCGGAGAGCATTGCCCTTGTAGGAACTTATTCATACTATGATATGGATGCAAGTTATGGTATGAAATATTACGGCGGTCATCAGAATATGGGATTTTTGAATGCTATGTACCAGAACCAGAACAATGAGAACCACCACTACACATTTGGTATAGCTGCACAATACGACGGTATTTATGAGTCTTACAAAGACTTTGCCTACAACAAGGAGACAGATGCTCTAAATCAATTAGAAAAACTCGGCATACCGTTCAGCGGAAGAGATGATAAGGTGATAGGTGCTTATGGTGAGTACACATATACAGATGAGAAGTTTACTGCTGTAATTGGCATTAGAGGAGATTATCATACAGATGGCGGTTTTGCTTTTGCTCCAAGAGCAAACCTCAAATACTCTTTTACCGATGATCTGATTGTAAGGGTAACCGGTGGTAGAGGCTTCAGACATGCAAATATTATAGCAGATAATCTTGGTTTGCTCTCTTCAGGAAGACGTATCAATGTGGAGGAGGAGATAAAGATGGAGGATGCCTGGACATTTGGAGGTAACATCACACAATATTTTGCTTTGGGTGAGAGCTCGAACTCATACATCAGCTTCGACTACTTCCGCAGCAGCTTCAATAGCCAGCTTGTTGTTGATTGGGACAAATCGGCAAATCAAAATGAGGTAGCCGTTTATAATTGCCACGGCCGCTCTTTCACAGATACTTATCAGGCAGACTTGTCTATTGAGCCGTTCAAAGGCTTTACTGCAATTGCCACTTTCCGTTATACAAATGCTAAAGTGGAGATGGAGAATCAGGGTCTTGTAGACAGACCTTTGATGAGCAAATACAAAGGTGTATTGAACTTGCAGTATGCAACAAACCTCAACAAATGGACATTTGATGTAACAGGTCAGTTGAATGGCCCTGCACCTCTTCCTAAGTTTATGGGTGGTGGTGAGACTCCTGTATACCCTATGTTCTTTGCCCAGGTTACCAAGAAATTCAAAGGACTCGATATCTATGTGGGTGTTGAGAATATCGGAAACTATATTCAGGAGAATGCTATCCTTATCAATAATGGTGATGGATTGCAGGGAATCAAACCTGGAGACAATGCATTTGATAACAGCTTCAACGCCTCAATGGTTTGGGGTCCGCTTATGGGTAGAAAATTCTACGGTGGAATCAGACTTACTTTGTGGAAAAAATAGTAAAATTTGATATTAACAACTAAATAACAAAAGATTATGAAAGCATTAAGAATTTTTACAGCCATTGTAGTTGCTGTTCTTACACTATCATTGTCGGCTCAAGCCCAAAACAAGAAAAAGGCTCCTAAATTGGAGGAGATTACCTTCTCTGCAGACATCCATTGCCATAGCTGTAAAGCAAAATGTGATGCAGCTCTTCCTTACATCAAAGGTGTAAAAGATTTTAAAGTTGATGTTGATACAAGAACTGTATGGTTCAAATATGATCCAACCAAAGTTACCAAACAAAAACTTGGTGCTGAGCTTGCAGAGTTGGGTTTCCCTGCTAAAGAGATAGCTAAAGAGGAGAAGAAATAAGGAATATATTCCATTATTTGGATGAGGCTGACTTTTGAAGTTAGCCTCTTTTTTTATGGGTATGGCAAATTTTAATAAAATTTACGCAGTTTCTTAATATCTTTGCAGATTGGAATATTGTAAAAAGTAGTAGGGATATCATGAAGATTATAATGAAAAGAGCTCTTCTGCTGATGCTGGCTGTTTTAATGATGCAACAGTTGTTTGCACAGCAGTGGATTAGAATAAATCAGGTGGGTTATCTGCCAAATGACAAGAAAGTTGCCGTTTTCATATCAACTCAGCAGACCGATGGCGGTGAGTTTGTAGTATGCAATGCAATAACCAACAGGATAGTCTATAAAGGTGTGGCCAAAAGTGCTGCAGATGCGGCCAAATGGGGCATGAAAAGCTCATTCAGACTCGATTTTTCGGATATTTCGCAGGAGGGAGGCTATTATATTTCGTTTGGCAATGCCAAATCTCCGGTTTTTAAAATTTCTGCAGATGCGTATGATGGTCTGGCCGATTATCTGCTCGTTTATATGAGGCAGCAGAGATGCGGATATAATCCTTATAATGATACTCTTTGCCATCAGCACGACGGTTATATAGTGGATCATCCTACCCGCAGCGGTGAGAAGATAGATGTTACTGGCGGCTGGCATGATGCCACAGACTATCTGCAATATCTTACAACATCGGCAACTGCAACATATCATCTGATGTTTGCATATACCCAGCAAAAAGACAAATCGGTATTTAAGGATGAGTATAATGCACAAGGTAAGCCTGGTGCGAACGGTATTGCTGATATTCTGGATGAGGCAAGATGGGGATTGGAGTGGATGCTCAAGATGAATCCTGAAGATAGAGTGATGTTCAATCAGATTGCCGACGACAGGGATCATGCAGGTTTTAGAGTTCCATATAAAGATAGTGTGGATTATGGCTGGGGAGCAGGAAAGGGCAGGCCTGTATATTTTGTGACAGGAAGACCTCAAGGTCTTGGCAAATGGATTAACCGCACTACCGGAGTTGCTTCAACTGCAGGAAAATTCTCCTCTACATTTGCTCTTGGAGCCTCTGTATTCAGTGGAATAGATAGGGATTTTGCAGCCGAAATGATGGTAAAGGCGGAGCAGGCATTCCGCTTTGCGGAGGAGGAGCCGGGCAATACCCAAACTGCATGTCTGGTCTCTCCCTATTTTTATGAAGAGGATACTTATGTAGATGATGTGGAGCTTGCGGCTGCCACCATCTATGATATTTCAAATAGTGCAGACTGGCTGAAAAGGGCTGATTATTGGGGTGAACTTGAACCGGTATCTCCATGGATGGAGCTGGGCAAGGGACGCCATTATCAGTTCTATCCGTTTATAAATCTCGGACACTATTATCTGGCTTCGTCGGGTGATGCAAAAATTGCTGCAAAATATCGTGATTTCATGAGACAGGGATTGGAGTGCCTGCGCAAGAGGGCGGCTGATGATCCTTTTATGAATGGTATTCCTTATATATGGTGTTCAAATAACCTTACATCGGCAGCCATAACACATGCAAGACTCTACAATAAGGTAACAGGTGATGCTACCTACATTGAGATGGAGACTGCGTTGAGGGATTGGCTTCTGGGATGTAATCCTTGGGGTACAACCATGATTGTAGGATATCCTGCCGGTGGCAGCGATGTGCCTTTGCAGCCCCACTCTTCATATACCGTAGTAAGTGGCGATTTGACATATGGCGGCCTTGTGGATGGCCCGGTTTACCGTTCTGTATTTGAGGAGAGGGCCGGCGGTTCACTCACTAAAGAGGATGATTTTGCAATATTCAATACCGGCATAGCTGTCTATCACGATGATATAGGTGATTATGCAAGCAATGAGCCTACAATGGATGGAACAGCAGGGCTGACCTACTATTTTGCCACTATGGAGAATCTTGGCAAACAGCAGAAAGAGGTGGAGACTGTAAAAGACAAGTATGGTGCAGTTATACGTATTGAGCCCCAAAAGAAGAATATCTATCTTGTATTTACGGCCGATTCGATGTTCCAGGGCGGTACAAAGATCCTGAATACACTTAAAAAAGAGAAGATCAAAGGATCGTTTTTCCTTACAGGCAACTGTTTGAGAATGGAAGAGCATAAAGATCTGATAAGGTCGATTATAAAGCAGGGACACTATGTTGGAGGCCATTCCGACAGACATTTGCTCTATGCACCATGGGAAAACAGGGATTCTCTGCTTGTTACAAGAGAACAGATTGCAGATGATCTGACAGACAATGCCATTGAACTGGAGGAGTTTGGTATAGAGGTGTCGGATTCGCGATGGTTTTTGCCACCTTATGAGTACTATAACCGCGAGTGTGTGGATATAATAAGCAATATGGGTTATAAAGTTTTGAATTATACACCCGGCACGGCAACCCCGGCAGATTATACAACACCATCTATGAAAAATTACAGAAGCAGTCAGAATCTGATTGAAAAATTGTATAAATATGAGAATCAATTAGGGTTAAATGGTGCTATATTGTTAATACATCCGGGTGTAGAGAATGAACGGAACGACAAATTATATAACCGTTTGGGTGAAATTGTCCAATATCTGAAAAAGAGAGGATATTCATTCAGAGCATTAAATGAATTATAGAATAGAGAGAATATTATGTACAGGATTATAAGAAAGGAGTTTTTGAATCCTATTACCTGCCTGATGGAGGTTGAGGCTCCACGTGTGGCAAAAGCGGCAAAGCCGGGACAGTTCCTCATAGTGAGGGCAACCTCAAATGGTGAGCGCATACCACTTACAGTATGTGACTATGATAAGGAGAAGGGTACTGTAACAATTGTAATTCAGATAATCGGCGCTTCGAGCAGAATTATATGCAGCCTTGAGACAGGTGATTTTATGGCAGATGTGGTTGGACCGTTGGGACAGCCTTCTGAATTTATGCACCAGGAGTTGTCGGAAATTAAAAAACAGCGTTATATTTTTATAGCAGGTGGACTTGGAGTGGCTCCGGTCTATCCTCAGGCAAAATATCTGCATGATTTGGGTGCAAAAGTGGATATCATAATAGGTGCAAAGAACAAGGAGTTGCTGATACTCAAAGAGGAGATGGCAGCTGTGTGTGATAATTTGCATATTTGTACCGACGATGGCTCGGAGGGTGATAAGGGACTTGTAACCGAAAAACTTTCAAAACTTATTGAGCGTGGCGAAAAATATACTCGGGCAATAGCTATCGGGCCTATGATAATGATGAAATTTGTAACTCTTACTGCAAAAAAATATGAGCTTCCGCTGATTGTGAGTCTGAATACGCTTATGGTCGACGGCACAGGAATGTGCGGAGCATGCAGGGTTACAATTGGTGGAAAGACAAAATTCGCCTGTGTGGACGGACCTGAATTTGACGCCTATCTGGTGGATTTTGATGAGGCAATGCGCCGTCAGGGCATGTATAAGAGTCAGGAGGTTGAGAGAGATCATAAATGTAGAATTGGAATAGGAAAATAGTATGGCAAATAAGATATCAAGAGTTCCGGTAAGGGAGCAGGAGCCAAAAGTAAGGGCAACGAACTTTGAGGAGGTATGTTACGGTTATAATAAAGAGGAGGCTATGCTTGAGGCATCGCGCTGCTTGAATTGCAAAAAACCGGCCTGTATGACAGCCTGTCCGGTTTCTGTAAAGATACCGTTTTTTATAGAGAAGATTGTTGGGGGCAATTTTGCTGAGGCTGCCCGTATTATATCGATAGACAGCTCATTGCCTGCAGTTTGTGGCCGAGTATGTCCTCAAGAGAGCCAGTGTGAAGGCTCATGTGTATTGGGTGTTAAAGGAGAGCCTGTTGCAATTGGAAAGCTGGAGCGCTTTGTAGCCGATTGGAGCCGCGAAAATGGTGTTAAATTCACAGATAAGGCCCCTGCAAACGGAATAAAAATCGCTATTGCCGGCAGTGGCCCTGCGGGACTGGCTTGTGCGAGCGACCTTGCAAAAATGGGTTATGATGTAACAATATTTGAGGGGTTGCACAAGGCCGGTGGCGTATTGGAGTATGGTATTCCCGAGTTCCGTTTGCCTAAAGAAAAAGTTGTTGCGGCAGAGGTTGCCAATGTTAAGGCTCTGGGTGTGAAGATTGAGACAAATGTTGTAATAGGCAGAACCATTACCATTGATGAACTCTTTGAGCAGGAGGGATTCAAGGCTGTGTTTGTTGCTCAAGGAGCAGGATTCCCAAAATTTATGAATATACCGGGCGAGAATCTCAACGGAGTTGTTTCGGCAAATGAGTTCCTTACCAGAAACAATCTTATGCAGGCGTATAAGGAGGATGCACAGACCCCTATATTTGTGGGAGAGAATGTGTGTGTGGTTGGTGGTGGAAATGTGGCAATGGATGCTGCAAGAACTGCACTGAGATTGGGAGCAAAGAGTGTGAAAATCGTATACAGAAGAACCGAGAAGGAGTTGCCTGCAAGGGCAGAAGAGGTGCATCATGCAAATGAGGAGGGTGTTGAGTTCTGTTTCCTCACCAATCCTGTGGAGGTAATTTCGGATGAAAAGGGTTGGGTAAAGGCTCTCAAATGTGAAAAGATGAAACTCGGTGAGGCCGATTCAAGCGGAAGACGCTCGCCTGAGGCTACCGGAGAATTTGTTGAGATAGAGGCAAATACTGTTATAATGTCGTTGGGAACAGTGCCAAATCCGCTTGTAGCAATAACAACTCCGGGATTGGAGAGAAACCGCAAAGGCGGTATAGAGGCAACAGAAGATGGCATAACAACACGTAAAGGCGTTTTTGCCGGAGGTGATGCCGTAACAGGTGCGGCAACTGTAATTCTGGCAATGGGTGCCGGAAGAAAAGCAGCCAAATCAATAGATGAATATATTAAAAGTTTGAATTAAAATATGGCACAGAAACCAAGTATACCAAAGGGTACAAGAGATTTCGGACCTGCAGAGATGGCAGGAAGGAATTATATTTTTGATACAATCAGATCTATATTCAAGAAATATGGTTTTAATCCGTTGGAGACTCCATCTATGGAGAATCTTTCAACCTTGTTGGGCAAATATGGTGATGAGGGCGACAAACTTCTGTTCAAGATTCTGAACTCCGGCGATGCTTTCAACAATGTGCAGCCCGAAATGTTGGGCAACAGCAATGCCCTTTCGTTGAAGGTTTGTGAGAAGGGATTGCGATATGACCTTACTGTTCCCTTTGCACGCTATGTTGTGCAGCACCAAAGTGAACTTGTATTCCCATTCAAGAGGTATCAGATACAGCCGGTGTGGAGGGCAGACCGTCCGCAGAAGGGCCGTTACAGGGAGTTTTACCAGTGTGATGTAGATGTTATCGGCAGCAAATCCCTGATTAATGAACTTGAACTTGTGCAGATTGTTGATGAGGTGTTTGCAAACTTCGGTATAAATGTCTGCATCAAGATCAACAACAGAAAAGTGCTGTCGGGACTAAGTGAAATTATTGGACACCCGGACAAACTTGTTGATATTACAGTTGCAATAGACAAGATAGATAAGATAGGTCTCGACGCAGTTAAAGCTGAATTGAGGGAGAGAGGAATTGATGAGAATGGAATAAACATTATTGAACCTGTTCTGTTGTTGGAGGGCACTTCTGAGGAGAAGATTGCCAAAATGAAAGAGGTGCTTGCCGCTTCTGAGGTTGGTATGATGGGGCTTGAGGAGCTTGAGGTATTGTTTGGATATATCTCAGCTGCAGGAATCAAACAGGAGGTTGAGATTGATCTTTCACTTGCACGCGGCTTGAATTACTACACAGGCGCAATCTTTGAGGTAAAGGCAAAAGATTTTGCAATAGGAAGCATTTGCGGAGGAGGAAGATATGATGACCTTACAGGTATTTTCGGCCTTCCAAACATGAGTGGAGTTGGAATCTCTTTTGGTGCCGACAGAATATATGATGTGCTTCAGGGCCTCGACAAATTTCCTAAAGATGCCATCAGAGGCACAAAAGTGCTCTTCTCAAATATGGGCGATAGTGAGGTATTGTACTCACTTCCAATTGTTGCCCAGTTGAGGGCTCACGGAATCAATAGTGAAATCTACCCTGACAACACCAAACTGAAAAAGCAGTTCGACTATGCAACAAAAAAAGGTATTCCATATTTTGCAATAGTTGGCGAGCAGGAGGTTGAGGCAGGAGTGGTGAATATCAAGAACTTGGAGACAGGCCAGCAGACTCAGTTGAAGAAAGAGGAGCTTGCAGGTTTCTTGTATTAGTGAAAAAAAAGTTTTTTCTGAAAATAAATTTGGATTGTAAAGTAATAACCCTTATCTTTGCAGTCCAATTACATCGCGGAGTAGAGCAGTTGGTAGCTCGTCGGGCTCATAACCCGGAGGTCGTAGGTTCGAGTCCTGCCTCCGCTACTACAAAGGAAAAATCGAAAGGTTTTTCCTTTTTTTGTGCAGTTTTGCAAAAAAAAGTGTT
The DNA here is from genome assembly GCA_045588775.1 of Candidatus Egerieisoma sp. GTDB lineage: Bacteria > Bacteroidota > Bacteroidia > Bacteroidales > UBA932 > Egerieousia. The sequence continues at coordinate 8,607 of JAZNEW010000037.1, read as the reverse complement.
ATTATGAAAAAGAAGATTCTTTTTATCTGTCACGGAAATATTTGCCGCTCGCCTATGGCGGAGTTTGTTTTCAAGGCTTTAGTAAAGGCTTATGGACTTGAGGATATGTTTTATGTTGAGTCGGCTGCGGTTTCTACTGAGGAGATAGGCAATCCGATCTATCCGCCGGCAAAGAGATGCCTTACCCAGCATGGTGTGGCATTCGACAAGAACAAGACGGCAAGGCAGGTAACTCGTGCCGATTATGATAATTTTGATTTTCTTATCTGCATGGACAATTCAAATATCCGTCTGCTCAAAAGAATAATACCGGAGGATCCTCAAAATAAAGTGCATCTGATGATGAGCTATGCAGGTGAGTTCCGCGATGTTGCCGACCCTTGGTACACAGGCGATTTTGAGACTACATTCCAGGATGTGCTGTCGGCTTCGGAGGCCTTTTTGTTGATAGAAGCGAAAAAACGGTAATCTCATCCACAGAAATACCTCTTTTCGTGGACAGAAAGCGTAAAATGAACATCTGTCCATGGAAAGAGCCATTTCCATGGATAGAAACAGCAAATAGCGCTCTACCTATTTATTAATTGCTCCGGGAATTGGCAGGTTTTAGTAGGGAGTTTTGTCCTCTTTGTTCTGCCATTTTTCAAAGACTTTGATGGCTTTTTCTCTCATAAAGTGTTCGCACTTGATTGAACGCCGGGCATAATCAAGATCCAGCTGGTCGTAGATGAAAGAGTCATCAAAATTTATGGCTTTGGCATCGGCTTTGGTATTGCCGTAGCATATTCTTTCAACTCCGGCCCAATAGAGAGCACTCAAGCACATCGGGCATGGTTCGCATGAGCTGTAAACGGTGCATCCCTCCAATTTGAAATTTCCCAATTTCCGACAGGCATTGCGAATGGCGGTAACTTCTGCATGGGCAGTTGGATCGGTATCAGGAACAACCCTGTTTGTACCGGTGGCAATCACCTCATTATTGCGCACAATAACAGCACCAAACGGCCCTCCTCCATTATCAACATTTTCATCCGACAATTTTATGGCAAGTTCCATAAATTTTGCATCATCAGCAGAATAGCTGAAGCTCTCTTCCAATATCTTTTTATTGCTTTTGTTTTCTCTATCCATATTTGATTTTATTCCGCAGTGCCGGATATTACTGGTTCAAATGTAAAATGCGGTCTAAAAATACAAAAATCTGTGTGAATAATTGTGGATTTTCAAAAATTTTATCATCACAATCGGCCTCAGGCAATAAAATGTACTCTACAAGTTCAGAACCGATGGCACTACGCAGATTTGAAGCAAAGGCATTTGCAGTTTCAAACGGAACTGTTGTATCGTTTTTCCCATACATCATAAAGAATGGTGGTGATTGGGGTGTTATGAACATTTGGGGAGAAAGTGAATTACCCCTGAGCAGAAAAGGGCCGTATATATCAACCACTGCCTGAACTTTTGTAGCATTGCCGGTTGTGTATATGCCAAAACTTTCGGCTGCCTTCTGCAATTGCTGCTCATTTTTCTGGGCTGTGGCCATCTGTTCAGAAGTATAGAACTCCATTTCGCTCTCAAACCCTTGCAGATATGTGCCTGCACATCCGGCTGTAGCGGCAATGTAACCACCTTGGGAATAGCCCCACAATATTATTTTCTGAGGATCGAGGCTATATTGCCGGCCATATTTTTTTATCCATTTTATAACCGACACAACATTTTTTATACTCTTCACAACAGAGCTGTCGGGTGCAGGAGCAACAACCGAGTAACCATAAGGGAGTGCCTGCAATATCTGTTGCAGTTTATCAGATTTTTGGTCCGACAGAGTGCTTATGGCAATTATTGCTGGGGTGTTGCCGCTACCTTTAGGAGTGATGTATATATCCAATACACAATTGGTATCGGCGGTCTCATAGGCAATATTGCTGAATGTGGCTTTGCAAGTAATGTCGCCCGGATTTTGTCCCGAAACATTTGTGCCGGACAATAGAGCGGCAAGCAGGATAAGGGTGGCAAAATAAAAACATTTCATGGCATTTCCTCATATAAACAGTTATATAACGGAGTTAGCCACAAAATGTTTTACTCTATATCTGCACTAAAATTTTTTGGCGGTGCAATTTATTCTGTTCAAATCTATAGCGGAATCCCACAGATAGAACCATTTGTCGGGTGTTCCTTCATATTTTCCATTTTTCTCGTCGATTCCCTTAATTATAGATTTGTTGATGCACTCCCTGTTGAGCTCTATTTCAATTATGCAGTATAGTTTGGGTTCTGTTGAGATGAGCAATTGTCCGATCCTGATCTTTTCGGCCGACACCATGTTGTCAATTGATGGAGAAGCTGCCGGAACCTTGATAATATTCGCTTGTTATATAAATGAAGTACTCTCCCGGATCAGAAGGTATGCCGAGAGAAACCATCGGTTGTTCTGTACTGTTGAAAGAGCGGCTTCTTACAGGAAATCCTGCTGCATCTGTAATCACTATACCTGCCTCACCACACTGGCGGTTGAATATAACCTCTACTCTGTTTGAGCCTCTGAGCAACCACACTTCAACAGCCGGTATGAGTGAACGCTTTCTCTCAGGTTCAACAGGGTTGGTTGTTTCACGAACTTCAACCTCTTCTGGTGGCAACTCCTCGTCGGGTGCAGTTGTTGCTGAAATGGCAGAAACCGGTAAGATCACCAATAATGACAGAATCAGGTTGATTAAAAAAATCTTTTTCATAATTCTTGATTTTTAGGTTAAAAATTGGGTTAAAAATAAAATTTGAATCATGACAAAGGTATCTTTTAATCAGCTTTAAAAAATTGGAAAAATATAATGTGTGGTATTGTAATGATTTGGATGTGAGCGTGTTGTGAGCGTGAAATATAATACCAACCTGCAGTTGTGAAAATCAGGACTCTTTTGTGGCCAGCTCCTTTATGGTTTTTGATAAAAATGATTCGAGACGGATATTGCCGGCACCGAGTTTTTCGAGGATTCTGCTCCGCTTGTTGTAGATGCTGGTGCTGTTTTTGTGTCCATACATAACCCTTATGGCATTGGTGGTAAATCCAAGGCAGATCATGCTGCAATAGTTCAGCTCTGTTTGGGTGAGGTTTGGGCAAACCTCTTTGAGATAATCGATTATTCCATGATATTTTTTGTTGGCAATAAATTGCAGGTCATTGAATGAACTCTCGTCTTGCCGGCATTGGTTGAGATACTCCCTGAATCTTTTGTAGAATTTTTCGGGAGTACTCTCCGAGATATATGCGTAGTCCATAAGATCCTTCAAAGCATCGAGCCTTTTTATGTAGGCTTTGGTGAAGAGTTCATTATCAGTTGTGGAGTTTCCGGCTGCAAGTGCCTGAATTTCATTTTCAAGTTCTGTGTAATGCTCTTTGAGTGTTTTTACCAATGCTTTGTAGAACTCTATTTCTGAGTTTTTGCAGGCATTTGCCAATTTGATTCTTCTCTTTGCTGTTATTATAATGGCAAGTATGGCGCAGGAGAGTGCCATAACCATAAGTATTGTGATGGTTTTGTGAATTTTATGCCTTTTATTCAGTTCGTTGTAAGATTTTGCAAGATGTTTTCTGGTATATTCCGCCTTTATATCTTTTATATGGTTCTCCTCTTTTTCTTTGTCGAGACGGTTTTTGAGTTCTCTATATCTTTCATTCCATATAATGGCCTCTTTGTAGTTGCCGCACTCGGCTGCAATGTTGTATAGGGAGTAGAAGGTTCCAAGTTTTGCCCGGCTGTTATTGTCGCCCAATATTTTCAGATACTCGTTGAGGTAATATATGGAGCGGGAGTAATCTTTTTGCTTGTAGAAAATTTTGCTCCATATAGGAAAATGTGTTTTTGGAATATTGCCCGACAGATATTTGTTGTAGCACTGTTGTAATATCTCTGCAGTTTCTCCGATATTTTCATTATTCAGCAGAATGTCGGCTATTGCAGAGATGTTGTTTATGATTTCAGTTGTGTCAGAAGCCGGACGGTATATTTCAATTGCACTGCGGTGAAATTTTAAGGCAGAGGAGTCGTCGCCATTCAGATAATAACTTTTTGCAGCATAGGAGAGGGCATTGGCATATTTCTTACCCTCTCCGGCTGTATTGAAATGCTTGCCCGACTCTATGTAGAGCGATGCAGCTTCGGTGTAAAGTCCTTGGCGATAGTAGATCAATCCTAAAATATTGCAGATCTGCCCTTGCAGATAGCGGTCGTGGGATTTGTTGGCATACTCTTTGGCTTTCAGATAGTTTTCTGCAGCATTGCGGATATTTCCCGCATTGTAGAATGTGGTGCCCAGATAATAGAAACTCTGGGCTTTGCGGAGATTGTTGCCAAATTTTGAATAATAATTTACCGCTTCGCGTATTATTGAGTCGGAGCAGATATCTATGTAATTTTTGTCGAGCGCTTTGGAGTATAGCAGAGAGTGGAGTGCCCTCAGCTTTTTGTTTTTGATGTTCAAAAAGGGTCTCTCTTCCAGAATATCCAGGGCGCGGCTGGGGTCGTGGTCGAGAAGATTCTCTGCCATTTCCAACCGGCCCTCTATTTTAGAAGAATTGTTGCAGCCGGTTGTAAGGCATAATATTATATGTGTGATTGCGATAAAATGCAGTGAGATTTTGAAAGGTATTCTGCGGATGACTCCTGACTGCATCGGATTTTACTCTTTTTTATGTGATATCAACTATCTGTTACGCTCGATTTCGCGCAGGTTCTCTATCTTTTTCTTCTCGAGGAAATCATAAACTCCTCCGAGGTGTTCAATCACCCTCTTGTTTGAAAATTCATACACTTTTGTTACCAGGCCATCGAGGAAATCCCTGTCGTGTGATACGATAATCAGTGTGCCGTCGAAATTTTTCAAAGCCTCCTTGAGAATATCTTTTGTCTTGATGTCGAGGTGGTTTGTAGGCTCATCGAGAATAAGCATATTTACAGGTTCAAGCAACAGTTTTATCATTGCAAGTCTTGTTCTTTCTCCTCCTGAGAGGACTTTTACAAGTTTGTCGGAATTATCTCTTCCAAACATGAATGCTCCAAGAATATCCCTGATTTTTGTGCGGATCTCACCAACTGCAACACTGTCTATTGTGCTGAATACGGTCTGCTCTTCATCGAGCAGGGAGGCCTCATTTTGGGCAAAGTAACCTATTTTCAGATTGTGCCCGAGCTGCAGCTGGCCATCAAAATCAATCTGGTTCATTATTGCCTTTACCATAGTTGTCTTACCTTCACCATTTTTGCCGACAAAGGCAACCTTTTCTCCCCTCTCTATTGTGATGGAGGCATTGGCAAAGACCTGATGCTCTCCGTAGCTTTTGCCCAATTCTTTGGTTATAACCGGATATGAGCCTGAGCGTGGGGCAGGTGGAAAGCGGAGCTTCAAGGCACTGCGGTCGATCTCATCAACCTCTATAAGTTCCAGCTTTTCGAGCATCCTCACACGCGATTGCACCTGATTGGTCTTTGAGTAGGTGCCTTTGAAGCGTTCAATAAACTCTTTTGTCTCGGCAATCATCTTCTGCTGGTTATCGTAGGCAGTCTGCTGCTGTTGGCGGCGCTCGGCCCGCAGTTCGAGATATTTGCTGTAATTGACCTTGTAGTCATATATCTTGCCCATTGTGATTTCAATGGTTCTGGTGGTGATATGATCTACAAATGCCTTGTCGTGGGAGATGACCATCACAGAGTTGGCGCTGTTTATTATAAACTCTTCCAGCCACTCGATAGATTCAATGTCGAGATGGTTTGTAGGCTCGTCGAGCAGCAGAAGGGTTGGCCTTTGCAGGAGGATTTTTGCCAGTTCAATCCTCATGCGCCATCCGCCGCTGAACTCTGTAGTCTGTCGGGCAAAATCACTTCTCTTAAAACCCAGACCAAGAAGAGTGCGCTCAATATCCTCCTGATAATTAGTCAAATCAATATGGTAAAATTTTTCAGATAATGCTGTAACCTCCTCAATGATGGCGGTATATTCGGTGCTGTCGTAATCTGTACGGGTTGTAAGCTGGTGGTTGAGCTCTTCAATCTTGCGTTCAATTGCAAACAGATATTCAAATGCCTGTGCAGTCTCTTCAAAAACTGTACGGCCATTCTCAACCATAAGGTGTTGTGGCAGGTATCCTATTTTTCCTCCATCGGTAACCGAAACTTTTCCTTTGGTAGGCTCTTTGATTCCGGCCAGAATCTTTAATAAAGTGGATTTGCCTGCTCCATTTTTACCCATCAGGGCAATCCTGTCTTTGTCGTTTATAACAAAAGATATATCTTTAAAGAGGGCGCTCCCTCCAAATTCCACTGTCAATCCGTCTACTGATACCATATATGCTCCTTTTTATCGCCACAAAGATAATTATTTGTGCACTTATAATTTCTATCTACAGAATCTTTCACTAATTTTGTGTATTGTAACAAATATTACAATTCCAATTAAACTTAAACTATGCATACAGATAAAACTTTGGGCGTTTTGGGCGGAATGGGCCCTGCTGCAACTGCCGATTTTTTGAGAGTACTGGCAGAAAAGACTCCTGCAGGAACAGATCAGGAGCATCCGAGGATGATTGTTTATTCCCATACAGTAACACCCGACAGAACTACCTATCTTTTGGGTAAAGGACCCGACCCTACAGAGTATATCAAAGATGGCCTGAAAACACTTATCGGCTGGGGCGCAGATATGCTTTGTGTAACCTGCAATACTGCCCACCATTTTATAGATGGTTTCAGAGATGAAATATCAAAACCAATAGTGCATATCATTGATGAAACAATCCTCAAATCATCTCAAGTATGCCCGCAAGGAGCGTGGCTTACTGCTACGTTGGGAACAATGAGAACAGGCCTGTATCAGAGGCACGCAAAGGATAGCGGATATACCTTCAGAATCCCTTCGGAGGAGTTGCAGGTAGAGATCCATGATGTTACAGATATGGTAAAGGCCGGGCAACATAAAGAGGCCGGAGAGAAGTTCAGAGGCATAGTTGAACAGCTTTGGGTAATTGAAAAGCTCCCTATAGTTGGTGCCTGCACAGAGATTCCAATTGCATATGCCAATACAGGCCTCGACAAAGAGTTGGGAATATCATGTCTCGAAGCATTGGCAGAGGGTTGCATCCGTGAACTATACTATAAGTAGGAATATGTAACCATAGTGTCGGATTTGAAAATTATGAAGATGAAAATAAAGATAGCATTGCCTTGGCAGATACTTATAGCTCTTGTGTTGGGCGTGTTGTTCGGGATATTCGGACATGAGTATGTAAAATATATCAGTTGGGCGGGAGATATGTTTTTGCGCCTTCTGAAGATGATAGTGATTCCTATTGTATTTTCCTCAATGGTTGTTGGTGTTGCAAGCATCGGCAAAACAGGAGGCCTGGGACGTATTGCAGGAAAGACCTTTGCATTTTATGTCTCCACCACAATGGTGGCAACTTTCATAGGATTGCTTTTTGTGAATATCATCAAACCCGGAGTGGGTTCATCTTTGGTTTCGCAAGCCGATTCTGCAGTGCAGATGGCAGCAGCAGAGAAAGTCTCGCTTGGTGAGCGTGTAATACATATTATTCCCGACAATATATTCTCCACATTGGCACAGGGAGATTTGCTTGCTGTAATTTTCTTTGCAATACTCTTTGGATATTTTGTAACACAGGTGGGCGAAAAATCGAGAAATACGCTCATTGATGTGTTCCAGGGGGTATTTGATGTAATTATGAAGATTACTCTCTCTGTGATAAAACTTGCCCCTTACGGAGTATTTGCTATTGTTGCAAAGATGATTTCGCAGCAGGCTGGCGATCTTTCAAAACTTGCTGAAATAGCACAGAGTCTTGGAATGTTTGTGCTTATAGTGTGGATAGGATGTATGGTGCAATTTTTTGTAATATTGCCGGCATCTGTCTATTTCTTGGGAAAAGAGAATCCGTGGAGGCACATGAAGAAAATGTCTACAGCAATCCTTACTGCTTTCTCAACTTGTTCATCGGGAGCTGCGCTTCCAATCTCTTTGCGCGATTCTCAGGAAAAATGCGGTATCTCAAACAAGATTGCAAGCTTTACACTCCCATTGGGCGCTACTATAAATATGAATGGAACGGCACTTTATGAGGGTGTTGCTGTGATTTTCCTTTCTCAGGTATATGGCATAGAGCTTTCATTTATCGAGCAGATGATAATAGTTGTAACAGTTCTTTTCTCTGCAATAGGAACAGCAAGCATCCCTATGGCAGGACTGGTTATGCTCTCTATTGCAATAACAGTTGCCGGTCTTCCATTGGAGGGTATCGGACTGCTTCTTGCAGTTGAACAGCTTTGCGATATGCCTCGTACAGCAACCAATTCGTATGGTGATATGTGCGGAGCTGTGGTAATTGCCAAATCGGAGGGAGAAAAACTTACGATATAATCTGAGGAAGAATGAAAGAAGAGGAGAGAGGCTGGCCAATGGTCGGCTTCTTTGCATTTTATATCCACCCGACCTTGTCTGTTCTTAGATGGTTGTGAAAGCAATAATCTGGCAAAGTTTAGTAAATATATTGTAAGGGGATAAATAAATGGCTGATAATTAATGATATATTCA
>JAZNEW010000036.1:0-24673 GCA_045588775.1 Candidatus Egerieisoma sp. | reverse complement strand
CTACCGGTGTGCAGCGCGATGATATAGAGTTCTCCCTCGGAGCTCATCCTATAAAAAAATGTGGATCGCAGGGGCAGCAGAAGAGTTTTCTGATTGCCTTGAAGCTCGCCCAGTTTACCCTTATGAAACAGTTGCATGGTTGTACGCCTATATTGTTGCTAGACGATGTGTTCGACAAACTGGATATGCAGAGGGTTGAATACCTGATAAGCCTTGTTGCAAGTGAAGAGTTTGGCCAAATTTTTATTTCCGACAGCAATAAAGTGAGAATGAGCAAGATGGCTCAATCTGTAACAAAAGAGTTACGCAGTTATGAAGTAACATCCGGAATATATCATGCAATATCGGAGTAGGCTTAACATTTCTGTTTCAAGTATTGTAAATCAGTTATATAATTGAGTTGTGTAATAGACTTATATTGTAAAACAGATGCAGCGGACAAATGCAAATAAAATCTCATTGCTTATTGAGCAGTTTATAAAAGAACAGGGACTCGCTGAGGGGCTGGAGCGTGTGAGAATCTTCAGGGCGTGGGATTTGGTTGTTGGCGAAACTGTAGCAAAGGCCACTTCAAATAAATTTTTTAAAGACGGGGTGCTGTATTGTACCATAAACTCTTCCATCATCCGTACCCATTTATATTACAACAAAGAGGATATTCTTGCCAAATTGAACAAGATGCTTCAAAGTGATATAATTAACAAGATAGTCCTTAAATAGATAGAACTGACAAAAAATCATTCTTTAAAAAATATTACTTTATGGTGGCCCTTGTCTGTAGCTCCTATGTGTATTTATAGCGATAATTTGACTCCGAAATATATGCTGCGAGGGAGCATCGGTCCGTATATGTATCCGGAATCGCGGTCAACTCCGCTGTCGAAGTCATCTTGGAATGAATCAAATATATTCATTACACCGGCATTAAGTTGTAGATTGACCATAGGAAAGAGTGTGATATCTTTAGAAATCTTCAAGTTAGCATCAAAAAATGAAGGAGTTTCAACGGCAATGTCAATTGGTGTGCCCGAACTCTCCATGTGTTGTACAAGCATCGGACCTGAATAGGTTCCTGTAAGGGATAGGGTAAGACTCTTTACAGGAGTGTACTGCATTGTAAAGTAGCCGTAGACATCTGGAGTACGGAACATTCTCTTTTCTGTTGCAACATCCGGATTCTCACTCCACTCTTCGGGCTCTTTATAACGGCTCTTCTGGCAGGTAAGTCCTGCTTGTGTCATAAATTTAGAGCTGAACACAACCTTACCCTCAAGATTGAAACCTGTTACTGTTGCACCGCTGCCATTATAGCGTTCCTGCACCTGATTCCCTTTTGCATCATACTCTTCAAGCATCCTTATTGTAAAAACATCTTTGAGGTCTGTGTGAAAAAGTTCCAACATTATGTTGCTCTGAACTTTTCCAAAAGTATGATACCAGTCTGTGGAGAAACTGAAACTGTTTGAGCTCTCTTGCTTCAAGTCATCTGCCAGAACAGTTACAACTCTCTCTCCACCAACAATTGCAATGTGGAAATCTTCATCAAATGCCTGTGGGGCACGGAATCCGGTTGAGTAGGAGAGCCTGAAATTCAGTTTGTTTGAAGGATTATACCTGATGTTGGCACGAGGTGATACTATCACATGATCAATAAGTGAGTGCTTGTCTATGCGGGCACCAATGAGGAATCCCCACTTGTCTGTTCTCCATTCATTCTGTAAAAACATAGAATAGATATTAATCTTTTGGGAGACATCGTGGTCATAGCCAATAGTAACGTCGTTAAGGAAGTTGTGATTGTACTCTACGCCTGCTGTAAGTTCTGCTGGCATAAACCACAATTTTGAGAATGAGTGAACATACTGGCTTCCTCCCACAATTACCAGATCGTGAGTGCTTCCGTAGGCATTAGGATCCATATTGCTGCCATAGTAGCTGTCTCTACGGGTATCCCTAAGTGCCGCATATACATTGAATTTCCTTTTATAGTCTTTAGACCACAAATCATATGTCAGGTTTCCGGAGTGGATTTTATGGTCTGTCTGTTCTGCAATCATTGCTTGATGAGGAGGTAAATCCATGTTGTCTCCGCCTCTACGATATTCATTTGTAGTGCTGTATTCTGCTTTGATTTTTGAGTTATCTGTAATATTGTAGAATGTGTTAATTCCTAATGTTTGGGCTTTAATTATTCCAATTTCACAGAAACCGTCGCCATTGTGGTCATAATCATGCCTGTTGCGGTTCTGACCATAAATAAACAGGCCTGCTTTGCCATTTCCATTTACAACAGAGGCGTTGGCTGTTGTGTTATTATCGAGCGAGCCGGTAATGCCAATTGAAGTTATAGTATGACTAATCTCTGCAGAGTTGGTTATAGGGTCTTTTGTAATGATATTTATAGTGCCTCCTATTGCAGAAGAACCGAACAGTGCAGAACCGCCACCGCGCATTACCTCCACTCTGTCGATCATTGTGGCAGGAATATGCTCTAACCCATATACGCCTGCAAGGGCAGAAAATATAGGTTTTGAGTTCATTAAAATCTGTGAATAATGCCCGTCCAAGCCGTTGATCCTAACTTGTGTAAAGCCGCAGTTCTGGCAATCATTCTCAACTCTAACCCCGGGCTGGAAATTAAGTCCGTCGGCAAGGGATGAGGCACATACGAGCTCAAAGAGTTCCTTATTTACCACATTTACCAATGTCGCGCTATGTCTTTTCTTGGTTTCACTTCTATTGCCGGTAACAACAATCTGCTCAAGCAGTAACAAATCTTCCTCAATTGTGAAGTTAATTGTTGCAGTGGTATTGCTCTTTATTGTAATGGGTTGTGTTGCCGTTATATATCCTACAGACGAAGCTTCAAGAATATACTCACCGTCTGGAATATTAGTGAGTTTGTAGTGCCCAGTGGCGTCTGTTGTTGTGGTAATTGTTGTTCCAACTATTCTAATGGTTACAAATGGAACATGTGCTTGTGTTTTTTTGTCTATTACGTGGCCAATCAAGTGTGGGTCCTGTGCTGATGCACAAATATTCACTGCTATAATAACGAGCAGTGTAAACAATATTTTTCTCATAAAAGGTTTTATTAGTGAAATACAGATTATACAAGGAATGTGCATAAATTCGGTTATGATTTATGGCATTTCTTGCGTAATTAATGATGCGATACGTTATAATCAGTACTCTGCAGGGGGACTTCTGAGAAATAAATTTGTAGCAACAGATGAGAGAGGTTTTTCTGTACTGTTTTGTAATAATGTGTTGAAAATAAATACTTTGCAAATAGGTATTTGTGCAGATTCCGTTACAATGGAGAAGGTGTTATTGAACAGAAGTATTATCTGGGCAATATTGGAAGTGTGCTGCTGTTCTGCAAATGGGTGAGCATGTGAAATACACTGTCCGTCTATAATGTGATTATGTATAAAAATGGCATTAAATACAAAATAACAGACCATATAAACAGCCAACAGTAATTTTGTATATTTTAATGCTCTTTTCATAATTCGCCTACAAATATAATATTTTCCCTAATCTGAGGGAGTACCAATTGTTAGGTATTTTTTATTTTTGCATAAAAATCGGTTCTATGAGAGAAAAATATTCAGAAAAACGTATAATATCGTGCTACGAGGCAAATGCAAACCATAATTTCCGTCCTGCGGCCCTTTTGAATATGATGCAGGAGGCTGCTGGAAGGGATGCCGCAACACTTGGTTTCGGGTATGAGCAGATGATCTCTTCCAATACAGCATGGGTGCTTTCACGTCTGAGGGTGGTATTCAACAAATATCCCAAGTGGAGGGATGAAATTGTGCTTAAGACTTGGCATAAAGGGGCAAACAGACTCTTTTATCTGAGGGATTTTCTTTTGGAAGACCCATCGGGAAACAATCTGGCTTGTGCAACAACATCTTGGCTTATAATAGATTTGTCTACCAGACGAATGGTGCGCAATACATATCTTGCAGAGAATTTTGATAATTCTGAGATGGGAAATGCTATTGAGGCTCAGGCAGATAAGGTGGTGTTCCCAAAAGATGCTGAACCGGAACTTGTGCATACACATAATGTGGTATGGAGCGATATCGATACAAACGGCCATGTGAATAATGTGAAATATGTTGAATGGGCGATTGATGTGCTGGATTATGATTTTGCCATAAAGAATCCGCTGAAAGAGCTGCTTGTAAATTACGATTCGGAGGTGCGTTTCGGGCAGAGTGTGGAACTCTACAGGTGTTGGAGCAGGGGAGAGGATAACTCAATCAACTGTTTTGTGCAGGGTAAAGTTGATGGAAAAAGCAGTTTCTGTGTGAAAATGACATTTTGAGTTTATGAAAATTGTTATAGACAGGGATATCCCTTTTATCAGGGGAGTTTTTGAGCAATATGCCGATGTCCTGTATCTTCCAGGGAAAGAGATTGACAGTAGTGCAGTTTCCGATGCCGATGCTCTGGTAGTCCGTACCCGTACCAAGTGCAATGAATCTCTTTTGGCCGGAAGCCGGGTGCAGTTCATTGCAACGGCCACTATCGGTACAGACCATATTGATCTGGAGTATTGCAGAGATAATGGCATAGGTGTGGCCAATGCTGCAGGATGCAATGCCGGTGGTGTTATGCAGTATGTTTTTACAGCTCTTTATGCTCTTGCTGTAAAGAAGGGTTTTGAACTTCCTTGTGGAAAAGGGGTAAAACAGAGTTCCGGAAATGGCGGGAAGTTGGAAAAATGTAAAAAAATATTTGGCGTGATAGGCGTGGGAAATGTTGGAAGCAGGGTTGCTGCCTTGGCCGAAATGCTTGGTTTTGAGGTTCTAAGATGTGATCCCCTAAAAGAGCGTGAACAGACTTTGGCATTTAATGCAGGAAAACTGCCTCTGGCGGATTTTAAAGATTACTATTCGCTGGAGTATCTGCTCAAAAATTCGGATATTGTTTCAATGCATACCTGGCTCGACAATTCAACAAGAGGTATGGCCGACAGCACCTTTTTTTCAAATATGAAAGATGGGGCGATATTTGTAAATGCCTCCCGTGGTGAAGTTGTGGATGATGCAGCCCTGCTGCAAAATATAGGGAGATTTGATGCTGCGGTAATTGATGTGTGGAATGGAGAACCTGTGATAAATATGGAGTTGCTGGCAAAGGCCGATATTGCAACGCCGCATATTGCCGGATACTCTTATGAGGGCAAAATGAATGGGACCACTATGGCTGTAAGGGCGGTTGCAGGACATTTTTCGTTGAAAGAATTGGAAGAGTTTGAGGTAAGGCCGGAGGAGCCTGCAGAGAATTGCCTGAATTTGTCGGGTGCAAATAAAGAGGAGATTTGTAAACAACTTACAGGATTTTTCCCTATTTTTGAGGATGATTATAATTTGAGGAGCAATCCTGCAGATTTTGAAAAATTAAGAAGTAATTATAAATACAGGAGAGAATTTTATGTTAACTCAGCAACAAAAGCAACAAATAACTGAAAGAGGCATTTCTGAAGAGCTTTTTGCCCTACAATTGAAAAATTTTGAGACAGGCTTTCCTTTCTTGAACATTGCATCGGCGGCAACTCCGCAAAAAGGAATAAAGGTTCTTGATGCAGCAGAGCAGCAGAGAGAAGAGCAGGCTGCCGATAATTACCAAGGCAATATCTGCAAATTTGTACCGGCATCCGGTGCTGCTACACGTATGTTCAAGGATCTTTTTGAGGCTGTAGACAAATTGAATAATGGTGAAAAACTTGCAGAAGGATCTGCGGCCGACAAATTTGTGAAAAATATCTCCGTATTTCCATTTTTTGATGCCAAGGGTATTCTGAACCTTACACTCTATCCCAAAGCCCTCAATTATGGTTCAATGCCAAAGGGTCTGATCCAATTCCACAAATACGAAAACGAAAACAGAACTCCATTTGAGGAGCATCTTCTTGAGGGTGTGAAATATGCAAAAGACAGCAACGGCAATGTTAAGATGGTTGTTACTGTTTCGGTTGAGCACCAGAAGGGGTTTGAGGAGCTACTGGAGAGCGTAAGGGCAAAATATGAGGAGCGTTATGGTTGCAAATTCAATATTGAGTTTACCAATCAGATGCCTTCTACCGATATTGTTGCCGTTGATATGCAGAACAGGCCTTTTGAGAAAGAGGACTCTTCGCTGCTTTTCCGTCCGGGAGGACATGGTGCCCTGCTTCAGAATTTGAATAATATTGATTCCGACATACTTGTAATTAAAAATATCGACAATGTTGTAAAAGAGTCTCTGTTGGCAGAAACTGTTAAATGGAAAAAGATTCTGATTGGCTGTGCTGTAGGGCTTCAGAACAGGGTTTATGGCTATCTGAACAGACTCGATGAGGCAGGTTGCGATGTTGCTGATGAACTGGTTGATGAGATAGCGGAATTTTTGGATAAGGAGTTCTGCATAACAATTCCTCAATTGCCTAAAGCGGAAAAAGTTGCTTTGCTAAGGGCAAAACTCGACCGTCCTATAAGGGTTTGTGGAATGGTCAAGAACGAGGGAGAGCCGGGTGGCGGTCCATATATCATTAATGAGGCCGACGGAACTACCTCGCTTCAGATTCTCGAAGCGGCACAGATTGATAAAAACAATGCAGGAGCAGTTGCTGCCATGAAGGGTGCGACCCACTTCAATCCGGTAGATCTGGTGTGTGCTGTCAAGAATTATAAAGGTGAGAAATTTGATCTGACCCGATATACAGATCCTTCAACAGGTTTTATTTCTGAGAAGAGTTATCAGGGTAAGGCACTTAAAGCACAAGAGCTTCCGGGATTGTGGAATGGTGCCATGAGCAACTGGAATACCCAGTTTGTGGAGGTTCCGCTTGTTACCTTCAATCCTGTAAAGACTGTACTTGATCTGTTGAGACCTGAACATATTGAGAATATGTAATATGATTGCACGGTAATTATATTGAATTTCAGACAAATAGTAAGACTGTTGGATTTTTGTATAAAATTTCCGACAGCTTTTTTTCTTTGCCCTCTTTGCAATCCTGAAGAGCAGAGTATCAAAATGCAGGTAATGGTAAGTTATAAATTGCGAAGTGTGAGCGAAATGTGAGCAAAATCCAATTAAAATAAAGAAAAAATCATTAAATTTGCCAAATATTTATTTCCGATTAAACTAAAACATATGATTACAAATAGTGCTATCAAAGCTTTTGAGAGTATCGAAACTCCGTTCTATTACTATGATATAGAATTGCTTAAAAAAACATTGGATGAATATACTTCATTGATTGGCAAATATGGCTATGATGCCCATTATGCGTTGAAGGCAAATGCCGATCCAAAAATTTTGTCAATTATCCAGAAGGCAGGTCTTGGTGCAGACTGCGTAAGCGGTAATGAGGTTGCATTGGCAATCAAGTCGGGATTCTCTCCTGATAAAGTTGTTTATGCCGGTGTCGGAAAATCAGACAAAGAGATAAAAACAGCTTTGAAAGCGGGTATTTTCAGCTTCAACTGCGAATCGGTTCCGGAGGTAAAAGTTATTAATGATTTGGCTGCAGGCATGGGTAAAGTTGCCAGAATTGCGTTGAGAATCAACCCTGATATTGATGCACATACCCACAAATATATTTCAACAGGCCTTAAAGAGAACAAGTTTGGTATCAGCCCTTGGATGTTTGAGGATTTTGCACAGCTTATCAGTGAGTGCAAGAATATCAAACTGATTGGTCTACATTTTCATGTAGGTTCACAAATTCTTGATCTGGGAGTCTTCAAGACCCTGTGCGGAAGAGTTGCTGAGTTGCAGAAATGGTTTACAGACAGAGGCTTAATCATTGAAAACCTCAACTTGGGAGGCGGATTGGGTGTAGATTATGACAATCCTAATGAAAATCCAATTGCAAACTTTGGGGAGTATTTCAAAATCATCAATGAAAATCTTGTTGTTGCTCCTGGTCAGCATGTTCATTTTGAGCCTGGTAGGGCACTTGTAGGACAGTGCGGCCACTTGATTTCAAGAGTTCTTTATGTGAAAGTGGGCCAGAAGAAGAAGTTCGCTATTCTGGATTGCGGAATGAATGACCTTATCAGACCTGCATTGTATCAGGCACATCATGCTATTGAGAACCTGACATCCAACTACAAACGTAAAATGAGATATGATGTGGTAGGCCCTGTTTGTGAAAGCAGTGACCAGTTCGGTAAAAATATTGTTTTGCCTCAGACTCAAAGAGGTGATCTTATTGCGATCCATACAGCCGGTGCTTATGGTCAGGTAATGGGTATGAAATATAATCAAAGAGATCTTGCTAAAGCTTATTATTCAGACGAAATATGCCAAGGTTAAGTTCTAAAGACAAATATATAAAAGCAGTATTTGAACTCTATAAAAGAAAGGGTCTCAGTTTGAATATGGAGCAGATAGCAGATGAGCTCCATGTTACAAAAAAGACTCTATACAATAACTTTTCAAGCAAAGAAGAGATGTTGCTCACTATTGTGGACCATTTCTTCTTCGCTTTGGAGAATAAAATATTTGAATCGACAAAAAACAGTAAAAATGCCATAGAGGTCATGCTGGTGATATCAGACACTATCCGCAGCGAAATAGACAAGTTGGGAAGTGTGCTGTTGGGTGATTTGTCGAATGAAAATACCGATGTTTTCGCCCATTCCAACAGATCGAGTTTCTACTCCAAAGTTATAATGGAAAATCTTCATAGAGGAATTGAGGAGAATTTGTATCGTAAAAATATTGATATTGACCATACAACATTATTCTATACTTCGGCGATAGAGTTATTTTATAAAAATGGAAATTCGCACAGGTACATAAAGAATTCCGGAGTCTTTCATTCGGAGCTTGTGAAAAATCATCTCTACTCGGTTGTGAATACGGATTGCCGGAAGATATTGGAATCATATTTATAATAATTGATATATGTTTGAAAATTTAATAGACAGGTTAGAGAACTCTTTCAAAATATTGAAAGGTGAGGGAAAGATTACAGAAATTAATGTAGCCGAAACGCTCAAGGATATCAGAAAAGCATTGTTGGATGCCGATGTGAGCTACAAAATTGCGAAAAAGTTCTGTGACGATGTAAAACAGATTGCATTAGGCCAGAATGTTCTGAAATCTGTACGTCCGAGCCAGATGATGGTTAAGATTGTGCATGATGAGCTTACCAAACTCATGGGAAGCGAGGCTGTTGATATCAATATAAAAGGTAATCCGGGAATTGTGCTTGTTGCAGGTTTGCAGGGTTCTGGTAAAACCACTTTTTCGGGAAAACTTGCGCTTAATTGCAAAAGCAAAAGGGGATTGAAGGTGATGCTTGTGGCAGGCGACGTATACCGTCCTGCAGCAATCGACCAGTTGAAGGTTCTTGGTGAGCAGATAGGGGTTACAGTTTATACAGAAGAGGGTTCAAAAGATCCTGTATCAATTGCCAAAAATGCAATAAAGGTTGCAAAGAACGAGGGCTATTCGTTGGTGATTGTGGATACAGCAGGACGTCTTGCTGTTGATGAGCAGATGATGGACGAAATTGAGGCTATCAAGAATGCCATAAACCCTACAGAGACACTCTTTGTAGTGGATTCAATGACCGGACAGGATGCTGTTGAGACAGCTAAGGCCTTTAACGACAGACTCGACTTCAATGGCGTTGTGCTTACCAAACTCGATGGTGATACAAGAGGTGGTGCTGCCCTGTCAATCAGAGCGGTTGTTGACAAGCCTATCAAATTTATAAGTGCCGGCGAGAAGATGGAGGCGCCTGATGTATTCCATCCAAAACGTATTGCCGACCGTATTCTCGGTATGGGTGATGTCGTTTCGCTGGTTGAAAAGGCTCAGGAACAGTTCAACGAAGAGGAGGCTAAAAAACTTCAGAAAAAACTGATAAAAGACCAGTTTACATTGTCGGATTTTTATGATCAGATACAGCAGATCAAAAAGATGGGTAACATCAAAGATCTGGCCTCTATGTTGCCTGGTATGGGTAAAGTGTTGAAAGATGTGGATATAGACAACTCTGCATTTAAAGGGGTGGAGGCGATTATACTCTCCATGACTCCGTATGAGAGAAACAATCCGGCAATTATAAACGGAAGCCGCCGCAGGAGAATAGCTGAGGGTAGCGGTACATCTGTTGCTGATGTGAACAGACTTTTGAAACAGTTCGAAGATACCAGAAAAATCATGAAGACTATGGCAGGTGGCGGAGCTCAGAGAGCAATGCGCGCCATGGGCGGATTGAGAAGAAGATAACCCAATTAATAATAATATTATGTGTCCTAAAATTATTGATGGAAAATATACTTCTGACAGAATCAAAAAGGAGATAGCCAAACAGGTAGAAGAGAGAGTGGCAAATGGTGCAAAACGTCCCCATTTGGCGGCTGTGCTTGTAGGTAACGACGGTGCAAGCCAAACCTATGTGGGACATAAGGAGCGTGCCTGCAAAGAGGTGGGATTTGACTCTACACTGCTCAGGTTTGAAGAGATGATATCAGAAAAAGAGTTGCTCGATGTTATTGCAAAACTTAATTCTGATGATGATATCGATGGTATAATAGTCCAGTTGCCTCTTCCAAAACATATTGATGAGCAGAAGGTTATAGAATCGATCCATCCGAGTAAAGATGTTGATGGATTTCATCCTATAAATGTGGGAAAGATGATGCTCGGACTGCCTGCGATGCTTCCGGCGACACCTGCAGGAATCATTTGTCTGTTGGAGGAGTATAATATAGAGACCAAAGGCAAGAATTGTGTGATAATAGGCAGAAGCAATATTGTAGGACGTCCTCTTGCCAATTTGCTGTCGCAAAAGGGAAAGTTTGCAGATTGCACAGTTACAATTTGCCATAGCAATACCAGAAATCTGGCTGAATATACATCAAAGGCAGATATTGTTGTTGCAGCATTAGGTAAAGCTGGCTTTTTGAAGGGCGATATGATAAAAGAGGGGGCTGTTGTGATAGATGTGGGTATTACAAGAGTTCCTGATGCGAGCAAAAAGAATGGTTACCGTTTGTGCGGCGATTGTGATTACGAGACTGTAGCTCCAAAATCTTCCTATATTACACCTGTTCCGGGCGGTGTGGGACCTATGACAATAGTCTCTTTGATGCTTAATACTCTAAAAAGCGCAGAAGGCAAATAAATTTTATAAAGTTTAACGGATAAATAGGGATAGTTGCGTAGGCAGTTATCCTTATTTTTTTTTATATTTGTAGAACATATGGATTGATTTTCCGTTTTAAACAAAAAGGCGTCCATTATGGGAATACTCAAGCAGATATGGGAATTTTACTCTACCGGATTTAAAGAGATGACGGTGGGCAAGACATTATGGGCCATTATTCTCATAAAACTCTTCATAATGTTCTTTATTCTCAAACTTTTCTTCTTCAAAAACGATTTGAGAGAGTATAAGACTCCACAGGAAAAGGGCAATAAGGTTATCGAAAATATTCTAAACACTTAATCTGTTTTTTATGATATTGTCATCATTAGTTAATGCCTCCAGATTGCAGTTTGCCGTAACAGCTATGTTCCATTGGATATTTGTTCCATTGACTCTGGGACTTGGCTTTATTGTGGCATATATGGAGACAAAATATTACATCGAGAGCAAACGGTGTAATAATGCAGTAACGCAGACCACAGAATTTTGGAAGAAGACCACCAAATTCTGGAGCAGGATCTTTGCAATCAATTTTGCGATAGGAGTTGCTACCGGTATTATTCTGGAGTTCCAGTTTGGCACCAATTGGAGCAACTATTCATGGTTTGTCGGTGATATTTTTGGAGCACCGCTGGCCATAGAGGGAATCTTTGCCTTCTTTATGGAGAGCACTTTTTTTGCCGTAATGTATTTCGGATGGGACAAAGTGAGCAAAAAATTTCATCTGGCCTCCACATGGCTCACTGCCATAGGTGCAAATCTCTCTGCCGTATGGATACTTATTGCAAATTCATGGATGCAGTATCCTGTTGGAATGCAGTTCAATCCACAGACTGCCAGAAGTGAGATGGTTGATTTCTGGAGTGTTGTATTTTCACCGGTAGCCCTCAATAAACTTTTCCACACAAATACAAGCGCCTATATGCTGGCAGGTGTTGTGGTAATAGGAATTAGTGCCTGGTATCTTTTAAAGGGCAGGGAGATAGAATTTGCCAAAAAGAGCATGAAGATAGCAGCTGTGTTTGGCCTTGTGTCGTCGCTGTTGCTGGCATTCTCTGGCGACGGTTCTGCATATTTGGTGGGCAAGCACCAGCCTATGAAACTTGCTGCAATGGAGGGCTTGTATGATGGAGAGGAAGCGGCTCCGCTTGTGGCAGTTGCGTTGCTGAATCCCGACAAAGAGCCTGATAATAATGAAAAACCATATCTGTTTGAGATATCAATCCCATACGGATTGTCGTTGTTGGCAGAGAGAGATGCCAATGCTTTTGTTCCTGGCATAAATGATATTATCGATGGCGGTTATACCTATACCGACCATAACGGGCAGGTTAAGACAGCATTGTCGTTTTATGAAAAGAGAGATAGGGGTGTGGCTGCTATAGAGGCTTTGCGCAAATATAAGGAGGCGGATAGTGATTCGTCAAGAATTGCCGCGCAAAAGATATTGCAGGATAATTTTGACTACTTCGGATACGGATTCCTGAAGAGTCATACAGAGATTGTTCCACCTGTCGCTCTCACATTCTATGCATTCCGCATTATGGTGTTGCTTGGAGGATATTTTATACTCTTCTTCATTGTTGTTCTATATCTTTTGAATTCCGACAAAAAGGGCAAAACAGGCCTTGAAAGGCAAAAATGGTTTATGTACTTGGCAATATTGAGCGTTCCTTTGGTGTATATCTGTTCACAATCTGGATGGATTGTTGCAGAAGTGGGCCGCCAACCATGGACCATACAGGGTTTGTTGCCGGTACAGGCATCTGTGTCGGGAGTCTCTGTGGAAAATGTATATACAACTCTGACCATATTCTTTGTCATGTTTACAATCCTGCTGATTGCAGAATTGAAGATTATGGCTGCACAAATCAAGAAAGGACCTGAAAATATAAAATAGAGGAGGGCTTATGGATACTTTACAATTTTTACAACACTACTGGTGGGCAATTGTCTCATTACTCGGAGCTCTTCTGGTATTTCTCCTATTTGTACAAGGTGGGCAGACTTTGATATTCTCCACAGCCTCTACAACCAAGCAAAGGGAGTTGCTTTTGGGAGCATTGGGCCATAAATGGGAGCTTACATTTACAACTCTTGTAACTTTTGGAGGTGCTGCATTTGCATCATTTCCGCTCTTTTACTCAACAAGTTTCGGTGGGGCATACTGGTTATGGATGCTCATACTCTTCCTTTTTGTACTGCAGGCGGTTTCTTATGAATTCCGCAATAAGGCATCCAATCTGCTTGGAACAAAAACATATGATATTTTTCTCTTTTTGAATGGAGCCTTGGGTACAATATTGCTTGGAGTTGCAGTGGGTACTCTATACTCAGGAGGTGCCTATCATATGGACAAGATGAATATTACCGATTTGCAAAACAGTGTCATTTCCACATGGGAAAACAGATGGATGGGGCTCGAGGCAATTGCAGTGCCGTTCAATCTGCTGCTCGGCATTGTGATATTTCTCTGTGCCAGAACATTGGGCCTTCTGTTTGCAATCAACTGTTTTGCAGAAGCAGATGATGCCGGAAAAGATATGGCAAAAAAATGCAATATGCAGTTGAAAATAACAGCAAGTGCATTTGTCCTTACATTTGTGCTCTTTCTTGTGCTTTTATTTACGAGAGTGGGCTATGAATCGGCCAATGGTATAATTGTGGCCGTGAAATATAAATATTTCCTGAACTTTGTGGAGCTTGTATGGCCATTGGTAATTCTGATTCTGGGCGTGGCAATGGTATTGGCAGGTCTTGTTGGTGCTTTTTGGGGTAGCAGCAAAAACTGGTTAAATAAAAACAGTTTTTATGTTACAGGTGCTGGTGTAGTGTTGGCAGTATGGTCTGTGCTGATATGTGCGGCATTCAATAACACTGCATATTTCCCTTCGGTAACATCATTGCAGGACTCTCTTACATTGGCAAACAGCTCGTCGAGCCTCTTTACTTTAAAAGTTATGGCTTATGTATCACTGGCAGTGCCTTTTGTGTTATGGTACATAATTGTTGTGTGGCGTAAAATGAGAGGAAATCATACAGAATATCAGGCATAAACTTAGAATGAACTTAAACTTAGAATAAACTTAAACCATACTCTTATACTGAGATGAAACCAAAGAAAACTATTAAACTGGGATTATTGCCAAAGATTATAATAGCCATTATTTTGGGAATAATTTGTTCAACATTTTTTCCACCATTGCTGAACCGCTTTTTTGTAACATTAAGCGGAATATTTGGTAATTTTTTGAGTTTTGCAATACCTCTGATAATCTTGGGTCTGGTTGCCCCAGGTATTGCAGAATTGGGTAAGGGCGCCGGTAAATTGTTGGGTATCACTGCTCTTATAGCCTATACATCAACACTGATTTCGGGATTCTTTTCTTATTTTACATGCCGATGGTCTTATCCTATGGTTCTGACAAGGAGTGAGAGTTTCAGCAACCTTGATGAACTTGCCGCCAATACGGTTCAGCCATTCATAAATGTAGACATGCCCCCTGTTATGAGTGTAACAACTGCTCTTATCCTCTCATTTGTACTGGGTCTTGGACTTGCTGCTGTAAATGGCAACTATTTCAAGAATGTGCTGGTAGAGTTTAGGGATCTGGTTACAGCACTTATATCCAAAGCAATCATTCCATTCTTGCCACTCTACATTTTCTGTATTTTCCTTAAAATAGGAGCAGAGGGACAAGTCGGTTCTGTATTGCAGGTCTTTATAAAAGTGATTGTTGTAATATTTGCGATGCATGTGTTGCTGCTTCTGTTCCAATTTATTGTGGCTGGTGCGATTGCAAAGAAAAATCCGTTTAAGGCACTTGTAACGATGCTTCCGGCATATATGACAGCTCTCGGTACCCAGTCTTCTGCTGCAACTATTCCTGTAACTTTGGCTCAGGCCAAAAAGAATGGCGTAAATGAGGATATTGCCGGTTTTGTTGTTCCGTTATGCGCAACAGTGCATCTTGCAGGAAGTATTTTAAAGATTGTGGCCTGTGCTTATGCCATTATGTGGATGATGGGAATGCCGTCGGGCCTTGATCTTTATGCAGGATTTATTTGTGTTTTGGGTATAACTATGGTTGCAGCTCCGGGAGTTCCGGGTGGGGCCATTATGGCGGCATTGGGACTGCTTGCTTCTATGCTCGGCTTTGATGAAACATTGCAAGGCCTTATGATTGCACTCTATATTACAATGGACAGTTTTGGTACTGCATGCAATGTAACCGGCGATGGTGCAATCGCTTTGATAGTAGATAAAATTTACAAAAAATAATATCGGCAATTATGAAAAAGGCTCCAACTCATAAATTTCATAAAGTTATCTCTCTTATTGCAGTTGTGCTTATATTTTTGAGCAGCTGCTCAAAGAGAGATGGTGAATACTATATTGAATTATATGCGACAAATGATCTGCATGGCAGGTTCTTCGACAGCCTGTATGCAGATAACCTTGCACATTCCCATTCTCTTGCACATATATCTGATTGGATGAGGCAATGCAGAGTGGCAGTTGGAGAGGATAATGTGGCTCTGATAGACCTTGGGGATGCGCTTCAAGGCGATAATGCCGCTTATTATGCAAATTATATCGATACGGCAAAGAGCAATGGAAAGCACCTTTTTACAAGGATTGCCGAATATCTCAAATATGATGCTCTTGTTGTGGGCAATCATGATATTGAAGCAGGCCATCCGGTTTATGACAGGATCAAAAGTGAAACATCTATTCCATATCTGGCGGCCAATGCAATTGATGTCAAAACAGGAAAATCATATTTTAAGCCATACACCATATTGGAAAAGGGGGGACTCAAGGTAGCTGTAATAGGAATGACCAATCCTAATATAAAGAAATGGTTGGGCGAAGAGCTTTGGAAAGGTATGGATTTTTACCCGATAAAGGAGCTGGCAGATTCGCTTGTAAAGAGTATAAAGAGAGTGGAGAAGCCCGATATTACAATACTTGCAATTCATGCAGGCCTTGGCAACGGCACACCGGAAGAGATAGAAAATCCTGCCCGTTATCTTGCCTCACAATTGCAGGGCGTAGATATTATCTTTGCAGCGCATGACCATCAGACAGCTTGTGAAAAGATCTGGAACGGTGCCGATTCGGTTCTGGTTATGGATGGTGGAAGCAGGGCAAAATTTCTGATGAATGTAAATGCTATTGCCGAATTCAGGGATGGCAAATTGTATAGAAAGACTTTTGTAGGACGATTGATTCCTGTAGAAAAACTTATCTCAGACAAAGGGTATACAGAGAGTTTCCGCAATGATTTTTTGAACACCAGAAATTTTACGAATCAGCAGATTGGCGAACTTGAAAAAGATATATACACCCGCGATGCATTCTTTGGTATGTCTGATTACATGAAATTGATACATACCGTGCAACTTGGTGCATCAGGAGCAGAAGTATCATTTGCAGCGCCACTCACATTCGATGGCTGTGTAAAAGCCGGCAAGCTGAAGTATCACGATTTGTTTACAATATATCCGTTTGAAAATCAGTTATATGTGGTTAATCTCACAGGCGGGCAGATTAAAAAATACCTTGAATATTCATACGATAAATGGATTTGTACCATCAATTCGGCATCAGATCACATCATGAATATCAAATATGATGAGAAACGCAGAAGATATGCCTTCAGAAATATGACCTTCAATTTCGACTCAGGCGCAGGCATTGATTATGAGGTGGATATCAGCAAGCCTTTTGGTGAAAGGATTATTATACACTCTATGGCCGACAATACACCTTTCTCTATGGAGAAGAGCTACAAAGTTGCTCTCTCTTCTTACCGTGCAAATGGAGGAGGAGATCTGCTTACAGAGGGTGCCGGAGTTGCCGCTGATTCTCTTGAGGAGATCGTAATTGAAAAATATCCCGATATCAGAAGCCTGATCTTTGAACATTACAAAAACAAATCAGCCATATCAGAGGCAGATGTTCTTGGAACATGGAAATTTACACCTGAAGCTATAGCTGCAAAGGCAATAGAACGCGACAGCAGATTGTTGTTCAGAGAGTAAAATTCCCAATAATTTATCTCTTTAAAGGGGAATCAGGTGTATATAAAACAGAAAACCGGATCAAAATACTTTTGACCCGGTTTCTTTTGTGTACGTTATATACCGCCCGGCAGGCAATTATTTTGCAAAACTTACAGATCTGGTCTCTCTGATTACTGTAATCTTTACCTGACCAGGATAAACCATCTCATCCTGAATCTGTTTTGCAATCTCTACCGACAAGTTCTCAGCTTCCTGATCAGAAACCTGCTCGCTACCAACGATGACTCTAAGTTCCCGACCGGCCTGAATAGCGTAAGTCTTGGTTACGCCAGGGTGGGAGAGAGCTATGTTTTCCATATCTTTCAGACGCTTGATATAAGACTCGATAACCTCTCTTCTTGCGCCTGGACGTGCTCCCGAAATGGCATCACCCACAAGTACAAGAGGTGAGAGCAGTGATGTCATCTCTATCTCTTCATGGTGTGCTCCGATAGCATTGCAAATCTCAGGTTTCTCTTTATACTTCTCGGCCAGTTTCATACCTAAAATAGCATGCGGAAGTTCAGGATCCTCATCAGAAACCTTTCCGATATCATGCAACAGACCGGCTCTCTTTGCCGCTTTAGGATTAAGGCCGAGTTCAGATGCCATAGTGGCACAGATATTGGCAACCTCACGCGAGTGCTGCAACAGGTTCTGTCCGTATGAAGAGCGGTATTTCATTCTACCGATGAGTTTGATAAGCTCAATATGGAGTCCGTGGATGCCCAAATCTATACAAGTACGTTTTCCGGTCTCCATAATCTCATCCTCAAGCTGTTTCTGAACCTTTGCAACAACCTCCTCGATACGTGCAGGATGGATACGTCCGTCGGTTACAAGCTGGTGCAGTGCAAGACGGGCAACCTCACGTCTTACAGGGTCAAATGCTGAGAGCAAAATTGCCTCAGGAGTATCGTCTACAACTATCTCAACACCGGTTGCAGCCTCCAATGCTCTGATATTTCTACCTTCGCGACCAATGATTCTACCTTTTATCTCGTCGCTCTCAATATTGAATACTGTAACGGCATTCTCAATGGCAGTCTCCGGAGCTGTTCTCTGAATGGTGTTGATAACTATGCGTTTAGCCTCTTTGGATGCAGTCAGACGAGCCTCATCCATTACATCATTGATATAAGACATAGCCTGAGTCTTGGCCTCATCCTTCATTGTCTGGACAAGTTGTGCTTTTGCCTCGGCAGCAGTCATGCCAGCAATGCTCTCAATCTTTTCAATAGCCTCCTGTTTGAGTTTCTCATACTCTTCAGATTTCTTGTTCACAATACCGAGCTGATGGTTGAGATTCTCTTTGATCTTCTCTATTTCATTCTGTTTTTTCGACAAATCAGAGTTTTGCTGGTTTACAATAAGCTCTTTTTGTTTAACCTTATTTTCAATCTGCTGAATCTGGTTGTTTCTGTCGTTGATGAACTGCTCATGCTCGCTTTTGAGCTGAAGAAATTTCTCTTTTGCCTGAAATATCTTCTCTTTCTTGATATTCTCACCCTCCAGCGCAGCATCTTTCAGAATCTGCTCTTTTTTCTTTTTAAGTACCACATTATTGACAATGTAAAATCCAATTCCGAATCCGGCAATTGCCCCAATAAGTGATACAACAATCACTGTAAAAATTTCCATGTCCGTAAATATATATAGTTTTTAAATGATGCTGAATAGCATAAAGAAAACCGTCAGACAATGCTGTTTTCAGAAAACCTTAATAAATAAGATTTGGGCTCCGGTTAATAACGCAAACTTCCAACGTCCCATAAATGGAATCCCCCGAAAGGTCACCTAGGCCTGTTTTTGTCAGCCGGTTCACCCGGTATTGTTTTAAATGTTGATTTTCGCAAAGAGCAATTGTCTAACGGTCAGTTGACAGTATGTATTCTTCCAGTTGTTTATCCAATAATTTCAGTTCATTGGTTAAACCACCAACTTCGTCCTTTTGTTCAATATCAACCAAAATGGTGGCAAACTGAAGTATTGCCATAGATAATGCATCCTGATCATCCCTGTTGGGATATTTACTCTTGTAGAAATTGAACGCATCACTGATCTTCTTTACTGCACGACGGAAATTCTCCTCTTTTGAAGGATCAACATTGATTGCATATATCCTGTCGGCAATACCTATTTTTATACGTTGCACCATTATTAGTCATTTAAAAGAGAAATACACTTATCAATTTCTCTAACTATTTTCGCAATTCTCTGTTTAGCTTCCTTTATATCTTGTGACGAACCTTTAAAGCCATTCGCCAGTTGCAATATCTCTAATTTTTCTGTTAACTCCTTAATTGTTTTTTTACTGGTTTCCAACTCCTGTTGCGAAGTGGCCAATTTCTCCTTAAGCTCCTTATTCTCAAACACAGCCGATTCGTAGGATGAAATGATCCTTTCTATACGACCTTTGAGTCTGTCCAACACTATACGGCTTTCTTCGCTCATTATACACTATTTTGTATGCAAAGTTAATGGAAATTTTAAATTATGCAAGTATAAAAAAGGGAACGGATGTACCGCTCCCTTTTTAAATGCCGTATTATGTGCAATTATATCACTGAATGCTATCTGATATCCTTTACCTTTTCCATGCCGACAGCAATAGCCTGCTCGTTCATAGGAATAAGGTGATGGTGTCTTTCGGGTATTGATTTTTTAATGCCCTTTATGACATTTTCCATTGTAAGGATAGGCTTTTTCTTTAAAAATGCGCCAAACACTATCATGTTGAAGGCTTTGGTATTGCCCATGCGTGCACTCTCTTCAGCCGCCTCAATTGAGCATATATGGATATCTGTTCTTGTTGGGTGATGAGTAATGCCGTTAGGGTCGTAAATCAATAATCCTCCCGGTTTGACCATACTCTCAAATTTGTCCATGGATTGCTGGTTGAGAATGATGGCTGTGTCGCATTTGCTCAAGATAGGAGAACTGATTTTGTTGTCGCTTACAATAACTGTAACGTTTGCAGTACCACCTCTCATTTCCGGGCCATATGATGGCATCCATGTAACCTCCATGTCCTGCATAATGCCTGAATATGCAATGATCTTACCCATTGACAATACACCTTGGCCTCCGAATCCTGCTATAATTATCTCTTCTTTCATTGTTTTTCTTTTTATTGGTTAATGGATTACCTGTCTTTCATATCTCCAAGAGGATAGAATGGGAACATATTCTCTTCCATCCATTTGTTTGCCTTTACAGGTGTGAGTTTCCAGCCCGAATTACAAGTACCTACTATCTCCACAAATGAAGCTCCTTTGTTCATCATTGAGTTTTCAAAAGCCTTTCTGATAGCTTTTTTCGCTTTTCTCACTGCAGCCGGTGTGTGGGCAGATTGTCTTGTAACATAGCAAGTTCCCTCCAGCTGGGCAATAAGTTCCGTAATCTTCAATGGAAAACCGTTCAACTCTGCATTTCTACCATAAGGGGTGGTTGCTGTAACCTGTCCAAGTAGGGTAGTAGGAGCCATCTGTCCGCCGGTCATACCGTAAATTGCATTGTTGATGAATATGATTACTATATTCTCACCTCTGTTGCAGGCATGCATTACCTCAGCTGTTCCAATTGATGCCAAGTCGCCATCTCCCTGGTAAGTGAATACATATTTGTCGGGATTCAATCTTTTTGTGGCAGTAGCCAAAGCAGGGGCCCTTCCATGGGCAGACTGCTCCCAATCGATGTCAATATAATTGTAGGCCAATACAGAACAGCCAACAGGAGATATACCGATAGCTTTATCCTGAATACCCATCTCTTCAATAACTTCTGCTATAATTTTGTGCACTGTGCCATGTGTACATCCAGGGCAGTAATGCATCACAGCATCTGTAAGCAACGGTGTTTTGCCGTATACTTTATTTTCCAGTTTGATTATATCTTTAATATCCATAATATCCCCCATTACTTTATAATATTTTCAAATGCTTCATATACATCATCCGGTGATGGAATGAGACCTCCGTTTTTGCCGTAGAACTCAACAGGAACTCTGCCGTTCACAGCAAGTTTCACATCTTCTACCATCTGGCCGGCGCTCATCTCCACAACAAGGATCTTCTTCATCTGCGGTACAAGAGCCTCAAGTGCATCTGTAGGATAAGGGAAGAGTGTTATCGGACGCAATACACCAAGTTTGATACCTTTTTCTCTTGCCATATCCACAACATGCTCGGCAATTCTCGACATACTTCCGTATGCTACAATCAGATATTCGGCATCCTCTGTCTTATAAGTTGTGTAAAGCTGCTCGTTTTTCTCAATCTCCTTGAATTTTTTCTGCAATTTGATATTATGTGCCGACATCACCATAGGATCGAGTGCCAATGATGTAACGATATTGCGTTTGCGGTCTGCAGTTTTGCCGGTAAGGGCCCAGTCTCCGCATTGTGCAATAATCTCCTCTTGGGTTCTTCTTGGTTTCATGTCACCCAGCTCAACTTTCTCCATCATCTGGCCTATAACGCCATCTGAGAGAATCATTACAGGAGTTCTGTATTTGAATGCAAGGTCAAAAGCCTGACCAACAAAATCATACATATCCTGTGCTGATGCAGGGGCAAGAACAACTGTTTTGTAATCGCCATGTCCGCCACCTTTTACTGCCTGGAAATAGTCTGCCTGACCCGGCTGGATAGTTCCAAGGCCGGGACCGCCTCTCATGACATTCACAACAACGCAAGGCAGCTCTGCACTTGCAAGGTAGCTTATACCCTCTGTCATCAGGCTTATTCCCAAACTGCTTGAAGAGGTCATGACCTTCTTGCCGGT
This sequence comes from Candidatus Egerieisoma sp., assembly GCA_045588775.1. Lineage (GTDB taxonomy): Bacteria > Bacteroidota > Bacteroidia > Bacteroidales > UBA932 > Egerieousia. Next base: position 2,643 of record JAZNEW010000036.1, on the reverse strand, counting down.
ACATGCTCCACCATACACCATATTGATGGATGCAGTCTCACTTTCGGCCTGAAGGACAACCATGCCGGTTGTTTCCCAAGGTTTCTGCTCCATCAAGGTCTCCATAACCTCAGACTGCGGGGTTATAGGATAACCGAAATAGCCATCGGCGCCACACCTAATTGCTCCGTGCGCTATGGCCTCATTGCCTTTCATCAATATTTTTTCAGCCATTGTTATATCTTTTTAAATCTTTACTCTATAAACTGTTATAACAGCGTCCGGACATACTGTGGCACAATTTGTACATCCTGTGCAATTCTCCGGATTTGCCATGTAGGCATAATTATAGCCCTTGCCATTAACATCAGCGGCCAAGGCTATAGTCTGTGTAGGGCAGTTTGCAATGCAGACACTGCATCCCTTACACTTCTCGATATCAACTGTGATTGCTCCTTTTACAGCCATTGTCTTAAATTTTATTATGTTATTTATTCAACTATTTATCACCAAAAAAATTAAATCCGCGCGCAATTTCTGTTGAAATATACTCCCATCTGAGTATAATCCCGATAATCAATACTATGCACAATATTATAAGTCCTTGTGCAGTGGGAGACATCTCCTTGAATTTTGCTACTGCAGAAAGAAATTTTCTTTTTATCATATATTATTGTTTTTCAATTCTAATTCTTGCATCAACCGCAATTATTGTCTTGGCATTGCCTAAAAGAGGGTTCAAGTCCATCTCCTGAATTTCAGGTGCTGCCATACATAGGGCCGATACCCTGCGTATTGTTTCATTGAACATAGCCTCGTTCACACCCTGCAATCCTCTTGCACCCTGTATCATCTTGTAGCCTCGCAGGCCTTTTATCATTCCGTCGGCTTCACTCTTGCTTACCGGTGCAAGTGCGCTCTGGACATCTTTGAGAACCTCAATGAAGATTCCACCCAATCCGCACATTACAAGCGGGCCAAAATCGCCTTCGCGTTTGGCTCCGATAAATATCTCTGTTCCGCTCAACATCGGCTGCAACAGAATGGCGGTCGTATCCTTAATCTTTATCATTCTGTTGAACTCTGTTTCGAGCGTGTTGTTGTCGGACACATTCAGGACAACACCACCCACATCTGTCTTGTGGATAGGACCTATAACCTTCATTACCAAAGGGAATCCAACTTCGCGAGCTCCGGCCAATGCCTCTTGAACAGTATGGGCAACAACCTCCTTTGCTCTATTGATTCCTGCCGCATCCAAAAGACGCTGGATAGCCGCAGGTGGAAGATATCCGTTTTCGTTGTTCTCTATCACTTCTCTCACAATAGTCTCATCTATTGCAGGATAAGAGTCGCTCTCATTAGCAGGAGTATTGTTCATCACTTTTACAAAAGCATTACCAAAGGTAACTTCATCAGGGAAAGACACGCCACCTGCCTTTTGGAAAGCTGCAATAGCCTCACCTGCATTTACAACCGACGGCAATACCGGATAAATCGGTTTTTTGCAGCTCTTCATCTTCTCGAGGAGAACCTTGTATGCCGGATACGCATCTGTAAGTCCCGGACTTCCGAAGATTACAGTCATAGCATCCACATCAAACTGGTTTTCGCAAGCGTCGATGATGGCTCCCAACTGCTCAGGTGTTCCGGTTGCCAAAAAGTCGATAGGATTGCTTACAGACGAGCCATGGAACAATTTTGAAAGCAGCTCCTGTGCATGAGGTCCTTCGATTTTAGGAATCTCTATGCCATTGGAACTCAAAACATCTGTAAGCATTACAGCAGGCCCTCCTGCATGGGTGATAATGGCCATTTTCTTTCCTTTAGGTGCAGGATATTTGAGCACCGATGCAATATTTACAAGTTCGTCGCGGCCATAAGCCCTTATAATTCCTGCCTTTTTAAAGAGGGCATTCACCGCAACATCAGGAGATGCCAAAGCACCTGTGTGGGATGATGCAGCACGGCTTCCCACCTCGCTGTAACCTGCTTTGATTGCAGCAATTCTTGCACCTTTTCCAATCAGGGACTTTGCATGTTTCAACAACATCTGCGGCTTTGATATATTCTCAATATAAAGCAGTTTTACAGGTGAACTCACACCCGGAACATAAGTCTCATCCAAATATTTGAGAATCTCCTCCACACCCAGCTGGGCACTGTTTCCAACAGAAAATACATGCGAGAAGTTAAGACCCAATTTTATTGCAGCCTCCATAATGAAGACCACGGTTGCTCCGGAGCCTGAAATGATATCTATACCATTTTCCGACACATTTGATGTAGGTTGGGTAAATACTCCCGAATATCTGTTTGTAATTACACCAATACAATTCGGGCCTATAAGCGAAGCACCATATTTATTTACTGTTTCAACAATCTCCTTCTCCAGTTTTGCACCCTCCGCACTCTCTTCATTGAAGCCTGCCGAGAATATAATTATTGATTTGCACCCCTTATCGGCACAAAGCTCCCTTACTGCATCAACACACAATTTGGCCGGAATTGCCAAAATTGCACAATCTACTTGGGGAAGTTCTGAAATTGAGTGATAGGTCTTCTGCCACTGGACATTATCCGCTTTTGGATTTACCACATACAGTTTGCCTGAATATTTGTTGTTGATAAGGTTTTTCAAAGCACTGCCGCCAGGTTTTGAAG
>JAZNEW010000035.1:0-25554 GCA_045588775.1 Candidatus Egerieisoma sp. | reverse complement strand
AGAATACATGCCTGTCACGCATGGGGTCGCGGGTTCGAGCCCCGTCCGCACCGCAAAAGTCACTCAAGAATTTGAGTGGCTTTTTTGTTTTGCCACTATATCCTATTTCTCCCCACATTCCGAACTTTCAGAGGTCAATTGTTGTTATAATGGTGTTATGAAAAAGAGAGCACTATTCACAGCACTGCTCATTATGATTTTGGGCACTGCTTTTTCAGCAGACTCAACATATTCTGCTCATACACCAGATACAACAAAGAAAAATATGAAAGAGAATTACAACATTGTAACCCTCAAGGGTACTCCACTCATCATACTCGGAGAGATGGTGAGCAAAGGCGATATTGCCCCAGACTTTACTGCCATAAACAATGAAGGCAAAGAGATCCGCCTGTCGGATTTCAAAGGCAAATACATTATCATAACATCATTCCCATCTATAAACACACCTGTATGTGCTACCCAGGCAAGAAGATTCAACCAACGGGCAGTTGCTTTGGCAGATGATGTTGTTGTATTGGGGATTTCGCGCGATAAAATTGAAGATCTCAAAAACTTCTGTGCAGCAGAGGGTATTAAAAATGTAATGACACTGTCGGACCGAAAATATGGTGATTTTGGATTGAGATATGGTTTTTTAGTTAAAGATAAGGATATATTGGCAAGGGGCACCATTATTGTTGATAACGACGGGCATATCATCTATTCCGAGTATGTTCCGGAACTCACAGATGAGCCGCTGTATGAAAAGGCTCTTGAGGCACTGCAAAGCCACATACCTGTTGAACAATTTAATCTGCAGCCGCTTCCTTACAGCAAGGCCTCCCTTGCGCCATACATCTCTGAGCAGACTATGAATCTCCATTATGGCAAACATCTGCAGACATACATCAACAATTTGAACAATCTGCTGCAGAACTCGCCGCTGAAGAGCATGCCGCTAAAGGAGATTATCCTCAATTCGGATGGAGTCCTGTTCAATAATGCGGCACAAGTCTTCAACCATCAATTCTATTTTGAGACACTTTCGCCAAAAGCAAAAATAAAACCGGAAGGAGCCCTGCTGAAGGCTATCGAGAAGAAATGGGGAAACTTTGAGAGCTTCAAAAAAGAGTTCTCTGCAGCTGCGGCATCGGTATTCGGTTCGGGATGGGCCTGGCTTGCAAAAGACAAAAATGGTGAACTCCATATAATAAAGAGCTCCAATGCAGAAACGCCTCTTACAATGGGATATACACCATTAATGGCCATTGATGTCTGGGAGCATGCCTATTACATGGATTATCAGAACAGAAGAGCTGAGCACATTGCCCAGATCTGGCCTGTGATAGATTGGAAAATAGTAGAAGAGCGTTTTGCAGGATAATTTTAAAGAATCTTTGAGTAGTTTTTATGAGATTTTGTGCAAGATTTTTGTAAATTTGTCTGCCGCGACAGCGAACTTTATATTGCATAACAATAAAATCCTATAAAATGAAAAAGATTCTATTATTCCTACTTCTGTTCCCCGCACTTTTATATGCCCAATCCGAAAAATACATGGCCGGGGCTGTGCCTGAAATAGATGGTAAAGTTGTATTTATGAGAGAGCTGAATGTTCAGGATTTTTCTAAAGAACAAATCATGAAGGCTCTGACAGAGTGGTGCAACAATACATTCATAGGCCAATCCGACCGTGTATTGTATACCAATGCCGAGGATGGAGAGATAGCTGCTCAGGGAGAGGATGAGATGCTTATTAAAATAGGCCTTTTTCCAGGTAAAGTAAGGGTTTTGTATGTGCTTTCTGTCAAGTGTTCAGAGGGCAAATGCACTCTTACAACCTCAAAAATAAAATACAAGAACAATCCTTCATCCGACAATCCCAATGAAGTTATTACAGCCGAAGAGTTCATTACAGACAAGCATGCACTTAACAAGGCCAAAACCAAGCTGTTCAAAGGCACCGGAGATTACAGAAGCAACACAATTGATATAGTGGACAAGCTGGCTGCAGATGCCCAAAGTGCAGTTTATGCGTATTATGCTCCGCCTGTTGCGCAAGTTGCACAACAACCGGCACCGCGTCCTGTAACCGCCGCTGCAACCCGGCAGGAGGCTGCACAGACACAGACACAAAAACAGGCTGCACAAGTACAAACACAAACAGTTCAAGTACAAACACAGGCAGCTCAAAAAACTGCTCAGGCACAATCACAGGTTACGGCAACAGTGAGTATATCACCTGTAAAAATTCCTGAAAATCTGATTAAGGCGGTTGCAGAAAAGGGATTGCATATTGTAGCGGTAAACGGCCGTAGGCTCAATAACGCGATTGCCGGCAAGGGTATTATAAACACATCTTCAGACAAGGCATCGGTAATGTTCACACTCGATTCCAATACAGACAACATTCTGTTTATACTGGAGATGGCAGACAACTACACACTTGAGCTGTTGGATGAAAACAATAGAGCTGCGCTCTCATTAAATTGCAAAAAAAGCCAGCAATTCGACAAAACATTTATTGGAGAAATTGTAGAGGTAAAAATTAAATAATCTATCCGATGACGTCAACCAGTATAATTCTCATTGGAGGTATTCTGATTTTTGTCAGTATTCTCGTAGGAAAAGCAGGATCCAGATTCGGTATACCTTCATTGCTGCTATTCCTGCTGGTTGGCATATTGTTTGGCAACGAAGGGTTCGGGTTACGTTTCTACAACGCTGATATTGCACAATTCATAGGTATGATAGCATTGAGCATCATCCTCTTTTCAGGAGGTATGGATACCCAGTTCAATGAGATCAAGCCCATTTTATGGCAGGGAATAGCACTCTCCACAGCAGGAGTCTTCCTTACCACACTTTTCACAGGCCTTTTTATATTCTGGATATCAGGTTTTGACTTCACATCAATATATATGCCTCTGGGCACATCTCTATTGCTGGCTGCAACTATGTCCTCTACAGACTCTGCCTCTGTATTCAACATACTCAGATCCCAGAAAATCAGGTTGAAATACAATCTCAAGAGCACATTGGAGCTGGAAAGCGGAAGTAACGACCCTATGGCATATATGCTTACTATTGCACTTATCCAATACATTACAGCTTCGGCTTTTGGCATTGGCGGTGTAATATGGAGCTTCATTATGCAGTTTGCAATTGGTGGTGCTATAGGTTTCATAGTGGGAAAACTTGCCGTACACCTTATAAACAAGATACAGCTCTCCATTCCTTCGCTCTACTCGCTGTTGCTGTTGAGTCTTATCTTCTTCACTTTTGCCATAACCGACATGATAAAGGGCAACGGATATCTGGCAGTATACATTGCAGGTATAATTGTAGGTAACAATAAAATTGTATACCAGAAGGAGATTGCCCGCTTTCTCGACGGAATGACAACTCTTGTACAGATGGTAATGTTCCTCTCATTGGGTCTGCTTGTAAAGCCGAGCGAAATGATTCATGCAATCCCAATTGCAATGCTTATCGGCATATTTATGATTATTGTGGGAAGGCCATTAAGCGTATTCCTCACCCTTTTGCCCTTCAAGAAGATCACCACACGCTCAAAACTCTTTATCTCATGGGTAGGACTCAGAGGGGCTGTACCTATAATTTTTGCCACATATCCGGTTGTTGCAGGAATTGAATTTTCAGACCAGATATTCAACATTGTATTTGTGATTACCCTGATGTCATTGACAGTACAGGGCATGAGCATTTCATCAATATCAAAACTGCTGCATCTCAACTTGCCGGAAAATGAGAACAACAAGATGATTTTTGGCATGGAACTTCCAGAAGAGATCAATGCCGTATTGCAGGAGATTACTCTTACCGAAGAGAGTTTGAAAGAGGCCAATCAGCTGAAAAATATGACTTTACCGCCAAAGACATTAGTTATAATGGTAAAACGCAACAATAAGTTTATGGTGCCCAATGGAACTATGGAACTGCTTGCAGGAGACCGTCTGCTTATGATTTCAGAAGATGATGAGCACCATGTAGTATTGTCGGAATAGCTGAATATATCCACTCCCATCATGTATATTATAGTTTTATTAACAATATTCGTTTTGAAATCAACCTCTTTTGCAAGAAAAATGGTCTTACGGTAGACCGGTGGATTGAGGAGATTGGGCTTCTTATTGCGCCGGATGAATAAAAATGACATCCTGATATGCGCGGAACTGTCGAGACTTGGTCGAAATCTGCTTATGATTATGAGTATTCTGAACAAGTGCATGCAAAAGGAGATACAGGTGTGGACAATAAAGGACAATTACAGACTCGGCAGCGATATAAGTTCAAAAGTACTGGCTTTTGCATTCGGGTTATCGGCTGAAATTGAGAGGAATCTGATTTCGCAGCGGACTAAGGAGGCACTTGCAAGAAAGAGGGCGGATGGTACTGTTTTGGGACGGCCAAAGGGGAGCAAATCTAAAAAACTGAAACTATCGGAAAAAGAGGAGATTATACAAAAAATGCTCGACAAAAAGATTCCATATCATAAAATGGCCGGGATATTGGGAGTACACAGAACCACATTGTCGATACTTATAAAAAATAATTTGAAGAATGCGTAAAATCATTCATATCGATATGGATGCCTTCTTTGCTTCGGTAGAGCAGCGCGACAACCCTTCGCTGAGGGGCAAGCCGGTTGCTGTTGGCCATAGCGGAGAGCGGGGTGTTGTTTCTGCCGCGAGTTATGAGGCCCGCAAATTTGGAGTACGCTCTGCCATGCCCTCTGTAAAGGCTGCAAGAATTTGTCCTGAACTGATATTTGTAAAGGGGCGTATGGAGGTATATCAGGCTGTTTCTGCCCAAATCCACAATATTTTCCACCAGTATACCGATATTATCGAGCCACTCTCTCTCGACGAGGCTTTTCTGGATGTTACCGAGAATAAAATGGGGATTGAACTTGCGGTTGATATTGCCCGAGAGATAAAGTCAAAAATTAAGGAAGAGCTCGGACTTACAGCCTCCGCAGGGGTCTCTTACAATAAATTTCTTGCAAAAATTGCATCAGACTACAGAAAACCCGACGGACTTTGCACAATACACCCGAGCCAGGCCATCGATTTTATATCAAAACTGCCGGTAGAGAACTTTTGGGGCGTTGGCGCCGTTACCGCAAAACGTATGCACCAGATTGGAATACATACCGGAGCTGAGCTGAGGAAGTGTCCCTTTGAAACACTTGTAAGGGAGTTTGGAAAAGCCGGACAGCTCTACTACAATTTTGCCAGAGGCATCGATGAGCGAAAAGTTGATGCAGAGCATATCAGAAAATCTGTAGGATGTGAACGCACGCTCGAACACGATATTACAACACGCTCCGCCATTATTATCGAGCTCTATCACACAGCCGTTGAACTTGCCCAAAGAGTTCAAAAAGCCAATTTTCATGGCAACACCTTAACTCTTAAAATCAAGTTCGATGACTTTTCACAAATCACAAGAAGCATCACCCAGACCAAAGATTTGAGGGAACTTCACACTATACTGCCCATAGCCAAACAGCTACTCAAAAAGGCCGAATCAAACACTTTTCTGCCGATCCGCCTTATTGGCCTCACTGTATCAAACAGCCAAAAAGAGAGCGGCTCATGGTATTGCGAGCAACTCTCTCTTGAATTTTGACCTGTTTGTCAAATTATCTATTTTGAGAATACCACTTCTTTGCAAATGAGGCAAATATATCTGTTTTTTCTTTGGAAGAGCCTTTTGAAAAGGCAAACAGAAGCTCCAGTTTATCGTTTAAAGCAATGGCAATGTCTATTGCGTTTCCATCGAGGGCATGCTCTATCTGCGAGGCATCACCAGCCATAAGCGAGATGGTCAGTTCAGGAAATTTTTCCATAAAATCACTCACCATCGGCAAGAGAAGAGTCTTGGCAACAACTCTGTCGGAACCCAATCTGAGTTCTCCCTCCAATTTGTTTGCAACAAGCTCCATATCATCCTGCAAATTCCGATAGGCGGCCACAATCCGTTCTGCATGTTCCAAAAAGAGGTTTCCCTGAGGCGTGAGCGCTATCTTGCCAACGCTCCTTTCAAACAACTGCACCCTGTATATACTCTCGAGTTCCTGAATATGCTTTGTAATGGCAGGTTGCGACACACCCAACTCCCTTGCAGCTTTGGTAAAGCTCAAGTGTTTTGAGACCTCAATAAAAACCCTTAAACGAAAATCCATAATCACAAGTTGGGACAACCGGATCAGATTACCTCCACTCCTTGCTCCTTAAGCATCTGCAACCCTATATCCTTCAGTTTGAATTTCTGTATCTTGCCACTTCCGGTAAGAGGGAATCCCTCCACAAAGAGAATATATTTAGGAATCTTGTATCTTGCTATTTTGCCTTTACAGAACTCCCTCACATCAGATTCATGCAAATCTGCCCCCTCGTCGGTTATAATGAATGCACCAACCTCTTCTCCATATTTTTCCGACGGAATTCCGGCTACCTGAACATCCTTCACACCCTTCAATTTATAGAGGAACTCCTCTATCTCACGAGGATAAATGTTCTCACCTCCGCGGATAATCATATCCTTGATACGGCCGGTAATCCTGTAGTTTCCTTTCTCATCCCTGTAACCGAGATCTCCCGAATGCAGCCAGCCATCCTTGTCAATTGTTTCGGCAGTTGCCTCAGGATTGTTGTAATATCCCTTCATGGTATTATATCCGCGATTGCACAACTCGCCTTGCACACCGGTAGCGCACTCCAAGCCTGTCTCCGGATCGATTACAGCAACCTCAGTATGTTCAAATTCATATCCCACAGTTTCACAACGCTCCTCGAAAGTCTGGTCTATTCTGGTATGTGTCATACCCGGAGAGGCCTCTGTAAGACCGTAAACGCTGGTAACTTTCATGAACATTTTGTCCTCTACCCTCTTCATAAGCTCTACAGGACACAATGATCCGGCCATTATACCGGTGCGCAAACTGCTCAAATCAAACATGTCAAACATAGGGTGGTTGAGCTCAGCTATAAACATTGTAGGCACACCATATAGGGCTGTACAACGCTCCTTGTGAACAGATGCAAGCACTACCAGCGGATCGAATTTCTCAACCATTACCTGAGTACAACCATGTGTAAGCACATTCATAGTGGCAAGCACCACGCCAAAACAGTGAAACAGAGGAACACAGCAGCACAACTTGTCGTCGGCGGTAAACTTCATATGTTCACCTGTAAGGAAGCCGTTGTTTGTAATATTATGGTGCGACAACATCACTCCCTTAGGGAAACCTGTTGTTCCTGACGTATACTGCATATTCACCACATCATGACACGAAACACTCTTCTTCACTTCCTGATACTCTTCATCAGAACTGTTCTTACCCAAAAGCAGCAGCTCATGAAGATTATACATTCCCCTATACTTCTCCTGACCTATGAATACCACATTCTTCAGCTTTGGGAATCTCTCACTGTTAAGGAATCCCCTCTGGCATGTCTTCAATTCCGGCAACATCTTGTAGGTCATATCCACATAACTGCTCTCCTTGTCGCCATCTATTATACAGAGTGTGTGCATATCTGAGTTTTCGCACACATACTCAAGTTCAGACTGTTTGTAGTTTGTATTTACAGTTATGGCAACAGCACCTATTTTGGCACAGGCATACAATATTGTAAGCCAGTCAGGCACATTTGTAGCCCACAAACCCACATGTGAACCTCTTCTCACGCCTATGGCCAAAAAGCCCTTGGCCAGTTCATCAACCCTGCGGTTAAGATATGAATATGTAAATCTGAGATTACGATCAGAATATACAATTGCCTCCTTCTCAGGAACTTCAGCAGCCCACTTCTCAAGCCAGCCACCAATTGTCATCTCAAATAACGGTTGCGAAGTCATTTTGATAATATTATAACGGTTTGCACTATGCAGGGACATAAATCACTGCCAACAGATTTGCCGGTTTCTCTTCTGAAGCAGAACCTACAAAGTGAGGCACTATCGAATCAAAATATATAGTATCTCCCTGTTTGAGCAGATATTTTTCTTTTCCATAAATAACCTCAACTTCACCATCAATTACATACATGAACTCCTCACCTTCATGGCCCGACAAACTCTTTTCACCGGCAGTTGCAGGCTTCAATACCACAGAATATGTCTCCATATGTCTGTTTCCCTTTCTGGCAGAGAGCGAATGGTATAAATAAGTGCTTTCATCACTCTTCTTGCTTCTGAGAACCATATTGGTATTGGACTCTTCAGCTCTCGAAACAACCGGTCCATCATCGTGATAATCATCAAGCAGTGTTCCCAGTCTTACGCCGAGAACCCTTGTTATTTTAATAAGGTCACCCAACGCAGGAACCACTCTATTCTCTTCCAACAAACTGTAAAATGCTGCATCAAGGCCTGATCTCTCAACCATTTCTTCTGCCGAAATGCCTCTTGACTCACGAAGTGATTTTACTTTGCTGCCAATTGCAGCCTCTATATTCTCTGTCATACCAACAAATGTTTAAATTGATAATGTAAGCGGCAAATTTAAGTATTCTTAACGACAAATCAATCAAATATATAATAAAACCTGCCATTCTCACGAAAAGCCGGTTTCTAATTAATCTATTATAGGTAAATATCTACACCATCAAAGATGTAGGTTTACTTACTCATTAACGACACCATCGATAATAACAACTGCATTAGTTGCGGTATTTGCTATTTCAGGATTACCCTCAAGAGTAGTATTCTCGATAGTCAAAGCATCACCCTCATCATTAGCAGACTTCAATGTACTATTCTTGATTGAATATGTCTCGGCAGAGCCTGCACCACCGAGTTTATACTCACCGCTACCAGATGTCTGACTGCCAAGATAAGAGATAGGCAAATCAATATCTGCACCCAAAACAACTAAAATTTCCTCCTCATTAGCTGTAAGAGCTTCAGCCAAAGTTTGGGCATCTGATTTAACCTCCGAAATCGGAGCATCCACATTGATATCGCCATCATAGATAGGATTAATGGTAATATTGAACTTAATGTCTCCAGTCAAAATCTGACCAAGAATGTTTGTTCTCCAGTTACGTTGTACAGGTACACTGTTCAAGCCATCTCCAAATGTGATATTGTTGCCACTCTCAGGATAGAAAACATATTGAAGGCTCTCCAAAGTGGTTCTGTCGGTACCTAATACTCCATTATTATCAACATTAGCATCATGGTCTGCAACCAAGATGTAGCTCATAGAAAGCCATTGATATACTTCATCCTCATCCTCGAAATCACCATCTTCATTCAAATCAACCTTCAACTCCAAAGGGATCTTTTCACTCTCTGAACACTCTTTCACCTGCGGAAATTCCAATATCATTCTGCAATAATTGAAAATATACCCTCCTTTACTCCAAATATATTTACTAACTTTGCTTTATGAACAATATTGCCGATACAAATATAGGGGAGATTGTTTCTCTGCTCTATAACAGATACCTCAATTATACAGGCAAAGGAAAAGTTGCCGATTATATTCCAACCCTGTCTACTGTAAATCCTGACCAGTTTGCCATTTCGGTGGCAACGGTAGAGGGAGAACATTATGATATAGGTGATTACAATACCGGATTTACAATTCAAAGTATATCAAAGGTATTTACACTTGCCATGCTCTCTTCTCTTATGGGTGATGATATCTGGAAGTATGTGGGCAGAGAGCCGTCGGGCAACAGTTTCAATTCACTTGTCCAGCTGGAGTATGAAAAGGGTATTCCGCGTAACCCTTTTATCAATGCAGGAGCACTTGTCATTTCCGACAAACTGATGAACTATTTTAAAAGTGAATCAAACCAGATTACCGAACAAAGCACAAGAGCACGCACAAAAGAGGCCATCCTCAATTTTGTAAAGGAGCTGTCGGGTTCAAATGATATTGAATATGACAAGATTACAGCGCAGGCAGAGATTCTTACAGCTGAACGCAATTTTGCGTTGGCCCATTTCATGAAGAGTTTCAACAATATAGACAATAGTGTTAAAGATGTGATAAACACCTATTGCCACCAGTGCAGTTTAAAAATGAATACCCGACAACTGGCTACTGCCTTCCTCTTTCTGGCCAATGGAGGCATCAACCCTCTTACCGGAAAAGATGTAACGGGCAAACGCAACACAAAAAGAATTAACGCCCTTATGATGACATGCGGACTTTACAACGAATCGGGTGATTTTGCCTACAGGGTTGGTCTGCCCGGCAAAAGTGGCGTAGGCGGCGGTATTGTAGCGGTAATCCCCGGCCGGCTCAGTATTGCCGTATGGAGTCCGGAACTCAATACAAACGGGAACTCATGCAGAGGCATAGCCACACTCGAAGATTTCACTACCGAGTTGGGAATAAGTGTGTTTTAATGGCACACTTTTAATGCACTCTGATTTTTCTCCACAAAGAGGTTGGAATGAGTTTCATCAGCCCTACAGCTATTGCCCATCGCCAATCTATAACCGCATTCTTCTTTCTGCGCTCTATTGCCCTTATAATTCTTTTGGCAGCGTATGGAAGAGTCATGGTCATAAAATATTTGCGGCTTATAAAATCTGTGGCTATGAAGCCCGGCTTTATGGCTGTAAAATCGATTTTCACCCTTTTAATTGCCGAAAGCTGGCCCAGGGCCTCAAAATATACAGACTGGAATCTCTTGGTTGCAGAATACGACGGACTTGCTCCCAGACCCCTGAATGAGGCTACAGAGCAGATTGTTGCAATTTGAGGAGTATATTCTGATTTTTCTTGTCGGGATACAAAATAATTGAATGCAGGAATTATTATATTGAGGAAACCCTTCACATTCACATCTGTTGTATGATACTCTATTTCCGGCGACAAATTGTCTGAATGTTTGCCGGCACCGGCACAATATATCACCAGATCAGCACCTCCAATCTGTTCAACCATCGAATTGAATATCTGCGAAGAGGATGGATCAGTCACATCCATTGCCACATAATGCACATTATCCGGATAAGACTCTTTTATTGCTTTGAGATTCTCTTCTCTACGGGCAGAAATTGCCACCATACATCCTGCCGATGCATAATGTCCGGCCAATGTTTTTCCTATTCCGGACGATGCTCCTATAATTATTACTCGTTTCATAAAACAAAAATAGATATATTTTGTAAATTTGTCGCCCCAAAATATACATTATGATTACATTTTTAATTGCAATAGCAGCACTTGTTGCCGGCTATTTTGTGTACGGAAAATTTATTGACCGCTTTTTTGGATCCGACAAAAACAGAGCCACTCCGGCCACTGTAAAAGCAGACGGAATTGATTATAAAGTATTGAGTCCTTGGAGAATTTTCATTATCCAATTTCTCAACATAGCCGGACTCGGCCCCATTTTCGGCGCAGTTTTAGGCGCGGCTTATGGCCCTGTGGCCTACTTGTGGATTGTTATAGGATGTATATTCATGGGAGCTACCCACGACTACATGTCGGGTATGCTGTCAATCAGGAACGGGGGCAAAAGTCTGCCGGATATTGTAGGACAATTTCTGGGAAACAATATCAAAAAAGTTATGATATTCTTCACAGGAATACTGCTCATGGCAGTTGGAGCCTCATTTGTAAATGGTCCTGCAGGACTCCTGGCCAACCTTACTGATACCAACATGACCATCTGGCTGTATATTGTATTTGCCTATTACATAATTGCCACACTCCTGCCTATCGACAAAATCATAGGAAAAATTTATCCGTTTATGGGTGCAGCCCTCCTCTTTATGGCAATTGGAATAGGAATTATGATTGTTGTAAAATGGTTCAGCGGAGAGATTCAGATGGTTGAACTCACCGCCGAAACATTCAAAAACTACCGCAACAATGCAAATGAATATATGATTATCCCAACGCTCTTCATAGTTATTTCATGCGGTGCCATTTCGGGATTCCACGCAACCCAGTCTCCAATGATGGCCCGCTGCATGAGCAACGAAAAATACGGACGCCCCATTTTTTACGGGGCAATGATAGCGGAGGGCATTGTTGCCTGCATCTGGGCTACAGCCGCCATGGCATTTTTCAACGGCCCTGAGGGGCTGAACCTCGCCAATGCCGAAGGAGCCACTCCTGCCATAATTGTAGATAAAATATGCAACTCATGGTTGGGCAGTATTGGTGCTGTTGTAGCCATAATAGGTGTTGTGATTTGCCCTATAACAAGTGGAGATACCGCTTTCCGCAGTCTCCGTCTGATATTTGCCGATGCACTCAATTACGACCAGAAGCGCATCAAGAACAGACTCATGATCTGCATACCCATTTTTATTGTTGCATACATCCTCTGCAATGTAAGTTTCTCCACACTCTGGAACTATGTTGGCATAGGAAATCAGGTTCTTGCAACAATAACCCTCTGGACCTGCGCAACATACTTTGCTTCGGTAAAGAAACCGCACTGGCTGATGTCTGTTCCGGCAACATTCCTCACATTCATCTGCACCTGCTTCTTCCTGGTTGCACCTGTTAAAGATGGAGGTTTTAATCTCGATCCTATAATCGGATATGTTGCAGGTGGTGTTGTTGCGGCAATTATCATGGCTCTCTTCTTACGGTTTGCCGCAAAACAGCGCAACATCTGATTTTATATAGTCAAGAGCTTGCTGCTAATATAGTATCGAGTATGCCTTGGTGCTTTTTATGCCCACATATCCATAATAGCTCTCAACTATATTTCCGGTAACGACTACCGCAGAGCCCAGAATCTCTTTGTTCTCCACGAGATTGAGGGCATCGCGTATTTCACCGCTTGGCAGCTCCACAGCAAACATATTATTCCGGTTCCTCTCATTCATGTCGGGGGCCAGCACCAGACTTGTCTTTGATGAAAAGGGAGGCCTCACCCTCATTGTATTTGCCGTTACATCGCCACCAAGTATAAAACCGAACACCGTAACACTCTTCTCTCCTACCATCTGTTTGGCCTGTTCTATTGTAACAGAGCCGGTGGGCATCCGCAATCCGGCATTAAAACTCTCACTCTTCCAGATTCTCACAGTATCTTTTTCTATCCTGAATATGGCACTTTTACTGCCCGAAGAGTATGTGAGATTTAATGTAAGCATCTGCTGGGCAGGTATTTGTTTCGAATATAACAGAGTATCCGTCACTCCATTACCATATACCAGTTCTACAGTTCCCGGCTCAACATAGCAATATTCACTCGCCGTATATTGGTATAATATTTCTCCGTTTACATCTTTCAATTTTATACCATCTCCGGGAAATGCCTTTTTAAAACTCTCAGTAAATGTGAGTTTTACTGCTGCATTCATCTGCCTGCACATCAAGGTTACAGTTGCCGTTGAATCTTTCTCCACATTCACAGAACGTATATCCCCGTAAACAGGCGAATCAAATGCCGGCTCCTTAAAATCCGATGAACAGATCTTTATATTGTAAATTCCCGGTGTTACATTAATTTCAGAGGGGCGCTTGCCATATTTGCCTTCATATAACTTTCCCCCTTTATCCGCATATATGGAGAGGATGAAATTATTGGTATCTATATCATCCATATCCTTGCTCCAGATTGCTTTATCGGCATAAAGCTTATCTTTCATTGCCAAAAACGACACTTCATTTATCGCCAGCCGGATAGTTCCGCTATCCCCTTCGCCAGGACTCTCTTCTTGTCCGTTTTCATTCTGTTCATACACCAGTTCTCCACATCCTGCAACCGGCAATAAAAACAAAAGGCAGATTGCTGCAACCGCAGCACTTTTAATCTTCATCAGCTTCATAATCTCTCCCATTTTAAAAATTGACCATTTGAGTTTTGCCGCGAATGTATAATAAAAAACCGCTCCCACAAATGCTTGCAGAGCGGTTTTTACGATTAAATCGGATAATTGTACTATTCTATTATTGTCATTTTTCCAATTCCACTTTTATCCTATAAGGAACACCGTTGAGCACGTCTGTGCGTCCGGTATATACTATACCATTATCTCCGGTCTGTGGTGTTACTGTTGTTTCACAAAATACAGAGATATACCATTTTCCGGCCTGAGGTTTTTCCAATACCAATGCTTTGTTGCAGCCCAATGAGACATTTTT
The DNA here is from genome assembly GCA_045588775.1 of Candidatus Egerieisoma sp. Taxonomy (GTDB): domain Bacteria; phylum Bacteroidota; class Bacteroidia; order Bacteroidales; family UBA932; genus Egerieousia. The sequence goes on along the minus strand of JAZNEW010000035.1, from coordinate 11,462 downwards.
GATATTTGTTTTATTATGGAATGCAAAATCACCTTCGAGAGCAGCAAGTGTCAAATCAAAATCATCTGCACCCTTGTAACCCTCCAGTATTATTGTAGCCTTTTTGGTGCGTTTTGGAATTTCCACTGTAAAGTGATGATACTGGCGGTCGCCGATTTTTGTAAACAAAGGCTCTTTATCCGCTGTTGATTTGTTCATTTCGCGAACCTGTCCCGGTTCAAGTTCACCCTTTACAACCACCGCGCCATTTCCATCCATTGCATATTGGAAGAATGCAGACATCAGATGCAGACGCTCTCCTGTAGAAACTGCCTCAGGATGGGATGACATAAGGATTACTCTGCCGGCATTTTCATTAGCCTTGTAGGCCCAGCAACATACCTGATTATCTATGCTCGGACCAATTTTTGGAGGGAGATCCCAATCTACCCTCAACAACGGCTCTGTACCTTCCGGTATAGGATCTTCCTCATTAAGAGAGGCATAACCGCCATTATTATGGTAGATGCTGTCTACCTTCATATCTCCGCCAAAGTCATAATATTTCAAAAGAGGGGAGTTTTCTTCCATATACATTGTAAAGCGTCTGTCTGCCAAATGGGTATCTCTTGCGCGACCTGGCCACAATGCAAAATATTCAGGTCTGTATTTGAATGTACCATCTTTCTGGTATACACCGGTTGTACCTATATAACCACCGGCACAAGTTCCCACAAAGGATCCGCCGCCATTTACATACTCCCTGAACCTCTCCTGACCCTCCGGTCCCAATGTCTTTGCATGACTCGACGCAAGTCCGCCATTTACATAAACCACCCTGAAACGGGGAGCACCGTCGGGATACATGAGGATTCCATTGCTGTCCATTTCTGTACCTACAAAACACCTGTATTGCATAAGGGTATCTCTGAGGGTATTCTTTGTCTGCCAGAAAGTCTCAACTTCCTTTTGCAGATGCCTTGCAGATGGCAAATATTTTCGTGCACTCAATTTAAGACCGCTATCCATGAATATATCTTTGTAATATCCGTCGCGGCTCTCTGATTGTGGCTGGGCAAAAATTGTTGTGCCTGACGAAAGCAAGAATAGCACAACTGCATATAATATATGTTGTAATTTTTTCATCTTCTCAATATTTTTATTCACGCTCTGTCTGTTTCTACTCAAATTCAACTTTTATACTGTAAGGAACACCATTCAGCACCTCTCTTCCGCCCACATACTCTGTTCCGTACTCTCCGGTACGAGTCTGCACTGTATTTTCACACCTTACAGATATGTACCATACACCAGCTTTGGGATTATCTATAATGAGTGTTTTCTCACATCCGAGCTTTACATTTTTTATATCGGTATTCTGATGGAATGCAAAATTTCCGGCTTTGGCACATAGTGAAAGATCGAAATTATCTTTTCCTTTGTAACCACTCAGATACACAACCGCTCTTTTTACATTTTCAGGAACATTTACTGTAAAATGGTGATACTGCAAATCTCCGATCATTGTATTGAGAGGCTCATCATCTTTGGTCTTCTTTTTCATTTCGCGCAATTTGCCCGGCTCCAGTTCTCCTTTTACCTTAGGACCGCTATTGCCCTCCATAGCATACTGCATCATGGCTGCCATCATTTCCAATCTCTCTCCTACAACAACGCCCTCAGGATGTGAGCCGGTTACTACAATTCGTCCGCTGTTCTCATCCTTCTTGTAAGCCCAAGCTGATACCTGATCATGCATCTGTCTGGCCTTTACATCTGTAGCTACAGTATCATAAATATATTTCATAAGAGGCTCTGTGCCTTCAGGGATGATGCTGCCCTCTCCATAATAGGCAAATCCGCCACCATTATGACGTACGCTGTCTATTCTCATATCGCCGCCAAAATCATAATATTTCAAAAGAGGATTGCCCTCTATCAGTTTCATGGCTGTATAGTTGGAGCTCAAACCTGAGCTGTGGGTTGTTCCGGGCCATATCGAAAGATATGATTCATTTGGAACAAACTCCGAACCTTTCTTGTAGACACCGGTTGATGCAATGAACATTCCGGCGCAAGTACCAACATAAGATCCGCCGTTTTCTATAAATTTCCTGATATTCTCCCTACCATTTGGAGTCAATGAGTTTCCATGTTTTGTAGCCTTTCCGCCATTCATATATATCATTCTGAAACGGGGAGCGCCGTCGGGATAGAGCAGAACACCGTTATCATCCCATGGATTTCCGCAAATCATCTCCCCCTGGATTATGGTATCCATTATCGAAAGCTCCATTGGAGAGTGGCTTGCCGATACAAATTTTTCTAATGAAAGATCAAGGAATCTGGTTGCAGGCAGGTCTGTACGGGAGGTGAGATTGATACCGCTATCCATAAATACATCTTTGTAATATCCATAGCTGTTCAATTTACAGCAATCTCCGCTGCAGCACTCCACCTTTTGTGCTTCACCTTTTTTCTTACTCTTTTTTTGGGCATAAGAGAGAGTTGATGCAGCCAACAGCATTACACCAACCATCAAAAGAATCTTAGGGCTTTTCATATATCTTGGTTTATGGGTTATTCTTATTGCCATCAAATTTAGCAAATTCTTTTTAGATTACACCTCACAAACCAAACACCCTAACATTATACTATATTTAAAAAATCATGAACCGACAGGTATAAAAACTTCACGAGACCATTCCCTTTTTTGGGACGGCCTCGCTACTTAACCTAAACTTAAACTATGAAAAACTTCACGGAAAATTATTACAAATTCCATGCCAGTGTTTTCAAAATATATTCTGTTTTCCTACTTTACTATCCTTAATTTCGCAAATTTCAAAAGAAGTGTTTTACGGCCGCCATCTTTAAAATCTACAATTGCTTTAAGGTTGAGCGGATCGCCCTCAACTGAAATCACAACGCCAAAGCCGAATCTGTCGTGCTCTACTGTTTGTCCCGCTTTGATTTTCGACGGAGAATCTGCCACAAAGTTCGGATCCGGAGCCTTTTTCACAACAGGTCTGCCTGCCAACGGATTATTTGCAAATATTTGTCCCGCCGGCTGTTTTGCCACACTTGTCCCCTTTTCATATCGGCCGCTGCCAGCTCCTCCATATCGGCTGCTGAAACCCGAGCCGAATCTGTCGGGTTCATTATTGAATTTTGTATGCAGCTCCTCTTCAAAATCTGTAAGAGGATTCAAAATATACTCTTTATCAATCTCTTTCAGAAAACGGCTTGGCCTGTTGCTCACATGGCTGCCCCATTTCATCCGCGAGTGTGCAAATGAGAGTTTTACACACTTCTCCGCCCTTGTGAGCGCGACATAAAACAGACGCCTCTCCTCCTCTATCTCATTTTCATCTGATGTTGCCCCTACAGAGGGAAAGAGATTCTCCTCCATACCTATAATGTAGACATATCCGAATTCCAGTCCCTTGGATGAGTGTACCGTCATAAGCGATACCTTGTTCTTGTCTTCCTCCTTATTATTGGCATCCAGGTCGCTGATCAAAGAGACATTCTCGAGATAGAGATCCAAAGTTACAATTGGGGCATCATACCCCTCCTCTGCCATTTCGTTATATTCGGCCTCTCCCTCCTCAACAAACTCCTTTATACTATTGAAGAGCTCTTCTATATTTTCGGCCCTGCTTTGGGCCTCCAACGAACTCTCCTGCCTTATCGAATCTATTATGCCAAATTTCTGATTTACCTCACAGGCAATATCGTACGCATTTGTATATGGCAACTTTTCTCTTATTTTGCCTATTGCCTCGACAAAATATCTCATTTTTAAAATAGTGGCAGGTTTGATGCCGGCCTCCTCCAGATTCGCCTCCAGTATTGCCTCACCAATGGTTATACCCTTTGCATTCGCTGCCTCTTTGAGTCTGGTTATGGTTGTATCGCCTATGCCCCTTGCCGGGAAATTGATAATCCGCAACAGCGCCTGTTCATCCTTTCCATTTGCTATAAATTTGAGATAGGCCAACATATCCTTTACCTCAGCCCTTTCATAAAAGGAGTGGCCTGCAAATATCTTGTATGGAATATTTTTCCTTCTCAGAGCCTCCTCTATCACACGGCTCTGTGCATTGGTACGGTACAAAACAGCAAAGCTGCTGTATGGCAATTTGTTGCGGTATACATTATCGAGAATTGACGAGGCAACCATGAGGCCCTCCTCCTGCTCTGTATAGGCATTTATAAGCTCTATGCGCTCACCCTGTTCCCCTGCCGAAAAGCACTTCTTTTTAAGCTGCATCTTATTTTTGGCAATCAACGAGTTCGCCGCCTCCACTATAGTTTTTGTACTGCGGTAATTCTGCTCCAGCCTGTACTCCTTTGCTTGCGGATAATCCTTTCTGAAGTTGAGTATATTCTCAATCCTTGCCCCCCTGAACGAATAGATGCTCTGCGAGTCATCGCCCACCACTGCAATATTCCCATGCTCATGGGCCAGTTTTTTTACAATCAGATATTGGGCAAAGTTTGTATCCTGATACTCATCTACAAGTATGAATTTGAACCTGCTTCTGATACGCTCCAACGCATCCGGAAAATCTCTGAAGAGAATATTTGTATATAGCAGAATATCATCAAAATCCATTGAACCGGCCAGCTTGCACTTTTTGGAATACAGTGTATAAATCTCATGTATTCTCGGTTTTTTTGATGCGGCATCGTTCTGTATGGCAGTTGTATTGCGGGAATATGATTCAGCCGTTACCAGATTATTCTTTGCCATTGATATTCTCGAGTGCACCTCATTCGGCTTGTATATCTTGTCATCAAGCTGCAGCTCCTTGATACAGGCTTTTATTACACTGCGGCTGTCGGTTGTATCATATATTGTAAAAGTTTTTGGAAATCCCAGCAGCTCTGCCTCTTCTCTCAAAAATCTTATAAACACCGAGTGGAAAGTTCCCATCCACAATCTTCTGGCCTTTGAATATCCCACAGTTGCCGCAATTCTCTCCTTCATCTCTTTGGATGCCTTATTGGTAAATGTGAGCGCCAACACACTCTCCGGATCATGGCCATGTTCCAGTATATTGGCAATACGGCAAGTAAGCACTCTGGTTTTTCCGGAACCTGCACCTGCTATAATCAATGCAGCCCCATCTATATTCTCTACCGCCTCTCTCTGAGCCGGATTCAGTCCCTGAAATAGTAATGATTCTTCCTGTTGCATAATGGTGCAAATCTACATCCGAAAAAAAAGAAATCAAAACCTTATTTTACCTAATAATTTACAACTTATTAACAATTTATTATGTACATTTGCAGACTATTTTCAAATATAATATACATAACATATTAAATATAATGCTTAAAAACATTCAATTAAACAAGGGACTGGACATTCCTGTAAAGGGAGCGGCAGAGCTTAAGATTGAAAAAAGTATTGTTTCGGATGTTGTGTCTGTAAAACCTACTAACTTTAAAAACCTTACACCCAAGCTGTTAGTCAGAGAGGGCGATGAGGTTAAGGCCGGTAGTATTTTATTTGCAGACAAGTATCGTCCGGAAATAGGCTTTGCATCTCCTGTAAGCGGAACTGTTGAGTCGGTAGTAAGAGGCGAGAAACGTAAACTCCTAGAGATACGTATCAAGGCTGCCAAAACTACAGATTACATCAAATTCAATACACCTGAGCTTGACAAAGCTACGGCCGAGCAGATAAAGAGAGTTCTTCTTGAGAGCGGTTTGTGGGCTGCCATCAAACAAAGGCCTTATGGCATTGTGGCAAACCCTGCAGATGAGCCAAGAGCAATCTTTGTATCGGCTTTTGACTCTGCTCCTCTTGCTCCGGATTACAATTTCACACTAAAAGATGAGGCTGCCAATCTTCAGGTTGCGGTTGATGTTCTCAACAAGCTCACCAAAGGTGGCGTGTTTGTAGGCGTAAATGGCAAAAATGCGGCAGACTCTCCATTCAGCAAATTAAACAACATCAAACTGTATGGTTTCAAGGGAGCTCACCCTGCAGGCAATGTAGGTGTGCAGATCAACAATATCGCCCCTATCAACAAGGGTGAGGTTGTATGGACTATCGATCCTATGTTTATGGTTGCTGTAGGAAAACTGTTTACAAAGGGTATTTACGATGTTACCAGAACTATTGCAGTAGCCGGCAACAGAGTTGAAAAACCATGCTATGTAACTTGTGTTCCAGGTACTCAAATCAAAGACCTCAACTTTTTGGTAAGCAAAAAAGAGGTTGAAATTTTTGACCAGGAAACCGGTTGCCGTTACATCAGCGGCAATGTGCTTACAGGAAGCAATGTAGGTGCTGAGGGCTCTTTGGATTTCTACAGCAATATGGTTTCTGTAATTTCAGAGGGTAACTATTATGAGATGTTCGGTTGGGCAAAACCTTTCAGATGCGGCAAGTTCAGCTTCTCAAAATCATACTTCTCATGGCTCACCCCTAAAAAGAAATACAAAGTTGATACAAATACCAATGGAGGCCAAAGGGCATTTGTAGTTTCAGATGTCTACGGCAAAGTGCTTCCAATGGACATTTACCCTGTTTATCTGCTCAAGGCTATTCTTGCCGGTGATATTGATAAAATGGAGCAACTTGGTATTTATGAGGTGATTGAAGAGGACTTCGCTCTTTGTGAGTATGTGTGTCCTTCAAAGATTGATATTCAGGATATCATCTCACAAGGTATTGCAACAATGATTAAAGAAATGGCTTAAAACATAGAGTAGTATGAAAGCATTATTAAATTTGGTTGAAAAAATTAAGCCTACCTTCAGCAAAGGTGGCAAATTTGGTTTTCTGCACTCTACTTTTGATGCCTTTGAAACCTTCCTTTTTGTACCTAACGCTGTTACAAAAAGCGGTTCTCATATCAGAGATTGTGTAGATCTTAAAAGAGTAATGACCGTTGTGATTGTTTCACTTTTGCCTGCTTTGGCATTCGGTATCTGGAACATTGGAGAGCAACACTCAATTGCATTCGGTCTTGATATGTCCTTTATAGAGAAAGTATGGTTCGGTCTCCTTAAAATGCTTCCTCTTATTATTGTATCATACGTTGTGGGTCTGGGTATCGAGTTCATTGCTGCCCAACTTCGCGGCCACGAGGTAAACGAAGGTTTCCTTGTATCAGGTATGCTGATTCCAATGATCATGCCGGTAGATGTTCCACTATGGATTCTTGCTCTGGCAGTAGCATTTGCAGTTATCATTGGTAAAGAGGTATTTGGTGGAACAGGTATGAATATCTGGAACCCTGCACTTCTTGCACGTGCCTTTGTATTCTTTGCATATCCTTCACAAATTTCGGGTGATACCATCTGGGTTGAGGGTTTGAATGCAGCCAAAGCAAATGCAATGCAGGTTGTAGATGGTTTCTCAGGTGCCACTCCTCTCGGACAGGCTGCCAACGGTGTTGTAGAGTTCACAACAACAATTGGAGAACCTCTTACATTCATGCAGGCATTTATCGGAACAATGCCGGGATCTATTGGTGAGACTTCAACAATTGCAATCCTCATTGGTGCTGTTATCCTGATCTGGACAGGTGTTGCAAGCTGGAAAGTTATGGTTTCAAGTGTTATAGGCGCATTGGGAGTTGGCTTCCTGATCAACGCTTGCGCTGAGCCTGGCACATTTGCTGCAGTTCCTGCATACTGGCATCTTGTACTTGGCGGCTTTGCGTTTGGTGCAGTATTTATGGCAACAGACCCTGTAACCTCAGCCCAAACAGAGAAAGGCAAATGGATTTACGGATTCCTTGTAGGTGCATTGGCTGTAATCATCCGTCTGTTCAACCCTGGTTACCCAGAAGGAATGATGCTTGCAATCCTTCTTATGAATACATTTGCTCCACTTATCGATTACTATGTAGTAGAGGGCAATATCAAGAAAAGAATCAAAAGATCAGTAATTAAATAAGCAACAGAAATGGATACTAATAAAAATTCATACACTATCATTTACTCAATCGTTATGGTTGTAGTAGTTGCTGCTGTACTTGCTTTTGTTTCTTTGAGTCTTAAAGACAAACAAAACGAAAATATAAGTAATGAAAAGCAGCAATACCTCCTTGCCAGTGTTGGTTTGGGAGCAGATGCAGACTTTGCTAAGGTAATTAAAGAGGCTCTTGTTGTAGATGGTAACGGCAATGTTGTAAACACTGCAACATCTGATATTACCAAGAGTGAGGCTTTCAATATCAGCACTTCTGAGCAGACTGCAAAATTAAAAGCTTTGGCAACTCTTGCTCCTGAGGCACAGGAGGCTGCAAGAGCAGAATTGAGATTGCCTGTATTTATAGCAGACCTTCCCGACGGTTCACAGGCCTACATCTTCTCGGCATACGGTGCCGGTCTATGGGGCCCTATCTGGGGATGGATTTCGTTGAAGACCGATTTGAGCACTATCAGTGGTGTAAAATTTGACCACAGTGGTGAGACTCCGGGATTGGGTGCAGAGATTGCAACTCCAAAATTTGCAGCCCAATTCAACGGCAAAGAGCTCTTCTCAAATGGTGAATTCACCTCTATTGCCATTGTCAAAGGCGGTGCAAAAGAGGGAAGCACAAACGAAGTTGATGCAATCTCCGGAGGTACCATTACAAGCAAGGCTCTCGACTCATCTATCCGCATGTGGTTTGAGGCATACCTGCCTTACCTGAAAAATCTTCAGGCCCTTGCAGCAACTCCAATGCCGCTTGAGGGAGAGATTGTTGAAACTCAAGAAGTTGTCGAAAACAAATAAAAGTTACAGTCATGGATAAAAATATTTATATAAACCCTATTTTAAAGAACAACCCGGTAACCGTATTGGTACTTGGTATCTGTTCTGCACTGGCTGTAACAGTTAAGTTGGAGCCTGCCTGCGTAATGGCGATATCTGTAACAGCTGTAACAGGATTTGCCAGTTTGATTGCATCTCTATTGAGAAATACTATTCCTAACCGAATCCGCATTATCGTACAATTGGTAATTGTTGCCCTATTGGTTATTTTGGTAGACCAGATTCTTAAAGCATTTGCATACGATGTGAGCAAACAGCTCTCTGTATATGTGGGTCTGATCATTACAAACTGTATCATCATGGGTAGAATTGAGGCCTTTGCACTTGGCAACAAACCGATTCCATCATTGATCGACGGTTTGGCAAACGGAGCCGGTTACGGTCTTATTCTGATTGCCATTGCGTTCATCAGAGAACTGTTTGGTTCAGGAACATTGTTCGGTTTCCAGGTCATCCCTCAAAGCTGGTATCTGGCTGAGGGTGGCTGGTATCTCAACAACGGTCTGTTCATTATGCCTCCTATGGCTTTGATTATTACAGGTTGCTTTATCTGGCTGCAGAGAAGCTTCCAAAAAGAGGATAAAAAATAAAATAAACACATTCTACTATGCAAGATTTAATCAGTTTATTCGTCAAGTCCATTTTTGTGGACAATATGATATTTGCCTATTTCTTGGGAATGTGTTCATTCTTGGCAGTATCTAAAAATGTGAAAACAGCACTGGGTCTGGGTGCAGCAGTAATCTTTGTACTTGGAGTTACTGTTCCTCTCAACTATGTGTTGAATGAGTATGTACTTAAAGCAGGTGCCTTGTCATGGATGGGCCCTGAGTACGCCGATATCGATTTGAGCTTTTTGAGCTTTATCATCTTCATTGCTGTTATTGCAGCATTTGTACAGTTGGTGGAGATGGTTGTTGAGAAATTTGCCCCTGCACTATACTCTTCACTTGGTATCTTCCTTCCGCTGATTGCCGTAAACTGTGCAATCATGGGTGGTTCACTATTCATGCAGCAGAGAGGTTATGAGACACTTGCTGAAGCTACAACATTCGGTTTGGGTTCCGGCATTGGTTGGTTCCTTGCCATCGTATCATTGGCTGCAATCAGAGAGAAACTGGCATACTCAAATGTGCCTGCTCCTTTGAAAGGCTTGGGTATTACATTTATTATTGTAGGTCTTATGGGTATAGCATTCATGGGATTTATGGGTATTCAACTTTAATCACTGAAAAAGGTATAAGATATGACTCAGATTATTATAATTTCGGTAATAGCCTTTTTGGTGGTAACCCTGATTCTTGTGGGTTTATTGCTGTTTGCAAAGGCTAAACTTACCCCTAGCGGTACAGTAAAAATTGATATAAACAACGGTTCAAAAGTATTGGAAGTGGCTCCCGGATCTTCACTGCTCTCTACCCTTGGTAACGAGAAAATCTTCCTTCCATCTGCTTGTGGTGGTAAAGGAAGCTGTGGCCAATGCAAATGTAGAGTTCTTGAGGGCGGCGGAACAATTCTCCCTACCGAGGTTGGTTTCTTCAACAGAAAACAGATTCTGAATAACTGGAGACTTGGCTGTCAGGTTAAAGTTAAAGAGGATTTAAAAATTGAGGTCCCAGAGAGCGCATTGAGCGTTAAGAAATGGGAGTGCGAGGTTATCTCCAACAAAAATGTTGCAACTTTCATCAAAGAGTTCTGCGTTAAGATTCCAGATGGCGAAACTCTTAACTACCGTTCAGGTGGATATATTCAGGTGGATGTTCCTGCTATAACTGTAGATTACAAAGATATTGATGTAGATCCTCAATTCCGTGAGGATTGGGAGAAGATGGGCGTATTCAACCTCAAGATGGTAAACCCTACTCCTACCCTTAGAGCTTACTCTATGGCTACATACCCTGCAGAGGGCAATATCATCAAATTGAATGTACGTATTGCAACCCCTCCATTCGACAGAGTGAAAGGCGGATTTATGGATGTGAACCCTGGTATCTGTTCTTCATACATCTACTCACTCAAACCTGGTGACAAAGTTATGATTTCAGGTCCTTACGGAGAGTTCTTCATTCCAGACAACTGTCCGGATGATCAGGAGTTTGTATTCATCGGTGGTGGTGCAGGTATGGCTCCTATGCGTTCTCACATCATGCATCTGTTCAAGACTGAGAAGACAAACAGAAAGGTTAACTTCTTCTATGGCGCCCGCAGCTTGAAAGAGGCATTCTATCTTGAGGATTACGCTCAGATCGAGAAAGAGTTCCCTAACTTCAAGTTCCATCTGGCACTCGACAGACCGGATCCTGAGGCTGACAAAGCAGGTGTTGAATACGTTCCCGGATTTGTCCACAATGTTCTCTATGAAACATACCTCAAGAACCATGAGGCTCCGGAGGATATCCTTTACTTGATGTGCGGACCTCCTATGATGGCCCAATCGGTAGTAAACTTGCTGGATAGTCTTGGAGTTCCATCAGAGAACATCCTGTTCGATAACTTTGGCGGTTAATAATACCATACCGCTCCAAAATAACAAGGAGGCCGGGTCAAAGCAATTTTGACATGAACCCCGAAAGTTAGACAAAAAACTTTCGGGGTTTTGTTATGTATAAAAAGAGAAAAATTCATGATTATGCAGCACGGTTGAAGTATATGCATATGCTTGAAAATGGTTTTAGTGTGAACTATATTGAAACAC
>JAZNEW010000034.1:0-7431 GCA_045588775.1 Candidatus Egerieisoma sp. | reverse complement strand
TTCTACTATTCAGTTGAACATTAAACGTCTGATGGATATCGGATGTTACAGAGGTATCCGTCACCGTATTGGTCTTCCTGTAAGGGGTCAAAGTACTAAAAACAATGCCCGTACCCGTAAAGGTAAGAAGAAAACGGTAGCTAACAAGAAGAAAGCAACTAAATAGAACCTAAGACTATGGCAAAGAAAACATCATCTAACAAGAAAAGAGTTGTTAAGGTTGAGGCATATGGCGAGGCTCATATCTCATCAACATTCAATAATGTAATTGTGACTTTAACCAATGGCCAAGGACAGGTTATCAGCTGGTCTTCTGCTGGTAAAATGGGTTTCAGAGGTTCTAAGAAAAATACTCCGTATGCAGCACAGGTTGCAGCTGCAGATTGTGCAAAAGTAGCTTTTGACTTGGGTTTGCGTAAAGTTAAGGCTTATGTTAAAGGTCCGGGAGCAGGTCGTGAGTCGGCAATCCGAACTATTCATGGTGCAGGTATTGAGGTAACCGAGATTGTTGACGTTACTCCACTTCCTCACAACGGTTGTAGACCAAAAGGTCGCCGTAGAGTATAATTTCCTAATAATTTAAATTGTAATTTAATATGGCAAGATATACTGGGCCTTCTACTAAAATCGCCCGCAAATTTGGAGAGCCTATTTTCGGTCCTGATAAATATTTTGAGCGTAGAAACTTCCCTCCAGGACAACATGGCCTCGCTAAAAAAAGAAAAAAGACATCTGAGTACGGTACTCAGCTAAAAGAGAAACAAAAAGTAAAATATACTTACGGTTTGTTGGAGAGACAGTTCCGCAACCTTTATGAGAAAGCCTCTAAGATGAAAGGTATTAAGGGTGAGAACCTCATTATGTTGTTGGAGTCTCGTTTGGATAACCTTGTTTACAGAATGGGTATTGCTCCTACACGTGCAGCTGCCCGTCAGTTGGTTAGCCACCGCCACATTGTATTGAACGGAGAGGTAAACAGCATCCCTTCAGTACTTGTAAAACCTGGCGATGTAATTGGCGTTCGTGAGAGATCAAAGAGCCTTGAGGTTATTCAAGAGAGCCTTGCTGCTTCTGCAAACAAATATTCTTGGTTGGAGTGGGATGCCAACACTTTGTCTGGTAAATTCTTGAATTTGCCTGATAGAACTGAGATCCCTGAAACTATCAATGAGCAGCTTATCGTTGAGTTGTACTCTAAATAGTAAATGACTTGCTTTAAGCATAACACTAATAAATATTAATAAAATGGCAATATTAGCATTTCAAAAACCGGATAAGGTAATAATGCTTGACTCAACCGAAACATTTGGAAGATTCGAGTTCAGACCACTTGAGCCTACTTATGGTATTACTATCGGTAATGCGTTGAGAAGAATATTATTATCATCACTTGAGGGTTTTGCTATCACTTCAATAAGAATTCATGGTGTAGATCATGAGTTTGCCACTATCCCAGGTGTTATTGAGAGTGTTGTGGATATTGTTCTTAATTTGAAACAGGTTCGTTTCAAAAGAATGATTGAGGGAGAAGACAGTGAAGTGATTACTGTTACTGTTAGTGGTAAGCAAGATTTTACTGCTGAGGATATTTCGAAGAATTTATCTTCTTTCAAAGTATTGAATCCGGAGCTTCACATCTGCTCTATGGAGCCTTCTGTAAAATTGTCTATCGATATGAGAATAGACAAAGGAAGAGGTTATGTTCCGGCTGAAGAGAATAAAGTTGAGGGTGCACCATTTGGTACTATTCCTATCGACTCAATATTCTCACCAATAAAGAATGTGAATTTTTCAAGTGAGAGCTGGCGTGTTGAGCAAAAGACTGACTATGAGAAATTGAATCTTGAGATTACAACAGACGGATCAATTCATCCTAAAGAGGCTTTGAAAGAGGCTGCCAAGATATTGATCCACCACTTCATGTTGTTCTCAGATGAAAAGATAAGCTTGGAAACAACTCCAGAGGTTGTAAGCAATGAGCTTGACGAAGAGTCATTGCGTATGCGCCATCTGCTTTTGACCAAACTTTCTGACATGGAACTCTCTGTTAGAGCATTGAATTGCTTGAAAGCGGCAGATATCGAAACATTTGCAGATTTGGTTTCACACCAGAGATCAGAGCTTATGAAGTTCAGAAACTTTGGTAAGAAATCATTAACTGAAATTGATATGTTGATTGACAGATTGAAATTGTCTTTCGGCATGGATGTTACAAAATATAATATTGATAAAAAGCAATAAAAATGAGACATAATAAGGCATTTAACCACTTAGGTCGTCAGAGCGGTCACCGCAAGGCAATGTTGGCTAACATGGCATCATCTCTAATACTTCATAAACGTATTGAGACAACTGTTGCCAAAGCTAAAGCTGTACGCGTATACCTTGAGCCGCTTGTGACAAAATCTAAAGAGGATAGCACACACTCTCGTCGTACAGTGTTCAGCTACCTTAAACAAAAAGAGGCAGTTTCAGAGTTGTTCCGCGTAATTGCTCCTAAAATCGCAGATCGTCCAGGCGGATACCTCCGTATCCTTAAAACCGGTTTCCGTGTTGGTGACGCAGCTGAAATGGCAATTATCGAGTTTGTAGACTTCAACGAGGCAGCTTTGGCTTCTGCTCCTAAAAAAGAGGCTAAAAAAGCTACAACACGTAGAAGCCGCGCAAAAAAAGCAGCTCCTGCAGTTGAGGCTCCAGCAGCTGAAGAGAAAGCTGAGTAATTCCGGCTATCAAAATAGAGAAAAGCGATCCTTTCGGGTCGCTTTTTTTATGCAGTAAATCAGTTGATTTTACGGTGTTGCGCCTGCTTGCAGGCTTTAAGGTTCCGGTCCATTTCGGGGTAGGCCGATTTGTCGATACACAACTCTTTGAATTTTTCAAAAATATATTTCACCGCCACTTCCGAAGGATGTACCATATCTTGGGCATAAAACCTGTAATCCCTCAGTTCATCAAGGAGTATTTCGTATGCAGGAAAGTAGTAAGTATTGTGGGGATTAAGTTTCAAGACCCGGTCAATTGCAAGAAGCAGTGATGCCTTGCTGAGCTGATTGCCATGGGCTCCATCTTTCAGGTGTCGGATAGGACTTACTGTAAAAATAAATTTTTTGTGAGGGTGTTTTTTTATGAAATCATCAATGATTCCAACGCTTTTTTCGAGCGGTAGGAAATCTCGCTCAAACTCCTTTGGAGTTATTTTGTGGCAGTTTGAGACTATGCAGCCGGTAGGGATGTGCCTGAAGATCCAACTTGTTCCAAGGGTAATGATTACGGTATCGCAGTTGTTGAAGAAATCAGATTCTTGTGCAATGCGCTCATTTGCACTGCTGACAAACTCCTCTGCAGACTCTTTTGCAAAACTGCTATGATGGAAGAATGAGCAGTATTTGCCCGAATTGGCGATATGTTTCTTCCCTTCAGACTCAGGGCATGTCCCGGTAGAGTGCAGCGAAATGTCAATCACATCACTTTCCTGAATGGCATATCCGGCGGCAAGCCTTTCCAAAGATGAAATAACTGAGTATGGATTATAAAGTGTGCCAAACGGATTTACTGAGATGTCAAAGCCACACGATTTGAGGATCGTGCCTATCTCATTGGCAAAGCATGATCCTATAATCATTATTTTATTATTGTAGCCCAGCTTCTGTTCAGGCTCTGCAATATTTACTTTTGTAATCAGTTCCATATGGCTATTATCTTCTTTTTAAATGGGTGTATGGGAGAGGTTTTTGCTTCTGCTCAAACTCACTCCATCCCTTTTTGTTGCGGCTGTTCCAGGGGCATGCGTTCATGCAGGCGTCGCATCCGAAAATCCATCCGTCCCGTGTTCCGGCCATTTCAATTGAAGTCTCAATTGAGGTCTCTTTGCTCTCTATAGTAAGGTACGACAGACATTTGTTTGCATCTAAAGTATAAGGTCTGCATAACGCACCTGTAGGGCAGGCATCAAGACATCTGGTGCACGTCCCGCAATATTTTTTTGAACAGAGTTCTGTCCAGTCATCAGCAGATATTACACCGCACTCGTTGAACAGATTTTGCGGTATCTCAAAATTACTTATTATTACCCCGATAAAATTTCTTATACCATGCTCTCTGCTTATCAGAAAATTGTTTTTCCCGATAAAGCCCAGACCGGCCCTGACAGCCCAAGCCCGTTCAAGGACAGGTGCAGTATCAACAAAGACACGGCCGTTGATCAAGGGATCTGCCTCTTTCATATATTGCAGAATCCTGTTCAATTTATCCTTTATTACGGTGTGATAATCCTCTCCAAGTGCATATTGTGCCACTTTGTAGCCCGAAACCGGAATTTCATAACTGTTCGGGTATCCCGAAAAATCAATCTCTATAGTATTGGCTCTTGCTGCAATGGCAGAATCTCCATAGGGCGCAAGAAATACCAGAACGCTTCTGGCCCCCTCCACAAGCAGCGACGGATTCTCCCTCTTTTCAATATTCCGTTTCAGGTAGTTCAGATCTGCAAAATATCCCTGCTCCAAAGCATGGTTATACTTTACGGCATCCTCATCAAGCCTCGCTGCCGGTGCATATCCTGTTGCTGCAAATCCGAGATCGGACGCAATGGCCTTTATATGGAGATAGATATCGGGGATATTTTTCATACTGCAAAAATAATAATTAAAATAGAAGAATGTTATAGTTATATTTGAGTACAATTTTGCTGTAAATTTATTACATTTGTAATGCAGAAACCGCGATTGTGTGGATTTTTGTTAAAGCCTACTTATAAATTTATAAAAACTGGATATAGATGAAACGTATTCTGGTAGTTGGTGCAGGTGGCCAGATTGGTACAGAATTGGTGCCTCACCTTCAGAAAAATTATGGTACAGACAATGTAATTGCAGCCGATCTAAAGCCTGAAGTGGTTGAGAGATTGGCAAAATCTTCATTGGCCATTTCATTGGATGCTCTCGATGGAAATGCCTATCTTGAGGCAGTCAAGAAGTATAAAGTGGATGCCATATTCAACCTGGTGGCCCTGCTGTCGGCTACAGGTGAGAGAAATCCGCAATTGGCATGGAATATCAATATGGGAGCACTGCTGAATGCGTTGAATATAGCAAAAGATAATGGTTGTGCAGTCTTTACTCCAAGTTCAATCGGCGCTTTTGGTGAGAATACTCCCCATTACAAGACACCTCAGGATACAGTAATGCGTCCAAATACAATATATGGTGTTTGTAAAGTAACAGGAGAATTGCTGTCGGATTACTATTTTACAAAATTTGGAGTTGATACAAGAAGTGTACGTTTCCCCGGTATCATTTCAAACGGTGCAATGCCTGGTGGCGGTACAACTGATTATGCGGTTGAGGTATTCTATCATGCCGTAAAGACTGGCAAATATACCTGTGAAGTTCCGGAAAATACATATATGGATATGCTCTATATGCCGGATGCACTTGAGGCTACAACACAACTGATGGAGGCAGATCCTGCCAAATTGATTCACAGAAACAGCTTTAACATAACATCTATGAGTTTTACTCCAAAAGAGCTGTTTGCCGAAATCAAGAAGCGTATACCTGAGTTTACAGCAGATTATAATGTGGATCCTGTAAAAGATAAAATTTCTGCCTCATGGCCCGACTGCATGGATGATTCATGTGCCCGCAATGAGTGGGGCTGGAGTCCTAAATGGGGCATCAATGAGATGGTGGATGATATGCTCAGAGCTTGCCGCGAGAAACTGGCAAGAGGAGAGTATTAGAGATATATCCCGTTAGAGGGAACTTAATGACTATTTCAAATGCAGAAGAGGGCGGCCCAAAAGCAATATTGCAAAGGGCTGCCCTCTCTCTTTTAACCTAAAACTTAAACTAACCGGGGAGCGAGTTATTCCTTTAAAAGAGCCGAGATCTCTTTTTCAAGGAACTCTTCTGTTTTATAACCTATGAAAAATGTTTTGATGAGTCCGTTTTTGTCTATTAATACTATATGGGGAATACCGCCCACCCCATAAGCAAGATTGTTGAAAGTATCATCTGAAACACCTATTGGATATTCAAATCCTTCTTCGTTGATAAATTTTTCGATCTTTGCCAATGGTTGGGAGCTCTCTTCTTTGGTAAGACCTATAATCTGCAATCCATCTGCATGATATTTCTCATGAAGTTTTTCCAGGGCAGGGAACATCTTTTTGCAAGGACCGCACCATGTTGCCCAAAAATCAAGCAGAATGACTTTTCCCTTTAATGCCTCTATTCCGCTGATGTTACCGTTATACCATTTGTTGACAATGAGCTCAGGGGCTTTTTTACCAATTAGGGACTCCGGTTCAATCTCTTCTGTAATAACCTCTCCATAAAGTTGTGGAGAGAACTGTAGATTTCTCAGCTTATATACTTTAACTCCAATATCTTTTGCATACCGTTTGCCGGCAAATACAACTTCCGGAAGTTTGTCCCCGTCTATATCACCTATAGAGAAAGGTCTGGCCTTGAACATGGTATCGGTATATACATGCCATGCTCCATTAATGTTTTTGTATACTCTAAAGTCTTTGCTTCCTTTTGTGATTACTTCATTTTTTGAATCTCCGTCGATATCTGCAATCTCTATTTGCTCAACATTCGGTTGGCCTTTAATATCTTCAATCAGGTTGTATGAGAAGGTATCATTGGTTTGTTCAATAATGGCGAGCCTGCTTCTTGCTATTTTCCCATAATTGAAATGCCATCCATCTCCAACATATATCTCGTTTACTCCGTCATTGTTTCCATCTCCTATTGCAATAGCGTGACGGACACCTCTTTTAACATTTAATTTGGTCTTTTTGCCATTCTGATAAATATAAGCATCTCCCAGATCCCCTTTTGCATCACCGTAAGCTCTGCCTACTGTAAAGCTGTATTTGTCATCTTTACCAATTTTGCCGACGTCAATTGCAGTAGCCATACGCTCTTCAAAGTGTATTTCTGGTTCCCATTTGCCTTGAATGTTGCGTATAATGGCAGTTTCTGTAAAATATTGGGAGTTGAAATAAGTGGCAATAATTTCCGTATTGGTATCGCCATCAATATCTAAGGCATTCAGATATACAGGTTCAGCCCTCTCCGTAGCTTTGGAATAGATAGTATCTATATTCCATTGCCCGTTAGTACAGCTGATTGCAAACAGATCAAGCACAGATTGCTCGATACGGTTATGTCCTGTTATAACAAGCAGTTTTGCAGGCGTATTTTTGTCGCAGGCAAAGTTGGCGAACATCTGTACTTTATTGTTGAATTTGTTGCTGAACAGTATATTGGCAGCACTGTCTGCAAGTTCACATATATATAGAGTACTGTCGGATCCAAAAGCTACCTCACAGGCACTGTTCCCACATAAGTCTACAGTCTTTACAACCTCTACCTTTTCGGGTATATTGGATATTTTTATAAGAGATGTACTCTGTTGTGG
>JAZNEW010000033.1:0-26218 GCA_045588775.1 Candidatus Egerieisoma sp. | reverse complement strand
TTCAATATAGTTCACACTAAAACCATTTTCAAGCATATGCATATACTTCAACCGTGCTGCATAATCATGAATTTTTCTCTTTTTATACATAACAAAACCCCGAAAGTTTTTTGTCTAACTTTCGGGGTTCATGTCACTTTTGACCCGGCCTCTTCGTATTATTTGTATTGTTTACCCAGAGAGCTTACTCTTGTGCAGACAATTTCTTGTAAGAGTTGTAGCGTTGTTTAGCAAACTCTTCTGTTAGAGCGAACAACTCACCAGCCTCTTGTGGGAATGTCTTGAGAAGTGAAGCATATCTGACCTCGCCTTTGATGAAGTCTTGGAATTTGCTCCAATCAGGCTCTTTGCTATCCAAAGTGAACGGATTCTTGCCCTCAGCCTCAAGTGCAGGGTTGAATCTGTACAAGTGCCAGTATCCGCACTCAACAGCAGATTTCTCCTCTCTCTGGCTCTTGCCCATACCAGCTTTCAAACCGTGGTTGATACATGGAGCGTAAGCGATGATCAAAGATGGTCCATCGTATGCCTCAGCTTCTTTAAGAGCATTGAAGAACTG
This sequence comes from Candidatus Egerieisoma sp., assembly GCA_045588775.1. GTDB lineage: Bacteria > Bacteroidota > Bacteroidia > Bacteroidales > UBA932 > Egerieousia. The sequence goes on along the minus strand of JAZNEW010000033.1, from coordinate 25,659 downwards.
TGCCTGGTTAGAACCCATTGCAACTTGTGCAACGTATACATAACCGTAGCTCATAGCCATCATACCAAGATCTTTCTTGCGGATCTTCTTACCTGAGGTAGCAAATTTAGCAACAGCACCTGCAGGAGTTGATTTCGATGATTGTCCACCGGTGTTAGAGTAAACCTCAGTATCAACAACCAAAACGTTTACATTCTCGCCTGATGCAAGTACGTGATCCAATCCGCCGTATCCGATATCGTATGCCCAACCGTCACCACCGATAATCCACTGGCTTCTTGCAACCAAAAGATCTTTGTGAGCCAAAATCTCTTTGCAGATATCGCAACCGCAAGCCTCCATTAGAGGAACGAGTTTGTCTGAGATCTCTCTAGTCTTGGCAGCGTCTTTTCTGTTGGTCAACCACTCAGCGAACAGAGCTTTAATCTCTGCTGAACATGCCTCGCAGTCCAAACCTTTGGTAATGAGACCAGCAACAGTATCACGAAGTCTCTCTGTAGCCACTTTCATACCAAGGCCGAACTCTGCATTGTCCTCGAACAATGAGTTTGCCCAAGCCGGACCTCTGCCATTCTTGTCGGTACAATATGGTGATGCAGGGAATGAACCTGAGTAGATTGAAGAACAACCGGTAGCATTTGCAACCATCATTCTGTCGCCGAACAATTGTGAAATTGCTTTTACATAAGGAGTCTCACCACAACCTGCACATGCACCTGAGAACTCAAACAATGGTTGAGAGAACTGAGAGTTCTTCACATTCTGAGCCTTAGGAACGATTGTGTCTTTGTAGCCGATATTATGGTGCATATAGTCGAAATTAGCCTGCTCAACCTCTTGAGTAGCTGCAGGAGCCATAACAAGAGCTTTAGTCTTGGCAGGACATACATCGGCACAGTTACCGCAACCTGTACAGTCTGCAGGATCTACCTGAATAGTGAAATAGTACTCTTTCAAAGGACCGTTGCCTTTAACTTTCTTAACAGCAGCAGGAGCTTTGGCAGCCTCTTCTTCTGTCATAAGGAATGGACGGATAGCAGCGTGAGGACAAACAAATGCACACTGGTTACATTGGATACAGTTCTCAGGATTCCACTCAGGAACATGAGTAGCAATACCACGTTTCTCGTATGCAGCAGTACCTGCAGGGATAACGCCATCTGCCATATCTTTGAATACGCTTACAGGAAGATCGTTTCCGCATTGTGCATTAACAACATCAGCTATTGTTCTAACCCACTCCGGAGCAAGACGTTTGTATGACTCAGGAACGAATTTGCTTGAATGTATGTTCTTCCACTCGTAAGGGATCTCAACTTTAGTATACTCAGCACCTCTATCAACAGCAGCATAGTTCATGTTAACGATATTCTCACCCTTCTTGCCGTAGCTCTTGTCGATAGCTTTCTTCATCTCGGCAACTGCCTGATCGTAAGGGATGATACCTGTGATTTTGAAGAATGCAGATTGAAGTATTGTATTTGTTCTGTTGCCCAAACCGATCTCCTCAGCAATCTTGGTTGCATTGATGATGTAGAAGTTAAGGTTCTTAGATGCAATCTCCTGTTTAACGAAATCAGGAATACGTTTCAAAGTCTCCTCTGTATCCCACAAGCTGTTCAACAAGAATGTACCGTTTTTCTTGATACCTCTCAATACATCATATTTTGTCAAGTATGAAGGAACATGGCAAGCTACGAAATCCGGAGTTGAAACAAGGTATGGAGAAGTGATAGGAGCATCACCGAAACGAAGGTGTGAACAAGTGTAGCCACCTGATTTCTTAGAGTCGTAGTCGAAGTAAGCCTGACAATATTTAGGTGTACTTCCACCGATGATCTTGATGGTGTTTTTGTTTGCACCTACAGTACCGTCTGAACCCAAACCGTAGAATTTGCACTCATAAGTACCTGCTTTTGCAAGGCTGATCTCCTCTCTCATAGGAAGAGATTTGAAAGTAACATCATCTACGATACCGATAGTGAAATCATTTTTGATCTCTTTAGCTTTGAGATTGTCGTATACAGAAAGAATTTGTGCAGGGCTGGTATCTTTTGATGAAAGACCATATCTTCCGCCTACAACTTTTACATTCAATCCCAATTCTGAAACAGCAGCCTTGATATCTGTGTATAGAGGCTCACCAACTGAACCAGGCTCTTTAGTTCTGTCGAGAACTGCAATTCTCTTGGCAGAAGCAGGGATTACTCTTGCAAAATATTTTGCAGAGAATGGACGGTACAATCTTACGATGATAAGACCTGCTCTCTCTCCTTTAGCGTTAAGGTAGTCGATAGTCTCTTTGATGGTCTCAGTAACAGAACCCATTGCAATGATGATGTTCTCTGCATTAGGATCGCCATAGTAATCGAAAGGAAGGTAGTGGCGGCCTGTAAGCTCGCTGATCTCACCCATATATCTTGCAACGATATCAGGAACAGCCTCATAGTAAGTGTTGCAAGCCTCTCTGTTCTGGAAGTATACGTCTGAGTTTTGCGCAGTACCTTTTGTTACAGGAGCATTAGGGTTAAGAGCTCTTGCACGGAATTTTGCAAGTGATTTCTCACTCAACATTGTTTTAAGGTCTTCTGCATTTATTGCCTCTATTTTCTGAATTTCATGAGAAGTTCTGAAACCGTCGAAGAAGTGTACGAAAGGAACAGATGATTTAAGTGCTGCAAGGTGTGCAACAGCTGCCATATCCATAGCTTCTTGTACGCTGGCAGATGCCAAGAATGCAAAACCGGTCTGTCTTGCAGCCATAACATCCTGATGGTCTCCAAAAATTGAAAGGGCGTGTGATGCCAATGCTCTTGCCGAAACATGGAAAACTGCAGGAAGCAACTCGCCGGCAATCTTATACATATTAGGGATCATCAGCAACAAACCTTGCGAAGCAGTAAATGTTGTTGTAAGCGCACCTGCTTGAAGTGAACCATGAACTGCACCGGCAGCTCCACCCTCACTTTGCATCTCTACAACTTTTACCGGTTCTCCAAATATGTTCTTTTTACCGAAAGCAGACCACTCATCAACCAACTCTGCCATTGTTGATGACGGAGTGATAGGATAAATGGCTGCAACCTCACTGAACATATAAGCTACATGTGCTGCGGCGTAGTTGCCGTCGCAGGTGATAAATTGTTTCTCTTTAGCCATATTAATGTTATTAAAGATTATATTATTGAGTTTAAAATTTTGATTCTGTTAGCAATAGTTTCTCTTTGATTAAAAACCGAAAGTTAGGTTCTCGCATAAAGAGAAAAATCCTCCCAAAATTACGAAATAAAATCCAATTTGGGAAGAAATTTTCTTAAAAAGCGTAATGTTATGTAACAGCCTATAAAATAGGCATTAATGCTACTGATAGCCTTCGGTTGTGGCGTTTGGCGCAATTTTCTTGATAAGTCCCTGTAATACAGCGCCTGGCCCAAGTTCTACAAATGTGTCGGCCCCATCTGCAACCATGTTTTCTACACTATAAGTCCATTTTACAGGAGCAGTAAGCTGTACCAAAAGGTTTTTCTTTATCTCCTGAGGATCTGTGTGAGGTTTTGCATCTACATTCTGGTAAACAGGGCAAACCGGTTTGTTGAACAGAGTCTTTTCGATAGCCTCCGCCAGTTCAATTCTTGCAGGATCCATAAGCGGCGAGTGGAACGCACCTCCCACAGGCAATACAAGGGCTCTTTTTGCACCTGCGGCCTTTAAAGCGGCACATGCCTTTTCAACTGCTTCAACTTCTCCCGAAATTACAATCTGTCCGTTGCAATTGTAATTTGCTGCCACAACAATACCCTCAGTTGCTGCGCAAATCTCCTCAATGGTTTTGGCCTCCATTCCAAGAACTGCAGCCATTGTAGAGGGCTTCAGCTCACATGCTTTCTGCATAGCCATAGCCCTTTTTGAAACAAGGGTAAGGCCATCTTCAAAACTCATTGCGCCGGCAGCAACAAGTGCCGAGAACTCTCCAAGCGAGTGTCCTGCAACCATATCCGGTTTGAAGTCCGGAGTGCATGCGGCAAGAATTACAGAGTGCAGGAATACGGCCGGTTGGGTAACTTTAGTCTGTTTGAGCTCCTCTGCAGTACCGTTGAACATTATGTCGGTGATGCGGAATCCAAGTATTTCATTGGCTCTCTCAAACATATCTCTGGCAAGGGGATTGTTGTTGTACAAGTCTTGTCCCATTCCTGAAAACTGAGACCCCTGACCTGGAAAAACGTATGCTTTCATATTTTATACTTTGTATGCTATAAATGCTGCGCCCTGGCATTGTTCCAGCGAAGTCTGGCTTCTGCTCCCGGCTTGCAGTATAGTTTATAAATTAGTTGGTTTTAGTTCTTTACACAAATTATATGAAATTTGTCGGCTGCAAAGATATATATTTTCGGCAAAATACCTAACTTTGCACCTCTTGTAAGAGAAGGCCCTGTAGTTTAAAGGATAGAATATGAGATTCCGGTTCTTAGGGTGGCGGTTCGATTCCGCCCGGGGCTACAAATTTTACGGTATCCTGCGTGGAAATCTGAAAATTATTGCAAGCAGTGCAATAATGCCTAGTGCAAATGGATAATAGAGATACCCGATCATTGATATTGCCGATATTCCGGCAAGTCCCGAGGCCATAAGCAGTTGTGCTCCATAGGGAATAATGCCCTGAACAAAGCATGAGAAAGTATCGAGAATGCTTGCAACCTTGCGGGAATCCAAGTTGAATTTTGTGGAGATATCTTTGGCAATTCCACCTATGCTTATTATGGCAATAGTATTGTTTGCTGTGCATAAATTTGCCAAGGAGACCAGTGCCGCGATGCTCATTTCCGCCCATGTCTTGTTTCTGATTCTGCGGGTCATGCCGTTTATTATAAAGTCGAGGCCTCCTGTGGCACGGATAATTTCGAGCATACCGCCTGCCAGTATTGTAACAATAATCAGATCGCCCATTCCTGCAATTCCATTACCCAGTGAGCCAAGCCATCCGATCCATGAAAATTTTCCGATGCAGAAACCTATCACAGCATTCATGATAATGCCGGCAGTGAGTACAAGCAGTACATTTATTCCTATAATGGCCATGACAATAACAGCAATATAGGGCAGCAGCAGTATTGGATTTATCTCAGATGCCTCTGGTGTAAAATCAACTGCCAATCCCTTTACAATATACAATCCGGTTATGAGCAGTGCTGCCGGTAACACAATGAGAATGTTTGCCTTGAATTTGTCTGACATATTGCAGCCCTGTGTTCTGGTTGCGGCAATTGTCGTGTCGGATATAAAAGAGAGATTATCGCCAAAGAATGCTCCGCCAACCACAATTGCTGTAACAAATGGAACCGGAGATCCCGTTTCTGAGGCTATGCCGGCCGCTACAGGAACGAGAGCCACAATAGTGCCTACACTTGTACCTATCGACATGGAGATAAAACAGGAGGCTATAAAAAGGCCTGCAAAGAGCAATTTGCCGGGCAGAATTGCCAAAGTTGCATTGACGGTGGCATCAATGGAGCCGATCTGCTTTGCTGTGGCGGCAAAAGCACCGGCCAGAATGAAGATCCATATCATCATAAGGATATTCTTGTTGGAGGCTCCTTGAGAGAAGACTTCAATTCTCTCATTCAGACTCTTGCCTTGGAATGTTGCAATTGCATATATTGAGGCAATAAGGAATGCCGATGCTGCCGGCACTTTGTAAAAATCTCCGGCAATTACAGAAGAGAGCAGATATACAATTAGAAATACCGCCATTGGGGTAAGTGCGAACCATCCGGATTTCATCTTTTTTGTATTTTATTGTCAAACATTTGCTGTGATGTGAGGTGCCATGCCTGTTGCTTTATTTTTCTGCCAAGCATCAGCGGATATTGGGGATGTGCCTCAAAGAACTCCCCGACGGCCTCAGCCGCCTCTTTTGAATTGTGCCCGCCAAGCAATGCTTTTGCCCAGGAGCGTGGAAAGAAGATGTCGCCGGTCTGTTGGATCTCTCTCATCTCCTCCAGAGCAGGTCTGATGTATTCCAAAGACTCTTTTTGTCTGAGACGGTGGTTGAGATATGCCAGAGAAGTTGAGGCCCAGGGTTCAATCCTTCTGTTTTCCGGTTCAAGCAATGATTGGAAAACGCTGTCCCTGATTCTTTTTTCTGGAGAAACCGACGGGGCAATGAATCTGTACTGCAGCTTTCTGTCGGGATTTGATATTCTTGCAAGCTGCTGAGAAACAATATCATTGGCCATGTCGGGAATATTCAGGGCAAGGATATACGACAGATTGATATAATCACTCTCGCTCAAGGTAACTCCCTCAGGAGCTTTTAGCTCTTTCCATATATTTGTCAATCTCTCCATAGACTCTTCTGTTGAGGCAACCTCTGCATATACTCTGAAGGCCTGGAGCCTGAAATCCTTTTGGGAATGGCTTGTTGTTATCTTCCATAGAGTATGCTCCAGCTCTGCAGGGTGCAACAGATTGTCTTGATACAGGTTGTGGCAATCTTTGGCATATCCCAAAGCAAGCGAGAGAAGCAGCGGGTTCTGTTCAATCTCAAGGTAACGGAGAATATTTGTCATGAAACTCTGTGGCGGAAGAGTGCCTCTGCGCAGATTTTCGTATAGGGTAATCAGAAGGGAGCCACGCATGACTTCGAGCTGGTCAGGTTTCATTTTTGCCGCAGAACTTTCGGATGTGGCAAGGAGAATGTTCCACAGATACTCCTGATTTTTTTCGGACAGTTTGAAATAACCATAGTTCCGTCCGTCGGCATTGGGTATTTCTCCATCCTCAACCTCTATCTCCGGCATTCCAGGAGTATTGACCCAAAAATGGCTCCATTTTTCCAGATCTTCGGTGGTGTATTTGTCGAGTATTCCCACAAGTTCCTCCCAAGTGGCGTTTCCATACGCGTATGTTTTAAGGTATTCCTGTATTCCTTTGCGGAAATTCTCTTCGCCTGTTTTCTGAACGAGCATCTCCATAACCACAGGAGATTTGTCGTAGATTATGTTGCCGTAAACGAGTCCGGCATTATTGAGATTGTCCAGCTGCTGTTTTATAGGGTTGGCTCCGTCGGTTCTGTCTTCTGAGTATGAAGAGGGCAGATATTCCAGAATGAAGTTGAGCCTGTGGTTTGTCTCTTTGAATTGCGGCTCTACAATACGGCTGGCAAAATAGTTGGCAAACACCTCTTTGGTCCAGACATCGTCGAACCATTTCATGGTAACAAGGTCGCCGAACCACATGTGGGCCGTTTCGTGGGCAATAAGCAGACTGCGGTTGAGCCGTTCATTAATTGTAGGGTGCTCGTTGAGAAACATTCTGTTGTCGTTATAGAGCGTGGCACCTGTATGCTCCATTCCTCCATACTGGAATCCGGGCAATATTATGAGGTCGTATTTTGCAAACGGGTATGGTATTTCTGTATATTTTTCGAGCCACTGTAGAGCGTCAAATACCTCATTTGCAATATCTTCGCATTGGGCAACCCTTTTCGGTCCGGTTTCTCTGTGGTATATATTTATCTTCCTGCAATCTCTTGCATATTCCTCTTTCTGGAATATGCCTGCAACAAAAGAGAAGAGATAGGTGCTCAGAGGTTCGGTGCGGTCAAATTTTATAACTCTTCTCTGCACAGTATCCCTGTTGTTCTCAGAATCCGGCTTCTTTACCACCCTCTCTTCTGCAATTGCTCCATTGGCAATGGCCTGCCAGTTTTGTGGAACTTCAAGTTCAAGAGCGTATAGTGCCTTGATATCCGGCTGGTCCATGCAGGGAAAGAGTGTACGGGCCCTGTCGGGAACTAAAAGTGTGTAGAGAAAATCATCCCTGCGGTTAAGTGACTGATCTGATGCTGTAAATTGTATTTCGATAGAATTAATGCCCTGTAAAGTCTTGTGTTCAGGTATAATGATATGCTCATTTTCAAAAGTATAATCGCTGCATGCACCGTTTGTGGTGATATGTGCAATCTGCTCTTCGCAGGCTTTGAAATCCAAAATTACAGGAATTGGCTGCTCTAATGAAAACTCTATTTTCACACTCCCTGTAACTGCCTCTTCTCTGTTTTGGGGTATGGCGAAGAGGAGATTGTAGCTTACATTGCTGATGTTGGTTTTTCTGAAAACTGCAAGCTCTTTGCTTACACCGCACTCGGTATATTTTTCCAGTCGGCTGATATTATTGGAACATGAGAAGAGGAGTATGATAGCCAATATTGCTGTGAGGAATCTTTTCATTGACATATTATACCTTTATATTATCGTTATATAATTGGGGCAGGTGGCATTAAAAAAAGCAGGTTGGAAAACTTGCGACTCCAACCTGCCTGTAAAATATCTGTAGATTGTTACTCGATGAAGCCCAGGATTTCACCTTTCTCAACTTTGTCGCCTTGTTTAGCACAAATTGCAACAATCTTACCGTCAATAGGTGCCTGAATCTCTTCGTTTCCGTAGAATGCCTGAACATAACATACAGGTTTGCCTGCTTTGAATTCAGTTCCAATGGTAGGTGCTGTTGAAGCATCTGCCACATCGTATTGCCAGATAACCTGACCCTTAACAGTTGCCTGGATAGGTTTTGCATTAGGGAATTTGGCAACAAGGGCATCAATGTCAAATTTAGGCATCTCAACTACAGGACGGGTAACAACGATAGGTGCGCCTGCTTTTGCTTTTGCAGCCTCAAGATCGGTCTCAAAGCGTTTCTTGGCAATACCGCTCTTATAGTCGCGATACTGTCTTTCGTGCATTGCAAACTCAAACAATTCCTCATCATCCTGACCTCTGTCCCAACCCTCTTCTTTCATCATCTGCTCAAACTTAGGAAGCTCATTAGGGAACTCGTCTTGTGGGTTGCCTGTGTAGAACTCAAGACCTTTCTCTTTAACGATCTGAACAATCTCAGGAGCAAGCTCACCAGGCAATTTACCGGTCTTGCCAAGAATCATGTTCATTGTATCTTTATCGATAGTCTTCCATCTTGGCTCACCTTTAAGAGTGTGCATCAAGTTCATCAGAGCAGTATTCTTGACATACTGGCTGAATGGAGTTACAAGAGGTGGATAACCCAAACGAGGCCATACATAGTCATCCTCCTGGAACAGCATAACTGCAAGCTCGTTAAGAGTAACCTCTTTCTTGCCCTGATTTCTCAATGACATGTTGATAGCTCCGTGGAAACCTTTAAGGTCTGCCATCATAGAACCCATCATACCGCCTGGAAGACCGCAGCCAACCAATAGAGAAGAACATTGGTAGTTGGTAGGCTCAATGAAGTAACCAAGATAGTCATCAATAAATGTCTGGGTAAGTCTTCTTGCCTCCATGTAAGCATCCATGTTGATATCTTTTACAAGGAAGCCGGCATCTTTCAACATTGCCTGGATAGTGATAACATCCGGATGGATTTTACCCCATGAAAGCGGCTCCATAGCAACATCGATATAGTCAGCACCTGCTCTTGCAACCTCAAGCATCGAAGCTACAGAGAAACCCGGACCTGAGTGGCCGTGGTATTGTACTTTGATATGAGGATATTTCTTCTTGATTTCGCTTGTCAAACGGCCCAAGAATGCAGGACGGCCGATACCTGCCATATCTTTAAGACAGATCTCGTCGCAACCATACTCAACAACTTTGTCTACAACACCCATATAATACTCTACAGTATGAACAGGAGAGTAGGTGATACTCAAGGCAACCTGTGAAATCATTCCACCTTTTTTAGCTCCGATAACTGAGCCTTTGAGGTTTCTGTGGTCGTTAAGTCCGCAGAATGAACGGGCAATGTTGGTGCCCTGTTTAGCTTTAACCTTGTACATCAAGAAACGCACATCCTCTGGAACCGGATTCATTCTCAATGCGTTCAAACCACGCTCCAGCATGTGGGTCTGGATGCCTGCTTTATTGAAAGGTGCTGTCCACTCTCTTACAGCTTTGTTAGGGTTTTCTCCGAACAACAGATTTACCTGCTCGAAAGCTCCACCGTTGGTCTCAACACGGTCGAAACACCCCATATCAACAATAACTGGTGCAATTTGTTTAAGTTGGTGAACCATAGGAACATATTTTCCTGATGATTGCCACATATCCCTGTAAAGCAGGGAGAATTTAATTTCACGAGCCATAAAAAATCGTTTTAATTTGAATAATATGAAGTTTTTAAATTTTCTGTTAAAAGAGTATAAACTCAAAAGTCCACAAATTTAGAAAATAAAAGGATTAATTGTATCAAAAAACAAAAAAATTGTTGCCTGTTTTTTATACTTGTCGGCATAAATTTGTAAAAAAATGGAATAGTTTTATAAAAATTCTTGCAAATCAAAAAAAATATCTATATTTGCAATCCCAAACAAAATATGGTGGTTGTAGCTCAGTTGGTTAGAGCGTCGGTTTGTGGCACCGAAGGTCGTGGGTTCGAGCCCCATCTTCCACCCAAAATTTAAAGGATAACTGCTCAAAAGGCGGTTATTTTTTATTCAGTCCACTTTATAAACAAGTTAAGGAGTAATTGAAAATCGTGAGCGGCAATCTATTACAACCAAATAATGATCCGATGGGCAAGGCAATTGCCGATTATTTTGCAAATGGCAAAGCATCCAAATTGCGTGTTTTTTCTTCGCAATTTGATGAAGATGAAATTCCTGTAAAACATCTGTTCCGCGATTTAGGGCAAATGTCATCTCTCGAGCGTACGGCCCTTAACCTTGCAAAAGGTCATATTCTGGATTGTGGTGCCGGTAGCGGATGCCACACTCTGGCCCTTCAGGAGATGGGTAAAGAGGTTACGGCCATAGATATTTCACCCCTGTCGGTTGAGGTAATGCAGAAAAGGGGCGTAAGGAGAGCATTTCAGGTAAGTCTTTTCCAATATGCCGGGGTTCAGGAATTTGATACAGTGCTTATGTTGATGAACGGATCCGGAATTATTGGCAAATTGGAAAATATGGGTAATTTCTTTACCAAAATGAAGCAGATACTCAAACCTGGAGGCGTTGTGTATATGGATTCAAGTGATTTGAAATATCTCTTCGAAGAGGAGGATGGCAGTTTTGTAATAGATCTGGCAGGAGACTATTATGGAGAGGTTGATTTCAGGATGCAATACAAGCAGATAAAGGGTGAGTCTTTCGACTGGCTTTACATCGATTTTCAGACCCTCTCCCTGTATGCCTCAAAATATGGTTTCAAGGCAGAGCTGGTGGAGAGTGGAGGACACTACGATTATCTTGCGGCCTTGACCATGTTGTAAAAATCCAAGTATTCAATAAACATATATTCATATAATGAACTCGACAAAAACTTTCAAAGATTGGGTGGTGGCTACCAGACCATGGTCTTTTCCGGCATCTGCGATGCCTGTTGTTGTTACTTTGGCATATCTGTTCTGGCTGCAGCAGGATGTCAATTGGCTTATTGGTGTGTGGACACTGCTCAATGTGGTGCTTTTTCATGCAGCCGGCAATACATGGAGTGATTATTCCGATTATCAGAAGGGGGTAGACAGGGATGATACTATTGGCGGAACTTCTATCGTAAGCGGGAAGTTTGAAGCTGCTGAAATTAAAAAACTGGCTGTAATACTGGCGGTTGTGGCATCTTTGTCGGGAGTGGTGCTGGTGATGGCTACAGGCTGGACAACACTCTGCTTTGGTGTGGCAGGATTCCTTCTTGCGGCATTGTACCCATTCCTCAAATATAGGGCTTTGGGCGATCTGGATATATTTCTGACATACTCTCTGCTTCCCATTCTGGGCACATCATTTGTCTCAACAGGTGAAATCCATTTTGAAACATTGTGGCTGACTGTGCCTGTGGGGCTGATAACTGTGGGCATCCTTCATGTAAATAATTTGCGTGATATAGAGCACGATAGGAGAGCCGGCATAAAGACGCTGGCCATGCAGCTTGGTGCAAAAGTATCGGTTGGGTTGTATTGCTTTGAATTGCTCTTTCCATTTGTGTGGGTGGTTGCAGGAGTGGTCGCAGGGGTATTTCCTTTTCCGTCGTTATTGGTTGTTGCCGCATTGAAACTCGCTTCAGGCAATATCCGTATGGCATTGGAATATCGCAAAAAGGGTATGCAGGCTCTGGTTTCGGTTGATGAAAAAACTGCCCAGCTGCAGTTGCTGTTCAGCCTGCTGCTTGCAATCACATTTATAGTATCGAATCTTGTGAATATAGACTGATTTGTTGGATATTATGCAGAAACTGTACCTTGCAATAGCTCTTGCCACACTCCTTTGGGCAATAATGTTTTCTCCGGCAACAGCTCCTCATATCAATTTCTGGTGGATGATGACAGGCTCGGCATGTGTGTTGGCAACCCTTGCCACCATTTTTAAATCGGATTGGTGGCGACAGCTGAAATTCTCTTTTTCAAATATTATTTTGGGAGCAGGAATTGCCGTGGCATTGTGGGGCATTTTCTGGGTGGGGGACAAGATTTCGCAGTTGCTGTTCAATTTTGCCAGACCGCAGGTAGACCTTATATACGGGATGAAGGAGGGAGAATCGGCATGGCTGCTTACAGTCTTGATGCTCTTCTTGATAGGCCCTGCCGAAGAGATATTCTGGAGGGGTTATGTGCAGCGCACATTTTCTGAAAAATGGAATCCGGACAGGGCATTTGTAGTAACTACAGCCATTTATGCTCTGGTACATGCTGTCTCCTGCAATTTTATGCTCACAATGGCAGCATTTGTCGCCGGTTTTGTTTGGGGAGCGCTATACCGTTTGTTCCCTGAGCGTTTTACTGCAATTGTAATTTCGCATGCCTTGTGGGATGTTGCAGTATTTGTCTGGTTCCCAATTTGATGTAAAGCCTGAACTGGGTTAGAAAAATTGTAGCTTAACACCAAAAGCCAAGCTTACAGCATCTTTTAGTGACAGATATTTATTGGTGCACAGGCTCATTAATGCAAGGTCGTGGGTACACATTTCGTAGTAGAAAGCGATGCTTTTATGAGCACGGCTCATTCCATGTTTTATGTTGAGAGTAAATCGTTCTCCAAAAAAAATGTGGCCACGTATGCGAGTCGGAAAACGGTAATAAGATCTGTCGGGATAACGGAGAGGCTCTTTTATCCAAAAATCTCCTCCTATCAAAAGACAACCATATATTCCACATGACAGAGGTGAAAAAGTGAGGGGTGTATTTCCCAGCGGAATTTGCCAAGGGATATAGTTTTGCTTTAAGGTAAGTGTAATCTTCCACTCTTTTGATTCGTATTTTGGCAAGTAGCCTATTAAAAAATCTGTCTCCCATTGGCTTTTGCGGCCATAGTTCCATCCAGGACCAGTAGCAATCCTGCCAATTCCTCCTGCTATCTGTATCTTGCTGTAGGATGGTATAAGTTTGTTCCATGATGAACGGTATTGTTTTATTGTTTTGTCGTATCCGGTCTCTTTCCTGTGCTCTCTTTTAAAAGAATTCAACTGCTTCCGATAGTATCTGTTTAGCTCTTTGACGGTTAGTATCTCTGAAGGTTTTGTTCTCTTTATGGTATCTGTGCATTGGAACTTTGAAATGTGATGATTAATGTTACTATTCATGCAACAGAAGCCACAGACAGCATGTGTTGCCGTAAATATGGCAATAAGTGCAATTTGTGGCAGGCAAGTGCGAATAAATCCGGATAATGTATTAGAACTCAACAATTTCATAATTATAACCATTTTCATGAATTGTAAATAGAAGATAAATGCGGTCTGCAATGTCGGGACAGCCATAATATTTTACACCATCTTCAAATGGCTCTCCAACAGCAAGATTATGGTTATGTCCATAGAGACAGAATTGTACTTTAGGAAAACGGTTGATGTATGCCTGAAAAACTTGTGCAACATTATTGTTGAATTCATCATCGTAGGGCTTTACGTGCATGAGGAAAATTGTCTTTTCGATATTTTCAGGAATATTGGCCAGCTCTCTTTGTAGGAATGAAAAATCTGGGATAGGAGACGAATAGTCATATTCTAAAGCATTAGTATTGAGACAGATGAATCTTGTATTGCCGGCAGAGAATGTATAATTGCTCTCGCCATAGATCTTTTTATAGACATCCTTGCCTGTACCTATACAATCGTGATTGCCAATTACCGTAACATGGGGTTTGTTGAGCTCGCACAGCAGATCACGCATCCAAAGGAACTCGTCGGTAAATCCAAAATCACTCAAATCTCCTCCATGAACAATGAAGTCTATATCATTGCGGGAATTTATCTCTTCAATTGCGAGTTTTGTTTCATCAAACCGGCGTTGTGTGTCGCTGATCATGGCAAACTTGAAACTTTTTTTCCCTTTTAAAGCCCTCTCAATATGCGCGATATTCTTTTTTGTCAAATTGTGGGCGCCTGTAATATAGGCATCATACGGGTGGTAATCCAATGTGCTGCATGAAGTGCTGAGTAGCATGATTGAGATTACTATGATGTTGGCGATGAATTTTATTTCCTTGAGTGTGTGAAAAATCATGCGGTATAATATGTAATTTTTTATAAAATAGTGTTGTAGTGCAAAGATAGGCTGCTTTCATTTGATCGGCATAGAACGGAACTTGTCGGAATTGGTCTGGAATTCTATTTTTTAATCTCTTTTTGCATTCGGAAAACTTGAAGTTAGAGGGATTTTGCGTATGTTTGTTGTCAATTTGTTATGCTACATTGGCGCATTCTTTTTTTTAACATTGTAACCGATTGTATATAAAATGATTAGTAGAGTTTCGAAGTGTGATATTGTAGAGAGGATGGAAAAGAGGATTCTTATTCTCGACGGTGCTATGGGTACAATGCTCCAGAGAGAGAATCTTTCAATTGAAGATTTCAGGGGCGGTGCAGGCAATAATGATATTCTCAATATCACCCGTGAAGATGTAATTGAAAAAATCCATAAAGCATATATAGAGGCAGGGGCCGACATTATAGAGACCAATACCTTCAGCAGCAATGCTATATCGCAACAGGAGTATGGTTGCGAAGGGCTCGTTTATGAAATGGCCCGCAAGGGTGCGGAGATTGCAAGAAGGGCTGCAGACTCATCGGTTGCAGAGGGTGATTCACAAAGGCGTGTGCTGGTTGCAGGTTCAATGGGCCCTACAATCAAGATGCTGTCGTTTTCTCCCGATGTAAACAGACCTGAGTACAGACCTGTTGATTTTGATACAATGGCAGAGGCCTACAAGGAGCAGGTCAGGGGACTTGTAGATGGTGGCGTGGATCTGTTTCTGGTAGAGACCGTATATGATGCACTCAATGCAAAAGCGGCGTTATATGCCATTTCCGCTATCCAGAAGGAGAAGGGGACAGATATCCCTGTAATGGTTTCTGCAACAATCAATGACAAAAGCGGAAGATTGTTGAGCGGACAGAAAGTGGATGCACTCTTCACCTCATTGAGCCATTATGAACTTCTGAGCTTCGGACTCAATTGTTCATTTGGAGCAGAGGAACTCTTGCCTTTTATGGAGCAGATTGCCAATGAATCATTTGGCGGCAAAGGTGTTCCTTGTGCGGTGAGCATGTATCCCAATGCCGGACTTCCAAATGAATTGGGCCAATATGACGAAACCCCTGAATTTACAGCAGCTTGTATAAAAAAAGTTGCTCAGAGAGGGCTTCTGAATATAGCCGGAGGATGTTGTGGCACTACTCCCCAGCACATCAGGGCAATTAAAGAGGCTTTGGAGGGAGTCGGCCCAAGGAAAATTGTGGTTGAAGCAAAACAGGCCAATGATGATTTGTGGGTGAGCGGACTGGAGAATCTTCTGATAAACAAACATAAGAATAACTTTATAAATGTAGGGGAGCGTACCAATGTTGCAGGTTCTGCAAAATTTGCAAAACTGATAAGGGGCAATGAGTATGCCCAGGCTGCTGATATTGCCAGGAAGCAGATAGAGGATGGAGCAACCATAATAGATATCAATATGGATGATGCCATGCTCGACAGCGCCCTGCAGATGGCAACATTCATAAGATACATAAGCAATGATCCCGATATTGCAAAGGTGCCGTTTATGATAGACTCCTCAGATTGGAATACAATTCTTGCAGGATTGAAGAACAGTACAGGCAAATGTATTGTAAACTCGTTGAGTCTTAAAGAGGGAGAAGAGGAGTTTGTAAGAAAAGCACGTGAGATATATCTGCTTGGAGCAGCTGTAATTGTGATGGCCTTTGACGAAAATGGGCAGGCAGTAACATACGACCGCAAAATAGAGATTTGCCGGAGGGCATATACAATCCTTACAGAGAAGGTGGGTTTTGCGCCCGAAGACATAATTTTTGATGTAAATATACTTACTGTAGCAACAGGAATAGAGGAACACAATGCTTATGGTGTTGATTATATAAGGGCTGTGAAGTGGATTAAGGAGAATCTGCCGGGATGCAAGACTTCGGGAGGAGTCTCGAATCTTTCATTTGCCTTCAGGGGAAACAACAGAGTGAGGGAGGCGATGCATTCTGTATTCCTTTATCATGCAATAAAGGCGGGTCTGGATATGGCAATTGTCAATCCGTCGATGTTGCAGGTATATGATGAAATAGAGCCTCAGCTCTTGAAAAGGGTAGAGGCAGTTGTGCTGAATGATGCCGCTTTGCTTGGGGATGAGGCGGAGAATTATCCCTCTCATGTTGAGGCCCTGATAGAGCTTGCGGAGAAGATGAAGCAGGAGGATCTCGCATTGAAGGCTCTCAAGGAGAAGGGGGAGTTTGTGCCGGAAAATACAAAAGCAGACGAATGGAGAGAGAAGGAGTTGGGAGAGAGGATATCCTATGCTCTGGTCAAAGGCATAACTTCGTATATGCAGGAGGATATGGAGCAGGCGTTGGCCCTCTATGCAAATCCTGTGGAGATAATAGAGGGGCCGTTGATGAGGGGAATGGATAGGGTTGGAGAGCTGTTTGGAGAGGGAAAAATGTTCCTTCCTCAAGTGGTGAAGAGTGCAAAGGCCATGAAGGTGGCCGTTTCGGTGCTGGAACCGGCCATTGAGCAGCACAACAATAGTGGAAATGGCGGTGCAAAGAGTGGAAAAATAGTTTTGGCAACAGCAAAGGGCGATGTGCATGATATAGGAAAAAATATTGTGGGAATAGTGCTGTCGTGCAATAATTTTGATGTGATAGATCTTGGTGTGATGGTGGATAACCGCACAATTGTGGAGCAGGCAATAAAACAGAAGGCAGATATTATAGGTATAAGCGGTCTTATAACACCATCGCTTGAACAGATGGAGAATCTCTGCAGGATGCTTGAGCAGGAGAGCGGCCGTATAATGGAGGAGGTAGGACACCCTATTGCACTCTGTGTGGGAGGAGCAACAACATCGTCGGTACATACTGCTGTAAAACTGGCTCCATTGTATAGCTATTGTGTTGTTTATGGTGGTGATGCCTCTCAGGCGGCAGGTGTCTGCAAGCGTATTATGCAGGATATGCAGGGTGGAGGAGTCTCTGCAGAGGACCAAAGTTATATCAGTATGGTAAAAGAGGAGCAGGCAAGGATAAGGGAGGCTTACAATAACAGGAATCTGGAGTTTGTAACATTGGAGGAGGCTCAAAAGAGTGCGCCGTCGTATCCTCTTAAAAGTTTCCTTCAGCCAGAAGAGTATGGTGAGAATAATCTGTCGGTAAAAAATATTGATATAAATCTGTTGGTAGGTGAGATTGACTGGACACCATTTTTCAATTTTTGGGGATTCAAAGGAAAATACCCGAATATACTTTATACTTCAGGGCCCGACGGGGAACAGGCCGACGAACTTTTTGGCCAGGCTATGGATGAGATAGCAGAAGTGGCTGTAAATAAAGAGTTTGAAGTAAGTTCAATGGTGAAATTCCATGATGTCTATTCGGAGAATGATGCCCTTGTGATACTCGAAAATTATACAGAAGACCCTGATGCCAACGATGAGAAGGCATTTGCTGATGTAGCCGGAGCAGATGGTAAAATCGCCCTTGCAAATGGCCGTAAAGAGCTCTTTAGAATGCAGTTCCCGCGTCAGAGAGTTAAGGGAAGCGGATATTTGTCGGTTGCAGATTACTTTCCAAAAGCTCCTTACACCTCCAAATTGGGTATAATTGTGGTTAAGGCCGAAGACAGGCGCGCCGGTGAATTTGAGAAGACCGATTTCAAATATCTCTTGAGGCAGAGCCTCTGTGCGAGATTTGCAGAGGCAATGGCCCAATGGACAACATCGCAGGTGGCAATGGGGCAGAATATTGTAAGAGCCGCTTTCGGTTATTCTATGACACCGGACCATGCCCACAAACGTATAGCTTTTGAATTGACAGATGCCGTAAAAGAACTTGGAATGGAGCTTACCGAGAGTAATGCAATAATTCCTTCAACCTCTGTATGTGCATTGCTCATTGCTCATGCAGATGCAAAATATTTTGATATAAAGGAGAAGTAACCATGAAAGTAATAGATATTCTCAACGGTAACCATAAACCGTTTGCCTCATTTGAACTTGTTCCACCTTTGAAAGGTAGTGATATCAACAAACTCTACTCGGCGATAGAGCCCCTTATGGAGTTCAATCCGCCATTTATAAATATGACTGCCCACAGGGATGAGGTTGAGTACCGACAGACTGCCGATGGCAATTTCAAGCGTATCACCGTAACAAAACGTCCCGGTTCTGTGGCGATTGCTGCAGCCATAATGAAACGGTTCAATGTTGAAGTTGTGCCTCATCTTATTTGTGGCGGTGCTACAAAGTGGGAGATAGAAAATACTCTGCTCGATTTGAATTTCCTTGATATACAGAATGTTGTAGCATTGAGGGGCGATGCCATCCCAGGTGAGAAGTATTTTACACCAAACCCCGACGGCCATGCCCACAGCAATACCCTTGTTGCCCAGATTTCCAATATGAACAAAGGTATTTATCTCGACAGCACATTAAAGGATGCTGTGGCCACCAATTTCTGTGTGGGAGTTGCCGGTTATCCCGAAAAACATTGTGAGGCCGCCAATATCGACATTGATATAGAGAACCTTAAAAACAAGGTTGAAGCAGGTGCGGATTACATTGTAACCCAGATGTTTTTCGACAACAGCAAATTCTTCTCTTTTGTAGACAAATGTCGTGCGGCAGGTATAACAGTACCGATTATTCCGGGACTTAAACCTATCTCAACACGCAAACATATAGAGCTGCTGCCTCAGGCATTCTCCATAGATTTGCCTCAGGAGCTGATGAAGGAGCTGCTCAAGTGCAAAGAGAATAGCCAGATATATCAGGTTGGTGTAGAGTGGTGTACCGCCCAGGCAAAAGAACTGCTTGCCCATGGCGCAAAAGCAATACACTTCTACACAATGGGCAAGGCTGATAATGTAAAGGAGATTATCCGTAAAGCATTCTAAAGTTGGAGCAGGATGTTTTCCAGAGCTTCTGATGAGACCTCCATTGGTGTGGAGGTCTTCTCTTTTTGCAGTAACTGCTGCAGCCTTTCAGGAATTTCGGGCATGGAGCCTGTAACCGGTTCGATTACTTCGCTGAATTTTGCACAACTTGCAGTAGAGAGCCAGATAACACTGCTGCCACTGACAGAAGCACCCTCCTGGGAGTTTCCGCTGCCCTGCCTCTGCAGGTAATCGGCGGTAGCAAGGTAACCTACAGCGCTGTGGGGACATGATGTGTAGCCGTAGTCGCGGTATAATTCTGCAATGGCCTCCTTTATTTGCATATCATTGCAGGAGAAGCCTTTTACCTCTTTGCATATCTGCTCGTGGCTGTTGTTGTAGAGAGCCTGAATGCGCTCGTAATTGCTCGGCGCTCCTACATCCATGGCATTGGCAATGGTCTGGACAGAGGGACGCGGATTGTAATTGCCTGTTGCAAGGTATTGCGGAAAGACATCATTGCTGTTCGAAGCCGCCACAAACTCTTTAACAGGGAGTCCCATCTTTTTGGCAAGCATTCCGGCCGATATATTACCGTAGTTTCCGCTTGGAACAACAAATGTTACCTCAGGAAGCTGAAGATTGCTGCCGTTCATATAATCTGCCAATATATGGGGATGCTCAGCTGCAATCCATTGTGAGTATGCGTAAAAGTAGTAGAAGCATTGTGGAAGCCATCTGAGCAGGTTTATTGAGTTTGCAGAGGTTACATTTATCTTTTTTCTCAATTCACTGTTGTTGAAGATCTCTTTGACGAGTCTCTGACAGTCGTCGAAAGTGCCTTTGACCTTTATTGCATTGATATTTTTTCCTAAGGTGGTCATCTGGCACTCCTGCAGAGGGCTTACCTTTCCGTCGGGGTAAAGTATGGCAACCTTGATTCCGGGGATATCGTAGAAGCCTCTTGCAACAGCACTGCCGGTATCTCCCGAAGTTGCTGTGAGTATGATGAGTTCCTTTTTGCGATGGAGCGCTCCCAATATTTGTCCCATGCAGGATGCTCCAACATCCTTGAATGCACAAGTTGGCCCATGAAAGAGTTCCAGGGTGTATTTGTCTCCTATTTTTACAAGTGGAACATCAAACGGGAGTGCCTTCTGGATGCCGCTATCAATCTGTTGCCCGGTAAGGGAGTCTCCAAAAAAGAGGGATGCAACTGATGACGACATTTTTGCAAATGAGCACTGGGCAAGTCTGAACACCTCTCTCAAATCAACCTGGGGGATATATTCGGGCATAAACAATCCTCCGTCGGGGGCAAGGCCCATAACAGCGGCCTCTTGCAGGGAGTATCTGTTTTCTTTATTTCTTGTACTGTAAAATTTCATGGCATATAACTTTTAACCAAACAGCAACGGCTATTGCCCAACTCTGCGGGCACCGCATTTTCCAACTTTGTTCACATACACTTCATAACCTATATTTTGCTCGCTGAAGTGTTTTTCCATTATCTCTTTTGCCATTTCTGCCTGCTCAAGGCTCTTTGACAGGGCAAAAACTGAGGGGCCCGAACCGGCGATATTGACACCAATCATACCATTGGCGAGCAGACTCTCCTTCAGTGAGTCATAACCCGGAATAAACCCTTTCCGGTAAGGCTCAGCTATAACATCCTTTACTGAGCGTCCTAAAAGATCCAGATCATTCATAAGAAGTCCTGCAACAAAACCTCCCACATTGCCCCACTGCACAATAGCATCTTTCCGCTCTACCATTTTGGGCAATATTTCGCGCGCCTCTTTGGTGCTTACAGTTATATGCGGATGTACAACTGTGCAGTAGAAATTATCCGGAACAGGCAGCCTTATCAGGTCTGTAGGGTTGTAGCCGCGGATGAAGACCACACCTCCTATGATTGCCGGTGCAACATTATCGGCGTGCGGAGTGCCGCTGATGAGTTTCTCGCCCTCCATGGCAAAATCAACAAGCTCATCATCTGAAAAATATTTGTCAAGCAGTTCATTAAGTGCATAAACTGCTGCGGCTGAAGCTGCTGCGCTTGAACCAATTCCACTGCCCGGCCTTATTTTCTCTACAATATTCACATTGAGGTACAATGGCGCAGAGTTGCCGCTCTTGAGAGAATACGATTCACACATCTTCACAATGGCGGGTGTTATCACATTTTTTTCGGGCTCTTTTGGGAGCTCTACGCTGCTGCTGTTTTTAATGCCCAATACGCAGTGCGGTGTATGGTGCAGAGGTGATGAGGCAGCTGCTGCCAGATCCTCTGCATTTTCATATATTTCAACATCTATAACGTCTCCTACGCCATCCAAGGCCAAACCCATGACGTCAAAACCACAGCCTAGATTTGCTATGGTACCGGGTGCAAAAACTCTTATCCTTTTCATTGGTGCTAAAAATAAAGGATTAAACAAAATATGTATAAAAACTTGATATAAAGCTATTTGAAGAACTCTTTATGGAGAACGGCCACGCCTTTCTGGGCATCTGCATCTTTTACAATAACAGATACATTCAGTTCCGATCCGCCTTGGGCAGTTGCCACAACATTGATATTATTGTTGCCCAATGCTGTAAAGATTCTTCCCGATATGCCCGGAGTCATCCGCATTTTATTGCCTACAACAGCAATGATAGCCATTTTATTCTCCATCACAACATCGATGTATGATCCGTGGATTTTATCATTTTCCAGATTTGTTCTGATAATATCCAGAGCTTTTTCTCCATCTTCACCCTTTACGGCAAAACTTATACTGTATTCAGAAGAGGCCTGGGAGATGAAAACAATGTTGATTCCCTTGTCGGCCAATGCTCCAAACAGTTTGTATGAGACTCCCACTTGACCCATAAGACCGTTTCCGAATACTGTAATGAGCGAAACATCAGGGATATGTGTAATGCCTCTTACAGGAAGGGTGCTGTTTTTGTCGCCCTCCTTGTTTATTACAGTACCCGGATGGGCAAGATTGAATGTGTTGAGTATCTTTATCTCGGTATTGCTCTTTATGGCAGGCCAGATGGCCGGAGTGTAGAGTACTTTTGCTCCAAAGTGGCAAAGTTCGGCCGCTTCCGAATATGAGAGAGCCGGAATCGACAACGCGTCGGGAACAATTGCCGGATCTGATGTCATCATTCCATCTACATCACTCCATATATATAATTTTTCGGCATTGATTGCGGCTGCTATCATTGCTGCAGACAAGTCTGATCCTCCTCGGCCCAATGTTGTAACATAACCGTCGGGAGTTTTGCCGCAAAAACCTGGCACAACAGCCACTCCTTCAAAGTTTTCAAATGCTGCTTTGGTTTTATTGCAAGTCTCATCCCAAAGGATTTGAGATGCCCCACCGCTCTTTCTGGTAACAATAAGTTCTCTGCCGTCGATTCTTACAGCATTGTCGAGCATTCTTACAATCATCTTTGAAGAGAACTGCTCTCCCATTGAGAGTACATGGTCTTCGAGATCTTTCAGATTGTTTCTCATGATTGAGACACTGCTCAATCTGTCATCAAGTCTGTTGAGATCCTCTTCAAGTTCGCTCTCAAAGGCTTTGTATTGCTCTTCAGATAATACTTTGCCTGCAAGCTCCAGATGTTTCTCTTTTATTTCTGCCAAATCGGCTCTATAGTTTCCTCCGGGTTTTACTGCTTTGTCGAAAATGGATATTAAGGTGTCAGCAATGCCTGTAATAGCTGCAACTACAACTATGCAGGGTTTCTCTTCTCTGCTTACAATGTTTTTAAGGTTGTTCAAACCTTCCTGGCTTCCTACTGATGCTCCTCCAAATTTTAAAACTGACATACTTCTTATATTTTAATTGAATGAATATTAATGGAACTGAAAACGGCAATTGCAGCAATTGTGCAATTTACACCAAACAATTATTCTGTTTCTGGAATGGTTCTGTATAATACAGACAAAAAGATTATATATATGACAAACTAAACCCCCCAAGGGGTAATTGTAGACGTAATAATAATAGTAATGGACTGGAATCCATTACCTGCAATTGAGTTGCTGTATGATGATTGGTTTGTCATAAACGCTGCAAAGGTAAGAAATAAAATCTATGATTGTTACAGTGTATTGTATATTTATTGAACTTTTTGGTTAAATTTGTGTGTTATAAAGAAAGATTATCATGCATATCATCTATTCCATTACAAACAGGGCTTACTCGGCAGTTAGAGGATTACTTGTTTTTATACTTGGTCTGGCATTGCTTCTATGGCCCGAGGCAATGTTGAATGTCATTGTAAAGCTGATTGCTGCATTTCTTATTGCAGCAGGGCTTGTAACTCTCTATTTTACAAGTAAAACAAAGCAGAAAGAGGAGAAGGGGGGAGAGAAGAGTGTGTTGTCGGCATTTGCTATACTCAATATAGCGGTCTATCTCTGCTTTGGTATTGTGATATTTCTGTTTCCGTCGTTTTTTGTGAGTATTCTGGTATTCCTGTTCGGGGCAATATTGCTTCTGCTTGGAATCGGACAACTTGTCAATCTGTTTATAAGCGGGCGTCATGCCAAAGTTTCGGGATACCTCTATATTGTGCCTGCAGTTGTTACAATATGTGGCATTATCCTCTTCTTCCAGCCATTTACAGCAAAGAATGTGCTTACCATGTTTTTTGGAGGGTGTCTGGCCGGTTATGGACTGATTGAGATTTTGTCGTCATGGCTTTTGAGAAAGGTAAAATTCGGAAAGGACGGACAATATCTCCAGAGCCAGACTGTGGAGTATACAGAGGTTCAATAGATGAAATAACCTATAGCTCCGGCAAGAATTATAATCATTATAGGATTCATTTTCAGCCATTGGCTTGCAAAGATTGCTCCGGCAAAGAGTATCCAGCTGGTGTAGTCTATAAAGTTGTCTTTGGTTATCAGTATTGCGGCTGCAGCTGCGATCATGCCTATAACTATCGGGCGTAGAGTCTTTAAAATAAGGGCAAAAATGTTACTTTTGCGAAAATGGTCATATAATTTGCATATAAATAATATTATAAGGAACGACGGCAACATAACTGCAGTGGTGGCTATAAGTGAGCCAAAGATATTTCCTGTAACGCTATATCCTATGTAGGTGGCACTGTTTATGCCTATCGGGCCGGGAGTCATTTGAGATATTGCAACCATATCTGTGAACTCCTGAGCCGTTACCCACGCATGGCTTACAACAACCTCATTCTGTATGAGGGAGAGCATTGCATAACCTCCTCCGAAAGTGAAGATTCCTATTATAAAGAATGTATGGAACAATTGCAGGTATATCATATCTTGTTACTTCTTTTTCAAATATGCAGGAATTACAAAAATACATCCTGCAACCAACAATATGTAGATTGGTGATACTTTAAGGAATGTAACGAGCAAAGCTGTGATTATTGCCAGAGCCCCTGTATATATGTTGAGTTTTGCTTTTTTTGCCATATTGATCATAGGAATGGCTATCAGGGCAACAACAACAGGTCTGATTCCTTTGAATATTTTTATGATTGCAGGATTGTCCTGATATCCCGAAAAAAACATTGCAATCATCAGAATGATGAGAAAAGAGGGCAGAACACTGCCCAATGTTGCTACTATGCTGCCTTTGATGCCTCTTAACCTGTATCCCAAAAATATTGAAATATTTACCGCCAACAATCCCGGAGCTGATTGGGAAATGGCAAGGACATCCATAAAATCCTCTTCATCTATCCACTTCTTTTTCTCTACCACTTCCTTTTGTATAATAGGTATCATGGCGTATCCACCGCCAATGGTAAAGGCTCCGATTTTGGCAAAGCAGGTAAATATCTGAAGGTAAATATTCATTTTTTTATTTGAAATGGAGCGCAAAAATAGTCAAAATATCTATTATGCACAAATGACGGTAAAAAATATTTAAAAATTTTCTCTCTGATTATCAATTATTTGTAACTTTTTTTAAAATATTTTTTAAATAATATTTGGTGGATAAAAAAAAGAAGCATATCTTTGCAACCCGTTTCGGAAAAGAAATTACTTCAACAAACGGAAAATTAAGTTCTTTGATTAATATAGCATAACAACAACAGCATAGTATAAGGAAGGTGAATATAACCTTGTCAATACTTATTAAGTAATTCAGTTAGGAACAAGCTAAGAAATTTATATAATAGATATGTACAATGAAGAGTTTGATCCTGGCTCAGGATGAACGCTAGCGGCAGGCTTAACACATGCAAGTCGAGGGGCAGCGGGATGTAGCAATACATTGCCGGCGACCGGCGCAAGGGTGCGTAACGCGTGAGTAACAT
>JAZNEW010000032.1:0-28799 GCA_045588775.1 Candidatus Egerieisoma sp. | reverse complement strand
TCCGCTCCGTTCCGAACAGATGTTTGAAACTCCAATCCACAAACGGATTCAACACGCCACTACCTGCGCTTTTTGCTCTCTTCTCCATCACTCCTCCCACTTTTTCGATCCTTTCAACTTTACCCAAAAATTGTTTTCGTTGCAATCCTACTGCTGAGATACCGAGCCGCGCTGCAAACATAGTACAAAGGGATGAAAAAGATGTGCAAAAACGTAAATTTACGCTCAATTGTAAATTTTATTGTAATATTTTGCAAGCTGTAAAATTTATTATAAACTTTGCAGTATGCATGAGGCTGATTTCAAAAAAATATACAAGCAGAACTTCAATAAGGTAAAATTCTACGCCCAATACTATTTGGAAGATGAGTATGAAGCAGAGAATATTGCCCAGGAAGTTTTTGTGGTATTATGGAACAACCGTTCCAAATTCACTTCCAACAGCGAAATTCTCCCTTACCTTACAGTTGTATGCAGAAATCTTTGCGTTAATATTTTACGCAAGAGAATTAATGCTGCAAAATTCAAACTATACAACAAGCAATCTAACGAGGACATTATGGCATTGAATGCCTTAAATGAGTATTCTTCTACCTCTATTTACATTAAGGATATCAACGCATTGATAGAAAGGGCCCTAAATTCAATGCCCGAAAAAATCCGTACGACTTTCAAGCAATGCAAAATTGAAGGATTAAAATATGAGGAGATTGCAATTGCTGAAAATATCTCAATCAAGACAGTTGAATACCGGATGAGCTGTGCTTTGAAGGTATTACGAAAATATTTTAAAGACTATCTCACCATCATTATTTTAATACTAGGTACATTATGGATAAAGATCTGATCTTGAAATATGTGAATAAGACTGCTTCTGAGAAAGAAAAAGCAAAGGTCTTAAGATGGGCTGCTGAGAGTATGGAAAATGAGAAAGTACTCATTGAGATGATGAATACATGGGTATCTGAACATATGCCTCAAGAAGAAGCTGATGATGCCAAATATCAGGAATTCGGTTATTATTTGCATGGGTACAATGCATCTGCCGCCAAAAACAGCAAATATCACAAAATGAATATTATTGGATGGTCGGTTACAGCAGCAGCAATCCTCATATTGCTTTGCTGGAATATTTTTCTTACCAATACAGCCAAAACCACAGATACACTACATGTAGTTACAGATCAATTGTCAGAAAACATCACTCCTGCCAACCACATGAGAACTCTATATACAGATAAAGGGGTAAAAGCCCATATTACATTGCCCGACAGTAGTACTGTATGGCTCAATTCAGATACCAGAATAGAATATCCGGAAGTATTTGACAAACATATACGTAATGTGAAATTATCTGGAGAAGCTTATTTTGAAGTAAAATCAGACTCTCTGTCTCCAATGATAATAACTACATCCAAAGGTTTTCAGGTTAAAGTGACTGGCACTACATTTAACATAAAAGCATATGATGATGATGAAATTGCCAAAACCACCCTTTATTCAGGATCTATAAGTCTGCTCTATAAGAACAATCAGAATGTAGTTGTAGAAAAGAGTTTGAAACCCAGACAATCTGTCGATTTATCCAATGGTAACACATACCTAAAAGTAAACCCTTCCCCAGAGGAATTAGAAGTTGCTTCTATGTGGAAAATGGGTAAAATATATTTTGATTCCACTCCTCTAGGAGAAGCTATCAAAATCCTTAACCGATGGCATGGCTCACAATTCATTATAAAAGATGCCGAAATACTTGATTACGAGATTACTGCCAACTTTGAAAATGAATCTATTGTACAAATTATGGAGCTTATAAAACTCACTACACTTATAGATTATTCCATCTGCGGCAATAAAATCACTCTCATTAAAAGATAATTTTTTAGGGTAAATGCGAGGTTAAACGAACTATAAAAGTAACCTATAAGTCTTTTACTATGCAAGGAATTATTTTTATTCGACAATTATCCAAAACAGCAATAGTTTTGCTTGTTTTGTTGTTGTGCACATCAGTATTATGGGCACAATCCATTAAGATCAAACAGACAAACACGCCTATCTCACTAATTCTTAAAGAGATACAAAAGCAGTCTGGATATAGTTTCGTATACTCGAATCTATTGGAAGGTATTAACAATAAGGTTTCCATTTCACATGAGGGACCTGTCTCAGACATCAATTCTCTATTGAACAAACTGTTCAAAGAGACCAATATCGTTTACGAAATAAAAGGTAAACAGATTGCATTGCTTGATAATAAAATCAAACAAGGAAGTGGTAAGAACGAAAAAGATGCATCCATAAGTCAGACAGCTGTAAAAGGTAAAGTTACAGATGAAAATGGAGAACCTCTTGTAGGAGTTGGTATACAAAATGAAACTACAAGGGAATTTGCATCCACAAATTTTGATGGAGATTACTCTATCAACGCCAAAAATGGTGACAAACTTCTCTTTTCATACATAGGTATGGAAAATGCCTCTGTAATTGTAGGCAACAAATCACTAATAAACATTACCCTTAAAACAGATGCCATTGCGCTGGAGAATGTTGTGGTAACAGGTTACCAGACAATTTCAAAAGAGAGGGCTACAGGATCGTTCAATACTGTATCTGTAGAGCAATTGAACAAGCCCCAGACATCTGTTGAACAGGCATTGGTTGGCAATGTTTCGGGATTGCAGATTATTGATAAAGGCTACAATGAAAGAGAAGAATCAATCATTATCCGCGGTCTTACTTCATTGGGTGCAAATTCTGCCCCACTTATTATCGTTGACGGATTTGCCATTGAAGGGTCCCTTTCATCATTGAACCCCAATGATATTGCAAACATCACAGTTTTGAAAGATGCTGCGGCTGCTTCTATCTGGGGAGCCCGCTCTGCAAATGGAGTGATTGTAATTACTACAAAATCTGCCAAAAAAGGTAAAGTAAATGTTGAGCTTAATGCATTTGTAAAATTCTCGGGCAAAATGAACCTGGATTATGCAAACCCATTGGCTTCAAGTGCTGAGACTGTGGAGTATGAAAAATTGGCTTTTGAAACAAACAACTTTACTCAGGGACACCACATCAGCAGTGACACATGGACTTGGAGAGCTTATAATGAGTATGGCAAAAACTACACTCAAGCCACTATCGCAATGAATGAGAATAAATTCGGATATTTGACCGACAGCGAATTGAGTGCAACATTGAGCAGACTTGCATCCCAGAACAATAAAGACCAGATTAGAAAATATATGCTTTCGGCTCCTGTTACCCAACAGTATAACCTCACTGTATCTGGTGGAAACGAGAAAGTTACCAACATCTTATCAATGATGTTTGACAAAAACATCGGCGAAATGAAAGGAAGCGAGAATGGCCGTTACACAATCAACTTCAGGAATAATATTGCATTGTTCAAATGGTTGGACATCAACGTTGGAACAATGGTACAATATGACAAATCTATGAATAACGGTCTAACATTGGCCGATATCCAGAAGATGTCTCCTTATGATATGCTTGTAGACAACAACGGTGATTATCTACATGTACAGAACAATCTGTATTTGCCGTTGGTAGACAGGTATATTACCCAAAAAGGTGTACAGTTCCCATATTCAGACTGGACATATAATCCAATCAGAGAGATGAACGGCACCAATATTAAAGAAGAAAACATTTATGGAAGAGTACAGGCAGGTCTTAAAATCAAATTCATGGAGGGCCTTTCTTTTGATTCCAAAATACAATACGAGATCCAGAAATCAAATTATCGTGCCCACTATTTGGAAGATACTTATAAAGTACGATTTGCTGTAAACTATCTGTCAAAATGGAATGGCAGCCCTAGTTCCACCCCAACACAGCAATTGGCCAAAGGCGATGCACTTCAAACATCTGAAGGCGATTTGAAAGCATGGAATGCAAGAAACCAGTTGAATTTTGAAAGGACATTTGCAGACAAGCACAATGTTTCGGTTATAGCCGGTACTGAGGTATATGAGAGAGTTTACGCTACAACCTCAAATCCATTGATGTATGGTTATAACGATAACAATCTAACTTTCACAGCCCCTCCGGGAGGCATTACTGATTATCCTTACAATATGTTTGACAGTGAGGATTACTATGAATACATGACAGCATTGTATTATCCTGGCACAGCAACAATGAAAGCTGAAACTTGCGACAGATATTTTTCTCTATATGCCAATGCCTCATATACATACAATAACAAATACACTTTGTCTGGAAGCTACAGAGTTGATGCATCAAATCTTATCTCATCTGATGCTGCCATCCGTTACTCTCCATTCTGGAGTGTGGGAGCTTCTTGGAATATGAGCAAAGAGGATTTTATGCAAGATGCAGACTGGTTGAACAGATTAGTTCTTAGAGCTACTTACGGTTTTAACGGTAATGTGGATAAATCTACTTCAATAGATCCGCTTATTAAAGTTTATTATTACAATGATAAATGGGGAGCATACAGAGGTACCATTTCAAATTATGGAAACCCTTATCTATGCTGGGAGAAAACAGGCGCATTGAATATTGGAATTGACTTCTCTGTATTGGGCAACAAATTGTCAGGTAGCATCGATTACTACAACAAACAAGGTAAGGACCTAATTTCCAAGATTGCTGTAGCCGATGTATTTGGAACAAGCAGTAGCCAGGATATGAATGCTGTTGAGATGTACAATAAAGGTATTGAGCTTTCTTTGTCATCCAATCTATCAAAAGGAGACTTTACTTGGAACGGAAACCTTAATTTCTCATACAACAAGAACAAGATCACCAAACTTTACAAGAACTCTTCTATCCAGGGAAACAGACTTTATGGTCCTGGCTCAGGTTGGGAGTATTATGAGGGATATGATGCCAATACACTTTGGAGTTTGAGATATGGTGGTATGATGGATGTAGCCGGTATGTACCAGCCTGTAATTGTTGACAAAAATGGTGAAAACCCTATCCCTATGACAACTTACTATACAAGTTTGTCGGAAGATTACATTGTAGGTACAGGCACAACAGTTCCTCCATGTATCTTGGGATTTACAAACAGCTTCAAATACAGGAATCTATCATTGTCATTCATTATAACCGGTTATTTCGGTCATAAATTCAGAGCTACAGGATTCAATTACCCTATGGTTGAATACGGTGTTGCAGCCCCTAACAAGTATTATAGCGATGCCCTTAATGCAAATCCTGACAAAATGGTTACATTCGAAAAGGAGTATCCTTCTTACTTCTCTGATTATATGCAATTTATCGACTACAATATACAAAGTGCAGCAAATATCAGATTCCAGGAAATCAACCTTACATACAGTTTGCCTAAGAATGTTACCAACTTTATTGGTATCTCTGGTGCACAAGTATACGGACAACTTAATAACATAGGTGTAATTGCTTTCAATAAAAACAATGAGGATCCATTCTACCCTATGGGCACATACAAACCTGGCATGGCTTGTACATTTGGCGTTAAGATTAACTTTTAATTTGATTGGACATGAAAAAAATTAATATCATACTATTTTTGATGACTGTCGCATTTGTTCTTTCTTCTTGCGACGATTTCCTCTCAAAGAGACCATCTAAGGAATCTGCATTGGTACCTTCCACTCTAGAGGATATTGAATTGATTCTTGTTGGTACCTGGAGAGAAGACTGCAGTAGTGACCATGTTACTTATGGTGGTGGAGATATCCAGCTTCTTCCAGAACTGGAAGCTGCAGCAAACGGATCTTATAAAGTTTCATATGTTCAGGCAGGAACATGGGAAAGGAAAGAGAGCGGTTCTATTGTAGACTATCTGTGGAGATACAGATGGCAAAATATTTTCAAGGCAAACCTTGCTGAATATGAACTCACTGTAATCAAAGGACTTTCAGATGAGGATGTTGCTGAGATCAAGGCAAAAGCGGCATTCAGACGCGCTATATCTTATATGGAGTTGCTCAATATCTACACATTACCTTATTGTGAGAAAAATCTTGAGGAGCCAGGTCTTGTTCTTACCAAGAATATCGGCTATGACTACTCTTTGAAACGAGCTTCACTTAAAGATACATACGACTTTATTGAGAAAGATATTCTGGCTGCACTTGCCGTTAAAGCCGAACTTACAAAAAGGACAGGTACAAACTCTCCTTACAGAGTTACCAAAGCTGCAGCAAATGCTTTGGCTTCACGCTTCTATCTTATGAAACATGATTATGCCAACGCTAAAAAATATGCTGAGGAAGCCATTAAACTTTACGGCTGGGAGAATGTATTGGATTACAATACTATAGGATACTATGCCACTCCAACCAAAGGTACAATTACAGTAAATGGAACCGCTGTTGAATTTGAGGCAAAATACCCTGCTACAAGAGGATGGAATACAGACAATCAATGGACTGAGGACATTTTCACAAATATGGTCATCAAGAATTCAACTACTCAAGACCACTTTACAGCCTTGATCCCTTCGGATGACTATATCGCATGTTTCAATGCAGACGGTTCTAAAGAGAATGATGCCAGATACAAATATTTCTTCATTGAGGACTATCTATACGCACAAGGAAAAGCTGTTACCAAAAATGTACCTTGCTATTACAAACCTAAAAAATACACATTGTCTGTACCAGAGATGATAATGAATATAGCAGAATGTGAAGCAAGAGCAGGTGATTATAATAAAGCTATAAGCATTGTAAACCAATTGCGTGCAAAAAGAATAGACCCTTCAAGCAACGAAGTGAATCTTTCGGCATCTTCAAAAGATGAGGCTATTGCAATAGTATTGCGTGAAAGACGCAGGGAGATGGGACCATTCAAGAGACTTTACGACATCAGAAGATATAACAGCAATGACTATGCTGCTGATGATGTTACCCTTACCCAGAAGTTCTATTCATATACCTCATCTGTAATCGACCGCAGTTCATCTGTACAGACATATACTCTTGCTCCAGATGCAAGAGAATATGCAGCAATGATTCCAGAGGCTGATGTAATGGCATCTAACGGTGAATTGGTTCAAAATACTTATTAAAAATAATTTATGAATCAGAGAGTTGGATAATAGTCAACAGAGTATTATCCAACTCTTGTCATATTATACATATTCTTTTATGAAGAATCTCTTTATAGGTGCATTAACCTTATGCTTATTGGCCAGTTGTTCAAAACAAGCTTCATATACAATAAAAGGAAAGGTGCCTGGTACTGATGGAGTAGCTGTACTCTCTTTTGAATGCCCCGACAGTGGGATAAAAACAAGTGACACAACCACAGTTGAGAACGGCAAATTCATTTTTAAAGGCCGTGTTGATGATGTTGTTTATGCCGATATAGAAATAATCCCTCACAATACAGAAAGTGCAAATTGCGGAATATATCTGGAGAATGCCTCCCTTACACTTGATCTGGACTGGAACAATATTATAGACCAGGGAAGGTACGGCAAATTCATAGACAAAGTCATAGTTACAGGCGGTATAAACAACACTTTTATGTCTGAATGTATGGCTGCAGGTAACAAAGTCTTTGAACACGAGAAATATACCGAGTACAACAAAGCTCTGCAAAACCTGGATTCATTCAATCAATTTACAGAATATGACAAATACAGAGCAGCCGTTGATGAGTTCAGGTCAACTTTTTCTGAACTTATGCAGATTGCCAGAAAAGAGCAGACTGCTGCCATAATAGATTATATCAAGGCCAATCCTGATGTAGAGTGTGCAGCATATTATTTTTCAAGATATCTGTCGGGGCTTAAATTGGATGAAATAGAAGCTGTTTTCAACAATTTTACACCTAAAGTGCAAAATTGTTATATGGCAAAAGAGATAAGAGATGAAATAACTGCATTAAAATCTGTCCAACCCGGTGCTGTTGCCCCAGATTTTACCCTTAAGACTCCGGAGGGCTCCGATTTTACATTTTCTTCGCTTAGGGGAAAATATGTACTCCTTGATTTTTGGGCGAGCTGGTGCGGACCATGCAGGGCAAGCGTCCCTCATCTGAAGGCCCTTTATGAAAAATACAGGAATTACGGGTTTGAAATAGTTGGAATTACTAATGATGCAGACCACAATGCCTGGAGAAAAGCTATTGAGGAAGACCAGTCTTCATGGATACATGTTGCCGATGTTTTTCCACAAAAAGGGAGACCTGCGGAGACAATTTCCAGATATGCAGCCCACAATCTTCCAACATTGTATCTGATTGACAAAGAGGGCAAGATGATAGGCAAATTTGAAAAAGGGGATCTGGAGAAAAAACTTCAGGAGCTATTCAACTGATAAAAAAACACCCTGTCAAATCAGAAATGATTGACAGGGTGTTTTCTATTTGTCCTAACTGTTATTTGTTAGCTTTTTTCTCTTTAATTTTTACCAGCTGCTCTTTAAGAACATCTACACAATCAACAACGGCATCTTCAAATGTTGATGCATTCTTTTGGATAAACAACTCTTTGCCGGGCATTGCAATTCTGATTTTTACATCTTTGTTGGCATTATCAGGCAAAAGTGATAGAGTTACTTCTGTTTTGATAATTTCGTCATAGAATTTATCAAGCTTACCCACTTTCTTGTCGATAAAATCCAATAATTTAACATCAGCGTCAAATTTTACCGATTGAACTCTAATATCCATATTACCTCCTTTTTTTTGCCCTCGGATGGGCGGTTATATAATTTTTTTTCAGCTGCTCAAAAGAGTTATGGGTATAAACCTGCGTTGCCGCAAGTGATGAATGCCCCAAAACCTCCTTTATGCTGTTCAAATCTGCTCCATCATTCAACAAATGTGTTGCAAATGAATGCCTGAGGATGTGAGGGGTCTCCTTGCCTATTGCCCCTTTTAAAGCAGCCAACTCTTTTCTCACTACATTATTAACAAATCCAAGATATAATGTTTCACCTGAATCTGTTAAAAAAAACGAGTTATTGCTACAATCTTTGAAAGAACTATTTCTTTTCTGTAAATATAGTGAAATTTTTTCTTTTAAAAAATCAATTACAGGAATTTCTCTCTCTTTTTCTCCTTTTCCGACTATATTGAACACTTGCCGGTTCCGGTCATAATTTTCCAATTTCAACGACACAAGTTCAGCCCGTCGCATGCCGGTAGCGTATAACATCAATACAATCAATTTATTGCGTATCTCCTTATAGGTCTCCGACTCACTCTCCTGATCACGTATATCGTCTGTTTTTTCTTCAAAAAAATCCGACAGATTCTCTTTCCGGTAAAAATCGGGCAATCTCTTCTTCTCTTTCGGACGATAAATTTTGCCCACAGGATTATATTCCAGCTTTCCTATCCTCACCAGCCATTTGCAATAGCTGCTCATGGCACTTATCATAAGGTTTACAGTACGCGCCGAAAGCATCTGATCCTTCTGCAAAACATATATGAACTTACGCAATTTTGCAGGTGTAATACTATCAAGCTGCTCCTGCTCGGTAAAAGAGTCGGGCAAATCACCGCCATCACTGTATGTTACCCTGTAAAAACGCTCTATCGCATCTTTATACAACACAACAGTCCTTTGGGAATAGCGTTTTCCAGCTGCAATATGCTCTATGAATTTGTCGGGATAAAAAAGCATCGTACAATAAGCAGATTCGGTTTCCATAACAAAGATACAACAAAATACCTCAAAATAGGTATTGCCTGCAATTGAAATATAGAGTTATTTTGCGCCTAAATTCTGGTGTGGTATGTATTTATCCGAGCTGAAGACAGGCGAGTCGGCCATTATAATAAAGGTATTGGGACATGGTGGGTTCCGCAGGCGCATTCTCGAAATGGGCTTTGTGAGGGGGCAAAAGGTAACGGCCCTGCTCAATGCACCGCTGAAGGATCCGATCAAATATGAAATTATGGATTATGAAGTTTCATTGCGACGCAGTGAAGCCAGAATGATTGTTATTGAACCGGAACCGGCATATTCAGAAAACAGGGAGAATCTCAGTACCTCTGTTGAAGGCTCTTTTTCGGGCCGTCAGGATTCTGAATATACCAATAATTTTATTTCCGACAGATGTAAAGAGATCAATATAGCACTTGTAGGAAATCCAAACAGCGGAAAAACCTCGCTTTTCAATGCCCTTTCTGGCGGTCATGAACATGTGGGAAATTACAGCGGAGTTACAGTTGATGCAAAGGTGGGCCATTTCAAATATGGCGGATATAAATTCAATATTACCGATCTGCCAGGCACATACGCCCTCACCGCATACTCTCCGGAAGAGATTTATGTGCGGCAATATCTGATAGAACATACCCCCGATGTGATTTTGAACTCGGTGGTCTCATCAAATCTCGAACGCAACCTCTACCTCACAACAGAACTCATTGATATAAATCTCAAGAGTGTGGTTGCCCTCAATATGTTTGATGAGCACCGCAAAAGCGGAGCCCAGCTCGATTGGCTCAGCTTGGGAAAACTCACCGGTGTTCCTATGGTTCCTGTCGTGGCAAAAACAAAAGAGGGACTGGATGAACTTCTCAATACAATAATAGATGTATATGAAAACGGCACCACCAAAAGGGCTTCAAATGATGTTTCGGAGATTGTCAGACATATACACATCAAATACTCCCCTGCCATAGAGAAGGAGATTGCCGCCATTTCCAAAGAGATAAAGGCAAATGATGAGGTATTTCCAAAAATATTTCCGCCACGCTACTGGTCTGTAAAGCTGCTGGAGGGCGACAGGGAGGTTGAGAAGATTCTGCGCACATCCGAATACTATACCAAATGGATAACAATGCGTGAGGGTGCGGTTGAGAGAATAAAAAAACAATTGGGAGAGGATGTGGAGAGTGCCATTACCGATGAAAAATATGGTTTTATCTCCGGCGCACTAAAAGAGACCTACACAGCAGGCAGCAGGGAGCAGAACAAGAATACCACAATTATCGACTCTATTGTTACAAATAAAGTGTTCGGATTCCCAATCTTCCTCTTTTTGATGTGGGTAATGTTCAATACCACATTCTCGTTGGGGGCATATCCTCAGGAGTGGATTGAATCTTTGGTTGCACTTATAAGCGATACGGTAAGCGGCATGATGAGCGAAGGAGCTCTTAAAGACCTCATTGTAAACGGTATTATAGGAGGTGTTGGCAGTGTGATAGTTTTTCTGCCAAACATCCTCATATTGTATCTGTTCATTTCGCTGATGGAGGATTCGGGCTATATGGCGCGCGCCGCCTTTATCATGGACAAGATCATGCACAAAATAGGACTTCACGGAAAATCATTCATTCCGCTGATTATGGGTTTCGGATGCAATGTGCCGGCAATAATGTCGGCCCGTACCATTGAGAGCCGCTCAAGCAGACTGATAACGATACTCATAAATCCTTTTGTTTCATGCAGTGCAAGACTCCCTGTATATATCCTTTTTGCAGGCATATTCTTTCCGCAAAGCTCAGGCACTGTTCTTATGTTGCTATATCTCACAGGAATTGCAGTTGCCGTACTGACAGCACGTCTGCTGCGCCGTTTTCTGTTCAAAGAGGATGAGACTCCGTTTGTTATGGAGCTTCCTCCATACAGGATTCCCACAATGAATGCCACACTGCAACATATGTGGGAGAAGTGTGCCCAATACTTGAAGAAAATAGGCAGCATCATTCTTTTTGCCTCAATTATAATATGGTTCTTGGGCTACTATCCAAGGCCCGACAGCGCTTCTGCAGAAAATACATATGCAAATTCCTATCTTGAAAGGATAGGACGCTTCTGCGAGCCTGCAATAGAGCCATTGGGACTTAACTGGAAGGCAGGAGTTGCCCTCATTTCGGGCGCTGCAGCAAAAGAGATTATAGTAAGCACTTTGGGCGTTCTGTATGCCGAAGGCAGTACAGCTGAGAATCAGGACGAAGAGGCTCTGCTCAAAACCCAACTGCTCAAATCGGGCGACTACACTCCGGCCTCCGCCATCTCATTCATGATTTTTGCCCTGCTCTATTTCCCTTGCATAGCAACTCTGGCGGCAATTGCAAGTGAATCGGGCAGCTGGAAATGGGCCGTATTCTCATTTTTATACAGTTGTTCCGTTGCCTGGATCATTTCGTTTGTTATATATAATGTATGCAGGCTGTTCTAATAGGCTGTCTGAAATTTCATTAAAATTCATATAACGGCATGGAAGAGATGATTGTATATGCAATAGTGGCCATAGCGGCAATAGCGCTTGTCCTTAAAATCCGCAAAGGAATAAAGGAAAAGGGAAAATGTGCCGGCTGCAACGGATGTAATGGAAACGGCAGCGGCTGCGGCGGCTGTAGTGGCTGCGGCTGCAGTGGCTGTAGTGGCAGCAACACCAGAGGCAACGCCGGCAACAATATCGGCAGCAGCCTCTTGCAGAAGCGCAGAAATATAAAATAAATCCACACCTGTGAATATGAAAAAAGCCGCTCCAATGGAACGGCTCATATATTTGGATAGAGTTGGGTTAATTACTCATCTCTAAGTTGAAGCTTCTGTACATAGATAGCTTTTTTGATCTCGTCGCGTCTTGCTACAGATTTTTTAACAAAAGTTTTTCTGTTTCTAAGCTCTCTAACGATACCGGTTTTCTCGAATTTACGTTTGAATTTTTTCAACGCTCTCTCGATATTCTCGCCTTCTTTGATAGGTACTATAATCATAACTTAAACCACCTCCTTTTCTTTAGGGTTGCAAAAGTATACATTTTTATCTTATCTACAAAATTATTTTTGAGCATCACTCTTTTTGCCCCATTTTGGAGTTATTCCGACAAATATTTCAAAATTGATTCCCGGCATAGGGCGTGAAAGTACCGAGAGATACTCTTCATCAAAAAGATTGTTTACCGCAGCTTTGAGCGACAAATCTGCCCAATTGAAAGAGAGCCCCTTTTCGAGCGTAATATTGCTCATGAAATACCGGGGCAGCTTGCCGGTAAGCGAAATATCGTTTGATGACATTGTGTAACGCTCACTATAATAGCACCATTTATATAAAAACGACCAGCTGCGCCACAACAATCTTCCGGCAATTGTTGATGAATACTCAGGCACATAAGGCAATTGTTTGCCTACCGACTGGTCGGCCGGTGTTCTCGGCTCGCCCTCATTTATTGAAGGAGTCCACGAAAATGTCGAGTTTATATTCAATTGCAGTTCCTTTGTCAGGGCTACATCAAAATCAGCCTGCAGCTCAACACCATAGGCATGCACATCCTTGATATTTTCTGGCGAGAAGAATCCTTTGGTTGTAGGCAACCAGATAATCCAATCCTTAATGTGCGAATCAAACCAGTTTACAGAACCGCTCAACGAATAGCTGCCATCCTTGCCAATGGCAAACGAAGCGCCGGCATCATAAGTCCAACCGCTCTCCTTTTTCAAATCGGGATTGCCGCCAGGCAAAAAATAGAGGTCATTGAGGGTCGGAAAACGGAAGTTGCGTGAAATGGAGGCTTTGGCAACAATATTTCCCTTTTCAGACAATACTCCATCTACAAACAATGCAGGAATAATCGGAGTCCACTCCTGCCCGAACATCTCCTCCCTGATAACGGCAGATATACCTACTCTCTTTACAGGAGACCATTTTGCAGATATTGAGCCCGACAATTCGGGCCTTCCTTTACTATAACCCACTATTGCCTTGTTGCCATCCTGACGCAATATATTTTTGTCTTCACTCTCAACAATATGCTGATGCAATGAGAGGTTGGCTGTAAAAAGCCACTTGCTGCCAATATAGTACTCTCCGTCGAGTTGTCCGTAAAAAGTATTGATTCTGCTGCGTGAGCGGGTCATGTGAGCCATAATGCCATTGCCCAAATCGCGTTTGTAATCGTATGCCATCCTTGTATATATGTAGCCGGCCTTTGCCCCAATTTTCCATTTTTCCTGCAGATGATCCCAAGAAATTATTGAACGGAAAGTCTGCTCCCTCTGTCTGTTCTCGAAATCAGTATCCTCTCCATGATCTACTGTAAGCATTGCCAGCTCACGATTGGAATTGATATACCACGCATTAAATCCAAAACGGTCGCCCTTTCCGGTATTGTAATATACCTCCTGCAAAAAGTGGAAATCCTTGAATGAGCCGCTTCGGTTCCGCTCTACAGGATAATACTGCCCTACAATATTCATATCCTCATCATAAATATTCTCTTTTTTATCATGATTCCGGTATTTGTAATCGTTGGGAGAAGAGGAATAGACCACGCGTGTGGAGCTTTGCCAATGGTTATTACCATATGTAAGGCGCAAGAACTCATCAAAAGTCTTAAATGATCCTATACCCTGCACATACTGCATTCCAAAACCCTCCTCCTGTGCCGGCTTTGTGGAGAGTTTCACTGCACCGCCCAAACCACCTCCGGTTTCATTTACAGATGATGTTCCATGAAGCAATGAGGCATCATCTATGAAATAAGAGGGAATCATTGAGAAATCGGTCATGCCGAGCATGGGATTGTTTATCTTCATGCCATTCCACGAAACCTGTGTGTGGGATGGTGAAGTACCTCTGAAAGCAACCGTTGAGAGGGTTGCCCTGCCGTAGTTTTTCACAAAAATCGGAGAACTGAATGTAAGCACATCAGCCATTGACAGAGCAATATTCTCCTTCAGTTCCAATGTATCAAACTTTGTAATCTGGGTACCTATCTCCTTCATAGGCCGATTCGCATAGACATTCACCTCGGGAAGTGAATGTACTCTTTTGTGCCAACCTGCAGAAACCCGACCGGAGCCTTGAGCCAAGGCTACAGTCGGGGCAACACTAATAAAAATATATACAAAAACAAAAAGTGGGGATTTAAACAATTTCATATTCAGAACACTTTATTTCCAACAAAAGGCTCCGGGAATTATGCCTACATAAAAGCTGTCGAGCAGTTCCCTATCTTTAGAATAGCGGTACACTATACCCTGCTGCACATAATCAATGGCATCGGCAATATATACATCACCTGTGTGCGGACATACCGTAAGGCCATAATATAATGTGTTGTCATACGGCAGAAACGGGCGCACAGGCACTCGGTCGGCTGTTACATCCATCTCCCAGACATCATCGTTGAGCCAATATATTTTATCCTTTGTACCATTCAACTGCACCTCCGACGGCCAGTCGCCAAATTCAAATTTGAACTGCTTTTCAATGGTAAAAGTCTCGGCATCGATACGATACAGCGATGGCGCTTCATGCCCGTATGGAGAGCCTTCATAACCGCCATCGGTAACTGTCCACAATTTGTTGTTGCAATCCATCACCAATGAGGTAGGCTGGATACCCACAACAAGCTCATCAACAACCTTGTCGGTCTCTGTATCAATTTTAAGGATACGGTTCTGGTACGACCAGCAATTCACATAAACATATTTGCCATATTGCACCATCTGCTCTGTAGAGCCGCTCTCCATTGTCATATTTGGAATATCGATATATCCCGTAATTTCATATCGTTTGGGATTGACTATAAATATACGGTTATCCCAAATCTGGGTGATATATGCCTTCTCATCCGACAAAAAATGGATGTAGCGCGGAGAGGTGAGATTAGTTATGCGTCCAACCTCCTTAAATGTGTTTATATCAATGGCAAAGACCACATGAGAATTGTTTACAACAACCCAACCTATGCCATCCCTTATAATCATTGATTGGCACACATCTCCCAATTTCATTGCATTGGCCCGATAAAAGATTTCATTCTGCACCTTCTTTGTTGCAGGATCGTAATACGAAAGTGTGGCATTGCCATACTGGAAATTACCTTCGTTGCAAATGAACAATCCTTCACCTGAAGCGGATGTGTCGAAATCTTCCTCCAGACCATACTCCCACTTCATACATGAAACAGGCAACATACCTGCAACCGAAAGCAGAAGCAAACTGAAGAAAAAGGCTCTGATATGTTCTATTTTCATACACATATACTATATTGTTTTGGCAATATCCTATTTTTTCAAATTGTAATCATAAAATCCGAACACCTCTGTAGAAACCTCACCGAGCCATCCGCTCTTGGCATTGACTGCAACCTGAACTTTAACAAAATCAATGTATTTCAAATTAATTGGCTTGCACTCAAAGTCCACAGCATTTGATATTTTGAAGTGGTTGGCATTGGCTGCTGCGCTTGCATTGTTGTTGCCGGTCAGACGGTCTATATTGCTGAAGTTATCGGCATAACCCCAATCATATTCTCCGTTTACCCAGTATGTGCCGTTTCCTGAAGCATCGTAATTTTTGGCCTTGAGGCAGGTTCCTGTAAGGGTATAGCTGTCTTCTTTAATCCAAAGTGGATAGTAATAGTCCTGTATGTGGAACTGCTTGAGATAATCAACCTCTCCACTATTGCCCAAATTATCACTCCATTGTACCGGCATTTTAGGTCCCGACGGACGGTAATAGGTTACAGAGTAGTTCTGGATTGTTTCACTCTTGCCGGTCTCTGAACCAGCCAACTCATACCATGTATCATCAGGAAGTCCGTTGCCATTCTCATCCTGCATCACCCAAACAATGCCCGGCTCAGAAGAGCCGCTGAATGAATTGCCGAGAATACCAAGATCATAATCTCCTGAATTGTCGATACTATGATCAAAACCTACCACTATATATCCGCCAAAGCCACCTAATGAAACCCAGATAGGATTAGGCTCTCCATTCTCTTTGGTCTGCGACATTCTGGCCTCCGCATAGGCTACGGCAGCTTCGGGAGTTGTTTGAGTACCATCAAAGCCACCAGTCTTGAGTTCGTTGATAAACTGGCCTGGAGCCGGTGTATACTCATAAACCTTATTCCAGTCGGCCTTTGATGTGCTGCTTTTTGCCCGATAAAAAGCCCCCTCGGCATATACCTTCACTGAAAAATCATTAGATAGAGTAATCTGCCTGCCATCTTTTTCAGCTGTTGCCGTTGCAGTAATGTTATAATCACCTTCTGAATCTGCTGTAAAGAGAAAATAAGACTCTTTGCCCGCAACTTCACTCTCTCCTTTGAATTGCCAGCTGTATGTAACACCCTCATCATTCGCCATAACCGAAGGCTTGATAAGCAACTTCCTCCCAGCAACTGTATGATATGCCTGGCTGTCAAATTCCCATACAAAAGGCATATCCTCAAGATTGAGTACCTCCACACTAACAGTATCGCTGTGTGAACCATCTTCATTGGCAGCTGCAGCTATAATTGTGTAGTTGCCTGCACTCTCCGCAGTGAATGTATATGCAAGATCACTTCCTGCCTCCTCTCCATTGAGCATCCACTTGAAAGAGGTCTCTACAGAGGTCTCCCTCACCGACGCCTTGAATGCAATCTCTGTCCCGACAGCAACTGCAAGATCCTTATTGCCGGCAATCGATACTGTTGGTATTTCCAGTTCAACCACATCCACCCTGATCTCTTCAGAATCGGTTCCTCCGTCGGTAGTTACTGTAAGGGTTATAAAATAGTTGCCGACCTGCTCCTGCACAAATGAAAGGAATGATGACTCACCTATTACCTTGCCATCCATTGTCCAGCAAAATTCAGCCTCATCAGCCGATTCATAAACAGGTGCAATAACAATCTCGCGACCCTGCTTTACCGTATATATACCGGTCTCGCTATCGAGGATTATGGAAGGTGGTAATGCAGTTGTGATTACCCCATCTATATTGCAAGATGAGGCAACCACAACAATCAAACTCACTATTAAAATCTTTAATGCTCTTCCCATATTTTATTTATCAAAACGAACTGCTACATCATCATAAGCAAAATATGCAGGAATTGTCTGACCATAACCACCACTCATATCGTCTGAACCCGACATATTGAATTGTACTTTTGCAACTTTGCCAAGTCCCGACAAATCCCATTTCTGCCAATCAAGAACAGGCTCTGTTCCATTCAACAGATAGAAATCAACCTCAGCAACAGGCACATCATCATCAATAGAGGCAAATCCCATTGCAGTAACCTTGAACCAGCTCTCTTCGGTTGGTCCGGTATAACTGCCACCGAATGTATTACCGGCCTCACTGCCAACACCATACATCAACTGATTAAGTGCATAATTGGTATTTGTAACATACATATGGTCTATAACGCGTGGCTCGCCATCGGCAAACGATATT
Organism: Candidatus Egerieisoma sp.; assembly: GCA_045588775.1. GTDB lineage: Bacteria > Bacteroidota > Bacteroidia > Bacteroidales > UBA932 > Egerieousia. The sequence continues at coordinate 10,663 of JAZNEW010000032.1, read as the reverse complement.
TCAGGAAGATTCTCAGCCATAGAGTAGAAATCCTTATATCCGTAATGCACTGCAAAGTTTTCACCCGAATGGGCTGCAACAGGTATCATAAACTGAACATTCATCCATCCGAGCATTTGATCATTGCCCTGCCATTGAGTAACATAATCTTCGCCATAATATTTTGCAATGTGAGTATTGCGGTCGTCATTGGAATACCCCTCTCCCACATAATTTGAAATTGCATGACCACCGGTCCAGTAACAATAAGAGCCATATGTAGAAGGGAAAATGTGCATCAGATCGGTATTGTTTTCATCCCACCAGGTATACTCTGTCGAATAAGTATCGCCATAAGTAAGCGGACCACCATATTGCGGTTCATCTATCAGCTCGCTCCATTTTGAGATATCTACGCTTGCATAGTCCAATGAATAAGGGGTAAATTTCACATCAGCATCTTCAAATGTAAGGACACGCAGTTCATAGTCAAGTTCAGGCTCAGGCTGTACAAGATCCGAAGCAGCAATTGTGGTACGGATACGCTGTGTATCTCCCATTACCAGATTTTTCGAAGGGTTTTTAACCTCTGTGAATGTGCTTCCATCTGCAAATGTATATACAACGGTAAGTTGAGTGCCGGCGATCTCTGCAGGAAGAGTTACCATTGCGGCAAATATACCGTCGTTTGAAGAGGCCAGCTCAACACCTTCACCAAATTGCAGCACAATCTGATTTGAGCCATTGGTAACGGTGCTGTTCCATTGATTGTTTTTATAATCGAATTCACGCTCTCCTGCAAGTGCTAACCCCTCTTGGGCTGTTACTGTAATTGATACAAGTTTTGGCAACTCATCATCAGATTTTGTATCAAACCAGATGAAAGATGTTTTGTGGTCGAGACAAAATACGCCATATTCATCAGCAACGGCATAACCGAAATCACCGTCGTTGCCCAAATTGGCATCTGCACTCTGCTCAGCAAGGACTTTTGCAGTTTTATGTTCTCCTGTCATATTGTAGAACAGGTGAAAATCTCCAATTGTAGATGGTGCAGGATTCCACTTGAATTTAGCCTGAAGACAATCCTCTGCTATGGCCTGGCTCTTCTCGCTTCCCAACCAGATATAATCGCCAGAGGTCCACATATATGGAATGGTACTGTTATCAGGTGTTCCAAAATTGGTTTTGGTGGCAATACTGCTGTAACCAGTAAGGACAAGTGTCTGATCACCTGTTTCACAATACTCAATCTCTTCTATTTTGCTACAAGATACGGCAAGTGCAAAAAATGCAATAATGATGAACAATCTCTTCATTTTCTTTAAGTTTAAAATTGTTAATAATTACATATCTTCCCAATCAGATGGATATTGTTGGATTGAATCGGCAAAGCCCTGTTCCACATCGAGGGCCAATATCTCCATAGCAGGAGATTCATAAGAATTATTCTTCATACTTTTAAATTTTTATTGGTTTGTTAAATACTATGTCCCGGATTTCATTGTTAGAATATCATTGCACTGACCAATAATAACTTGCAAATCCTCAATGTAACGAGCTTTGAATTTGTAGTAACTGATGATTTGAGGAGTCAGCTCCAGCTTTTTGCCCTTTTTGAGACTCTCCATGCAGTGATATGCCACAATACCAATGAACAGGCTCTCAACAATCTCAACAGAGAGCTCAGACAATCTGGCTGCATGGTAGCTCTTTTTGCATTGCGGCACCTTTTCTGATTCCGTATTTGTTAAAGAGGGGTAATAGAGATTTATTCCCAGTCTGTAGCATTTGCCTGCAGAAGGCATTTTTTTGAATGACCCGACAAATTGGGCTATTGTAATACGCCTGCGTATGCTGGCATTGTCTCTGTCAACTATAGTTATCCAAGCATAATTGAGAGGACTCGCTACAAGCATACAATAGAGCGGGTTTGCCTGTACACGCAAAGATTTGAAAAATTTCCACAAATTACTTTTGAGAATAGCTCTCTCCTGTATGTGGAGGGTTGGGTTAGCGGCTGTATCCATACCCCTGCCGGGTTTATATTACAAGTAATTAATTGGATTTTAATCACATACCCATACAATACCTGCTACAATAGTGATAAATAGCGAAAACTGCTTTACACACTATCAGAGAAACATAGGGGATAAACCTACATTCCAACTTCTTTGGCAAAAAACAAGTTATGCAATTAAAAAAAAACGACTTTGACCCGTATTCCAGCAGGTGAATGTCCATTAAAACACAAGGCAGGTCTTCTGACTCATCCCCTTTATCGCGCCTTCCCGATTATCAATCAGTGGCAAAGAGTGCGATAAACAAATTATTGCAAACAGGATTTACAGCAACTGGTATTGTTCCGGATTTGCACCGTATTCCCTTTTCACCCTTCGTAACACCCGGTTCGTAAGGGCTCCTTATGTGCCACAAATGTAATACTTTTTCCAATACAAAAACAAAAAAACTTTTAAAAAAACTTTTATTATCTTTGTAGAATACTCACTTACATACAATTATTCACAAAATGACAAATGATATGCCAATTAATAACGGATTGAGCGATTTTCAAAAAGAAATTATAGAGGGAATCCCTGCTGTAATTCCACAGGCAAAGCCTTACGACAAAGCAGTGAACCATGCTCCAAAGAGAAAAGACATATTAACATCCGCCGAAAAAAAACTGGCACTGAAGAATGCCTTGAGATATTTTCCGGTAGAGCAGCATGCGCAACTGGCTCCTGAATTTGCAAAAGAGCTTGAAGAGTATGGCCGCATATATATGTACAGATACCGTCCTAGTTATACAATTACAGCACGCAGCATTTATGATTTTCCGCACAAATGCACGCAAGCCGCCGCTATAATGCTTATGCTCAGCAATAATCTCGACCATGCAGTAGCACAGCATCCGCATGAACTCATCACTTATGGAGGCAATGGCGCCGTTTTCCAGAATTGGGCACAATACCGCCTTACAATGCAATATCTGTCGCAAATGACAGATGAGCAGACACTGGTACTCTATTCGGGACACCCTATGGGGCTTTTCCCTTCACATAAAGATGCTCCGAGGGTTGTTGTTACAAACGGAATGGTTATTCCAAACTATTCGAGCAAAGACCATTGGGAGAAATTCAACGCTTTGGGCGTTTCGCAATATGGCCAGATGACCGCCGGCTCTTTCATGTATATAGGTCCGCAGGGTATTGTTCACGGAACCACCATCACACTGCTCAATGCCGCCAGAATGCAGGACAAAAGGGCTGCCGGCTGTGATACCGCTACAAACGGAGATAACACTGAGGGCATCAGAAGAAAGAGCAAACTCTTTGTAAGCTCCGGACTTGGAGGAATGTCGGGCGCACAGCCTAAAGCTGCTGTAATTGCAGGAATGGTGGGAGTAATTGCCGAAGTGAATGAGAAGGCAATAAAAACAAGACACACTCAGGGCTGGGTTGATGAGGTATACGACAATCTCGACACTCTGCTCTCGCGCATTAAATTGGCAACAGAAACGGGAGAACATGTCTCTATTGCATATCATGGAAATGTTGTTGATCTGTGGGAAAGGCTTGCCGCTGAAGATATTGCTGTTGATCTGGGTTCCGACCAGAGTTCGCTGCACAATCCGTGGGCAGGCGGCTACTACCCTGCCGGATACAGTTTTGAAGAGAGCAACAGGATGATGGCAGAAGAGCCTGAAAGATTCAAGGAGTGTGTAAAAGAGAGCCTGCGCCGTCAGGTTGCAGCAATCAACAAGCTCACCGCCAAAGGAATGTACTTCTTCGACTACGGAAATGCCTTTTTGCTGGAGTCTTCGAGAGCCGGTGCCGATATATTCACACCGGGAGCCGATGCTTCAACCCAAGATACAGAGCATTTCAGAAGATTCAGATATCCATCTTATGTTCAGGATATTATGGGTCCACTATTCTTCGATTACGGATTCGGCCCATACCGTTGGGTATGCACCTCATCCCAACCGGAAGATCTTGCATATACCGACAAACTTGCCGCAGATGTGCTTGAGCAGATTATGGAAACCGCACCGCAGGAGATCAAATCACAGCTTGCCGACAATATCCACTGGATTAAGGAGGCCGGCAGGAACAAAATGGTTGTAGGCTCACAGGCACGCATCCTTTATGCAGATTCCGAAGGCAGAATCAAGATTGCTCTTGCCATGAACAAAGCAATCCGCGAGGGCAAGATAAGCGCCCCTATCGTACTTGGCAGAGACCACCACGATGTTTCCGGCACAGACTCTCCATACAGGGAGACTTCAAATATCTACGACGGTTCAAACCTCACAGCGGATATGGCCGTACACAATGTTATAGGCGATTCATTCCGCGGAGCTACTTGGGTATCAATCCATAACGGCGGCGGAGTAGGCTGGGGAGAGGTTATGAACGGAGGCTTTGGAATGGTCATCGACGGAAGCGATGATGCCGACCGCAGAATCAGAAATATGCTCCTTTGGGATGTGAACAACGGCATTGCACGCCGCAGTTGGGCACGCAACAAAGGCGCCATGTTTGCGATACAGCGTGAAATGGAGAGAACTCCGGGGCTCAAAGTAACAGTTCCAAATATAGCGGATGATGCTCTTATTGAGTCATTATTCTAAAAAATCGTTCTTTATAAGAAAGAAAATGCTTACCTTTGCGTGCTATTTAGAACCAAATATTTATATCCAATTATACAAAAACAAAAAACATGGCAGAGAAACTATTTGCTGAATTTCCACCGGTTTCTACCGAACAATGGGAACAGGTGATAATCAAAGATTTGAAAGGTGCCGACTACGAGAAAAAACTCGTATGGAAAACCCAGGAAGGATTTTCTGTTCGCCCTTACTATCGTGCCGAGAATTTGTCAAATTTGAAACATTTGGGTACTGAAGCCGGATGTTTCCCATTTGTAAGAGGCACAAAAGATAATAACAACTGGTTGGTTCGTCAAGACTACTGCGCTTGCACAGGCAACTATGCTGAGGCTAATGCACAGGCATTGGACGGCCTTAAAAAAGGCGTTGAGTCTGTAGGATTCTGCATTGACGGCAAAAAAGCAATCAGCGAAGCCCAAATGCAGACTTTGCTTAACGGCATTGATCTTGCTAAAGTTGAAGTAAACTTCACAGGTTGCTGCTGCGCTACTGCTGAGATTGTAAAATCATTCTTGAGCGTTGGCAAAGCTCAGGGCGTAGGTGCAGAAGACTTGAAAGCTTCATTTGATTTCGATCCACTTAGAGTTCTTAACCAGACTGGTGCTTTCTGTTCAGAGAAATCACTTTCACAGCTTAAAGATGTTATCGAGGCTGCCAAAGATTTCCCTCGCGTAAGAGTTATCGGTGTTGAGGCTTATTCATTCAATGACGCAGGAGCAAGCATCGTTCAGGAGCTTGCATTCGGTCTTGCTATGGGTAGCGAGTACATCAATACTTTGATGGAGGCAGGCTTGAGCGCAGACGATGCTGCAAGAAGATTCAAATTCACTTTCTCAGTAGGCTCTACTTACTTTATGGAGATTGCAAAATTCCGTGCTGCACGTATGTTGTGGGCAAATATCGTAAAAGCTTACGGTTCAGAGAGAGAGTGCTGCCAAAAGATGAAAGTTCACGCTGTAACAAGCTCTTGGAACCAGACTGTTTACGACGCATATGTAAATATGCTCAGAGGCACAACTGAGGCTATGAGTGCTGCTATTGCAGGTGTTGATTCATTGGAAGTTCTTCCTTTCGACTATGCATTCCGTGCTCCTGGCGAGTTCAGCAACCGTATCGCAAGAAACACTCAGATCCTTCTTAAAGAGGAGTGTCATTTCGACAAAGTTGTTGACCCTTCAGCAGGTTCATATTTCATTGAGAACCTTACTGAGTCTATTGCAGACGCTGCTTGGAAATTGTTCAACGAAGTTGAAAACATGGGCGGTTACATAGCTGCTTTCAAAGCAGGTTTCGTTCAGAATGCAATTAAAGAGACTTCAAGCAAACGCGATAAAAACATAGCTACCCGCAGAGAGACTATCTTGGGTACTAACCAATATCCTAACTTTACAGAGAAGATTGATGCAGATGTAACTGCAGAGGTTGTTACAAGAAAACCTGCTCCTGAGGTAACAGGTGCGATGGTTGGTGCTCCACTTGAGAAATACAGAGGTGCTCAGGCTTTCGAGGCTATGAGATACACTACTGATAAGAGTGGCAAACAACCTGTTGCATTCATGGTTACTTATGGTAATCTTGCAATGTGCCGCGCACGTGCACAATTCGCTTGCAACTTCTTTGCTGTAGCCGGTTTCAAAGTTGTTGACAACAACCGTTTCGCAACTGTTGAAGAGGGTGTTAAAGCTGCATTGGAGGCCAATGCTGATATCATCGTAGCATGTTCTTCAGATGAGGAGTATGCAGAGGGCGCTCCTCAAATCGCTTCACTTGTAGGCGACAAGGCTATTGTAGTTGTTGCCGGTGAGCCTGCTTGCAAAGAGGAGTTGGTTGCTAAAGGCATCACTAACTTCATCAGCGTTAAGAGCAACGTTCTTGAGACATTAAAAGATTATCAAACTAAACTTGGGATTAAATAATTATGCGTCCGAATTTTTCAGATTTAAAATATAATGGTGGTGCAGCTTGCTCAAAAGCTGAAAACAGCGAGTGGTTGACACCCGAAAAGATTGTTGTAAAGACAAATTACAACGAATCAGATTTGGAAGGTCTTGAGCATTTGAATTATGCCGCAGGTATTGCTCCATTCCTTCGTGGACCATACAGTACTATGTATGTTCAAAAACCTTGGACTATCCGTCAGTATGCAGGTTTCTCTACAGCTGAGGAGTCCAATGCATTCTACAGAAGAAACCTGGCAGCCGGACAAAAAGGTTTGTCAGTTGCTTTTGACCTTGCTACACACCGTGGATACGATGCTGACCACCCAAGAGTAGTTGGTGATGTTGGTAAAGCTGGTGTTTCTATCTGTTCAGTAGAGGATATGAAGATTTTGTTCGACCAGATTCCTCTCAACAAAATGTCTGTTTCAATGACAATGAACGGTGCCGTTCTTCCAGTTATGGCATTCTACATTGTTGCAGGTTTGGAGCAAGGTGCCAAACTTGAGGAGATGGCCGGTACTATCCAGAACGATATCCTTAAAGAGTTCATGGTTCGTAACACATATATTTACCCACCTGAATTCTCAATGAGAATTATCGGCGATATCTTCGCTTATACTTCTAAATATATGCCTAAGTTCAACTCTATCTCTATCTCAGGTTACCATATGCAAGAGGCTGGTGCAACCAACGATATCGAGATGGCTTATACTTTGGCCGACGGTCTTGAGTATTTGAGAACAGGTATCAAAGCCGGTATTTCAGTTGATGCATTCGCTCCACGTTTGTCATTCTTCTGGGCTATCGGTATGAACCACTTCATGGAGATCGCAAAAATGCGTGCTGCCAGAATGATCTGGGCTAAATTGGTAAGCCAGTTCAATCCACAAAACCCTAAATCATTGTCATTGAGAACTCACTGTCAGACTTCTGGTTGGTCACTCACTGAGCAGGATCCATTCAACAACGTAGCAAGAACTTGTATCGAGGCTATGGGTGCAGCTCTTGGTCACACCCAGTCATTGCATACAAATGCTCTTGATGAGGCTATTGCACTTCCTACAGACTTCTCTGCACGTATTGCACGTAACACTCAAATCTACATCCAGGAGGAGACTAACGTTTGCCGTTCAATCGACCCTTGGGCAGGTTCATATTACATCGAGTCTCTAACTAACGAGTTGGCTCAAAAAGCTTGGGCTCACATTCAGGAGGTTGAGGAGCTTGGCGGTATGGCTAAAGCTATCGAGACAGGTATTCCTAAACTTAGAATTGAGGAGGCTGCTGCACGTAAACAGGCCCGTATCGACTCTGGCGAGGATACAATCGTTGGTACCAACAAATATCGTCTTGAGAAAGAGGATCCTATCGAGATTCTTGATGTTGATAACGTTAAAGTACGTGAGCAACAGATCGCAAGACTTAAAGAGCTTAGAGCAAACCGCGACAATGCAAAAGTACAAGAGTGCCTTGCAGCTATCACTGAGGCTGTTAAGAATAAAACCGGCAACTTGTTGGAGCTTGCAGTTGAGGCAGCTAAAGCACGTGCAACATTGGGAGAGATCTCAGATGCTTGCGAGGCTATTGTTGGTAGATATAAAGCAGTTATCCGTATGAATACAGGCGTATATTCTTCTGAGGTTAAAAACGATTCAGAGTTTGAGAAAGCAAAAGAGATGGTTGCAGCATTCGCTAAGAAAGAGGGTCGCCAACCACGTATCATGATTGCTAAATTGGGTCAGGACGGTCACGACCGTGGTGCAAAAGTTGTTGCTACCGGTTACGCAGACTGCGGATTCGATGTAGATATGGGTCCTCTGTTCCAGACTCCAGAAGAGGCTGCTAAACAAGCTGTTGAGAATGATGTTCACATTGTAGGTGTATCTTCATTGGCAGCTGGTCACAAAACTCTTGTACCTCAAATTATTGCAGAGCTTAAAAAACTTGGTAGAGAAGATATCATCGTTGTTGCAGGTGGCGTTATCCCTGCACAAGACTACGATGTTCTTTACAAAGCAGGTGCTGCTGCAATCTTTGGCCCTGGTACTCCAGTTGCTTATGCAGCTATCAAATTGGTAGAGATGCTTAACCAGAAATTCGAGGACTAATTCCTCTCTGGAAAGCGATTCAATAAAAGAAGGATGTCCGGTGGGCATCCTTCTTGCTTTTATTATCCTTTGGGGCCTGCTAAAAATTTACGCCAAACAATACACCCCAGAGATCTGTTTCAAGCTTTGTGAAATCTTTATAGAACACTCTGGCATTCAGTGCCATTTTCTTATCTTTGAACAGCTTGATCCTTATACCGAGCTGTGGTGACCAGACAAACGAACCTGAGGGCATCCTGACATCACCAAACAGTTGGGTAGAGGTTCCGCCAATATCCACGACACCCACAAATGCTATATATTTACTATATGTGGGGAGATAACCTCTAATGGTTCCATAAAGAGAAAACGCATTGCAATTTGACACTTCGGTTTTGCCTCCGTCTATCAATGGACTCACTTTGAATCTGTCATACATCAGACCTGCGCCCAATCCAAAATATTTATTGAACTTGAAAGTATATGCAACAGTTACTGCCGGAACAGTTTTTTCTTCATGTACATAAGAGAAAGACTCTGTACCGCCACATTTCCCAAAGCCTCCCATAATCTCAATTTCATGACTTTGCCAACCTTTATAATCAACAAACTGCGCCCACGCCGGAATTACCGTCAGCGCAAACAGTGCCAGAATTAAAAATCTTTTCATTTCTTTACTTATTTGAAGTCATACATTATTTTTTTGTTATAAGTGAAAATATAGCCACCACCATACCATCCTGCAGCTCCTGCAAGAGCATATGAACTATTGTCTATATAGTTATTCCATCCCCAATTCATCATAATGTAATTATTTGTTTCATATTCATACTCGAATTTTTCCTCTCCGTATTCATTATATGGAGAATCATGTTCTGTATAAACATATAAATACCTATATTCGATTGTTACAGACTGGTATCCATCAATTATCCATGCATGACCTTCATCATCATCAGTCCAAGCTTCAATATATACAGGCCATTTATTTTTTAATTGTGTCCATACAACAGAGGCATTATACCCATCTGACTTACAATCAATAGACAAATCTTCTATCAAATCTTTTAAATCTTTAGAACTAGCGGCTGATTCATTCAAGGAATAATCCATATCTACCTGCGACCCAATCCAACCTACCAATAATGCTGATTGATATGTTTTACTACTGCTTTCATAAGGAGTTAATGCCATATTGCCCCATGCCAAAGAACTTAAACTTGAATCTGGAAAAGAAAAAACTGGAGAGGATTCATAGCCGCTACATGAACCAGAGGTATAAAATGTTGTCGGCTTTCCCAATGTATCATGAATAAATTTCAATATCTGGACTCCCGCAACGGCTACACAACCTGCAGCACACCTGCTAGTTGTACCAGATGCATATGGAACACATGCATTCCAAGGAGATCTTTGCCCCCATTGTGTCTCAATTAGATGACCTGATGAAACTGATGTTGCCCCCATTTCCAAAATATCTACAAGTTCCCAACCCTCTGTTGGATCACCTTCTGCTTTCGTCTGTTCCACAGGACCTTTAATTCTGTTCCAGAATTTTTGATTTTCAAGACATTCATCTTCCGGCACTATAATATATTTATCTTTAATCGCTTTAATTATCTCCATTTCCGATTCTAACCATATCCTTTGTCCTGGATTTAACCCTTCTATGTCATATATTCCCTCCCCCTTAGCCAATATAGGAGTATATCTTTCATCTCCTGACAACAATTCCCATCCTGTCCCGTAATTAAGTACATAAGCTAGTGTATCACCATTCACACATAAGGGTTCTATATTTATTGTATTACCTTTAATTTTTCCAAATTTGGCATTTGCGTATCTCAGTACATTTTTATTGGTTACATTAGACGAAATATCTTGCGGCAAAGGCAATGTTTCTATTACATTTTCCTTAGAACAAGAAACTGCAAGTAATAGAATTATCAATATCCAATTATATAATACTTTATTATTTATAA
>JAZNEW010000031.1:0-37615 GCA_045588775.1 Candidatus Egerieisoma sp. | reverse complement strand
GAACAAACTTGCCTCAATAAACGGAACAGACAACGGTGCAACAATATCCGGAGCCACCTACACCTACGACTCCAACGGCAACCTGACCCAAGATGGCCTCAAAAACTTGCAAATAAGCTACAACTTTCTTAACTTGCCAAGCGTTGTAAACCAAGCCTCTGCAGAGATAGCAAAATACAGCTGGTTTGCAGACGGAAGCAAATTCAGTATCATTACTCCTGAGGGTGATGGATACTATTACATAGGTTCTTTGATATATGCAAGCAACGGAGGCAATCTGCAGATAGAGAGCACCGGCTTTACAGGTGGCAGGATAAACCTAACTAAAAGCGGAAGCAGTGTAAATGGAACAAATGGGGCAAATACATCCAACACCGGAAGTATCCTCACCCAGAACATCCACTACCATCACACCGACCATCTGGGAAGCGTAAGAGCAATCACCAACCAAAACGGAGAAGTTATAGAACAACACGCCTACTACCCATTTGGCAGCAGACACACCTTTGGAAGCACCTACGCCCAGACTACCAACAGGTTCAAGTTCAACGGCAAAGAAGAACAGACTACCGGCAATCTGAACTACCTTGACTACGGTGCAAGAATGTACGATGCAAACATTGGCAGATGGATGGTGCAGGATCCGTTGAGTGAGAAGTATTATGCCTATAGCCCGTATAACTATTGTGTGAACAATCCGGTGATGTTTGTGGATCCGGATGGGGAGGAACATCGAGTTTCATACAATCATAGAGATCAAACGATAACAATAAACGCCATTTATTATACTAATAAGTATTCTCTGAGTTCACTAAAACAAGCTTTAAATTTTTTTAATAATAGGAGGCATGACAATTATAACTATAAAGGAGTTGATTATACCGTTAAGTATAATTTATCCTATATAGTAGTTTCGAATCCTGAAGAGCATATTAACTTATATGAAAATAGCTCAAGTGGAGATAAAAATTCGTTTATAATCGTTGATAAGATAGATGGTACTACTAGAAACGGTTACGTTACAAGTGGAATAACCATTAACGGCAAAGCCATAAAGGTAATAAAAGATAATCAGTATGATCCAACAACAGGCGCTCACGAAATAGGACACACATTAAAACTAGTTCAAACTAATGAACATTCGTCTGAAGGAGTAATGACACCAGTTAATGATGCATCAAGATCTAAAGAATTGACTCAAGAAAATATTGACAATATGGTTAATTCTGGTTACCAAAATTGGTATGAGAGATTAAAAAATTATTTACATGATATTTTTAGCAATGAGTAAAGTACGAAAAATTATACAATGCGTAACACCTCTAATATTAGAGTTAATAATTACTTTCATCATCCTAAATGGAATTTTGTATTCTAATATTCATATAGTACCTAATACATTTTACCATTATATTGCGAATCGAATCTATTATAAACAAAAATCACGACAAGAGCCATTGCACTCATATTGTGTGAGTGAAATAACAATAAATAAGCCTATAATAGGGCATATAAATGGGTCTTATTATATTTTTTCAGAAGATATATTAGATGACTATACAGGTAATGATACTATATTTACTAATAGGAAAGATGTATTTGAATACTCATGGAATAGGCCATCTGGGTATTTTAAAAATTATAAATTATTTAGAAAATCATTTAATATAATTTATGACGGCAGTCAATATGCTGCAATAGAATTGACCTGTGAAATGTATCATATGAAAGTGTATGAGTTCAGGGTCAGGCCTAAGTCATTTTTGTTATTAATCAAGAATCGGGAATTTGCCTCACAAGAAAGTTCTGAAGACGATATTTTAATAGCATTTACAAAGGAGTTTTACCCAACCGTCATTGGAACTTATTCTAGAAAAGATTTATATAAGTTACGCGGCATAAGTGATTCTCTTCGTACAATCATAAACATCAATGATTATCCTACTTGGCGTTGGCTTGACCATTGAAAGAAATACTAATGTTTAACGAATAAAAATGTACTCTTCCTTATTTGAGCATCAGTTTTTACTGGTGCTCTTTTTTTTTCTCCTGCAACAAGCAAATCGTCCTCTTTTAAAATTCTTCCAAGCAATTCTGAAATTTCACGAGGTGGCGCAGGCTGTTGTTTTGGATTAACCGTTAAGATTTCCATCTGTTTGAGCTGCTAAGCAGCGAGTTATGGAAATTAGGTTAATCCGGAACTGACAGGCGATATGGACCCTCGAAGTTTTGTCTAACTTTCGGGGTTCACATCACTTTCTTCTGCTTTTTTACTTCAGATAATTGTTTAGATACGGCATTATGATTACATTTGTCGGGATATAATGAAAATACTATGGCTATAATAAGAGAATTGAATGGAATTAAGCCAAAGATGGGCAAAAATTGCTTTATTGCAGAGAATGCGGCAATTATAGGCGATGTTACAATGGGAGACGATTGCAGCATCTGGTATAGTGCAGTATTGAGAGGTGATGTGAATACTATAAAAATAGGAGACAGGGTGAATATTCAGGATGGGGCTGTGTTGCACACCTTGTATCAGCGTTCGGTATGTGAAATTGGCAATGATGTCTCTGTGGGGCACAATGCAATTATTCATGGTGCTAAGGTTGGAAATAATGTATTGGTTGGAATGGGTGCCATTCTTATGGATAATGCAGTTATTCCCGACAATACCATTATTGCGGCCGGTGCTGTTGTTTTGAGCAACTCTGTTCTCGAACCAGGTGTGTATGCCGGAATTCCTGCAAAAAAAGTGAAAGAGGGTTCTGAGGCTACAGGGGAGGCTGCTCATAAAAATGCCCAGGGGTATATGATGTATAAAGAGTGGTTTCTTGATGAGAACTCGTACAAGGAGTTGTAGATATTTGTAAATTAAACCAATAAATTTTAATAATAACTGAAATGAAAAAACTATTCTTGTTGGGAGTTGCTGTATGTGCTTTGTGGTCATGTACAAACTCAGTAGAGGGTTACAAAGTTAATGTAACTGTTAAAGGTGATTTGGCTCAATTGAAGTCAGATACACTTATTATTACCAATAATGCAGAGATTGCAGATACTGCAGTTGTTGTAGAGGGTAAAGCTGTTTTTGAGGGTGCAAAATTGGATACTCCTCAAAATGTTATGGTTGTTGCCAAAGGTGAGAAACCTCAAAGACTTGCAAGATTCTTCCTTGAAAATGGTGTAAGCTCTGTTGATATTAATTTTGTAGAGGGTGCAAGACCTGAAATTACAGTTAAAGGTGGCCGTTATCAGACAGTTGCAGATTCATTGGGCGCTCTAAGGGATGAGATGTTCAAAGCTGCGAAAATCGATTCTTTGATGAAGGTGTATTATAAACCAGAAACTACTGTAGAGGAGAGAGAGAATATTGAAAAAATCTATAACAATGTTAGTGCAGAGGCTGATAAACTTTACGAGAGTTATGTAGAGGCTAATCCTACAAGCTTGTTTGCTTTGGAGAGCCTTGCTTCTGATCTTGAGAGCATGGAGTTGGCAGATGCAGAGGCTAAATTGGCTGCATTCAAAGCTCTTCCTGAGTATGCTGCAAATAAAAATGTTGCAAAAATAGAGGAGACTATCAATGCTCTGAAAGCATTGCAACCTGGTCAAGTTGCTCCTGATTTCGTTCAGAATGATGAGAATGGAAATCCTGTGAAATTCTCAGATTTCTATAAAAAGAACAAAGTAACAATGGTTGATTTCTGGGCTTCATGGTGTGGTCCTTGCAGAGCATTCAATCCAACTCTTGTTAAGATTTACAAAGAGTTCAAAAATAAAGGATTCGGTATTATCGGAGTATCTTTGGACAGAGATAAAGATGCTTGGGTGAAAGCTATTAAAGATGACAAATTGGATTGGGTACATGTTTCTGACCTCGGTTTTTGGAATAACGAAGTTGCAAAACAATATCATGTAAGATTTGTTCCTCAAAGCATCTTTGTAGACCAGGAGGGTAAAATCCTGAAGAGACAACCTTCTCATGAAGAGATCGTTGAGCTTTTGCAAGCAAATCTGTAATAACTTTACAACAAATTTAGAAATCCGGGTCAAATCATTTTGATCCGGATTTTTTATTGCAAAGGCTTGCTGTAGGGGTTACTCTTTGGACGCCCTCCTTTGCATAAAAAGAAGAGCAGTATTCCATATATGAAACATTGTAAAATGAGTGTGAGAATCTCCGGAAGTATGGATATTGGCGGAGCCCCCATGCTGTTGAGTTTGATGTAGCCCGTAATTGCAGCAGAACTTGGAAATAGGTAGTATGATGCTTGCCAGAATAGTGGCATAGCTTCTCTCGGGAAAGACATGCCTGAAATGAAAATCAGTCCTACGGAGAAGAACGGGACAATCAGATTGACACTCTCGCTGTCGGTAAAAAAATAGGAGAGGAGTGTGGCAAACAGGGCTGTGGCAAAGAGAAACAGAAATATGAATGGAAATATATGCAGAGGATTTCCTATATTGGGCAGATTGAAGATAATTGGTACAGCGCCTATCACAAAGCATGATATTATCATATATAATGAGATAAAACCGATGATGCTGCTCATCAGATATGATTTTTTCATCCTCTCATTCCGCTCTTTTGCACCGGTATATACGCCCATAGCCATAACCATTGTCTGAAAGAGGGCAACAATAAGCACTATCGGCATAAGGAAAGTGGCATAACCTCCATCTTTATTATACAGGGCAGTTCCTGTTATTTTAATTTGTGGTGCTTGCGATAAGGCAAGTTTGCTGTTGAGGTTGATATGCTTTAAAATTTCATTTCTGGTATCGGAATCAAATTGGAGCATTACACCTGTTACGCTGCTCTGGAGAGTGAGGTAGTAGAGCAGAGAAGAGGTTGTGCCAAAGAGTGTGACGGCACTGCGCTCTCCCCGCATGATTTTATCATTGAAATCGGCAGGCAGATAGATAATTCCTCTCGTATCACGCTCATTCATCAATTTGGCTGCCTCTTGCATATTTGAAATGGTGGCATATACAGCAACTCCTTCGGTGGCATTGAGGCTGCTTATGAATTTTTGGCTTAAAGCACTCCGGCTCTCATCAACAACGGCCACAGGAACCTCTGTTACACTATTGGGTGAATAGATAATATTGTATAATAGGCTGTATCCGACAGTGCCGCCCACAGCAATAAGTACTACCCCATAAATTACAGGCAGCCTGCTGAATGGATCACTGTCGTCCAATGCCCTTTCCAATACTCTTCTGCCAATAAAAAACAGCGGTACAATAAAGGAACACATTACGGCAAGATCGGTCAGGTTGGTGTAAAACGGCTGGTTGAGATATACAATATTATGGTATATGTGGGTAAAGTGCCTTATTGGAAAGAGAAAAGAGAGTGCATGGACAATGCTTCCCATCTGTTCAATAGGAAAGGTAACACCACACATGGTGGCTCCCAGTGCCCCATACATAGATGCAACACTTATTGCTATTGAAAAATTGCGGATGAACAATGCTATAAATACACCTACTGCAATAGATGCTGCAATAAAGATGATCCCGATTGTTGAAATAACAAAAAGACCCTGATTTATAGGAATGTGCAAAACTCCAAAGCAGATAATGTTTGTAATGAGCGTGTAAATGGAGAAGATGATAAAATAGGGGAAAACTTTGCCCAGAACGGCAATTGTAGCATTCCCCCCTGCACATTCCAACCACTCCATACTCTTTTTCTCGCTGCCTGTTACATATACAACCAGTACAATGAGCAGTATCTGCAGAAAGACAAAAATAAATGGATAGGTGATATATGTGGTAAAATCGAGATTCTGATTATACAGAGAAAAGGCGGTTTCGCCAATGGGCATGACTACCGCATTGGCCTGAATCCGGCTCAATCCTGACGCTTGTCCGGCAGAAGTTGTAAGCGAAGCTGCAATATCACTCAGAACGGTAAGGAGTGCCCCGTTAATCTCTTCACCTGTTGCCAAAACCGACTTTTGGTAATAGTAGGCAATTTCAGGAGTTTTGCCGCTGTAGAGTTGCCGGTCGAAATCGGGAGGTATAATGACATATCCGTAGATATCACCGCTCTGGAGAGCCTTGTGGGCCTCCCGTTCATTCAAAAATGGGTGCCTTACATCCAGTTTTGGCGAGGCATTCATTTTATATATCATTTGTCCCGACAGCTGGCTGCCTGTATAATCTACAACGCCAACAGGTACTTTTTCAATCTCTCCGCTGCCAAAAATTGTTGAAAGGAAGAGAATTGTAAAAGTTGGAATAACCAGCAGAACAACAAGATAGATTCGTCGGGAAAGTATTCTTCCAAACTCCCGACAAACCACGCTCCAAAAATAATCTCTCCGTTTCATCTATTTTTCAAGTTGGACAAGTACACTCATGCCGGGACGCAATCTCGAAATTTCACTCTGTCTGTTGTGGTCCGGATTAACCGGCCTGGCTTTAATTTGAAATGTAACTATGTTATACGATCCGTTCCCTTTAGAGGAGTGCCAGTTGGCGTAACTGCCCAACGGGCTGATATAAAATACTCTGAACAACATCTCGGTATCACCTATAGCAGGCACTCTGCCCTTAAACTCGGAACCCATTCCAAAATGGGGCATCAAATCCTCTCTGATATTCAGTACAACATAGCAGCTGTCGGTAACTATAATCTCCATAATGGGGGTTCCGGTCATGACAAGTTCACCATTGGAGGGGTAGATGGCTCCTATCTGGCCATCTTCAGGCGCAGTCAGGTGTGTATCATATAAAAGAGATTTAAGAGCCATCACATTGCCTGCAGCCGCCTCCACCATGGCCTGTGCGCTCAATTTGTCCTCTCGCTGTGCGCCGGCAAGGGCCATTTCATATTGGAGTCTGGCCGCATTCATTGCCGATTGTGCATTTTTGTAGAGAGTGTTTGTCTCATCCATTTGCTGGGAGGTTACAATTGAATCGAGATACAATTTCTCCATCCTCTTTTTGGTACTCTCCGCAAGAGAATAATTGGCTTCTGCCGCTTGCAGGGCCTGCTCAAGTGATTTGATAATTTCGGGGCGTGTCCCTCCATCAACTTTCAGATTCTGAAATTTGGCCGCACTCTCCATGGCTGTTGCCGATGAGAGTTCTGCTGCCACTTCCGGGCTGTTTATATGTACCAGAGTATCGCCTTTGCTGATTTTCTCACCCTCGGTTACATAAAAACCGGCAATCCTACCCGGAAGTTTTCCGGATATTGTTATACGAGTGGTCTCAATCTGTCCTTGAAGGATCTCCGGTTGCACTCTGAAAAATATCACACCTATTAGAGATATGACAGCCATAACCAGCAGGATTATGGTAAGCACCGTCAAGAATTTTCTGTTTTTATCTGATGTCATGATATATTGTGCTATTGTGTTAATATGTCGTATTACAGAATAATATCTGCATTTGTTTGATAATCTGTAAATTCATAGCCTGTTCCGGCTATTGTGAGGAGTGTTGCAAGGCTCAGGTCATATTGGAAATAGGCCATGGCTGCCGCAATTTTTGTTTTTGCCAATGTTGCATGGGCATTAATTACATCAACGGTTGTGGCCATACCTTCGCTCAGACTCTTTTCGCGTATTTTTACCAGCTCCCGGGCAAGTTCAATTGTGGTATTTATTGTAGCAAGGTTGTTTTTTGCATCATTCAACTGGTAATATAATTTGTCGCAAAGCAGATGGAGATCCTCTCTGAGCTGATTGCCCGACAGTTCCAGTATTTCCGACTCCTTTTTTGCAATCTGCATAGATTTTTCTCTATTGAGACCGTCGAAAATGTTCCATACAAAGCCTGCACCCACAATGGTACGCGGCGAGAGGTTTTTTGGAATATTGTATGAGTAGATATTCTGTTTGCCAAACAGGGCAATGTCGGGCATGTAACCGCTTCTTGCAATTTTGAATTTGTTCTCTGTAATCTCTTTCCGGCTCTCTATCAGATGCAGTTGCGGATTGTTTTCGTCTATTGATTTTTTAAAATATTCCCTCGACGGAATATTGCTGCACATAAAGAATGGAGTGGTATAGTTCAGTTCAACTCCGCTGTCGTAGCCCACATCCTCAGAGGACTCTTTCCAGATAGCTGCTTTAAGGGCTTCGGTGGCCGTAGAATCATTGTTTTTTGCATTTTCAAGCTCTCTTGAAGCCTCTTGCCATGCTACTTTGGCAGAGAGCATGCCTGCCTTGTTTATGATTCCTGTATTCATGAGTTTGAGGGCATTGGAATAGAGCTTCTCCATTGCTGTGAGATTTTGCATCTGCACATCCACAATCTCTCTGGAGAGTTTGGCCATATAGTATTTTTCTATAACAAGCAGTGTCTGGTTATCACCTGCCGCAGTGTGCAATAATTCGGCAGATGCTATGGCCGATTTGCCTATTCTGTTGGCATAAACCCTTTTACCTCCGGTAAATAGCGGCCATGTTATAGAGCCGTCGATTGTTGCAATATTGTTGTCGAGCAGAGGAAAGGTGAGCGAAGAGAGGCCATATTTCCCCAAAACAGGAAGAATCTGTTCTGCCAATGCTCCAAGTTCCGGCAGAGCCTCTTTGAATGGCCCGATCAACTCTCCTATATCCTCTTTTACCTCTATGTCATTTGACATGTGGAGGAAAGAGCCTCCGGCTGCAATGAAGGGATACCATGTTGAGTTGAGCCTCTGTTTCTCGGCCAATGCTATCTCAATGCCTCTGTCGGCCTGTTGTATGAGATAGTTATTTGTATACATCATCTCTATGGCATCGTTGAGAGAGAGCTCTCTGACCATTTCAGATTGAGTGTGCTGTGTCTGTGCCCAAAGTCCGTTATGGAACTGGAAGGCAGATGATGCAAGAAGATAAAAAGTTGCAAAAAGTGTTGCAGACAGGAAATATCGGCCCATAAATGTATTATTTCTTGTTTGGGAATAATACAATTTAACAGGTTGCTTTGTTTAAGTGCGATTATCGTTTTTTGCTGTTTCTCTGTCTTACAGCTTCGTAGCAGAGAATGGCTGCAGAGACCGATACATTGAGGGAATCGAGGTGGCCAAGCATTGGAATCTTTATTTTTGCATTGGAAACATTGCGCCAGAAATCAGTCAGTCCCAAAGCTTCATTTCCCATTACAATTGCCGACGGTTGCACAAAGTCGGTATCATAATACCACTCGGAGTCCTGCAATTGGGCAGTGAATATTGCAATATTGTGCTTTTTGAGCCATTGGTAAGCCTCTTCATTAGTGCAGGCTGCCACCTGATTTGTAAATATGCCTCCGAGGCTCGAACGGATCAGATTTGGATTGTAAAGGTCGGTAAGGGGATCGCAGACCAGAACGGCGCTCACATTGCAAGCGTCTGCTGTGCGGAGCAGAGCTCCCAGGTTTCCCGGTTTCTCTACGCTTTCAACCACCAGTATAAGAGGATTTTTGTCGAGGACAATATCATTAAGGCCAAAACTCTTTTCGTGGACAATTGCAATGATGCCCTCAGTCCCCTCCCTGTAGGCAATTTTTGCATAGACCTCCTTGCCCAAAGAGTAATATCTGGTGCCGGGATGCTCCTTTTGTGTTGAGTTTTCATTTATGGAACTCTCCACAAGACGCAGTTTCTCTTCATCAAAAAGAGCTACATTAAAATAGATGGAGTGTATATCAAATCCGGCCTCGATACAGTGCATGACCTCTCTGTAACCTTCAACAACAAACAAACCTGTCCGTTTCCGGAATTTGGATTTTTCGGACAGGTTTATAAGATTCTTGATTCTCTCGTTCTGCAGAGATGTTATCGATGTGATATACATATACTGTTTATGGCAGGCACCTATATGTTACTTGTAGCTTTCTGGTCTCATTTGAGGGAAGAACAATACATCCTGAATGGTGGTCTGACCGGTCATGAACATTGTAAGACGGTCTATACCTATACCCATTCCTGATGTAGGCGGCATACCATACTCAAGTGCGCGGACAAAGTCCATATCGATATACATGGCCTCATCATCACCTTTATCTTTAAGTTTCAGCTGGTCTTCGAAACGGGCAAGCTGGTCGATAGGGTCATTCAACTCGCTGTAGGCATTTGCAAGCTCCTTGCCGCATACAAAGAGTTCAAAGCGCTCAGTAAGGTTAGGGTTGCTTCTGTGGCGTTTTGTAAGAGGCGACATAGATACAGGGTAATCTGTGATGAAAGTTGGCTGTATAAGGTGTTTTTCGCAATATTCGCCAAATATTGCATCAATAAGTTTGCCTTCGCCCATCTTCTCATCAATCTCCACATGAAGTTTTTTGCAGGTTTCCCTCAACTCTGCTTCACTCATTCCTGCAATATCAACTCCCGCATACTCCTTGATTGCTTCGAGCATAGGAAGTCTTCTGTATGAACCGCCAAAATCAACCTCTGTACCATTGATGTTCACTTTGGTAGTGCCGTTTACTGCAGTTGCAACCTCATTGAGCATCTGCTCAACAAAGTCCATCATCCAGTTGTAATCTTTGTATGCAACATAAATCTCCATACAGGTAAACTCAGGGTTGTGGGTTCTGTCCATACCCTCGTTACGGAAATTCTTTGCAAATTCATATACACCTTTGTAACCGCCTACTATGAGTCTTTTCAGATAGAGCTCGTTTGCAATACGCAGATAGAGCGGCATATCGAGTGTGTTGTGGTGAGTGATGAACGGTCTTGCAGTGGCTCCTCCCGGAATCGGTTGGAGAATAGGGGTTTCAACTTCAAGACATCCTCTCTCGTCGAAGAAACGGCGCATTGTGGAGATGATTTTTGATCTCTTCATGAATGTCTCCCTTACCTGTGGGTTTACGATAAGGTCTACATATCTCTGGCGGTATCTCAATTCAGGATCCGAGAATGCGTCAAACACTTCGCCATCCTTCTCTTTCACGATAGGAAGCACGCGCAATGATTTGCTCAATACTGTAAGCTCTTTGGCGTGGACAGATTTCTGACCTGTTTGGGTAACAAAGGCAAAGCCTTTTATGCCAATGATATCTCCAATATCAAGCAATTTCTTGAAAACTGTATTGTAGAGGGTTTTGTCTTCTGCAGGGCAGATTTCATCTCTTTTTACATAAACTTGTACCCTTCCTTTATCATCCATAAGCTCAATGAATGCGGCTGCACCCATTATTCTGCGGCTCATGATACGGCCGGCAATGGCAACATCCTGAAAATTTCCCTCTTCCGGGTTGTATTTCTCTCTGATGTCTTCTGTTGAAGCATTGACCGGATACATGGCTGCAGGGTATGGCTCAATGCCCAATTCCCTCATTTGCACAACAGCATTACGTCTGTTGAGTTCCTGCTCGTTGAAATTTGTCTCCATTATATATTTTCTTTTTTTATTTACATAAGAATCACGAAACGCAAAAATAATAAAATTTTAAAGAAATCTATCTATATAAAAGATAAATTAAGTATATTTGCAGGCTATGGAGATAAATAATTTGGATAGGAAGTGGATAGTACGTGAGCCGGGTAATCCTGCAAGCGTCCGTCAGCTCGCTCAGGAGTTGGGTGTAGACCGCGTGTTGGCCAATCTTTTGGTGCAGCGCGGCATTACAACATACGAGCAGGCGAGGAGATTTTTCCGTCCGGATTTGTCGATGCTGCACGATCCGTTCCTTATGAAAGATATGGATGCTGCGGTAACCCGTCTGCATGAAGCGGTTGCAAGAGGTGAGAAAATCCTCATTTACGGCGATTATGATGTGGATGGAACTACTGCTGTTTCATTGGTGTATCTGTTTATAAAAAAACATCTGCATGGTGAGGTAGACTATTATATTCCCGACAGATATGACGAAGGTTACGGAGTTTCATACAAAGGAATTGATTGGGCGCATGAAAATGGATTTACCCTTATAATCTCCCTGGATTGCGGTATCAAGGCTGTTGAAAAGGTCAGATATGCGTCGGAAAAGGGTATTGATTTTATAATATGCGACCACCATCTCCCAGACGAGGAGCTGCCTGATGCTGTTGCCACACTCGACCCTAAAAGAGAAGACTGCAATTATCCGTTTGATGATTTGTGCGGATGTGGCGTAGGATTCAAACTCGTTCAGGGATATGCACAGAAATATGATATTCCGTTTGAGAAGATAACTCCGCTGCTGGATCTTGTGGCGGTGAGTATAGCGGCAGACCTTGTATCGGTTACAGATGAGAACAGGGTTCTGGCATTCTACGGACTCAAACAGATAAACGAGGCTCCATGCAAAGGCCTTCTCTCCATGATAAAGCTTTGCGGGCTGGACAAGCACAGGATAACTCTCGACGATATAGTATTCAAAATAGGGCCGAGGATTAATGCCGCAGGACGTATGCAGAGCGGCCGTACCGCTGTGGATCTGCTTACATCGCGCAATGATGAGGATGCCATAAAGATTGGAGAGACAATCAATGTCCATAATAACGACCGTAAAAATATCGATCGTGAGATCACCTACGAGGCAATAAAGATGGCAAGGGAGCTGCCCGGCTTTGCCGACAAAAAATCTACCGTAGTATATAATCCGTTGTGGCACAAAGGAGTTGTGGGTATCGTTGCAAGCCGCCTTGTTGAGGCCTATTACAGACCAACAATTGTGCTTACAAATTCCAATGGCTTTGTAACAGGTTCTGCAAGAAGTATTCCCGGTTTTGATCTTTACGAGGCTATCGAGCATTGTTCTGATTTGCTGGAGAATTTTGGCGGACACACTTATGCTGCCGGCCTTACATTGAAAGAGGAGAATCTTCCTGAGTTTATCCGCAGATTTGAGGCCCATGTAAAGGAGAAAATCACAAAAGAGATACTGACTCCAATAGTGCATATCGATTCATTCCTCGAGTTCAAGCAGATAACTCCAAAATTTTTCAGGGTACTGAAGCAGTTCCAGCCGTTTGGCCCGGGAAACCTTTCGCCGGTCTTCATAACCGAGAATGTTTATGATAACGGTAATGGCCGTAAGGTGGGAACAGATAACGGACACCTGAAGCTCGAGCTTATTCAGGAGGATGAACCATATCGCCATATTTCGGCAATAGCATTCAACAAGTCTGAACATTTTGACCATATGCAGATGGGCAATCCTGTGGATATCTGTTACTCAATAGCAGAGAACTACTATAGGGGAATTGCCAATATACAGTTGCGTATCAAAGATATAAGAAACAGGGAAGATTTCATCTAATCTCTCTGCAAGTTACAGGGTAACGGGCAGGGGTATGATTGTCATATTCTCCACAAGGCATAAATCCTGCATATTCTCAGTAATTACAATCTGAACCTTTACAGGTTTGGTTATGTTGCCAAAAATCTCTCTTGGTATAATCAGGTCTCCGTTGCTGTTTAAATTCAATCTCACCTTTTTAGAGCCTCTGTATGTGGTAAATTTGATAAATATGTTCTCTGCATACTTGTTGTTCCCAAAATTTGGAATGGAAATCTTATCTAACATATACATTGTGGAGTTGTTGTATCCATTTTCAGCATCTCTGGTAGAAAGGAGCCCTATATAAATGAGATACGAATCAATGGAGTGAGAGTTCCTGTTAGTGAAATCTTTGCTTGTGAGAACCATAATCTTGTTTGAGGAGAGATTCATAACCTTTACAGCTTGAGATTCGTTGTCCTAGCTTATATTGTCATTACTGTTGAATGTGCAGCCGACAGTAAGATTGTTCCCATTAATTTTTAGGCAAATATGGTAGAAATAAAAAATATATCAACAACCATGGAAAAACAATAATATGAAATGAGACAGACAATTTGACAAAGTGGTTACCCTGTAAAAGATTCAGAAAAGTATTGAATATGATTAGAGGGCCGGCAATATTCCCATTGTATGTCTGGTGTATGTCGCTTTCGGAAAAGTCTCCGATTACTATCCACTTGTCTTGAATTAAATTTTTAAAAGCGGTTGTGTCATTGGCCAGAGTGAGCAGGTCTTCTCCTAACTGGTATATAATTTTGTTTCCACTGCTGTAATAATCATCACTGGGCCGGATGTGAAATTTGGGTATGATACTTTTGTAAATCAATCTGCCGTTTTCTTTTGCAAATATCGGATTCCAGCATAGCTCTTTATTTTGATTTTGAGCATACATTGCAGCTGCAATACTCATCTGTTTATCGACAAATAGAGGATATTTTTCAAAATCCGGAGTTAAAAATACATCCATCAGAATATATTTATAATTGTTATGCCGACGGAGATTCTCCAACAAAGAGTTCAATTTGCCCCGGTCGGTTATTGCTGTATTACCCATTGGAAATCCATACTTGTCTTATACAGGAGCCAATTCTTTATCGTAGCATACATTTACAAGCAGAACATTGTTGTCTATTGGTTTTTCCTCAGATGAGAAGATGGAGAGAATCATGTCTGAGTACTTTATGACAGAGAGATTGCCCAATCCAATCTTGCTTGAAGATATTACAAACCATATTGATATGGTTACTATGGTAATTGCCAATATAATGGCATACTTATATATATTGTTGGCGTTGAGTTTCATTTTCCTCTTCAGCTTAAACTTTATCTTCGGGTCAGTCAATTGCATTTATCATTATAAAAGGAGCCCAGTATTTGCTGTTTGCATACGGATTGAGAGTAAATCCTTTTAGATTGAAATCGTCTGACGTGTGATTCCGCAAATACTCTCTGGCAGTACGGAGAGACTGGGCACTGCTTTTGCCAAGTGATAAATTTTTATAAAATTCGGTCATGAACAGGCTTGTGGCAAGGTCATCAATGCTCCAGAGAGTGAGCATTACAGATTTGGCACCTGATTTCAATATTGCGCTTTGGAGTCCCTCCACACCCTGATATGTTATGTTGCCTCTGGCAGTGTTGCAGGCCGATAGTACCACCAGTTGTGCCTTCGACAGATTTATGTGGGAAATCTCTTGTGCACTTAAAATTCCATCATTTTGTTGGGAGATGCTTACAGAATCCTGCATAGTGCTGTTGGCATTGTTGAAGAGCAGACCTGAGCGTTCCATCGGATTATTTGTAGTCTTGTCGAGCCATTTTAATTGTGGCATCAGAGCAGCATCTGTGGAGCTCCACCAGTAACCATGTGTGGCAAAATGCAATATCGCGTAGTGCGGTATATTATTTCTGATATTGCTTTCTGAACATTTGTCGGCTGTCAGCAGATTGGTTTGAATGCCATTTGGAAATAGACCTCTCCCATCATTTCCGACAAATTGGCTTTGGCTCCACTGTTCAGCCTGTTTGAGTTCAAGATTATATCGGTGCAATTCTGCAACTCGCTGTAAATGGATGTTCTATAAGAGGGCCTTTCAATAAGTCTGCAGAATCTTGCAATGGCATACTCCAGACTATTTTTTCCATATAGGGTTGCAATGCTGTCTGTATTTGATGTGAGCATTCCGGCAATATCGGTATGGGAATACTTGTTGAGCTTCTGTGAATCTGAAAGTTTTTTCTGCTCTATGAGATTGTATGTTTTGCCATAATCTTCGAGCATTATTCTCAATTTGTCGGAGGACTTACGGTTTCTTATGTATGAATCAAAATCTCTGTTCAATTGTTCTGTATTATACTCTTGCGAGAGCCAATAGAAGGCAGCCTCCTTATCAGCTTCAAAACCGTCGGCTCCATAATAGAAAAGCCTTGCAAGAGATATATGAGAACCCGCTTCAATAAAATAATTTATGGCAGAATCATATTGCTTCTCTTTCAGGCAACGTTTGCCCAATTCATTCAATGCGTGAATCTCTCCATAATTTGCGGCGGTTTTAAGCCAGAAATCTGCTATTGTCCTATTCCTTTTGACATTGCGCCCTTCGTTGTAGTCACGGTACAGTTGCCAGGCCATTCCTCGTTTTGTTACTGGTGAGAATTGGCTCATTGGATTTTGTATATATTTATACTGTACGGCATACGCTATATCTTTGGCATTGTCAGCACCGATTTTATATGTGTAAGGTGTGTTCTTGCTTAATATATCTGCATACTCCTTTGTTGTCGCCATTTGAGGCTGTTAATTTATAGCAGCCTTTTGGCATTGAAATTCTGCAAGGTGCAGTTCCTACAAAGTCTCCATTGATAAAAAGGGAATCGGCAGCAATCGTTCTTACAGTTAAGAGGATGCCCTGTTGTAACTTATAAGTAAAGCAGCTATGGCAAGTATTGTTGTTTTCAGGCAATGTTTCATTTTGCAGTGACAGTTTTTATGTAAAATCAGATCAGACAAAGAGTCTCTTCAATAACATCTTGCAGACGTTTGCCTCCTGTATTCACTATATGTTTTGCACAACGGATGTAGGTACTCTCTCTCTGCTGCATAAGATTTCCGATAAACTCCTCCATCTCCGTATCGCTCTTCTCTTTTAGCAGCGGCCGGTTGGAAGAGTTGTGTCTGAGCCTTCTGACCAGCTCCTCTTTGTTGCAATAGAGATATATGCAGCAGGTGTTCTCCTTAATCAGTTTGGCGCAGGCCTCTCTCATAACGGTGCCACCACCGAGCGAGAGTATGAGATTGCCTGAGGACGAATCAGGATATTGCTCCAAAATCTCCTGCAGAGATGTCAGCTCTTCTGCCCTGAAGGCCTCTTCGCCATTCTTTTTAAAGATTTCTGGAATGCTCATCCGGCACTTCTGCTCAATATAGTTGTCGAGGTCTATAAATTTATAGCCTGTAATTCTTGCAAGGTGTTTGCCTATGGTGCTTTTGCCTGCACCCATAAATCCGCATAAAGAGACAATCATTGCTGTGTAGATTAGAACAGAGTCATATCAACAGTATCGCCAATGCTGTAACCGCTCTGATTGCCGGAATCATTTGTCTGATTCTCCTGTAGCTCATTGTCAGGCAGTTCAGTAGCAGCCTCCTCTTTTTGCAGCGGCTCTATAAACTTGATGGATGCAACTTCAAATGTAGTTGCCTTCTTGCCTTTTGCCTTAAATCCTTTTTTGCCGATAAATTGCTCTACATCAATCTTTTCAGAAGGGCGTTTTTCGTGTTTGCCTCCAAACTCTATCAGCACCTGAGGATAAGCGTCGTCTGAAATCTCTACAAAATAGGAGCCCGGTGCATCTGAGATGAAGAGCGATGTTGCATTGATGCTCGGTTCAAAGCCAAAGCGTTTGATGTAGTAATTTTTGGACTCTCCGTCGAAATAGATTGCGCTGTAGGTTTTATTGCTGTCGAATTTCTCAATTTTTAAAATATCACCCTGATACCTGTTGCTCAAATCAAAGTTTGTGGTGTAGAAACATCCGTTTTTGCAAATAGCCAGAATCTGGTCGTTTGTATGGAATTCGCCCAGCAGGATGCCGTGGGAATCCTCATTCAGACGGTTGATGTCGGGATCAAACCAGATAGGTTTTCCACCTATGGTGGAGATACCTTTGGATTTCAGCTGTATTTTATGCAATGGATTCTTGGTCAGGATGTTACCCATAGAGGCGCGTCCTTTTACAGCTATTGATGCAAAGTCAAATTCAAAAATCAGCTTTTTGAGTTTTGGTCTCGGTTTCAGGAATACCTTGAGCACTTCGGCCTCGCCGTTAGGGTTGGCTGAGAACCATAGCAGTTGCGAATCCGGTTTGCCTTGTGTAATATCATACTCCTTGTCTCGTGTAACGCCGGTAATCGAGAAACGTTTTACATAAACATTTCCGTTTTTGCCGTCGCGGTATACGGCATTATAAATTGTGCGCTGGTCGTTTCTTACAAAGATTCCTGCATGTATGATGTTTTTGCCTACAAAAGATTTGTCGGAGATTTTGGTAACGGTATATTTTCCATTTTTAAGGAATACTATAATATCGTCGATATCAGAACATTCACACACATATTCTGCATTGTCGTCCTTTTTGAGATCCATTCCGATAAATCCCTCTGCTCTGTTCATGTAGAGTTTTGCATTGGCAACTGCAACTTTTGAAGCCTCGATTGTCTCAAAGTTGCATATCTCGGTAATTCTCGGGTATTTGCTGCCATACTTCTCTTTTAGAGCATTGAAGTAGGCAATTGTATATTCAACCAGATTAGCGAGGTGGTTTTTAACTTCAACCATCTCATTTTCAAGTTTGATGAGCTTCTCCTCAACCTCCTTCACATCAAATTTGGAGATCTTTCTGACAGGTTTCTCCACCAGTTTGAGGATATCATCCATTACAATTGCCCTATGCACAAGATGCTGGAACTCTTGCATCTTTGCAAATACATCATTGAGCTGTTCATCCCAGTCTCTGGCATCTTTTTCCAACAGACGGTATACTTTGTTCTCAAAGAATATCTTTTCTAATGAGAAGTAGTGCCAGCTGTTTTCAAGTTCATTGAGTCTGATTTCCAACTCTTTCTTCAGCAGTTCTTTTGTGTGGTCTGTGTTATAGCGCAAAATGTCATCAACGCCAATGAAGTGCGGATGTTTGTCCATAATCACGCAGGCATTTGGAGATATCGAAACCTCGCAATCTGTAAAGGCATAGAGCGCATCTATGGTCTTGTCGGGTGAAATATCGTTGTGCAGGGTAATTATGATCTCGGCATCTTTGGCGGTGTTGTCATCAATCTTCCTGATTTTGATTTTTCCCTTGTCATTGGCCTTGATTATGCTTTCGATGAGTCCTGCTGTGGTTTTTCCATAAGGAATTTCGGTAATTGCAAGAGTCTTTTTGTCTACTTTGGTGATTCTTGCCCTCACTTTAACTGCACCGCCTCTCAAACCTTTGTTGTAACGCGAACAATCGATGAGGCCTCCTGTTGCAAAGTCGGGGTAGAGTTCAAACTCCTCGCCTTTGAGGTAGGCTATAGAGGCATCGATAAGCTCATTGAAGTTGTGTGGAAGTATTTTTGATGCAAGACCTACAGCAATACCCTCAGCTCCTTGTGCAAGCAGCAGCGGAAATTTTACCGGAAGGTTTACGGGCTCCTGGTTACGGCCGTCGTAAGAGTTCATCCACTCTGTGGTTTTTGGATTAAAGACCACATCGTTGGCAAACTTGCTCAAACGGGCTTCGATGTAACGTGGAGCGGCAGCTCCGTCGCCAGTGAGGATATTTCCCCAGTTACCCTGGCAGTCGATAAGCAGATCCTTTTGTCCCAATTGTACCAGTGCATCACCAATGGAGGCATCTCCATGCGGATGGTACATCATGGTCTGGCCTATAATGTTGGCAACCTTGTTGTACCGGCCGTCGTCAATCTGCTTCATGGCGTGGAGAATACGTCTCTGTACAGGTTTGAAACCATCTGTAATATGCGGTACAGCACGCTCCAGAATTACATAAGAGGCATAGTCGAGAAACCAGTCCTTATACATTCCTGTGAGTTTGTATTTATTGTCTGTCTCGTGTATGAGTTTGCTGTATTTGTCGGATTGTTCAGTTTGGAAATCAATAGCCTCCTCTTCGGCTCCGTTTGCGTTGTATATCTCTTCAGCCATTATATGATTGTGTGTGTAATTAGGACAAAATTCTCACAAAGATACAAAGAACTTGCGGAAAAAATCCTTAAAAAGTATCTAAAACAGGCGCAACTTTGTGAAAATTGCGCCTGTTATAATAATTGGACAGCGTAATGCCGTTATGATTGGATATATCCGAATTTCTTGAGCTCCTTTTTATCTTCTCTCCAGTGGGGATCTACCTTCACAAACATCTTGAGGTACACCTTCTTTTCAAAGAATTTCTCCATATCTTTGCGCGCCTCCATGCCGACTCTTTTGAGAGCCAGTCCTTTAGGGCCTATGATAATGCCTTTCTGGGATTCGCGCATTACAAGTATTACAGCTTCAATATTGTAAATGTCTTCATTCTCCTTAAAGGTGTCGATAATAACCTCTGTGCAATAAGGAATCTCCTTTTTGTAGTTGAGCAGAATCTTCTCCCTTATTATTTCGGAGGCAAAGAAACGCAGGCTCTTGTCGGTAAATACATCCCTGTCGTACCATGCAGGCTGTTGTGGCAGCAGCTCTACAATACGGTTGAATATGCCGTTCAAGTTGAATTTGTTCAGTGCCGAAGCAGGGAAAATCTCAGCTTTGGGAACAAGTGAGTGCCACTGTTCAACAAGTCCGATAACCTGCTGCTGGTTTGACTCATCTATTTTATTTATAACGATAAGCACAGGGCATTCAACTCTGTTCAACTTCTCGATATACTCTCTGTTCTTGTCGATTTTCTCCACTACATCTGTAACATACAGAATCACATCGGCATCACCAATCGCAGTCTCCACAAAATTCATCATGCTCTCCTGAAGCATATAGTTTGGTTTGAGGATGCCCGGAGTATCGGAGAAGACTATCTGGTAATCATCTCCATTTACAATACCCATGATTCTGTGGCGGGTTGTCTGGGCCTTTGCCGTTACAATAGAGAGTTTCTCCCCGACAAATGCATTCATCAGGGTTGATTTGCCCACATTCGGATTGCCTATTATGTTTACAAATCCGGCTCTGTTGATGGGTTTTTCAGTTGTAATATTCTCCATAAAAGTAATATTGGATTATTCAGACAGAATACTCTTTTTATTCAAAAGAACCCATTTTGAGCATGGCAACCTCCTGCTCTGTAAGGAATCTCCATTGGCCTCTTCTGAGATTCTTTTTGGTAAGGCCTGCAAAGTAGACTCTGTCGAGCTTTTTCACTTTGTAGCCGAAGTGCTCGAACATACGTCTTACAATGCGGTTTCTGCCTGAGTGGATCTCAACGCCAACCTGGCTCTTGTCTTCGTCGATATATGAAATCTCATCTACACTTATAGGGCCATCCTCAAGGACAATTCCCTTTACAAGCTCACTCATATCTGAACCTTTGAGATTTTTATCGAGGAATACATGATATATTTTTTTCTTCTCAAACGAAGGATGTGCAAGTTTGTCGGCAAGCTCACCATCATTGGTCAGAAGCAATACTCCTGTTGTGGCTTTATCCAGACGTCCAACAGGGTATACACGTGCCTTGCAATTGCCCTGAACCAGGCCTATAACGGTCTTCTCTGCGTATGGATCGCTTACAGTTGTAACAAAATCCTTAGGTTTGTTCATTACAATGTAGACCTTCTCCTCGCCCTTAATTCTCTCTCCATTGAACTTGACAACATCGTTAGGATAGACCTTTGTACCCAATTCGGTTACAATAACATCATTGATTGAAACAACGCCTGCTGTGATATAGCTGTCGGCCTCCCTTCTTGAACAGATGCCGCTGTTTGAGATAAATTTGTTGAGACGGATTCCATCCTCAGCTGTTTTAGGGGCAGAGTTGGCTTTGGTATCTCTCTTCCTGTAGTCCGGCATTCTGAAGTTTTTCTCTGCATAGGCACCTTTGCCGGCTGTAGTTCTTCCTGCACCGTTTCTTCCGGTGGCAGTTCTTCCTGCAGCTCTTCCTGCAGCTCTTCCTGCGCCTGATTTTCCGGCAGCACCTCTGCCTCTTGATGGGGTTGCAGAGTACTCGGAGGTGTTTTCAAATCTGTTTGATTTTCTGTATGAACGCTTTGCTGAGCCTTCTCCAGCTGAGTTTCTAACTGAGCCTTCATCGGCTGAGTAGCGTGATCTTCCTGCAGGTTTGTCCTGCGAAAATGAAGCTCTTCTTGATCCGCCCTTAGAAGCGGCAGAGCTTCCACGTCCGTTACCTCTGGCAACGGAGCGTCTCTCTGTATTATTATTTCTCATTTGATTAGATTTCGGCGGCAAAGGTATGTTAATATAAGATAATTTCCTATTTTTACACTCCAATTTATATAAGTAATTTCTAACAGTTTGTTGAGGAGGAGGATGATGGATATGTCTGTGAATAACTTTTTTAGATTATCACCGTTGTGGAGGGAAAACATGAATGTGGCAGTAGGGTCGATTAAAAGCAACAGACTGCGCTCTTTTCTTACGATACTCATAATCGCAACAGGCATTACCTCTCTTGTAGGGGTACTGACAGCAACAGAGGCCCTGAAAGAGGAGGTATTCTCAAATTTCGGAAAGATAGGGACAAATTCTTTTACAATAACGGCCCGCAGACTCACATCGGGCAGTGCGGTAAAGAGTGTAAGGGTAAAAAATTCAAATATCATAACATATTCCCAGGCTTTGTCGTTCAAGAAGAGGTTTGACTTTGGGGGATGTGTTTCCCTGTTTGCAACTCTGGGGAATATGCCGGTAAAGTATGGCAGCACCAGTATGACCAATCCCATGACAAATGTTGTGGCAGCGGATCAGCACTATCTGCAATATAAAAATGCAACTGTCTCTTCTGGCCGGCAACTTGTTGAAAACGACATTAATGCCGCATCATTTATCTGTCTGGCAGGTGATGGAATTGTAAAAGCCCTGTTTAAAAATGAAGATCCGATAGGAAAATATATCTCTGTGGCAGGTATCCGCTATGAAATAGTTGGCACTCTGGCGAAAGTTGGCGCCTCTTTTGGTGGCAGTATCGACAATGAGATAATAATACCTGTTTCGAATGCCCGTTCATATTTTATTTCCGACAGAACATCCTTCAATATAGGTGTGGTGCCCGATATTGCAAGCTCCATTTCGGGTGATACATCTGTATATGATAGGGCAGAGGCTCTCTTCAGGGCGATCCGCAGGCTCACTCCCTCTGATGAGACAGATTTCAGTATCAACAGAAGTGATGCAGTGCTTGGAGAACTGTCACAAATAACAGGAATAATAACATTGTCGGCCTCAATTATAGGACTGGTTACTCTATTGGGTGCGGCAATAGGTCTGATGAATATAATGCTCGTTTCTGTAAAAGAGCGCACACGGGAGATTGGAATAAGGAAGGCTATCGGGGCCTCCTCTGAAAGGATAAGGCAGCAGTTCCTCATGGAATCGGTGGTAATAAGCCAGGCCGGCTGTGTGATTGGAACAATTGCCGGAATTCTCATCGGAAATGCAACAGCCATGTTGCTGGGCGCCTCTTTTATAATTCCCTGGCTATGGATACTTTTTGCAGTGATGATATGTTTTGTTGTGGGAATAGCCTCAGGTTATATCCCTGCAAAGAGAGCTGCAGACCTCGATCCTATAGAGGCTTTGAGATACGAATAGCAGAGGCAGCAAGAGGTTACTTCAGTTTGAAGATATAGGTAATTGTGCCCTCCTGAAGAGTGGGGGCCTGTGAACTTATATTGAAGACAGCCTGATATGCAGCTTTTTTTGCCGCTTCCCAAAGCTGTTTGTCCTGGACGGTTGTGCCTGCTGCTCCGGGTATGGCATTGGTAACCTTGCCATACTGGTCTACAAGAATCTTCACAACAACTTTTCCTTCGTTGTTTACAGCATATTCAGGGAATGGGAGTGAACCCATCACATTTCTGCCCTTCAGATTGGCCGACGGTGTTCCATCCGTATCACCAACCCTTGTGTTGCCTTGCGGATTGCCGGCTTTAAGCGAATTGGAGATATGGTCGGCAGTTTGAGGAGCCAGTGTATCCTTCTTTTTATTGTTGGCGGAGGTAAACAATGCCCTCTGGTCTATCACAACTCTCTTTGGTTCAGGCTTTTCAATATCGCCATCCTCGCCAATGCTTGTTGCAACGCCTTCTGCCGGTTTTGTTCCAACTTCTTGAGCCTCTGATTTCTGAACCAGCTTTATCTCCTCTTTGGGATTTGCATTAATGGCCTTCGGCTCATTTCCAGCCTCAACCTCAATCGGTTTTGACTCTTCCGGTTCCTCTGAAAAATCGAGCAGGATTCCAACCTCTTCAGGTGGAGGATAGATATATTTGAGTCCCGCATTCACAAATACAAACAAAAGCATCACATGGAATACTACAGTTGCCAGTACTCCAATGCTGATGCCTTTTTTCTCCTGTCTGGTGTATCCGTGAGGAACTTTTACCATTCTATTCCGGTGATGTTGCTAAAATTACTTTGTATTTGTTTCTCTTTCCTATATTCATCAGATTTACAACCTGCTCAATTGGAACACTCTTGTCGGCATAAATGGAAAAGGTGGGATCATCACTCTCCATGAGCAATTTCTGCAAAGCAGGCTCCACATCGCTGAATTTTATAGGAGTGCTCTTGCCGTTTATGTGGTAGGAGAAGGTGTTGTTTTTCTGATAATGCTTTATGGAAACACTCACCTGCTGTTTGGCCGAAATCTGGTTTGTGCTCTTTGGCAGCAGCAGTTTGAGAGCATTCGGATTTATCAGGGTTGAGGTTACAAGGAAGAAGATGAGCAGCAGAAATACAATATCAGTCATGGATGACATGCTGAAAGAAGCTTCTGCTTTTGCCCTTTGTTTTATAGCCATATCCTTTGTTTATTAAAGTCTTATTTAACAGGCTCATGTAGAAGATCCATGAACTCTATGGTGTTGTTCTGCATTTTGAATACAAGGTCTGATACTCTCGAAGTGAGGAAATTGTATCCGAAGTATGCCATAATACCTACAATAAGTCCGGCAACTGTTGTTACCATAGCCGTGTAGATACCGCCTGAAAGGAGTGTGATATCGATATTGTTGCCGGCCTGAGCCATATTGAAGAAGGCCTGTACCATACCCATTACTGTTCCGAGGAATCCAATCATAGGGGCGCCTCCGGCAATTGTCGCAAGCATTGGAAGACCCTTTTCGAGGCGTGCAACCTCCACATTTCCCATATTCTCCACAGCGGTCTGGATATCAGAAAGAGGACGTCCTATGCGCTCTATGCCCTTTTCAATGAGCCTCGAAATAGGAGTGTCGGTCTCCTGGCACAAGGCAATGGCCGATTTGATTTTGCCGTCGTGAATGAAGTCTCTGATATCTTTCATGAAATTCTCATCAATGGCAGATGCTTTTTTTATAGCCCACCATTTTTGGGCAAAAAGGTAGATTGTAACAATAGAGAGCAAAAAGAGCGGAATCATCAGCCATCCGCCTTTGATTGCCATGTCGATTAGAGAAAAAGAGAGTTCTTCCTTTACCGGAATTGCCTCTGCAATAGCCTCTGGTGCTGCTGTTTGAAGAATAGTTGCAAGTAACATATTATAATTTTATTATTTTTAGATTAAAGACCGACAAAGATAACACTTTATTTGATAGTATAAGGATATTTTACCTCTACCAAAAATAATGCCTTTCCTGGAACTGATTGGCCTGCGGCACTCCGGTTCTTCTGTTCAAGCATTTTGCATATCCACTCAGGCTCCCTTTTGCCTGCACCAACTTCGAGCAGAGAGCCTACCATGGCCCTTACCATGTTGCGTAAAAAACGGTTGGCTGTAACGGTAAAGACATAATTGCACTCATCTGTCTGTTCCCATCGGGCATGCGTTACGGTGCAGATTGAGGTTTTGTTTCCGCCATTTACCTTTTCGAGACTGCTGAAGTCGTGTTCCCCCAAAAAATATTCGGCTGCGGCATTCATCTTTTCTATATTCATATCTTGAGGCCTGACATGAAGAGAGAATCCTGTGTCAAAAGGATTTTTGTTGGTGTGGACATGATATTTGTATGTCCGGCTGGTGGCATCAAAGCGTGCGTGGGCAGTATCATGCACTTGGCGTATATAGTGCACAGCTATCTCTTTAGGTAGAATGGCATTCAATTTGTAGGTTATATATGCCGCATCTTGTATGACCGATTGGCTGTCAAAATGTGCAATATAGTTTATGGCATGAACTCCGCTGTCGGTTCTTCCCGCTCCGGTTACAGAAATTGGCTCTTTCAGCAACAGTGAGAGCACTTTTTGAAGTTCCTGCTGAACACTATTGGCATTATCCTGAATCTGCCATCCGCAAAATGCAGCCCCATTATAGGAGAGACATATAAAATACCTCATAAAAATTTACTACTTTTACACGTTTTTTTCGAGGGTAAAGATAATAATTAAAAACAATACATATATGGAGAGCGTAAATATTAAAGAACTTAACGACAGAATCCAGAAAGAGAGCGCTTTTGTAGATATCATCACAATGGAGATGAACAAAGTGATTGTAGGGCAGAAGCATCTTGTTGAAAATCTTTTGATAGGCCTTCTTGCAGATGGCCATATATTGCTTGAGGGTATGCCCGGACTGGCAAAGACTTTGGCAATAAACACTCTTGCCAATATTGTAGATGCCCAATTCAGCAGAATCCAGTTTACACCGGATTTGCTTCCTGCCGATGTGCTTGGAACAATGATTTACAGCCAGAAGAGCGAGCAGTTCCAGGTGAAACAGGGACCTATTTTCGCCAATTTCGTATTAGCTGATGAGATCAACCGTTCTCCGGCAAAGGTGCAGTCGGCTCTTCTTGAGGCAATGCAGGAGCGTCAGGTAACTATTGGAGACAAAACATACAAACTTCCGCAGCCGTTCCTTGTTATGGCAACACAGAATCCGGTTGAGCAGGAGGGTACCTATCCGCTTCCTGAAGCACAGGTAGACCGTTTTATGCTTAAAGTGGTGGTTACATATCCTAAAAAGGAGGAGGAGAAACTGATTATCAAGATGCATAACAGCGGCTCATTCCCCAAGGCTGTTCCTGTATTGAAACCTGAAGATATTATCCGCGCACGTTCGGTTGTGAAGGATGTTTATATGGATGAGAAAATTGAGAAGTATATAGTGGATATTGTATATGCAACACGTACTCCTGAAGAGTATGGTCTTGAAAAGCTCAAAGACTTGATCTCGTATGGAGCATCTCCTCGTGCAAGTATCTCTCTTGCTATGGCATCCAAGGCGTATGCCTTCATAAAACGCAGAGGGTATGTTATTCCTGAGGATGTGAGAGCTGTATGCTACGAAGTGTTGCGCCACAGGATTGGTCTTACATACGAGGCGGAGGCCGAGAATGTTACAACAGAGAATATTATTACCGATATCATCAATACTGTTGAGGTTCCATAGTAGTAATCAATAAATTGTCGGGATATGGATAATGAATTGCTGAAAAAGGTAAGGAAGATTGAGATAAAGACAAAATCTTTGTCGCATCAGATATTTGCAGGTGAGTATCACTCTGCATTTAAGGGGCGTGGTATGGCTTTCAGCGAAGTGCGGGAGTATCAGTTTGGAGATGATGTGAGAAATATGGACTGGAATGTTACAGCCCGTTTGCGTGCTCCTTATATAAAGGTATTTGAAGAGGAGCGCGAAATGACTGTGGTATTGCTTGTGGATGTGAGCTCGTCGGGAATATTCGGTTCTGTTTCAAAAAGTAAAAGGGAGTTGGCTGCCGAAATCGCGGCTGTACTCTCTTTCTCTGCTTCGATAAATAATGATAAGGTGGGCGCATTGTTCTTCAGCAGTAAGGTTGAGAAGTTTATTCCGCCAAAGAAGGGAAGAAGTCATCTTCTCCGTATTTTGAGGGAGCTCCTCGAGTTTGAGCCTCAGGAGAAGGGTACAAATATCTCGGAGGCATTGCGTTTCCTTACAAATGCCATAAAAAAGAAGTGTACCGCTTTTCTGTTGAGCGATTTGCTGGATGTGGATGGGGAGAGCAGACCCAATTATGAAGAGGCTTTGAAGATTGCTGTAAACCGTCATGATATTTCTGTAGTCAATATTTATGATCCGCGCGACAGGAATATTCCGGATGTGGGACTTATCAGGGTACGCGATGCGGAGACCGGTGCCGAGAGTTATGTTGATACTTCGAGCAAAGCAGTACGCAACTACTACAACCAGTGGAGCTTGAATGTATTTGATAAGGCAAAACAGCTTTTCAATAAATTTAAAGTGGACAGTGTGAGCATAGGCACAGACCAGGATTATGTCAAGGGGCTGATAGCATTGTTCAAGGGTAAATGATAGCGTTATATTAAATGCTGTAGGAAAATGATAAAGAGAAGTTATATAATTACTCTTCTGGTATTGCTGGTTACAATATCTTCTTCAGATGTTTGGGGACAGATTAAATCCACCACTATATCAAAAGATACCATCCTTATTGGAGATCAGGTGCTCTGGAGTACAAGGTTTGAATTGCCGGAGCATGATTCGGTAACGGTATATCCCTATGCAGGAGTGATGCAAAGAGATACAACCGGTGCAAAAGTGGAGGTTGTGGCAGATTTTATACTTGATACCGTTTCGATAAAGAAGGGAATAAAGGAGTTGGAGGCAAAGGTTCTGCTGACATCATTCGACAGCGGCTCTTACAAATTGCCGATGCCCCTGTTTATGATAAATGAGGATACAGAAGATACTTACGCGATTATCTTTGACACTCCATCATTGTTTGTGAATACAATACAGGTGGATACCACAGGTTTCCAGCCTATGGACATAAAGGGGCAGATAAAATATCCTGTAACTTTCAAAGAGGTTATTCCTTGGGTATTGTTGGGTATATTTTTGCTTGTATCGGCATATCTTCTCTACAGATATATAAAATACAGAAGGGAGAACAGGGATTTCTTTGGAAGGCCGATAGTAACAGATCCTCCGCATATTGTGGCGTTGAGGGAGCTGGACAAGATCCATTCCCAGAAATTGTGGCAGAATGGAAAGGAGAAACTTTTCTACACAGGAATTACAGATACTCTGCGCGAATATATTGAGGGGCGTTATGGTGTAAATGCCATGGAGAAAACCTCTTCTGAGATTATGTTGAGCCTGTCGGGAAAAGATATTGATGAAAAATTGTATAATGAACTTGATGAGCTGTTTAAAGTGGCTGATCTTGTGAAGTTTGCAAAATATGTTCCTACAATTGGAGAGAATGAACAGGCGATTCCGAGCGCAGTACGTTTTGTAAATTCTACATTCATGCAGGAACTGGAAGGAGAAAAGGAGGTTAGTTAGTATGTTTTTTGAGTATCCCAATTTATTGTGGCTTTTATTGCTTCTGATACCTTTGGTAGCGATATATATTTACAGGGAGGTAAAGGGGCTCACGCCGTTTCTGCTTGTCTCAACGGTTACACCATGGCATCAGAAAAGGGGGTCGTTCAAGAAGGTTTCGAGACATATCCCTTTTGTGCTGCGTACCGTTGCTTTGGCCTGCATTATTGTTGCGATAGCGCGTCCCCGTTCATCATCAACATTTGAGAAGATTGATACTGAGGGTATTGATATAATGCTGGCTCTGGATGTCTCAACAAGTATGTTGGCAAGGGATTTTACGCCGGACCGTATAAATGCGGCCAAGGATATTGCCATACAGTTTGTTGCAGAGAGACCGTCGGACAGGATAGGTGTGGCGGTGTTTGCCGGTGAAAGCTACACCCAATCCCCACTTACAACCGACAGGGCCACCCTGATAAATCTCATAAAGGAGATTGATTGCGGAATTATAGAGGATGGTACAGCCATCGGAAACGGCCTTGCAACTGCAGTTGCCCGTCTGAAGGATTCACAGGCAAAAAGCCGCGTTGTAATCTTATTGACCGACGGTGTGAACAATGCCGGAGAGATTTCGCCCCAGATGGCTGCCGAAATAGCAAAAACATACGGAATAAGGGTTTATACAATTGGAGTGGGTGCAAAAGGTACAGCTCCATATCCTTTTCAGACACCATTTGGAATAGAATTGCAGCAAGTTGAGGTTCAGATTGATGAGCCGCTCCTGCAAAAAATAGCGGATGAGACCGGTGGAAAATATTTCAGGGCAACCGACAATACCAAACTGCTCGAAATATATGGGGAAATCAACAAGATGGAGAAGAACAGGACTCTTGTGGATTCATTCCCGTTGTACAAGGAACTTTTTATGAATTTTGCCTTGGTGGCTCTTGCCGCCATTGTGCTGGAACTTATATTGAGACTGTTTGTAATTAAACAGATCCCTGATTAGAAGGAGAGAGAGAGTATGATACATTTTGCATCTGCACAATATTTATTGTTGATATTTGCCATTCCTTTATTCTTTATATTCTACGCTCTTTACAGAAAAGAACGGAGAAAGAAAATGGAGGCACTCGGGGATATGGCGCTTCTGGAAAAGCTTATGCCGACCCGTTCCAAATCTAAAGGATGGGTGAGAGTTTCGTTTTTTGCAGTGGCATGGCTCTTTTTTGTAATTGGTTTGGCAAGACCTCAGATAGGTGCCAGACTTAAAGAGACCAACAGAAAGGGTGCCGAGATTATGATTGCATTGGATGTCTCGAATTCGATGCTTGCCGAAGATTATTCGCCAAACAGGCTTGAGAGGGCAAAACTTGCCATATCGCGTCTTGTAGACAAATTGCAGGGAGACAGGATAGGCCTTATAGTTTTTGCCGGACAGTCGTTTGTACAGCTGCCTATAACAACTGATTATGTATCTGCAAAAATATTTTTGAACAGTATAAATACCGAGTCGGTTCCGGTGCAGGGAACAGCATTGGGTGATGCCATTTATACCGCCATGCGCAGCTTCAGCGGTGAAGGGCAGATGGGTGAAGGAAATAAGGCTATCATACTTATAACCGACGGCGAGAACCACGAAGATGACCCTGTGGCGGCTGCAACTGCTGCAGCTCAGGAGGGAATAAGGGTCTTTTGTATAGGTGTGGGTTCTCCGGAAGGAAAACCTATCCCTATGAATGGAGATCTGCTGAAGGATAAAGAGGGAAATATTGTTGTAACCAAATTGGATGAATCTGTGCTTGAGGAGGTTGCTGTGGCAGGCGAGGGCGCTTATGTAAAGGCCGGCAATACCGAATTCGGCCTTAATCCGATTATCGACAAATTGAAGGAACTTCAGGAGCAGGAGTTCAAATCTCAGGTTTTTGAGGATTTTGATGAACAATATATGTACTTTTTTGCAATTGCACTGTTCTTCTTCTTGTTGGAGTTCCTTGTAGGCAATAGAAGAAGCGGAAAGAAACTCTTTACATTGGTGCTGCTGATGGTTTTGTCGGGATATACAATGAATGCACAGACCGACAGGAAAGAGGTCAGACGAGGTAATAAAGTCTTTGAGAAAGAGAATTATAAGGAGGCAGAAGTTGAGTACCGCAAAGCCCTGATAAAAGACTCTTTGTCGGTTGCGGCAAATTATAATCTGGGCAATACTCTTTATAGGATGGATGATGCGGCAAATGCCGAGAAGAATCTTGTTGCAGCGGCCGACAGTGTCTCTAAAAATCCTCTTGATATCGATTGGAAAAATGGTGTCGTAAAAAAGGATAAGAGAGATGCGGCATCTGATATATACCATAACCTTGGCAATACATATCTTGCCCAGAAGAAATATGGTGAGGCAGTGGAGGCCTATAAAAATTCGTTGAGACGTAATCCTGCAGATGTGCAG
This sequence comes from Candidatus Egerieisoma sp., assembly GCA_045588775.1. Lineage (GTDB taxonomy): Bacteria > Bacteroidota > Bacteroidia > Bacteroidales > UBA932 > Egerieousia. The sequence continues at coordinate 6,474 of JAZNEW010000031.1, read as the reverse complement.
ACCAAAACAAATCTGGCTTATGCCCAGAAGATGCTGGAGGATCAGCAGAACCAGCAAAACCAGAACCAGCAGGATCAGAATCAGCAAAATCAGGATCAGAACCAGAATAAAGACCAGAAGCAGGATCAGAACAATGATCAGAATCAGAATAATGATCAGAACCAGGATAAAAACAATGATCAAAACCAGGATAAGAACAATGATCAGAACCAGTCTCCTCCTAAAATAACTCCGCAGGCGGCCGAACAGATGTTGCAGGCTATGCAGGAGAAGGAGAACCAGACTCAGGACAAGGTAAATAAAGAGAAGGCTAAGGCCTTGAAATCAAAACAACGTGAGAAAAATTGGTAATATGATACTTGATAGAAATCTTAAAAGAGCGCTCTTCTCCATGCTGGCCCTTCTGGCATGTACTGTTTCGTTTGCCCAATCGTTTACAGTGAGTGCCCCAAATGTTGTGGAGAAGGATGAGATATTTAAGGTAGTGTATACGGCAAATGCCGATATAGAGGGCTTTACAACTCCAACCTTTACCGGCCTGGATCTGTTGGCAGGCCCAACCTCATCAAGAATGACAAGTACTCAGATAATTAACGGAAAGCGTACCGATTCTTATGAGGTCAGCTACACATTGATATTGAGGGCCACAGCTACAGGTGTAGCCAAAATTTCGGCAGCATCGGCTGTGATAAATGGTAAGACCTATACTACAAAGGGTGTTGATATAGAGGTGGTGGCGACAAATGTGTCGAGCTCTTCTTCACAGACACAACAGGGAGTTGCTTCGGGCGGATACTCCCAATCGGCAGATGCAGCAGCTTCGAGAAGCAGCAGAGGCGAAATCTCATCAGAAGATATATTCCTCCGTCTGTCGTTCAGCAAAAGCAGAGTGGTTAAGGGTGAGCCTATTGTAGCTACATTAAAACTCTATACAAAAGTTCCTGTGGCAGGTTTTGAGGATATAAAATTCCCTGTTTTCAATGGTTTCTGGAGTCAGGAACTGGAGACTCCGCAGAATATCAATTTTGTAAGGGAAAACTACAATAATCAGATATACAACTCTGCTGTATTGAGAAAATATATGTTGTTGCCGCAACAGACCGGTGAAATTACAATCGAGCCTTCCGAAATGGTGTGTCTGATACAGATACGAACCTCCGGAGGGGGCCGCAGCATATTTGATGATTTCTTTGACTCATACCAGACTGTAAAGAAGAGACTCTCAACCAAAGCTGTAAAAATCCATGTTGCAGCATTGCCGGCAGGGGCTCCGGCATCGTTTGGAGGAGGAGTGGGCGAGTTTTCTATGAAAGTGAAACTTAACCGCGACAGCCTTAAGGCGCATGAGGCAGGTGCCCTTACTGTAGAGATATCCGGAAACGGAAACCTGAACCTTATCGAGACTCCTCATGTGGAATTGCCTGCCGATTTCGAAAAATATGATGTAAAAACCAGCAATAACTATGCAAATGGTGCAAATGGCATGTCGGGCAAAAAGATTTTTGAATTTCCATTTATACCAAGAAGCGAGGGCTTGTTTGAAATACCATCCGTAGAGTACTCTTATTATAGTATCTCTTCGGGCAAATATGTAACATTGAAGAGTCAGCCGCTCTCTCTGAAAGTTCTGCCGGGAGACAATATTTTGCAGAGTTCGGGTACGGTAATTCAGGGAATGAACAAACAGAGTGTGGTGAATTTGGGCAGTGATATAAGGTACATTGCAACTTCATCTGCCGATCTGGTAAAAAAAGGAGTCTTCTTTATTGGAAGTTTGTGGTTTTTCATTGCAGTTGCATTGATTGTAATAGGATGGTTCCTGGCCGACAAGATATTGAGTGTAAGGCGCAAATTGAGAGGGGATGTAAAACGCACAAGAAACAAACGTGCCAACAAAGTTGCAAAAATGAGGTTGAAACAGGCTCAGGTCTATCTTGCGGAGAATTTGGGAGCACCATTCTACGAAGAGTTGCATAAGGCACTTTTAGGATATATTGGCGACAAACTCTCAATACCATTCTCCCAGTTGCAAAGGGATGTGATAAGTGAGCAGCTGCAGCAAAAAGGGGTTGATCAGGCATTTGTTTCAGATTTTATGCAATTGCTCGACAATTGTGAAATGGCCCGTTACTCACAGGACGGAGGTGCTGTGGCCATGGCAGAACAGTATAATAAAGCAATAGAGACAATTTCGAATCTGGAGAACAGGTTATAATTTGAATACGAGTATGAAGAGATTTGTATATTTTGTATTGGTTTGTTTGGTTGCATCATCTGCAGCTTTTGCCGGTAACAGGGACTCGCTCTGGATGAAGGCCAACAATGCTTACTCATTGGGAGAGTATACAACAGCGTTGGAGTATTACAAACAAATTGAAGATGAAGGATATATGTCGGCAAAACTGTGGTATAACATGGGTAATGCCTATTACAAGCAGCAAGACGACGGCAGGGCTATCCTCTATTATGAAAGGGCTTTGAAACTTGATCCGGCAAATGGCGACATCAAAAATAATCTGGAGATAGCAAAACTCAAGACACTTGATAAAATTGAGAGCGTTCCTGAATTTATTTTGGTTACATGGACAAAAGATGTCAGGAATGCCATGTCTTCCGACAAATGGGCCTGGACAGGTGTGGCACTGCTTGTGGTAACAGCATTATTGTTGCTGCTTTTCCGTCATGCCCCTAAAGTGTCGCAGCGCAAATTCTCATTTGTTCTGGCGTGTGTAACACTTCTTGTTGCAATTGTGGCATTTATCTTCTCACTGAATTTGAGAAGCAGGGCCAACAGCAATGATTCTGCAATAGTGCTTGCACCCGTAAGTAATGTGAAGAGCGCTCCAAATTCAACAGGTGGCAATCTGTTTATATTGCACGAAGGAACTAAGGTGGAAATTTTGGAGAGAGTTGGACAATGGAGCAAAATAGAGCTCTCCGACGGCCGTCAGGGATGGATGGAAAATAAAGATTTTGAGGAGATTTAATAAATTTTATCCGTATACGATTTATGGGACTTAAAACTATTGGATTGAAAACAATGGCAGCAGTTATGGCTGCCTTGTTGTTTGTTACAGGTGTGCAATCCGAAGCGGCTGCAGCGGATGTTACAAAAGAGAATAAAGAAAATAGTGAGAAATTTTCTTTCACATTCGCATATATGTCGGATATACATATTGCTTTGGATGCAAAAAGTGTGGAGGATGCTGAGGCTTGTGTTAAGGATATCAACTCAAATACTGAGATAGCCTTTTCCATTTTGGCAGGAGATATTACAGAATTTGGCACAGACGAAGAGATTGCTCTTGCAAAATCAATATTCGACAAACTTGAGAAACCATACTATATAGTAGCCGGAAACCATGATGCCAAATGGTCTGAAAGCGGATGCAACACATTTGTGAAGGAGTTTGGTTATGAGGAGTTTGAGTTCGACTACGGAGGCATCAAATTTATAGGTACAAACAGCGGCCCCAATATGAGGATGGCGCCTGCACTGTTGCCACGCGAGAGTATGGTGTGGCTCGATTCACTTTCTAAAACAGTAGAAGCATCGCAGCCGGTATTTTTTGTAAACCATTATCCTATGGATACATCAATGCTCAATTACGGTCAGGTTCTGGATATTCTTAAAACAATGAATACCCAGCTCATTATGAATGGCCACTGGCATGAAAACAGGGCAATGGTGTATGAGGGCATACCGGGTGTGATAGGACGCTCTACCATGTGCACAGGAAAAGAAGGGCCGGGATATACTATTGTTAAGGTAGATGGCTCTACAGTAACCTTCAGCGAGAGAATAGCTCCGGGAACAAAAGCGATGAAAGAGGGAAATGTGGCGGTAGAGGGCAGAACATCTGCCCCTTGGCACACTTTGCGGATGAGCAATGGTACTGCATTTGATAGCGGTCTGAGGTACGACAGGGAGAGTTTTGATTTAAATGCACTTTACCCGAATGTAAAGGCTGTATGGAAGTTTCAGGATAGGAGCGATATCGGCTCAGGAGCTGTGATGGCAGGCAAATATGGTGCAAAGGATGCAAAGGTGGTCTATGCAAATACTGCAGGATATGTATATGCGCTGTCGGCAAAAGATGGAAGTGTAATATGGAGCTATAAGACTCAAGGCAAGCTCTTCTCTACTCCTGCAGTTTCTGGAGATATTGTGGTTGTAGGCTCTTCCGACAATTATATCTATGCCCTTGATCTGGATAGCGGTTCGTTGAAATGGAGATATAAATGCGGCAAGTCTGTATTGGGCTCACCTGCTATACATGGTGGAATGGTATATATCGGAGCATCTGATAAATGCTTCAGGGCGCTTGATTTGCGTACAGGTGCTTTAGTGTGGGAATACGACGGCATCAAAGGTTTTATTGAGGCCCGTCCGTTTGCCGACAAACAGCAGGTTGTTATTGGAGACTGGGCCAATACCCTCTATTCTTTCAATCCTAAGAGTGGAAAACTGCAATGGGCCTGGAGCAACAAAGGAAGCAGGATGCTCTCTCCTGCAGCAGTCTTTCCGGTAAAGGCAAATGGAAAAATCATTATTGCCACACCGGAGCGCGTGAGTTACGCCATTGATGCAAAAACCGGTAAACAATTGTGGAGGGCCAGAGGCGGAAGGGAGTCTGTGGGTCTCTCTCCTGATAAGAATACATATTATATAAAGACAATGCTCGATACAGTTTTTGCATATTCTACAAAAGAGAGTATAGAGGTTGCAGCAGATAGAGTACTGCCAAAACTTGAATGGGCTGCAGATGCCGGCTTTGGTTATGAGATAGCTCCAACACCCGTAACCTCGATAGCCGGTGAGGGAAAAGATGGCGCAGGCCTGCTCTTTGTACCAACCGACAAGGGAACAATCATTGCATTGAATTGTAAAGATGGCTCGATAGCCTGGAAACACAAATTCTCAATAGCCCTGATCAACTATATCCAGCCTTTGGGAGGAAACCGCATCCTTGTGAGTGCAATGGATGGATTTGTGGGAGTGCTGGAGTATTGATTGTGGAGTATTTGTGCCGGGGTGACGGTGATTAATTGAAGAGGAGCCTATTTAATTAGCTCCTCTTTCAGTTTTTTCATACCCTCAGTTGCAACGTCTTGAATCTGGGTGAAGTTTTCCATTCTCAAATTCATCGGCTGGGGATCTATCAGATAGATTTTGCACCCCGGTTTAGTGTAGTGGACAAGTCCGGCAGCAGGGTAAACATTAAGGGATGTTCCTATTATTATGAGAATATCTGCGCTCTCCACCTCTTTGGCTGCGCGGCCAAGTTCCGGAACACTCTCTCCAAACCATACTATAAATGGACGCAACTGGCTTCCGTCGGGGGCTTTGTCGCCAAGATGGATATCGTTGTAGCCGATATCATAGGTTGTATATTCATCTTTTACGCTTCTTGCTTTTGTGAGCTCGCCATGCAGGTGGATGATTTTTGAACTTCCTGCCCTTTCGTGCAGATTGTCTACATTCTGGGTTACGACACATACTTTAAATTGTTCTTCCAACTCTGCAATTATTTTATGAGCCTCATTGGGCTGGGCATCCTGCAGGGCCTTACGGCGTGCGTTGTAGAAATTCAAAACAAGCTCCTTGTTCCTGTGCCATCCGTCGATGGAGGCGACATCTTCCACACGGTACTCTTCCCAGAGACCGTTGCTGTCGCGGAAAGTTCTGATTCCGCTCTCGGCGCTTACTCCGGCGCCGCTCAGTACAACAATTTTTTTCATATTATTACTTATTTTTTACAATTCGTCTATTCCAAACGCTGCGCCTCGGCATATCTTCAAGCAAGCTTGAGCTCTGCGCTCGGCTTGCAGTTTATTGCCTTAAACTTTCAAACTATCCCTATCAAGCAGGAACTCATAGATGTTCATAAACACAACTCCGTTTTCGTCTTGATAACGCTTTATTGGGTCTTCGGTGATTACAAACTTCTGGAAGCTGTCCGATATATGCGTTAGCGAGCGTAGTTCCTGTTCCCGTTTTTCCTCATTAGGCAACCTCAAAGCTGATTGTATGTAACATCGTTTACTGCCTTCGTTGCATACAAAGTCAACTTCCAATTGTTTACGCTGGCTCTTGCCCTCCTCATCTTTGGTGTTTACCACTACAACACCCACATCTACCATCAATCTACGAATGCGAAGCTCGTTGTATATGAGATTTTCCATCAAATGTGTTACTTCGTGCTGACGGAAATTTATACGGGCATTACGCAAACCTAAATCGGCAAAGTAATATTTGGCAGGAGTGTCAATATACTTCTTACCTTTAATATCGTATCGTATTGACTTTTCCACCATAAAGACATCTTGCAGTATTTCAAGGTAGAAACTTATGGTATTTGGAGATATAGAAACATTCTTGACCGACTTGAAGGTGTTTACCAGTTTGTTTGGATTGATAAGCCATCCGATTGAAGATGCAAGAATATTGATAAGTTCCTCCAACTCCTCTTC
>JAZNEW010000030.1:0-38341 GCA_045588775.1 Candidatus Egerieisoma sp. | reverse complement strand
GAAAGACATCACCCCAATGATGTCTTTTCTGCTTGATAAGCTGCCCGTATCCACAAAAACCACCCTTTTCGTGGACAAAACCGAGTTCCAGCTGCCCGTATCCACAAAAACCACCCTTTTCGTGGACAAAACCGGTGCAATTGCTCCCAATTGCACCCAGATTACCCCATAGGGTTTATCGGGTGTGCCGTTTTTCTCCCCACAGGGTTTATCGGGTGTGCCATTAATCATCAATGAGATACAAAAAAAAACGGAAACAGAATAATCTGCTTCCGTTTTTTGGTGCCCAGAACAAGACTCGAACTTGCACACCGATACCGGCACCACCCCCTCAAAGTGGCGTGTCTACCAATTTCAGCATCTGGGCTTAGCGGATGCAAAGATAAGTTGTTTTTCTTAAAAGTCAAAATGTTTTTAACGAAAATTTAACATACTATTTAACCTTTTATTTACTATCTTCGTCTTTCAATTAGAACCTTATTAAAGTCTATATTATGGTAGAGATTTACGAACAACAAATTACCCGACTCGACGACCTTACAGAGATTAGCGACCTTCTTGTGGAGGATGCAAATTTCCAGAAAAACTTGCAGAAATATATCAGCAACCCATACGATGCAGATGTGGAAAGGGTTGCCAAAGGCGTGTTTACATTGGCGGTAAGCAAGGCTGAATCTCCATCATTGGATAAATATGATGCCTCTATTGCTGTTACAAAAGCCAATAATGAGGCTCTCTCAAAACTTGCATGTACCGGCGCCAGGTATCTTACTACAAAAAATTCAGACGACCGGAGAATAAATGCTCTCGGCCAGTTCATGAGCAAGAAGTTTGTAACACCTATGGCTTTTGATTGCAAAGGCGATACAATCTACCTTGTAGGTCATGTGGAGGAGGATGAGGCTGTAGACCAGAACAGTTTGAATATACTTGTAAAGGCCATTGAAAAAGATATGGTTACAAGTGCCCATTACATTTCGTCGAATGGTCTGTTCCTCTCTTTGATTGAAGCCTGCGCTCCAAACAGGCTCGGGTTCGATATTACCGGCGATGCAGAAATCGAAGACAAGCAGTTCCTTTTTGGCCAGAGCCGTTATATTGCGGTTGTAACAGTGAATGATGCTCAGGAGAATGATTTTGTAGATTATCTGTTCAACAATGATATTCCTATTACCTTGCTCGGCCATGTAACAAAGGGTGAGTTGAGGCTCGATGAGCTCTCTTTTGGCCAGATTGACGATTTTATCGACTGATTGAACATTTTTATTGATTAATCCAACATATTGTATTAATAGTGTGGCAGAGTAATATATGGCAGATTGTATCCGTAGTACTGTATGTGATGAATATGGTGCTTGCTGTGTTTATCTCTGCTACAATGATTCTACGTAAACAAGATCCCATAAAGACCTTGTCGTGGGTGGTTGTGCTTATGCTGCTCCCCTATTTCGGCGTTATCTGCTATCTGCTTTTTGGCCAGAATTTCAGAAAAAAGAAAATTTATAGCCGTAAAGGTCTTGCCGACTACAAACTCCGCAAAGCTGCCAGCAACAACCAGATGGAGCTGCTGCGCAGAAACCCCGAACTGCTTGGCAATGAGCTTACTCCATTTAAGAAACTGATTTACCAGAATCTTAAAAACAGCCATACAATTATTGAGGATAACGACTCTATCGAGTTCTTTTTTACAGGAAAAGAGGCTCTCGATGCCATGTATCTGGAGATTGAAAAGGCTCTGCACCATATTCATCTGCAATCATATATTATTGTAGACGACAAAACCGGCAAACGCTTTAAGGAGCTTTTGATAAAAAAAGCCAAAGCCGGCGTTGAAGTAAAGCTGATTTACGACGGCATAGGCAGTCTCTCGCTAAAAAAGAATTTTAAAGAGCAGCTGGAGCAGGCAGGTATTGAAGTGCTTGTCTTTTCTCCTGTAAAATTCTCGCTCAAATCTACAATAAACTACCGCAACCACAGAAAGATTCTTGTAGTTGATGGCAAAACAGGTTTTTTGGGCGGAGTAAATATTGCAGACCGATATTACTACGGCACTGCTATTGGTGAGTGGCACGATACCCATATAAAAATAAAGGGTGAATCTGTTTTTTCTCTGCAGGCCTGTTTTTTAATGGACCGGCACTTTATAAAGAGCGGTGGCACAAAACGGAAAATACGTTTCAAGAAGAAATATTATCCGCCTCTGGATATTGGAAGCCACAATGCCCACATACAGGGAAAACACCTCTATTCCCAAATAATATCAAGTGGTCCCGACAGTTTCTGGGCAAGCATAATGCAGTGCTATTTCAGCACAATTACTGCTGCCAAAAAGCATATTTACATTGTAACGCCCTACTTCACTCCTTGTGAAAGCATTCTGAATGCCCTGAAAACGGCGGCGCTCGGAGAGGTTGATGTGAGAATAATGTTGCCTGAAAAATCAGACACAAAAATTGCCCACTGGAGCACAATGTCGTATATAACAGAGCTGCTCGATGCAGGTATAAAAATATATCTGTTCAAAAAAGGGTTCAACCATTCAAAGGTTATAAGCATAGATACCCAAATGAGTATTGTCGGCTCGGCCAATATGGATATACGCAGCTTCGAACACAATTTTGAGGTGATGGCTGCCATCTATAATAAGGAGTGTGCAGAGATTATTGAGAAGAGATTTTTTAAAGATCTGCAATCGTGCCGGCAAATTACTGCAGGGAAGTGGAGTCAGCGTCAATTTGGAGACAAAATCAAGGAGAGTTTTGCAAGACTCTGGAGTCCACTGCTTTAGAGAGGCAAATTTTTTTCTGGAAAAATAAATTTAAATTTAATTAATATAAAAAAAACAAAAAAAATTTATGGAAAACAACAAAAAGAACTATCTGTTGCCAATTGCAATGATGTTCGCCCTATTCTTTATGATCGCCTTCGTAACAGGCCTTCAGAACCCTATGGGCATTATTATCAAATCACAATTTGAAGCAAGTAACTTTGTGTCCCAACTGGGTAATCTTGCCAATTTTATAGCATACGCTTTTATGGGTATTCCTGCAGGTATGCTGCTTAACAGAATTGGCTACAAGAAGACAGCCCTTACTGCCATTGCAGTTGGATTTGTTGGAGTTGGTATTACATTTTTGTCGGGTCTGATAGGTAATGCAGAGGCCGGTGCAACAAACAACACAACCATTTTTGCAGTCTACCTGACTGGCGCGCTTGTTTCGGGCTTCTCGATGTGTATGCTCAATACTGTAGTTAATCCTATGCTCAACACTCTTGGTGGTGGCGGAAACAGAGGAAACCAGCTTATACAGCTTGGCGGCTCGTGCAACTCCATTGGTGCAACCATAGTGCCTGTGCTTGTAGGTTATCTTATAGGTGATGTTTCAAAAGCAAGCATTTCCGACGCCAATCCTGCACTCTACCTTGCAATGGGTATATTTGCACTTGCATTTATTGTTCTTGCCTCTATGCAGATTCCTGAGCCTCATATTGCACATAAACAGCAGAAGAGCAACGACAAATACAGCGCATGGAACTTCCGTCACTTTGTATTGGGTGTTGTAGCAATCTTCATATATGTTGGTGTTGAGGTTGGTATTCCAAATATTGCAAACCTTTTCATGACAAATGAGCTCGGTATTGCTACCGCCGAAGCAGGAACTATTGTAGGAACATACTGGTTCCTTATGCTTGTGGGCCGTCTTCTCGGTGGGTCAGTGGCTGCTAAAGTCTCAAGCAGGAAAATGCTCTCCGCAGTATCTGTTCTGGGACTTATATTTGTACTTGTTGCCATACTCTCACCACTCTCTGCAAAAGTTATGATGCCTGTATTCAAGAGTGACATCTCATTCGGATATGTGCAGGTTCCTATAAGCATCATGTTCTTTGTACTTTGCGGATTGTGTACATCTGTAATGTGGGGCGGCATCTTCAACCTTGCAGTGGAGGGCCTTGGCAAATATACTGCAGCGGCATCTGGTATCTTTATGATGATGGTTTGCGGTGGCGGAATCCTTCCTGCAATTCAGGGCTGGATTGCCGATATGACAAGCTTTATAAGCAGTTTCTGGCTCATCTTTGCAGGAATGCTCTACTTCCTCTTCTACGCATTGGTAGGCTCGAAAAATGTGAACAAAAATATACCTGTTGAATAACTTAATATAATAGTATAATGGAAAAGAATTTTGTTGTAGGTGTTGATATTGGTGGACAGACTACAAAAATAGGAGTTGTAGACCGTAAAGGCAATATCATAAAACAGACAGTTATAAATAGTAAATATGGTGCAAATGAGGCCCTTGTCTTTATGAGTGCATTGTGCAACACAATAAGGGAGCTTGCATCTGAGGTTGGTCTGGAGAATATCCAGGGAATTGGTATAGGTGCGCCAAACGGAAACTACTATACCGGCACAATTGAGGATGCCGCCAATCTTGAGTGGGCCAAAGGAAGGACCGTTCCTTTGGCAGAGACAGTTTCGAGAGAGCTTGGAGTTCCAGTAACTGTTACAAATGATGCAAATGCAGCTGCCGTTGGTGAAATGACCTACGGCGCGGCAAAGGGAATGAAAAACTTCATTATGATTACCCTTGGCACCGGTGTGGGCAGCGGAATCGTCATTAATGGTGATGTGGTTTATGGCCACGACGGATTTGCCGGAGAACTTGGCCACACTTGTGCTGTAAGGGAGAACGGACGCTCTTGCGGATGTGGCAAAAGCGGATGTCTGGAGGCCTACACCTCTGCAATCGGAGTTGCACGCACTGCCAAAGAGTGGCTGGAGAAGAGTTCTGAGCCAAGCCTTTTGAGAGATTTGACAGAGATCTCTTCAAAGGAGGTTTATGAGGCTGCTGTAAAGGGTGATAAACTTGCACTCGAAATTTTTGACTACACAGGCAGAATGCTTGGCCGCTCATTTGCCGATTTTGTGGCATTCAGCGCACCACAGGCGATTGTTCTCTTTGGCGGTCTTGCCCGCGCAGGAGAGTTTATTTTCAAACCTGCAAAAGAGGAGATGGATGCCAATCTTATCTCTATCTGGAAAGGTAAAGTTGAACTTATCCCTTCTGCCCTGAAAGAGAGCGATGTTGCAATATTGGGAGCATCTGCTCTTGCATGGTAAGAGTTGAAGTGTCTCAAAAATTTTAGTAAACATAAATTGGAAAGAGCTCGGTATTGCACCGGGCTTTTTCTTTTATGCCACAAATCATTACATTCCAGAGTGGTTTGTAACAATATCGGCCGGCATCTTGGTTATCCGGGCAAACTCGCTTTGCGATTGCAATACGGTGAGATTTTCTGGGATTCTTGCCAGATTACCCATTATTTTTAGATTTTCCTCATTGTTGGAGAACAGGAATACTCTTTTGCTCTCATTTGCCAATGCTATAAAGAGCGCAATCTCGCCATACCCCATATCATCAACCACAACAATATTCTCATTGGAATACTCCCTGCCCACATACTCTTTATAACAATCATACTTCTTCATATTGGAGCGTACCAGCCCCTCTATCTCCACACCTTTGTATGTGTACCTGCCCAATACATACTCTTTATAGAAAAGCGGGTTCTTTTTATCATGCGCCTCGCTTTCAAAAGGGGCTGAATTGCAATCTGTAATGGCTGCTCCAACCATTCCCCTGTTTATAAACATACTGCCAAGTGGAGCGACATATTCTGCGCCATAAACCGATAATATCAGCAGCTTCAGATTCAATTTCTGCGAGCAGCGCAATGCCTCTCCAAAGAGCTCCTGGCGGCAGACATTTCTGCTGTTGTAAATAGATACTGCTGTGCAGCCTTTCTCCATCTGTTTTGCAATATACTCACAATCAATCTTTTTACAGAATTTCACTTTGGAGAAGAGAGAGCAGGCCAGCAATTTGTCGAGTGATGATTTCTGCTCATACAATACCAATACAGGCCCATCAACCACCTCTGAGCAAACAGATATTCTATATCCCGAAAGTGTTCCGGCTATCCATTGGCAAAGCTCTTTATTGCCTGCCGCCTGCGCGAATAGTTGAACCGGCCATAATACCGCTCTCAGAAGCAATCGGCCAAAGTGGGCGAGCGTAAGCGGTGTAACTCTCGGAGTTTTTGCATCACCGGTCAGGAATCTGAACAATACCGGAGGTACTATGTATGATACCAGAACAACAGAGGCCATTCCAACCAATGTAACCTCGGCAAGAGATCTGAGGGCAGGATGTTTTGCAAAAATCAGTGTGCCTATGCCCACAAACATTATCAATGCCGACAACATTATGCTGTTTTTGTATGATGAGAGAATTTTGCCGCCATATTTGTATTCATGGATCAGACCGTCTGTGATGAATATTGTATAATCATCGCCCTGTCCGAATATGAATGTTGCCAATATTATATTCACTATATTGAACTCTATACCCACAATTCCCATTATACCCAGAATCCACACCCAGCTGATTACCATAGGAAGAAATGCAATTACCGCAATCTCCACTCTTCTGAACGAAATCCACAAGAAGATAAAGACTATAAATCCGCACATGTAGCAGATATAATCAAAATCATCCGAAAGTGTTTGGGAAATGGCATTGCTTATAGACCTTATATCAAAAAAGAAGGAGTCGCCGGCAATTTCTGCAAGGCTCTGTTTTGTTGTTTCAAGTTCATCAGCCTCAAAAGTTATCACATCCACAACCGATACAGAACCGGTGTCGCCAAAGATAAAGTTTTTGCACAGATCAAGTGAGTGGAGCGCCTCTGCCTCGCCCGGCCGATACTCTTTGTCGAACAGCGAGAAGAATGATGAAAAGGCCTCTACATTAAATCCGTTGCTGCGCATCTGCTGCGGCAATGTCTCCAGCAGCAACCCCTTTTTCTCCTCCACAAAGCTATTCCACAAGGCCAACCTCTCCCTCTGCCTCTGCTCCGAAGGAACAAGCGATGTTATTGTCTTTAGTCCGGTATCGCTGCCCAGCAGCCCCTTTTCTTCTGCTTTTGATATGAACTTTTCGCTTTTTGATATGGCCTGATCAATATCTTTTCCCTCCGAAACCACATATACAGCCACTTTGTCGCCCTCTCCCAACATTGTGTTCAATATCTCCATATCCTTTTTCTGTTGGGCCGACATGTAATTGATGCTGTTCATATTTACATTAAAGCCTGCATATCTGCCAAAATATCCGAACACAAGAGTTGCAACAATAACAAAGGCAACTGTCCATTTTTTTGATTCAAATGAGTAACCCGACAGCGACGGAAATATCAGATGCTCCCTTGCTGCGCCGCATCTTTTCAACAATGGAGGAAGATATACCAATACAAAAATTATTGTTCCAACAAGCATAAATGAGCTGAACAGGCCCAAATCCTGCAGCGCATGTGCTTTCATAGGCACAAGGCACAAAAAGGCCCCTACGGTTGTAATATTGCCTATAAGCAGTGGCGAGACTATATCTTTGAGAACATTTTTTACCGACGGTGTATGGTTGTAATGTGCAACCATGTGCATGGGATAGTTTACCGCAATACCTATAATTACAGAGGCTATTCCCAGAACAATCAGCGATACGCTCTCCTTGGCAATCGAAATTGCAGACATGGCAAAGAGCCAGCCGAAGGAGATCGACAAGACTATCAGAAATAGTGTCTTCCACTTTCTGAATGAATAGAGCAGCAGCGCCAATATGAATATTACCGAAAGAGCAATGGCCAGTATACTGTCTTTTTTGATTTGTGAGGCATTGCCCACTGCAATTGCAGGACTTCCGGTTATATGCACAGACAATCCGTCGAAACTCTCTTCAACACTCTGGATAACTGATTCCAGCAACTCAATGGCTGTTGCATTGTTTTTTGTTTCACTTCCGCCAAATGGCGAAGGGATAAGTCCTATTGCAATATCATGTTCCGGCAAAAAGAGATAACCGTCTACCAGTTCATAATTGAGCTGCCCTCCTATGCTTTGAAGTCTCTGCAAAACCGGTGTAAAGAGATTCAACGGATCCCTCACTATGTTTGATGTAAGAAGATTGCCGGTTGGAAACATCAGCAGCTGTTTTACATTAACCAGCTGATTCTTTATGTATTGCTCTGTAAGAAGCGTATCCAATCTGGTGTAATCCTCCTGCGACAGGCAGAATGGAATGTTTTCATAAATTGCCTCTGTGGTATTGAGCAGAGCATCATAATCATACCGCTCTATTGCATGGCCGAAAATTCCCGACGAATCCTTTTCACTCAAAATCTCATTGAAACAATCAATCGATTCGGCTATCTCCTCTTTGCCCAATCCTGCCCCCTCTTCCGACTGGAAAACCATCACAAAATTATCTCCTGCCGATATCTTCTGATAAACGGCCATTGATTTGCGGTGATTTTTGTCTAACGGCAGAAAATCATAAATATCCTCATTATAGTTTAAGGAGAGCGTACAGAGTATAAGAGCAATAAATATCAGAAGCAAAGATCCTGCATATACTCCCCTCCTCCGACTAAAAAAGCTGTATATTGAAATGAAGATATTTTCCATTCTCTATTTTATAATTTCTCCCCTTGCAGGGCCATTGCATTTTTAACTGGATTTGCGTAGATGCCCAGCAATATATTTTCGAGTACCTCAGGCTCCTGTACCGCATACTTCTGCAGTTGTGCAATATGGGCAGTAAAATCTGCCTTCTGCTCTTTGGTATATTTTGAGGCAAAGAGCGGTTCGCCATTCAAAATATCGTAGGCAATATAGTTGTTGGGCCACAGATGATAATTTGATATTATCCTTTTATCCAGCAACGAGGCCACATTTTTATGGTAAAGATTGCTTGAATCCCCTTCAAATGCCAACAGATCCTCCCTTACAATCTCCTTTCCAAAAGAGAATCGGACTCCGCCCTTCTGCTGCATAATTCCGGTGAGTATGCTATTCAGATCTTCGCCAGGTTTCTTTTGATATTTTCCGCTGCGCGAAGCATAGAGTTCCAAAGCCTTGAGAATATCGCACGGCTCCCACTCGTATGATACGGTTACAGGTATTATGTGAAGCTCCTCTATTGCGGCGATTTTATCATCAGGCCTGCTCATGCAGAACATCTTGATAATGCCCTGGTCGGTAGAATCATCTCCATTCTTGGTTCTTCCATTGCGCTGGGCTATCCATACCGACTCCCCCTTTTCTGTTATCACATACCTTATATATTCCGACAGATGCAATGATGATTTATAAAACTCCTTCATATTTCCACCCCTCTCTACCTTAAACATCTTGTTTGATTTGCCGATATCAATAATCAGCGGAGAGCTCATCAGATTTGCACCAAATGTTATCTCAGATGTTCTGTGTCCGTTTTTATAGAGGATATATTGCAGGAGCGACGAATCAAGCATAATATCGCGGTGGTTCGATACAAAGAGATATTTTTTTGCAGGATCAAGATGCTCTATTCCCGAATAGTCAAAAGCGGTGGTACTTCTCTTTATCACCTGCTCGTTCACACACTTCATAACCTCAAGCTGGAAATCAGAAATGGCTGAAAAGCTGCACAGATTTTTGCGTACCTCTTCAATATCAATTCCGGGATAGACATACGAGGCCAAGAGAGGAAAATACTCACTCTCTGCAATTCTCTTCATTGCAGCATTTATCTCCTCATCGTAATATGGCCGGATATCATCAAACTTGCTCTGTCTCATATATAGTGTTTTACTTTCGGTTGTCAATAAACTTTATAGGCTTTCTGCTCTTTGCCGGGAAGTTGATTTTCTGTATCTCCTCCACCGGCAATATCTCAATTACGGGAGCCACCCTTATTCTCGATCTGAAACGGTCTTTCAGATCTTTTATCGGGTCAAAATCAATATTTCCTTTCACTCCTATCTTTACAATCACCTCGTCGGTTCCTGATTCATTATGCTCCACATAAATTACATAATTGACCACATAATCTGTATTGTCGAGCACATCATTGATTGCCGGCGGATATAATGTTGTTCCTTTGAGCTTGATCATATTGTTTTTGCGGCCTACCAACGGTGTGAGTCTGTATGAATTTCTTCCGCACCGGCATTGCTCCACCTTTTTGGCGGCAATATCTCCTGTTCTGAAGCGCAGCAGCGGCATTCCCTCAACTCCCAGTGTGGTTATCACAATTTCGCCATACTCACCATCGGCCACAGGCAGATCATCATCACCTATGATCTCCACAATAATCAGTTCGGGATGCACATGGCCTCCGCAGCCATATTGGCACTCAGAGAATGTTGCGCCCATTTCTGTTGATGAGTAGGTTGCAAAGAGATCCACATCCCACTTATCCTTGATTTTACGACCGAGCAGGTTAAGATTAAAATCTTGCTCCCTCAACCCCTCACCTATGCCAATAATCCTTTTGATTGAGCTGTTTTTATAATCGATACCATTATCCTCTGCATATTGGATCAGTCTGAGGATAAAGGATGGTACACACATTATTGTATCGGGTTTGATTCTCTTTATGGTGTCCCACTGGAGTTCCGGAATACCATTGCCAACCCTTATGACACTGGCTCCGAGTTTCCTGATTCCGAGAAAATATGCCAGGCCGGCCATAAAGCGTTTGTCGAGCGTTGTCATTATCTGAACAATGTCGCCCTTCTGCAACCCTGCACAGGCAAATGATTTGCACTCATTATATGCAAGCCTCTCCAGATCGCTGTCGGTACAACCAAATGTTACAGGATCTCCCAATGTGCCTGAAGTTGTGATATAATCTACAATATCCTCTTTGCGGCAACACAAAAACTCCTCATTATACAACTGCAAATCCTTCTTTTCTGTAAAAGGGATTTTTACAAGATCCTCTATCGTTTTTATCTTCTCTATGTCTATTGCATATTTGGCAAATACCCGCTGATAATATCTGGAATTTGCCTGCAGATACAACAGTGCCTTTTTCAATAGAGTCTCCTGATATGCTTTAATCTGATCGACCGTACAAAATTCTATATCCTTATTCATGGCCACACTTTTTATCTTTTAAACTTCCCAACCATTTTACAAATTCACTCTTCCAGGCAATAGCCTCAGAGGAGGTTTTTGAGGAGTCGGCGCCAAAGCCGTGTCCTCCTGTTTCATATAAAATATACTTGTGTTCTATGCCTTTGGCTGTTAGAGCAGAATCCAGCAAAATTGAGTTCTGATATCTGACTATCGGGTCATCTTTGCAATTTACCAAAAATACAGGCGGACAATCTTCCGGTATCTGCATCTCCAACGAGAGTGAATCCCTCAACTCTCTGTTTGCCACTCTGCTTTCGCCAAGCAAGGCCCTTCTTGAGCGTTTATGCACAAATTTTTTGTTGCTCATTGTTACCACCGGGTAAACAGGAACAATAAAATCCGGCTTTAACGAGACCTCTGTTCCAATTCCATGAGCCGACAGAAAATCTGTATCTGAGAATATTGCCGAAGACATTACAAGATGCCCTCCTGCCGAAAATCCCATTACACCCAATCTGCAGGGATCGATATTGAATTGTCCGGCATTTTCCCTCACATACTGGATTGTCCGCTGCAGATCGGTAATCATATCGGGATGCTGCCTGCGTGGAAAGAGCAATCTGTCGCGTGTAAGATAAGACCAGAACCCGGCAACCCTGTATTTGAGTACAAATGCAGAGATTCCGATACTGTTCAGCCATTTTGCCACACCAACGCCCTCTGTCTCCCAGTCATGCCAGCAGTAACTGCCTCCGGGACACACAATAACGGCCAATCCCTCTTTGGGATTCTCAAGAGCAAATGGCGTAACCGTAACATTTTTCGGCTCAAGCTTTGTCCCCTCCCAGATATTCACACTCTCCTGTCCGCTCAAATCGGCACAAAACAGCATTGCCAGCAATAAAACAATATATCTATACCTACCCATCACAGAATGCCTTTCAGAAGCCCTACAAAATACCCTCCAGCTCCTCCCCGGTCAATTCCCTATACTTTTTATCGGGAGAAACATTAAAGTTCACCTCAAAATATGACTCATTATAAAACGACAATTTTGAGTTTGTATTTGGTGTGCACTCCAAATATCTTACAGAATCAATATCCAGCCCCTTTGCCGCACAGATCTGCTCCAGCAAAGACTTTCCGGCATAGGTAACAGATGTCCCCGGATTATCCTGATACAACTCGGTTACAATAATATAAGTTACCCCCTCAACATTTCTGATCTTCAATCCGCATGTAGAAGGCATATCCCACTCACCCTTGAACGGGAATATTTCGTCGTAATACTTTTCAGCAACTTTCATAATAATTACTTGATTTTTCTGACAACATCTTTACCGAATGATTTATTGGCTAATTTGCGGTCTCTTGGTCTGTATGTTCCCTCTTCCATTTCGCGGAGGGCTACATTGCAGAACAATCTGAACATCTTCTGCTCTTGCGATTCGCTTGCATAGAAGCTCTTCCAGGCATAGTCATAAAGCTCCTGAAGTTTCTCTGCAGACATGTGTTTTGGCTGGTAAACCACCTGACCGGCATTGTAATGATCCCAATCAAAGTCAAATATTCTGCCCTGACGCAACAGGTCATCATATGCTTTTGTGTGCGGGAATGGTGAAAGCACTGTAAATTCTGCCAGATCCAGATCTATTTCGCCCAAGAAATCGATAAGTCTCTTTATATCATCTTCGGTCTGGTTGTCGAGGCCCAACAAAATGGTTCCCTCCACTCCTATACCATAATCATGATATCTTTTTATTCTCTCTTTTATATAATCGGAGGTATCATATACTGCCTGATAAACATACCATGCGCCTGCTTTGGCAGCCAAATCCAAAACTTCAGGGTCATCTTCTATTGTGTGGCTTATCCATTTTTTCTTTAATGGTGCGATAGCCTTGAAGAGCTCTTTTTCCCACTCTTTATTTTGTGCTAAAGAGTTGTCTACAATAAACAGACGGTTGTTATCTATCGAGGCCATATCCTCAACAACTTTGTCGATTGGTCTTGGTCTGAAACACCTTCCGCCCAAATATGCCACAGCACATGGATAACAGCTGAAACGGCATCCCCTGCTGGCATGGAACAGATCCACCATCTGAACTCCTTTATGGTTATAGAGCTCCCTCTTGTACAAATCGCGTCTGCATGGGCCCACCAATTCAATTGGAGGCTGTTGGCCCATATAATTGTAAACAGGTTTCAGTTCATCTCTCAAAAAGTCCTGCATTACCTGCTCCATACGGCCTTCGGCTTCGCCCAAAAAGACAGAATCCACATATTTTACGGTATCTTCGGCATGAAGCATTGTTGAGATTCCTCCGGCAATAACTTTTTTGCCCCTTTTGCGGAACTCCCCTGCTATTGCCCAGCCCCTTTTTACCTGAGTACTCAACATCATGGAGAGGGCAACAATATCGCACTCCTCGTTAAAATCTATCTCTTCAACATTCTCATCAGTAAAAGAGACCTCCACATAATCAGGAAGAGCAGCCGCAAAAGCCACAGGTCCATGAGGCGGCAAGTTAAAAGTTGTCTGACCTCTTAATTTCTGCCACTTGGGGTAGATTAACTTCATCCTAATTTTTTCCATAATCTTCATTATTTATATTATTTACTATTTTTCCATCACCTATTATCGCTTCTGCAACACTCACCGATGTCAATGGCACGCCGCATATTCCATGCAGGTTGATATTCTGGCCTGCCAGATACATATTGCTGAGTTTGGTATACATCGGCACATACGACAACAATATGTTTTCGCAATCTTTTCTGAAGCCGTACATTGCCCCCTCCTTTACATTGTAATAATCCCTGATTGTGAGAGGAGATGCCGTAATGACTCTCTCTATGGCCGATTTTATATCGGGATATATTCTGGCAAGCTTGTCGATGACCTTATCTGCACACTGCTCTTTCCACTGCCTGTATGATTGCTCCCTGTTGCCGGTTGATGAATCTTCCCACTGCTTTACAGCCTCATATTTCATCGGAACTGTAATAATCATTTTCCTTGTATATTCACCCTGATCTGAGACCGGCGGAGTCATATACATGAAACCTCTCGGCCAACTCTCATCACACTTGCTCAACTCCCACAAATCTTCATATTTTTCCTGACAATAGCAAGTATGGTTTATATACCTGAAACTCTTTTCTTTGAAAATGAGGTATACTATAAATGCCGAGTCGGTGTTTGGAATCTGGTTCAGGCGGTTGGCATACGCCTTTGAAAATGCCCCTTTGTCGATAATATCCAGCAATGAGCAAGGGTGTATTGATGATATATATGAGTCTGCAACATATCTCTTGCCATCCTTTGCCTCCACATATTTCACCAATTTGTCTTCAACTGCAATATGTTCAACGGGATTGTCGCAATAAACTGCTCCGCCATTGCGGCAGATGACCCCTGCCAGAGAGTCTGCAAGTGTATAGCTGCCATCCACAAAACGGCATGAGCCATTTATATACAATACACTTATCAATGCGTGGATATATGCCGGAGTATGCTCCTTCACACCATTGTATGTGGGGGTGAGATATGCCAGAAGAGCCTGCAGCCTTTTGTCGGAAATATATTTTTCAAGCAATTTGTTTACAGGCATATAAAAACTCGACGGATATGTGGAGAGATCTGCCTTGCCATCCCGCAGATGAAAGAAATCAATCTTTTCTGTCATTTCATAAAGCGCTCCTACATACTCTCTGATTCCCTCTGCCTCAGAGGGGAAATAACTTGTCAGACTCTTTGTAAAATTCTCTCTTCCCTGAGCAAGCCTGTATGATTTTCCATCCTCAAAATAGGTAACATAATCCATACAGTCATCATCCACAGATTTTAGCGACAGCTCCTCCAAGATGCCCAAATACCGGCAAATCTTATAGAGACTGCCCTCTTCTGTAAAGCCTCCGAGCACATGCATTCCGGTATCGAATGAGTGTCCGTAACGGCTGAACGACTGCAATCCGCCGCCCAATATCCTGTTTTTCTCAAACACAGTTACCCTGCACCCCTCTTTTGCCAGGATTGCACCACAGAAAAGACCGCCAAGTCCGCCACCTATTATGATAATATCTTTTTTCATTTATCAGAGTCCAATATCTGTTTGTAAATATGTCCGGCAGGCAAAAGTTCTGAACAGGTTACAACAGCCCCAACCAATACTCCCAGAATTCCATGCGAATTTATATTTTGTCCTGTGAGCAGAAGATTCGGAATCTTTGTCTTGTACGAGACTCTGCCCGAAATGCCCTCCGATATATCCTGCGCCAGGCCGTATATGGAACCGTCCTGAGTTCCGGTATAATCTCTGTATGTCAGCGGAGTGGAGGTGTAATAGCCTGCTATACATTCTCTTATGCCGGGAAACTCCCTCTCCATCCTGTCAATCAGAATCTCAGCCTTTTCTCTCTTGAATGCCCTATAATCATCACCCCTCTTCTCTACAAATGTATTTTCCCATGCCTTCAGCTCCTTTATATCCATATACGACAAAACCGTTGCAGATTTGGCGTAAGAGGCATCTGCACTGTGGCACGAGTGCATATACAAATATGATTTGGGCCACTCTGCCTCACTGTAAGTCTCACTGCCCCACGGATTATCGCTGCTGTAGCTGTAGAAATTATGGTTCATATACGGCACCATATTCTCTTTAAATATCAAATATAGCGAAAAAACCGACGGAGTATTCTTCATTCCCATAACCCTGCTCCTGTATGCCGGCCGTATCAGTTTTGAATCAGTCAATTCGAGCGTTCTTGCAGGGTGGATTGCCGAGATTACAATATCGGCGTCATAACTCTCCCCGTCGCTTGTTCGTATTCCGGTTGCCCTGGTATCGTTGCATATAATTTTTTCAACCCTCTTTCCGGTAAGAACTTCGCCGCCATATTGCCCTATTTTCTCCACCAGTGATTTGGCTATAATATCACTTCCTCCAACAATTCTGAAGGCACTTTTATTGTAGAAATCCATTATAAAGGCGTGTCGGGCAAATGGAGTCCTGCCCTTTACTGCAGAGTATAATGGCAATGTCCCCATGAGCACCGATTTCAACAGAGCGTTGTCAAAAATCTCATCAAGCACATCATCTGCACTTCTGAGCTGGTACTCAGTATTGATTGCATAGTTGCTGCCAGATGCCTTGAATGACTCCACAGATGATGCTGCCGCCACTTTTCCAACTGCATCAAAATATCTGTTCAAGTTGTCGCTCTGCCCCGGAAAATATGAAGAGAGCTGTTCTATAAATGGCTCCCTGCCGTTTGCATAGGCAAATCTGCTGCCAGCAAGTGAGACTACATCATAACCTGCTGTATCCAGACGGCTCAGCTGCAACTTGTCGTATATGCCAAGATAGTGCAGCAGGCTGTGAAGTATCTGCCCCTTGTCGGCACTTCCAATAAAGTGCATGCCGGTTTCAAAGACAACCCCTTTTCTGCTGAAACATTGCAGGCAGCCTCCCACTTGCGCATTCTGCTCCAGAACAGTTACCTTGTAACCATTCCTGGCCAAAATTGCACCACTGGCCAATCCTCCCAAGCCACTGCCTATTATTATACAATGTCTGCCCATTATCTCCCTTTTACAACCTCCTCCAAAGAGATTCTCATAAATTCACGTTTATAATATCTTTCAAAACCTCTTGTCTTCTTTTTGAAATTTTCGCCAAAAGAGCTGTCATCCCATTTAATTGCCTGATGCACCTCAACCTTGACATGACCCTTTCTCAAAAGGAATGCTTTTTTTGGCAATACTATGCCTGCTCCATACAAGAAAACTGGTACAATATCCAATTTCAAGCACTCCGAAAGGTAGAAAGCCCCTTTATGAAATCTTTGGATCGAACAATCCTCAGACCTTGTTCCCTCTGGAAAGACCAGGACAGAATATCCCCTCTTCACAAGAGACTCTATATGTTTCAAACTATTTTCAAATCCCTCTGTAACAGGATAGAACTCTGCATATTTTATTATTTTTCCATAAAAAGGATTGTTCCACACCCAATTGTTTGTCAAAATCACCATTTTGGGAGTAAGCATCATGGTAAACATAAGATCGAGATGCGACTGGTGATTGCATATGAGCATTTTGGGTTGTGAAAAATCAATTCCATCTTTTCCGGTGCAGGAGAATTTGACTCCCGGTATATTTCTGGAGATAAAGCCGGAGAGTCTGTTCAAAATTTTATGAAGGTTATACCGCTTCTTTTCCGAATCCTTGCCTGTTCCAAAATAGAGGATGCAGAAGGGTGTCAGAAGAGATACTCCTGTGAGGAAAAAGAGGAATGAGAATATTGTATACAACAGCTGCCTTATGAATACCAGCAACTTGCGCGGCCAGGCATATAAAAGCGCACCTATGCACAAGATTGTATTCAAAAGGGTTATCCTCAAAAAGTCGGCCTTGGGCCTGAAGTGCGATACCCTCTCCTCCCTGCTCGGGTAGAATACATTAATGTCAACCGGTTTCATGGCAGTGCCGTTCCATGCTGCAAAAACCATGAGCTCCAGTTCCGATTCATACCTTGCTGTAATCAGATCCAGCCATTTCAGTTTGTATAATGGATATAGTCTGTATCCGGTTTGTGTGTCGGGCAATTTTATGCCAGTCTGCAGATAAAACCAGAAATTGGAAAATTTATTTGCAAACAGGCTTCCTTTTGAGATATCCTTATCATCCAGTTTTCTGCTGCCGATTATAAAACTTCCCGGATTCTTCTCTGCGGCCTTTACCAGCAACGGAATATCTTCGGGGAAATGCTGTCCGTCGGAATCCAATGTAATTGCATATTGGAATCCCATCTCCATGGCTTTTCTGAATCCTTTAACCAGAGCATAACCCTTTCCCCTGTTCTGGGAGTAGCTGATCAGAGTGCATGGTATATCCAGTTGCCCGAGAATCTCCGCCGTATTGTCTGTACTTCCGTCATTTACAACAATTATGTTTTTGGAGAACTCAAATGTGCGCGTAACAACATCAGACAATGTCCGGGCATTATTGTAGGTAGGGATAACCACACAAAGCTTATCCATGAATAGAGAAGTGTTCTTCTCCCCAACAGCCGTATGAGCAGTACCGGACATTTTTCAAATATTATAAGTCAATACCAGTTTGGAAAAAATGCCTTTATCATTTTTTACCGACAATTTCACTTTTGCATTGTCTCCAACTATCGCAGGCAATGAAAACTCATACACAACCTCCGCATTCTCCTCCGGCGATATAACCTGAATGAATTTTACATTATTGAGAGTCTCCAACGAAACCTCTTTTCCCAACATTTCCGAAAGCAACTCACCTGCAGCCTGTATGATGCAGACACCCGGAGTTATCGGATTATCAGGAAAATGGGCTTTATAAATGAAGTGCTCTCTATTGAACTCCACAACATAGGAGATCATATTTTCGGCTTCGAGCTTCTCCTTTATAAAAAACATATTGCCAAGAAGTTTCATATTGCTCTCTTTTATATTTTTATTAATTAAAGGTTTTCATAGTATATTTTACCGACAATTCCAGCCCCGACAAATCCACAACTCCATCCTTCTGCTCCAATCTCTCCATATTTTCAAATATCCGGCACAGATCCTTTCTGATAATTCTCTTTATGTACCATTTGTTGAGGAACTTTATCACATCCTGCATCCGGCCCTTCTCTCTCTCCAAATTGTATCTGAAATCAAAAGCCTTTATGCCAAACTCATTGATGCAGGTGCATACCATCTCACTCCCTACTCTCTTTACAATCATCATCCCCTGCAGATATGCCTGATTGAACTCCACTGTCAATTGGAAATTCCTCTTCTCTCCATTTTCTCTTGGAAACAGAGGCTCTTCTGCCCTTAAAGCGGTGCTGAAGAGAAATATATTAATTGCCAGTATCAAAAATACTCTCATCCGGCACTCCATTAAGTTCAATATTCTTTAATACGATAGTGGTTTTGTCGCCACCCTGTTCTACAAGTTCTATCTGCTGCACAAAATAGCTCTCTTTGTTGAAAAAGAGGTTTATCATCGAAAACATCTGCTTCACCTCTCTCTTCAAAGGTTTGAGGTTCACCCGATAAGCCTTTTCAGACTCATAGAGTTCCATCTGAAAATCACGGCTCTCTTTTAGGGATGAACCGGTAATGCTGCCCATCATCACAGATGCAATCTGGCTGAAGAGCTTATTGGTCTTTACATCAATCAGGTCTGTTCTGCTGTCGTTTTTCAGCATTACTGTATTGTCGGCCAATATAAAGATATATTTATATGGTTTTGTATATTCCCAACGGAGTTTTGTGCCATTGTAATAATACATGCTGCCATACGAAACCATATCTTCATTCAGCAGCATAAGTCTTTTTGTCTGCACAAATTCGCTTTTAATGCTCTTTACTGATGCTGCATGGCTGTTTATAGCCTCCACTACAGCAGATTTTTCATTATCGGCAACTTTTACAAAGTTTTGCCCATACAGTGCCGCAAAGGACAATGTGAATATAACCAGTATAACAAACCTTTTCATAAACTACTTAGCTATCAGACAACAACCTGTTATTATAAAAAATACTCCTACCCAACGTATCAGTGGCACCTGCTCGTTAAAAACAACTATTGCAGCTATCATTCCAAAAACATAGCTCAGACTGATCATGGGATAGGCCATGCTGAAAGGAAAATGCTTTATGATATACATCCACAACACAGAGCCCAATCCATAGCAGATACCGCAATATAAAAAATGGAGATTCTTCAGCAACGAACCTATCCAGCTGAATGTCCAACTGAAAGGAGGCATCTTGTCGAGTGCTATTTTCAAAAAGACCTGACCGCCGGAGAGCAGTATGCTCTGTATTATCGAGTATATGATTAATTTATACATTATTTCCTTAACAATGTCATTGAGAAGTTTTTACCATCTTGCTGATTGAATATGAGGATATTGCGCACCTTTTCAATCTTCTCTTCACCATTGCCGCATATCATGCACTGCGGTATTTTTCCGAATTTGAGGCATTGGGCTACGGCGTAAAATGCAAGCGCCGATGATGAGTAGCACTCTCCAAAAATATTTTTGTATTTCAACTGAGGTATATCCTTGAAGAGTTCTGGAAGATATTCTGAGTAGACGCTGTCGTTTGCACTGTTGCCGTTTATGCCTGTAAGCACGGCATCTATATCCTCCATTGCCAACTGGTTTTCATCCAGGATTCTGCAAAGTTCTGCCTTCAGCCCCTCAATCGAGGGTTTATACAGCAAACTCATTCCGGCAAGCCTGCAGATTGCATTCTCCTCTTTTCCCGACAACATTACGGCAACTGATGCCTCCCCACAGAAGCCCTCCATCGAGCCTCCAACATAGCCTATTCTCTCCAGAAGTTTGAAATACGACGGAGTAACTTCATCGTGTGATCCCACCAGAGCAGTTGATATCCTGCTACATTTCATCTGCAGATATGCATCAAGCAGAGCCGAGTCGAATGAGATGCCCTTATGTGCATAAGTTATATTGTAACCATGTGATTTTGTTTTGATTGCCAATAACGAACTTATGGTATTATGAGTAGACTGCATAAAATATGTGGGTTTGAGCATGCTCTCACCCTCTTTGCACAACGCATCCAAAAAGAGTTCGGTATTCTCTATGCACCCCAATCCCGTTCCGGTTATTATGGCATCCGGATTAGCGATTCCGCTATCACGCATAACCTTGAGCGATGTTGCAACAGCCCTTTTCAGAAGGTGTCCCATTCTTCTTGCCTCTATTGGCGAAAAATACTCCTTGAAATTTGGATTGAGCGCCCTTTCATACCGGGTTTCATAGAAGATAGGATTATCCATCCAAGCCTCGCACAGAGGCTTCTGAACAGATATCTGGGATGCCGATATTACATATATGTTATTGTTCATTTTTACCCAACCATTTAGAGATCAACAAAGATGAATCATTACCGCCAAATCCGAACGAATTGCACAATATGTTATTCAACTCATCCGCACATGTATCATCCAGAACAGGAGTAACCAGTTCATCACTATCCTTGCCTGTCCAATTCAAATTTATAGGAATAAAATTATGTTTAAGTGCAATAAGGCATATAACCAGTTCTATTGCGCCAGCAGCACTTGTTGTGTGGCCTGTGAATGCCTTTGTAGATGAAACCGGAGGCAGCTGCTCGCCAAAAAGGCGGATCATTGCCTGACTTTCACTCAAATCATTATTTACAGTTCCTGTGCCATGGGCATTGATGTAGTGGATATCGTCCGGAGTCATGCCTGCCGATTCTATTGCCTGCTTCATTGCCCGATATGCACCCTCTCCATCCGGAGATGAGGCTGTCTGATGAAAGGCATCACAAGCATTGCCATAACCCGACAGCTCCGCCAAAATTGCAGCTCCCCTCTTCTTGGCCGATGAAGCCCGCTCCATTACAACATAGGCAGCACCCTCGCCCAGATTCAATCCGGCCCTTGACTGGTCAAAAGGCCTGCAATGCTCCTGATCCAATATGAGCAGAGAGTTAAAACCGTTCAAATGGAACTTGGTTATGCACTCGCTACCGCCTGCCACCACAATATCCGCCAATCCGTTTCTTATGATATTGGCACCCAAAATCACAGAATTTGCCGCCGACGAGCATGCTGTAGATGGGGTTGTAATGAACTTGAAACTGCCGCAATAATCGGCAATCATCTCCGAACAGGCGCCACAATCGTGGGTTGCAATATACTCGTTTTTGGTATCGTTGCTGAGGAAATCGAGGTAATATTGCTCACTCTTGTCCATTCCGCCAACAGTTGTACCCGATATGAATCCCGAATTACGGATATCATCACCGCTTAACTGAGCCTGCTCCACAGCCTCTTTCAGAGCCATCATTCCCATCAATGAGGTGCGGGTTGTAGGGATATCGGTTGGAATCCCCAATATGCCGCACATCTGTTCGTTCGACAATTTCACCTCTCCAACAGGAAACGATTTGTGTGTTGTATTAAGATACTTTATATGCCCGACTCCGCTCTGCCTCGCCAAAAGGGATGCACGCACATCCTCTTTATTGAGACCGATTGAACATACAATTCCGGCTCCGGTTATCACTATAGGCTCAGTCATGCTCTCTTGTTATTTATTTTGTGCGGTTCTTTGAAATGTACTCAGCCATTACAGAAATAGATTTGAATATCTCTTTTCCGGCTGCAGGGTCTTTTAACTTTATACCGTAATTTTTCTCCATCAACACTATAAGTTCCAAAGCATCAATAGAATCAAGTGAAAGTCCCTCACCAAATAGAGGAGCATCATTATCAATATCCTCAGGGGTTACATCTACCAGATTGAGCACCTCAATAATCTCCTGTTTGAGTTTTAAAATCAATTCTTCCATCTCTTTTACTTTTAAATGTTTTTAACTGTATCTAATTTATTTTTAATATTTTCACACGCTTTGTCGCCCTCAACAAACAATAGCTCCGCCTCAAAATCATTCTCATTCCAGCAGTCGAGCCAGCCTGTTATCACCTTAATCTTCCCTTTCTTGGGAACCGACGATTTTATTATTTTTTCCATCAGCGAGGAATTCCACCCATCCAGCACATAAAATGATGTCTCCCCATAAATTTTATTTCTGATAGCAATCTCTCCTGTTACTATATTTGGCAAAGTATATACAAAAACCGACGGACTCGGATAGTAATTGTCTGCATCCGATATTGTCTGCTGATACGCCCTGTCTGTGCACAGAGAGGCACTTTTATTAAATAGTATCACCTTGCACTCTTCGAGAGAAGCTCTGTCTGCATTGCCCTCCAGCAAAAGTTCGCAGGCAATGAATCCCAACTTGGAGAGCAAGTCCATCTTGTAGAACTTGGGGTAATTGATTCCCATAGCTCTGTATATCTCCACAAGCAGAGCACTTCCGCTCTCCGCCAATTCCATCCTTTTCCCATTCACCGCTGCATACGAAGGGGTTATCTTAACCGAAAAACACTCTCCCATATTACATCCTCCTGAAACGTAAAGCTATATTACATCCGCCAAAACCCGACAAAATTTTTATGAAGGCCTTTTTTTGGGTTGCAGCATCATCTTTTGCAATATTTATATTTCTGCTCACTCCTATCTCTTCAAAACCTCTTGTCCCCAAAACAATATTGTCATCCAGCGATTTTTGTGAAATTATTGTCTCCAGAACACCTGCCGCACCCATAGTATGCCCAAAAACGCCTTTGTACCCGTTTACAGGAACATCTGCCAAACCGGCCCTCTCTATTGCTATCGACTCCATTTCATCGTTATACAATGTTGCTGTGCCATGAGCATTGATAAAGGCAATATCACTCACATCAATGCCATCTGCCACATCACGCAGCGACCTATAACATCCCTCTCCTGTTCTCGACGGCCCTGAGATATGATTTGCATCATTATGTACCGCTCCGCACTCCAATATCCAATCCCCCTCTTTCAGAGAAGCCTCATCCTTGAACGAATAGACAACTGCCGCTGCAGCCTCTCCAAGATTCAGCCCCTCCCTTGCAATGTCAAAAGGCTTGCATCTGCTCTTAGACAATGCTTTAAAAGACTGGAAACCGGTAACAATAAATTTGCTCTGGACATCAGCCCCGATTACAACAGCAAAATCATACTCTTTTGCTTCAAGCAGCCTGTAGGCCAACAACTGCGCACATGCTCCCGATATACAGGCATTTGACACAACCGCCGGAGTATTTTTATTGCCGAAAAATCCGGCAATCTTTCTGGCCGACTCCCCCAACAGAGCCTGCTGGGGCTCTACATTCTCATTTTCCAGAGCATCAACATTTCCTTTTGTTGTTGAGAGAATAAATATCACTCTGTCTGATGAAGCATCTATTCCGGCCCTTTTTAGAGCATCAGATGCAGAGAGCAGCGATATTTTCTCAAAAAAAGTATATTGGCCGGCATCCTTACTTATGCTCTCCCACCTCTGTTCAACTTCATTTCTGCTGCCAAACAGCGAAGCCACAAAAGGCTCCGGGATTTCCATCCTGTCTTCGTGCAGCGACAACGCAGAGAACCCGTTTCTGATGTTTTTGTAATTTTCATCAGAAGTATATCCCAAAGGAGAAAATATATTATCAGCCAGCTTTACTACCATACAATTCCCATTTTTGCCTGCCACTGCTCATAAAATTGGGGATTCGTCCACATCAGTTCATAATTTTTGTCCATAAAGACCTGAACAGAACGGCCCTTTGTGCAGAGCGAATTATCGGTAAGACAATAGACCTCATAATCAAATATTATTTTGGCAGCCATTGTAGGCACATAATATATATCCACCCTGCAAGGCATTCCATATATCAGAGGTTTCTTGTATTGGAAAGTCAGGTCGATCAGCGGTGCATAGTAGCCCTGTGCAAATATGTCGAGATATCCTATACCATACTTCTTTCCAAAAGCCTCCCTGGCATCTTCAAAATATAACGAGTATGATCCATGCCATACTATATTCATGGAGTCCACTTCACTGAATCGTGGGGTAAATTCCACCGATGCGGCCAATCTCCTTCCATTATCCATATCAATCCACTTTTGAGTCGATATCAGTGAGCGCAATCTTCATCTCGGCACTCACAATAATCCTGTTATCCAATTTTATATGGGCATTTACCAATGTCATCTGAAACACCTCATCCACAACCTCGATTGTTGTCTCAATTCTATCCCCTACAGAGGGTTTTTCCAGAATTTTCAAATTCTTTATGGCCCCTATCACACCTATCTTTACAGATTCCCTCTTCAACACATTATTGATATACCCCATACGGGCAGCACAGGTCTGCGCTATATTTTCAATAAGGCCCGACGGCGACAACTTGCCATCCTCCACAAAAATATTATCCTCCCTCACAGCAAGTTCTGTGGCAGTAACAATCTCATCGTAATGCAAAAGTTTGTCTACCATAACAAAAGGAGGCTGTTGCGGCAGAAGAGTCAAAATATCTATCTCTGTAAACTCCATAACTTAATTATTGCCAAAAATCGTAATAGTTAAACCATTGTGTAGGATACTTGCCTACAACACTCTCCAGAATCGAAGCAAACTCCTGAGCCATTTTCTCCATCTTTTCAATTCTCGACCCTCCGGCAGGAGAATCTATCCTGTATACATATATCGAATAGCGTTTTACACCCTCTTTCATCACAAAAATGGGCAATACAGGAAGCTCTCTTTGCAATGCTGTTACAAACGGGCCGCATGGGAATTTGGCATCTTTTCCAAAAAATTTACAGTTCACAACTTTTGGGGAGCCCACACAGCGGTCGCCGGGCATACTTACAATATCACCGTCGCTCAAGGCACTGTTCACCGCAAAAAGGTGGGACATATCAGCCCTTACCGGAATCATACTGATATTGTTGCCTGCAAACATACTCGTCCTGTTCTGCATAACGGTCTCTGTTTCGCCGGCATAAACCAATGCATACATTTTTTTCTTGTCCACTTTCAGATGGTAGCCGCACAATTCGTAGTTGCCCACATGCGAGCTCAACATAAGAAAGGCGTCATGGCCATTGACAAGCTCAACAAAATGCTCATTTCCCATTATGGAAAACTCATACTTGCAGCCTGCATAAACCGCAAACCGGTCTAAAATAACTTGTCCGAACCTGTAATGGTTAAGATAGACATGGCAGAACGACTTCATTACCGGATATTTCAGAATTTTCCTGAAGAAATTGTATTGCGACAAGTATCCTGCCCTGTTAAAAAGCATATAGAAGAGTATCACAACACTCATAACCGCATACAAGACCCTTATATTAATCCAACGGAATAATAGTATCAGGCTCTTCTGCATCCAGGTAGCGCCACCGGTCTTTCCCGACCATTTTTTAGTCTCCACCATTTCGGGCCAATGGCTATTTGTTTGCCACTTTCTTTTCGATATAATCTATAAATTCCTTGAGAGTCTTTACCGAGGCCATCTCCTCAGGCAGAATCTTGAATCCGAAATTACGCTCGACAATCACCACTATATCGAGGAAATCCAAAGAATCAATACCCATATCCTCTTTCAACAAGGCATCATCATATATTTTATCCTCATCTATTTCCAAATCCTCTACAAGAAATAAATTTACTTTTTCAATAATCTCTTCTCTTTCCATAGTTTTTTAAATCGTTATATGAAACTGTTTCTAATATTGTTTACAAGGTACACACCATAATGCTGTGTCCCCATCCTAAATTATCATGAATTCTCTCCACTTTCAAACCGGCTCTGTTCACAAGATTCTCCATATCCTGAGAATGGTACATTTTGCTGTTTCCATTTGCCAGAGCGGTAAAATAGAGGCTTGTCAAAGTGAGGCACAATGCGCCCGGTTCAAATTTCTGCCTGTCCCAGAAGGTCTCCATAATAAAGATTCTGGTATCTGGATTCATGGCCTCTTTGGCCCTTTCCAGTATGCTCACAATTTCGTCTTCGCCAAAACAATCAAGGAACTGGCTCATCCAGATAGCATCATAATTGCCCTCCGAAGGGAATTTCTGGGTTTTGTCCAGCAAATTGATAGGATAACCCTTTATTCTCTCGCTGCCCTGATAGCCTGTCACCTGCTCTTTCATCATACCAAGCTGCTGCGGCAAATCCATTATGGTAACCTCTACATCTTTATTGTAGCCCACACACTGCACAGCCCACCGTCCGGTATTTCCACCAACATCTATCAGCGATTTCACATTGTAGCCGAATACTATTTCGAGAGCCTGCCTGAATGAATTGTCGGAATAAAAATGGTCAAAACCAAACCAGCTTTTCTGCACATTTTCAGGCAATGACGACAAACCTTCATAAATGGTAGGCCACTGGCCGAAATGTTTGAGTCCCTCAGGTTTTCCATTCAACAGAGCCTCCTCCAAAGAGAACCAACCGATGTAATTGACATCATGATTAAAATCGAGATTTACCTTGGTTGAAGGATCGGTCAAAAGAAACCACCCTGCCTTTGTTATCGAATACCTGTCGGTTTCTGGATTTATAATTACAATACCTATGCTCAGAGAGGCCTCCAGAAGACATTTTACAGCATATTTCGACAATTTTGTCTGCTCTACAATCTCCTGCTCGGTCATACCGTCGTTGCTCTCCCTCAACATTGAGAGAATGCCGAACTTTACCATAAGCCTCGAGGCCTGGAATATAACCGGACCAAATGCTATAAACTGGGCAAGGCGCTGAGCCTCTTTGGCAGAAAGCTGCTCCTTTGTATATTTTTCTTGTAATGCCGGAAAAAGTTTCATGATTTCAATCCTTAATGTCGTCTATTTTTTTACCCAACAATTCACCCAAGGCCTCTCCTGCAGAAGCATGTCCCTGCTCCAGAAGACCTATATATTCGCCACGTTTTCCGCCCTCCGCTTCAAGACGATAATGTGCTATAACCCCGCCATCAGCCATCCTTACTATCAGATAATCGCAAATATTATTCCCATCATCATCAAAATCAAGAGCAACAACCTTTAAAGCATACTTGCAATCCTGTTTTGTTGTCAAACGCAATACCACATCCTCATCTGACAATGCCTCATTTGCTTTCTCTATAAAAGCCAAGGTGAGCATATGGCGATACTTCATCTCCCAATTGTTTCTGAAATTCGGATCCAAATCCCTCTCATGCGCAGAAGTCTCCATTACCTCGATAAAATCATCCAGGCACTTGTTCCTCATCATAGCTTCTGAATAATCTATGTAGAGACCCAACCGTTTCTCATTCACAATCTCCTCAACACTTCCTGCCTCACCTTTTTTCCCCAATGTCAGTTCAGATTGTGCTTTCACAAGCACCGGCGGGATATTTTTCAGTTCTTCGTATGTAGCTGCAGTTTGTTGGGATGATACATTCACCGCAACCGCAACAGGCGCAGGAGCTGTTGCCGCGGATTCTGCAATAACCGGAGTTGCAGCAGTATTGGATACCGCAACAGTATTTACGGATGAAGAAACATTGCCCGCCATTTTAAGATTAGGCAATTCTACAGGAGTGGTTGAAGGAGCCACTTTAGACTGCTTGGTCTTCTCAAGAGCATCAACAAGATCCTCTGCCAACTCTCCATAAAGGTCTGTTCTTCTTACAATTTCGGTCATTCCGCTACGTCCGGTCTGATTATCTATCTCCACAACCAACAGCGGTATAGGATTTCTATTTTTGAAAATATACATGGTTCCCGACATACTTGCACCACCGGCTCCAAAGCCAACGAGCATAGAGGCAGCTCCACTACCCATGTGCATTTTGGTTACATGAAAATACATGAGGTATTCATTGTTGCCGGCTGCTTGAACCTGCATGCCATCATCGTTATCTTTATTGAAACACTTTATAAAATATGATTCACTTGCAACAGATTCCGACGGCCAGTCCCTCACAAAATCTTCTCCACGTGACCGCAATTGCTCCATGTAAGGTTTTCCTTCCAAAATCAAATCTGTATAATCAAATATTACAGTTGCTCTATTTGCTCCATTTCTGACAACAGACAAATCGCCCCTTAATACAGTAATATCTCCCGCAAAAGAGGGTACACTAACAAGTAGCAGCACTAAGGCAATAACACATTTCACTGAAGTTTTCATAATTTATCTATTTTTTAATCACTAATGCGCTGTTGGTTCCGCCAAATCCGAACGAATTGGATAAGACCACATTCAACTCCTTTTCGATTGTTTTTGTGGCAAGATTCAAGTTTTGTGAATATTCGTCGGGGTTCTCAAAATTGATGTTGGGCGCAACAAAATTATTCTGCATCATCAATATGGAGTATACCAGCTCGCTGGCTCCGGCCATCCAGCACTCGTGGCCGGTCATCGATTTTGTAGAACTGATGTGGGCCTTGGTTCCCTCAAAAAGTTTATTGAGAGCAATTGCCTCAAACATATCACCCTGACGGGTTGATGTTGCATGGGCATTCACATAGTCAATATCTGCAGCTGTAAGGCCGGCATCTTCAAGCGCCCTCGACATTGCCACAAACGAACCTTCGTCACTTGGCTGGGAAATGCCGCCGCCATTTGAAGAGAAGCCATATCCTATAACTTCGGCCAGAATATTTGCACCTCTGGCAACAGCATGGTCATAATCCTCAAGGACCAAAGCCGCTGCACCTCCGCTCGGTATCAGGCCGTCTCTGTCGCGGTCAAATGGTCTTGATGCCTTTTGCGGCTCATCCATTCTTACAGAAAATGCCGACAGTGCATCGAAAGTTGCCATAGAGTAATAATTTGTCTCCTGGGCACCACCACACAGAACAACATCCTGAAGTCCCTGTTTGATAAAAAGATAGCCCAAACCTATGGAGTGGGAGCCGCTGGCACAAGCCGCACTCACTGTAAAGTTTATTCCTCGAGTTTTGAAAATGGTACTCAGATTCATATTAACGGTAGAGTTCATTGATTGAAAAACGGCACCATAACCCACCAGAGCCGAATCACGCTTCTCTTCCATTATTTTTGCCGCCTCTATTACAGCTTTGGATGATGAATCGTTTCCAAATATAAGTCCCACTTCATTATTGAGCAAAAAGTTCTCATCTATGGATGCCTGCTCCAAGGCCTGCTTGCTTGCCATAAAAGCATACTCTGCCTCTTCAGACATTCCGGCCCTTATATGCCTGTCTACAAGACCTTTCAATTTTGGCTTCTCAACAATACCTGTCAAACCCGACCTGTAGCCATATTCGAGCCTCTCTTTCTGCAACCCGATGCCTGATTTTCCATTATACAAAGAATCTTTGACCTGCTCAAGCGATGTTCCCAGGCAAGACCAGATTCCCATTCCGGTTATTACAACTCTCCTTCCCATATTCAGTTGATTAAGTATATAGTCCTCCGTTAATTGATATGACCTCGCCTGTTATATACGACGATTTTTCAGATGCCAGAAATGCAACCAGATCTGCAACCTCCTGAGGTTTGCCGAACCTTCCTACAGGAACCATCTTCTTCAAGCTGTCCATATCCAGATCCTTGGTCATGTCGGTCTCTATAAAACCCGGAGCCACAGCATTCACAGTAACTTTTCTTGGCGCCACCTCTTGGGCTAATGCCTTTGTTGCACCAATCAATGCCGCTTTTGCTGCAGAATAGTTGGTCTGCCCCGGCATACCCTTCAAACCCGACAACGATGCCATATTGATTATACGGCCATATCTCTTTGTCATCATGTTTTTCAGGAGTCTGCGCGTTACATAGAAAAATCCGTTCAATGTTGTATTCAGCACCCTTTCCCACTGCTGGGTCTGCATAAAAATCATCAAATTGTCGTCCCTTATACCTGCATTGTTCACCAATACCGAAATATAATCATCCGGATGTCTGTTCTCCCAATCAAGCAGAGCAGAATCCACTGCATCAATGTCCGACACATCAAACTGCAAAAGTTCAGCAACTCCGCCGTTTTCACAAATCTCATTTCTGATCTCTTCTGCAGCCTCTTTATTCGACTGATAATTTATAATCACCGGCATTCCATCTGCAGCCAACTGCCTGCATACAGCCCCGCCGAGTCCTCTGGAACCTCCGGTAACAAGCGCATATCTCATAATTCTAATATTTTACTGCGTTATTTCTCAAATATTGCTCTATAGCCGATATCTCATCATAAAAAGGAGTATCCTCCACAAATACCGGTACAATCGCCCTTACAGCCTCATAATACTCTGCCACTTTTGGCGACAATTTCTCTTTTATTCCAAGACAATCCACAGCCTGTGCCAATGCTATGAAATGGATAGACATTACCTGATAAGCATTGTCTATAACTTTTTTGCACAACAAGGCAGAATTGGTACCCATACTCACAATATCCTGATTGTCATTATTATTAGGTATACTATGCACATAATTTGGCATTGCCAGAGTCTGGCACTCCGCAGTTGTGGATGTGGCTGTAAACTGGCATGCCTGCATTCCGTAGTTCAAGCCCAGGACACCAAGATTCAAGAATGGTGGCAGAATTCCGTTGATTCTGTCGTGGAAGAGATAGTTCAACTGGCGCTCCGCTGTCATTGCCATACGCACAACAGCAATTTTCACCTTATCCTCTTCGAGCGAGATATAATCGCCATGGAAGTTTCCTCCATGATAAACATTCTCGGATACGGGATCAACTATAGGGTTATCACAAGCCGAATTAAGCTCCTCTTCAAGAACTCTCCTCGCATTCTCCAATGTCTCATATACAGGCCCCAAAATCTGGGGAATACATCTCAATGAGTAGTAGGCCTGCACCTTATGTTCAAAAACGCTCTCCTTGTTTTTGTCGGGATTATACAGCTCATGCTCACGTTTCTGCAAACGGGCGCTTCCCTGCGACAATTTTCTCAATCTCTCCGCCACAATGTTCTGCCCGGCATGTCTTCTCACCTGATTCAGTTCAACTGTCATAAAATCGTCGAACGATTCTGCAATTTCATTCATCCATACTCCGGCCAGAATAGACCAGTCGAGCAGCTTCTCCGCATAATACTGGTTTATCACCGAAATACCTGTCATTACAGATGTGCCGTTTGTTGCAGAAAGGCCCTCCCTGATGTATATTTTGAATGGAGTCAGACCATTCTCCTCCATTACACTCGCAGTATCGCGCCACTCTCCTTTGTAATGTACTTTACCCTCTCCTATCAACGCCAATGCAATATGGGCCAACTGCACCAGGTCTCCGCTTGCCCCCACACTGCCATGCTCCGGTATAAAAGGGTAAATACCCCTGTTTATAAACTCCACAAGCAGTTTCAACAAATCGGGATGAACTCCCGATTTCGCCTGCAGGAATGTTCCAAACCTTGCTATCATTGCCGCTTTCACATACAAATCCGGCAAAGGTGCGCCGGCTCCTGTTGAATGGCTCCTGATAATATTGTACTGCAAATCTGTAAGATATCTGTCATCAACACGCCACTGCGCCATCGGCCCGAAACCTGTATTGATTCCATATATGACCTTATCTTTTGAAAAGTGTTTGAGAAAATTGAAGCACTCCTCTATTTTTTTCATTTCAGACTGTTCTACGGCTATTTTTTCACCCTCAAACAAAAGAGAATATACCTTTGCAACTGTAAGATTGTTCTCCAGATCCCACTTACTGTTCATAAATTCCACAACATTTATCTTTAAGTGGGCAAATTTAGTCATAAATCGGCAAATTTCATAATAATCCGTGCCGCAGTATCACGGATATTACATGAACTGCGGCACTTGCACAATTTTCTCATGCCTATGAAATTGTGGTATTGTCTGCACTATTTCAGCTGTATCATAACCATGTTACCGATTATTGACATCGCCTTTATCTTGTCTACAGTCATTGTTTGTATCTCCTGTATTTCGGAATAATTGGCTGTTTCCATTATTATCCTACCTTTGGAATCCCTGACAATATATGTAGGTCTGTTAATAGTCCCACGCAGATGCTTTGGCGCCGTGGTATCTTTTGATGGCAATACACGTAATACGACATCGTTTCCGGATCTTGCCTGTACCAGCTTTATTGCATATTCTCTCCGCAAAGAGTCATTCCGCACAGAGACAGAAGAATTACCGGTACCGGATTTCACACTCTGCCCTTTATTTTTGCCTGATGCTCCATTTTGCGTAGTAACCACAACAACCTTCTTAACCTCACTCAGCACATTAACATTTTTAATACTTTCGATATCAAGCGCATCCACATCCCTTTTTGAACTCAACTGTCCGTCTACTATATAAAGGACATCACCTTCTGTTACTTTTGCCTTAGTTGCAGTTTGTGCCGCCACAATATTTGACGCGAACAACAATATTGTAAAAATCATCAATTTGAACATAACCGTAATATTTAATCATCAACCCTTTTCTGTATGCAAATTTAAATCAATTTGTAATCTGTTCACGTTAATCTTACGTTAAGAAATGTTAATTATTGTTAATGGCCTGTTATCTCATCTTTTTTTGAGTATTTTTGTAGAAGAAAATATACCATTGGTATGAACCGTAAACTTTTATTCATAATAATTCTGTCGGCGATACTCTCCTTGATACTGCTCACCTGTGTACAATGTGCATGGAGCATAAAAATGTATTACGACCAGAAGGAGCAGTTCATAAAAAGGGTTGAGTCCATTACATACAAAAGCATGTATGAAGCCTTCAAAATGGATATTGTTCCCAACATTTATGATGATGTTCAGAGCATGGATATAAATGTAGACCTGGCTATATTCAACATTTACTTTGAGTCCAATTTGTCGGAAATTGATATAGATGAACCATATATTGCAGATATTATTGAACTTGGACCCGACAGAAATATCATTATGCAATACAAATCCCCCACGGCATTAGGCAAGCACACGCACAGTGTGGAGATTCCTATTGATGACAATGCAATATTGGCCTTGCGGCTTACAATCAATCTTCCTTTTGAAAAGTTCCTGGGCAAAATAAGCGGCATCCTGATCTGTTCCATTGCCATTGTGCTACTTCTCTCGGCACTTATGCTGTATATGGTCAGAACTATATTGAGGCAGAATACTCTCGAAGAGATGAGGCGTAACTTTACCCACAATATCACTCACGAACTGAAGACTCCCATTTCGGTTGCATCTGCAGCCACAGATGCCTTGCGCAACTTTTCTGCAGATTCCGACCCTGCCCGCAGAGGCCGTTATTTAGAGATAATACAACTCCAGCTCTCCCAGCTTGCCGGCATGGTTGAGAAGATTCTCAACGCCTCAAAGAGCGAAAAAGGATACAATATCTGTCGGGCCAGAATTATGGTAAAGGAGATGGTTGAAGAGGTTGCTGCCCAGGCAAGGATGGGTTGCAGTTCCGCACTGGAGACCGTTATGATGATTTCTGATGATTTTGATGTTTTTGCCGACAGGTTTCACTTGAAAAATGTTCTGGCAACAATATTTGACAATGCCATAAAATACTCATCCAAAGAAGATTCCGAAGATATAATTTTAATAGAAACTGTAGCATATAAAGAGAATGGACTTGCTGTAATATCAATTTCAGACAATGGTCCGGGCATTGCCAAAGAGCATCTGCCACATATTTTTGAAAAGTTTTACAGAGTTCCGCAAGGTGATATCCAGCAGGCCAGAGGTTACGGACTTGGGTTGTTTTATGCAAAAAATATCATAGAGCAGCATGGTGGAGAGATATCCGCCATAAGCAGCATTGGCAAAGGAACTACATTTACAATTACATTACCCGACAATAACTCTTGAGTTTATGAACACTATTCTGAAAGTACTTCTTGTTGAAGATGAGCAGATGTTGGCCGAAATCATCAGCGACACACTCAGCAACCACAATTTTGAGATCACATTGGCTCACGACGGCAGACAGGCCATGGAGATTGCCAACAAGAGCTCTTTTGATGTAATTGTATCTGATATCATGATGCCCAACATGGATGGCTTTACCCTTGTAAAAAAAATGCGGAGCGAGGGGGTGAATACACCGGTCCTTTTTCTCACAGCAAGAAGCGCCACCGATGATATTGTAAAGGGATTTGAGATTGGCGGCAATGATTATCTGAAAAAGCCGTTTGCAATGGACGAACTCATTGTGCGCATAAGGGCATTGGCCGGCAGGGCATATACCGTTGGAACTCTCCAGAAAGAGTCCTACACTTTGGGCAAATATACTTTTGTTCCAAAAAACAATACCCTCACAGAGGGCAGTGACACAATAAAACTTGCAGCCCGGGAGAGTGCCGTTCTTGAATATCTGTGCAGCAGATTGGGGCAAACTGTAGAGGCATCTGCAATCTTGAAGTCATTATGGGGCAACGACAATTTCTTTACCCTCAGAAGCCTAAATGTCTACATAACCAAATTGAGAAACCATTTCAAGGATGATCCGTCGATTGAAATAATAAGTATCAGAGGCGTGGGATACAGAATGGAGATTTCACAATAACGGCAGGGCACACCCGCTTCCTTGCGCACTCGCTAAAATGCGCCCAGAAGCTGCGCAATCAGGACTCCCAGATGGTTCCCTGCAGCATAACCCACGATTCCGGCGGCAAGACCCGTTACGAGAGCATTTTTATTTTTCATTACCGCTGCAACCATAGGCACAAATGGCGGAGAGTTGATAAATGCCACAGATGATATTACCATTGAATCGGCATCTACCCTCATCAAACGGCAAAACAGCGCATGGAGGAGCAATGATACAAATACTGCCAGTATCAGGAAGCACAATAATGATATACCCTTTTCAAAATCGAGATTTGAGAAATCTGCCATCGAGGCTATTGTTATACTGAATATATATATCAGATACATTCCAATGTCATAACTTATATCAAACCTCTTCACCTGCGGTATAAAGGAGCATACCACCCCCAATGTGGTTATCATAAGAATAAAGATTACCATAAACCAGCTTTGAGGAAATATAAGCGCCACAGCCGCCGAAAGTGCAACTACAAGCAACGTTGTTCCCAGAACTTTTGCCAATTGCACCAGTCCTCCTTTTGTGAGGAGTTTTTTATAAGAATCCTGCGACTGGTCTGCAATCATTTCCACCTCCTCTCCAAAAGCTTCTGCAGCAACACTATTCTTCTGCCCAAACAAATATCTGAACATCTTTATTCCCCCTGTAAAGAGAAATACAAAATAGACAAATGAGATAATGATATCGTATGAGTTTATCAGCACAAACATTTCGCTGTCTATTTTAAAAACAGCCTGCAGTGCTGCTGCATTAAGTGTGCCTCCTGTATACATTCCCGATATGATTCCGCCAATTTGTGCCCCTTGTGGCAGCTTTTCGCCAAACATCAGATAACCGGACACAACCGCCAATGCCACAGAGAGGAATCCGCTCAATACAATTTTTACCTGAAGCCCCACCTGACTCTTGCTGAATGAGCATGAAAAGAGCATCATGGGAATAGCCAGCGGTATTAGCAGATTGGGTAAAAATTCCTGCACAGCACCAAACTCCGACGGCATCAGATGTAGATTTCCAACCACCATGCCGATTGCATACAACACCATTATCGGGCCAAGCTTTTCAAAAAAAGGGACTCTTCTGCACAACCATATCACTCCTGCCGGAGCAAGAAAAAAAAGGAGCAGGACAATTATATAATTCACAATTTCCATGAAATTCACTCTTAATTCCTGCAAAAGTAGCATTTTTTCCCTATCCTGCCATTTCGGTATCCTTTCATTTAAAATAATTACACTATCTTCGCCCTCCTTTTTTATTAACCGACAGATGTTACACTATAAAACAATTATAAATAACCAATTCGACCGCTGGATTGTAATGGTACACGGAGCAGGTGGAAGCATTGAGGTATGGTACCGTCAGGTAGAGGATTTTGCCCGCCATTTCAATTTGCTACTGGTTGATCTTGCAGGACATGGCGGATCGGCAAATGAGGCTTTTGGAAAGAGTTTCAACTTCTCCAAGGCCGCCGAACAGGTTATGGAGGTGGTAAACCATCTGAAGATTGAGAAAGGACATTTTATAGGCCTCTCTTTAGGCTCTATTGTTGTACGGATCATTGCAAAATGTATTATACCACAAGAGAAGTACAACAAATCAAAAAAAACTCTTTCTGAATAGCGCCAAGAGGGTATCATTCGACAGCTTTCTCAACTGGATAAAACTTGGCGACGGATTGGGCCGACGCATAAAAGAACTTTTCAACGAGTATATTCCAATACCTACACTCTATCTTATGGGAGAGGATGACAAACTCTTCTTACCACAAGTGCAACAGACAGTCCGCAACAGCTGCGACAACGTTTCACTGATAATAGTCCCCAATGCCGGCCATGTCTGCAATGTAGACAACAAAAAGT
Organism: Candidatus Egerieisoma sp.; assembly: GCA_045588775.1. Classification (GTDB taxonomy): domain Bacteria; phylum Bacteroidota; class Bacteroidia; order Bacteroidales; family UBA932; genus Egerieousia. The sequence goes on along the minus strand of JAZNEW010000030.1, from coordinate 1,518 downwards.
TCTTCAACCGCCATTCACTCGAATTCATGCACTCCATAGGCCGGTAACCCAATTTTGCCACCCTGCAGACTCCCCGAATATTGCAGTGCTGCAGGTAATAAGATATGCTGTAGACCGTATTTTCCATCCTTAATTGTAGAAAGCTCAAAATCGCAAATTCCTATAATTCACTATCTCCACCTCCCCTGCATTATTCTCAAAATCGCCATCATATACTACAGCCTTGCGTTTTATAGGAGTCTTAATCCACTCAGGCAGTTTCCTTAGTGTCTTTTCAAAATCTTTGGTATATGTCATAGATGACTTGATTTCAAAAGCCTTAATCTCACCTTCTTCCTTAATAATAAGATCCACTTCATTCATATTGGAATCCCTGTAGAAATACACACCTCCTTCTTTTCCAGCATTCAACTTGTGCTTGACAGCCTCCATTACTACGAAGTTTTCAAAAATATTCCCTCTCATTTTATCTCTTGCAAGCTGTTTTGGGCTTTCAATATCCAAAAGGACACAAGCAAGTCCGGGATCTGTAAAATACAATTTTGGACTCTTTACCAGTCTCTTCGAAATATTCTCATAATAAGGTGGAAGCAAATAGATGATATATGATGCTGACAATACCGATAACCACGAATGTATTGTCTTACTGTCTACTCCAACTCCGTTAGCGACTTCAGATGCATTGAAAATTGAACCTACCCTTGCTGCACATAGTTTCATAAACTTCATGAACTGCATTATATCTTTAATCTTCAGCAAGTCTCTTACATCTTTTTCCAGATATGTTTTCACATATGACGGATAGAAAAGGCGAGCTATATTCTTTCCTGCACAAATTGCAGGGAACAGGCCATCATACAGAAAATCATCCATTGATTTTGCTGATGACTCGGCCAGGGTTTCACTTAAGGACATAGGCATCAGCTCAAATACCCCAGCCCTGCCAGCAAGAGACTCTGAGAGGGAATTCATCAGCTCAAAATTAGAACTTCCCGACAAAAGAAATTTTCTTTCGGGATCATTATCTACTATACCCTGAATATATTCAAGCAACTGAGGTACTTTCTGTGCCTCATCTATAAACATCAGGCCTTTTGTTTGATTAAGGAATGCCAATGGGTCATTTAAGGCGAACTCCCTCACATTCATATCTTTTAACGAATACATTACAGCTTGCGGAAAAAGATTTTTAAGAATGGTACTTTTACCGGACTGCCTTGGACCTGTAACACATAACACTGAAAAATATTTGGAAGCCTCCAGAAGCAGCTCCTCCATATTTCTTTTTATATACCCCCTCTCCATTTTATGCAATTTTGGATTACAACTCCAAAATTACATAAAAACACAACAAAATACAAATGAAAATTTCACCTTCGCTTATGAAAGCAAGTTTTCAACGCTTCGGATGCAAACAAAAAAACCTCCGCATTTATTGCGAAGGTTTTCCTGCCTGTAGTGTGACCCCGACAGGATTCAAACCTGTAACCTTTTGATCCGTAGTCAAATGCTCTATTC
>JAZNEW010000029.1:0-25170 GCA_045588775.1 Candidatus Egerieisoma sp. | reverse complement strand
AAATCCTTTATAGAACTATTTGGTAATGATTATAAATGAACAAACTAATGATGAAATTAAAGCGAATTAAAACTATCATAGCATTTATGTTGATGGGGTTGCCTACATCTGCCCGTACTAAACTATTGCGTTGGGGGGGGAATGTCGGTAAAAATATATTTCTTGGAGAAGGGGTTATTATAGACACTATACGTCCAGACCTATTGACTATCGGTGATAATACATTAATAACGGCTCGCTGTATGATTCTTACACATTTCTATAAAAATGGGAACTTTTATTATGGTGATGTGAAAATTGGAAGTGGGTGCTTTATCGGAATGAATACAATAATTGCTAATTCTGTAACTATTGGTGATAATTCAGTTATAGGCGCTGGAAGTATTGTGACAAAAGATATTCCTGAAAATGAAGTTTGGGCTGGTAATCCAGCAAGGTTTATAAAGAAACGCATATAGGTTTTTGTATGAAGAACATAACAATCATCGGCACTCAAGGTGTGCCTGCAAATTACGGAGGTTTTGAGTCTCTTGTTGAAAACATCATCGGAGAGAATAAATCGCCCAATATAAACTATACGGTGTTTTGCAGTAGCAAAGATTTGCCACAGCAACGAGAAGAGTACAAAGGTGCTAAGCTGAAATATATACCACTTAGCGCAAATGGAGTTCAAAGCATTCCATATGATATGTTGAGCCTGTTGAAGGTGGCAAAAGATACAGATGTAATCTTAATCTTAGGTGTGTCGGGGTGCCTGATGCTACCTTTTTTAAGACCTTTATCAAAGAAGAGATTTGTTATTAACATAGATGGTTTGGAGCATCGCCGCGATAAATGGGGAAAGGTGGCAAGATGGTATCTGAAACTTTCTGAGAAGTTGGCTGTAAAGTATGCCGATGTTATAATCTCCGATAATAAAGGTATTCAAGATTATGTGAAAGAGGAGTATGGCAAGGATTCGGTTCTTATTGCTTATGGTGGAGACCATGTAATTCGTGATATTGACACAACTTTTGAAAAAGAAACGCTTGAACGGTTCAGCCTGGCCCCCAATGATTATGCCATAACTGTTTGTAGAATTGAACCTGAAAATAATTGCCATAACACTCTTGAAGCCTTTTCTAGAACAGATAAAAAACTTATATTTATAGGTAACTGGGAGCGTAGTGAATATGGTCGTGAACTCAAAGAGAGGTACAGCAAGTTCCCAAATATCATTATTCAAGATCCAATTTACGATATAGATATTCTTTATGCGTTGAGAAAAAATGCGGGTATGTATATTCATGGTCATAGTGCCGGAGGAACAAACCCTTCGCTTGTTGAAGCTATGTTTTTCGGTTGCCCTATTTTGTGTTACGATGTAGTGTATAATAGAGCAAGCACACAGGATAAAGCCTACTATTGGGCCAATGTTGATGAGTTGGTTAGATTGCTTCAGCGCAACGATCTTTCGGGAGATATAATGAAAAGTATTGCTCAAGAGAAATATACTTGGAAAGTTATCACTGCTAAATATGAAGCATTGTATGAGTGGTAATGCTGTATTACTCTTTGATCTTTTACAAGTAGCGCTCGGCTATAAGACAGAGCTCTCTCGTATCCCGTTGGAAAAGGAGTGGCAAGAACTCTATATATTGGCAAAGAAACAGACTCTTTTGGGTATTGCATTTGTTGGTATCGAACATCTTCCTAAGGCGCAACACCCTCCTAAAGTGCTGCTTATGCAGTGGTTTCTCACGGCAGAACGTATTAAAAGTTGTAATAAGGAAATGAATGGCAAAACTATTGCTATATCTGATAAGTTCTGTTCCGATGGTTTTCGCAATATTATTCTTAAGGGGCAGGGTATTGCAAAATATTACGGCAGGCTCAACTGTTATAGAACCCCTGGAGATGTTGATGTATGGTTGGATGGTGAGCGTAAGAATATTGTAAAGTATGTGCGCAGTTATGCCCCAGATTGCAAGATTGTATATCATCATGTTGATTTTTCTAAGATTGATGGTGTTGAAGTTGAAGTTCATTTCACCCCGTCGTGGATGAACAATTACTTTACCAATAGAGTATTGCAGCGCTATTTCAATCACAATAGGGATTTGTTGTTTGCAAGGTGTGATAACCGTTTAAACGAGATCCCCGTTCCTACACTCGCATTTAATAGGGTATACATACTTGTGCATATCTATCGTCATCTGTTTCATGAGGGTATAGGCTTGCGCCAGCTGATGGACTACTACTTTGTCTTACACCAAGGTTTCACTGAAGAGGAGCGCAGTGTTACTATGCGTACTCTGTGTTCATTGGGAATGAAACGTTTTACCTCTGCTGTTATGTGGATTCTGCAGGAGGTGTTCGGTATGGAGGATGAGCATTTGCTCACACCTGCTAATAAACGGGAGGGCCTTTTTTTGTTAAATGAGATTATGCGTTCTGGTAATTTTGGACAATATGACAAATCACTCATACGCAGCAGTAACTATAACAAGTCGGATTTATCATACGCTCTCAGCAAATTGAAACGCAATTTGCGATTTATCCAAAGTTATCCATCAGAGGTGTTATGGAGTCCGCTATTCAAAATGTGGCATTACTTCTGGCGCAAAAAGATGAATCGAAGTATGAGTGTAAACTAAACAACCTCTAAGGTGTCAACCTATTCTAGGAAAGGTTAGGACATTCGGATTCAACTACTAACGGATGTTTATCACCGAAATTGTATAATCGGGATTGTATACAATATCTCTTGTGGCTGTGTTCTTCAGGCCAGACCATGCAAACGGATACTCGCCGTTAGCAGAAGTTTCTCCGGTAGCAGGAGATTCTTTGGCAACAGACTCTCTCTCCAGCATAAAATCTGATTGCAACATGCTTGAGAGTTCTGTGCAAGGCAGATATGCTGCACTCTTTCCATATTCAACCAGAAGGCCGAGCAGATATTTGGTAATGTCATATCCTTGGAATGCATAAGGAGTAGGCTCTGTGGCATAAAGTGCGCGGTATTGCAAAAGGAATCTCTTTACCTCCTCATTGCTATAATCTACAAAATATGGGAGCGAAATGTGCAGATTGAGTTTGTGGTATAATTCCACATTTATTGTCTCAAAATTTCTCCATTTCGGAAATCCGAATACAGTAATTTTTGCGTCAGGTTTCCGGCACAGGTCGAGATTTCTCAGCACATCGCTCACAAAAGCCTCGCTGTTTGAAGGCACAAGTGCTATATGCGGCTGATCAGATGTTGTATCGATGCCCGATAGTATTTTGGTGTAAATCTCCCTGCCTTCGAGGATGCCATAACTTATTGTCTGATACTCTATGCCTTTTGTATCGAGGGCTCTTTTTGCACTATTTACATAGAGCGAATCGCTTGCGTTGTTCTTTTCGTGTATCAGCAATACCTTTGATGCATTGTTGTGCTCTTTATATGTGGTGAGCAGATTAATGGTATTCTCTATTTGTGATGCTGTATTGGCAGGCATCTGGATAAAGTATGGATTATCATTGGCCAGATACTCTGCGCCCTGGTCTAAAGGCGAAACCAGCATTGTCCGTGAATTTTTGGAATATCCTGCAAATGTTTCAAGTGTTTTGGCCCTTGCCGGTCCTATAAGCAACTGGTTGTCGGAAAAACCAGGCTGGTCAATCAGAGAGTGCAACGGAGTGTATTCACTCTGGTCATATACATTTATGCTGATTGGGGCACCACACTCTTTCATATCATTGATTGCCAAGAGTGAACCTGCATAAAAATCCATGAAATTGGAGTTCAAGCCGGTTCCCTTGCTTCCAAGCGGCAGAATGTAGGCAATTTTCACAGGCTCATCCTTTTTGCGTGGCTCCACTTTAAAAATATCTTCAAATTGTGGAATGGAGCTCTCTGCCGGTGGCTGGATTCCGGTGGTGTCTTTGCCAGAAACTGCAGTCGGAACGGGTGTCGTTTCAGGGTTTGCAGTAGAGGAGTCGGAGAGCAAACTCCCATTTGGTAAAATATAACCCTCCTTTGCATAATCCTTATCCGGAATAAGCAGCGTTTGGCGGGTCTTTAATTTTGATGTTTTCATGTTGTTGAGAGCCATTATGGCCTCTACCGTAACACCATATTTTTCTGAGATATCTGTAATGTCCTCATACCATTTTACTGTATGTTTACGATACTTTGCATTGCTTTTTGCATCGTTCTTCCTATTGGATTTAACCTCTGCTTTTGCCATATTATCATGACCCGACAGAACCGGGATATACAGGATTGTACCCTTTTTTAATCCGCCGGCAGCAGACTGGTTATGTTTTATTATCTCCTCTTGTGAAACATTATAGGCTTTACTTAATGAGTAGAGGGTCTCTTTCTGCTGGACAGTATGTGCATAGTAGACATTCTCTCCGATCTTTACCTTTTCTGAAGAGATTTTTATTGCACTTTGTCCATAAACGGTATTTATGGTAAAAAGTATGAGGACAAACAGATATACTATTCTCATAGTCTTGCTAACATATTTTTGACATTGGTTTCAATTCTCTCGTATACATCACCGGTATACTCAGCCTTCTCAAATTTTGCTCCGGTAATGTTTTCGTAGAGTTCAATGTAGCGGTCGGAGATACTGTCCACAATCTCATCTGTCATTTCAGGAACCTGCTGGCCCTCCTGTCCGCTGAAGTTGTTCTCCATAAGCCACTCTCTTACAAACTCTTTTGAGAGCTGTTTCTGCTGCTCTCCCTTGTCGAAACGCTCCTGATAGCCCTCTTTGTAGAAATAGCGGCTGCTGTCTGGAGTGTGGATCTCATCTATCAGATAGATCTCACCATCTTTAAGACCGAACTCATATTTTGTATCAACAAGAATCAGGCCTCTTTCTGCGGCAATCTCGCTTCCTCTTTTGAAAAGCTCAAGTGAAATTCTCTCCAATTCGTTGTAGATCTCCTCTTTTACAAGACCTTGTCTGATAATCTCCTCTCTCGAAATATCCTGGTCATGGCCACCAATTTCCGCTTTTGTTGTAGGGGTAACGATAGGTGTTTCAAATTTTTGGTGCTCTCTCATGCCATCTGGGATCTTTACGCCGCAGATCTCTCTTGCACCGCCTTTGTATGCTCTCCATGAACTGCCGGTAAGATATCCTCTCACAATCATTTCAACAGGCAGCGAATCACATTTGTAACCTACGGTTACCATCGGATCCGGTGAGGCTATTTTCCAGTTTTTTACGATATCAGAAGTGCTGTCGAGAAATTTTGAAGCAATCTGGTTCAAAACCTGACCTTTGTATGGAATGCCTTTGGGCAATACTACATCAAATGCCGAGATACGGTCTGTAGCAATCATTACCATATACTCATCTGCAATAGTATATACGTCTCTTACCTTGCCAACATATTTGGCTGTCTGTTTTGGAAAATCAAACTCTGTGCGTGTAATAGATTTCATAATATTTCAATAACTTTTTTGATGATACAATTCATAATAAAAAGACAAGCCGTAGCCGGAGAGCTGCAACTCTACCAGTACGGCATTATCTTGTATGATTCATATTGTTATTTTTTAGATTGGATATACTCTTCGTTCAAACCTTTCAATACATCGTTTGTGATGTCGAGTGAAGGATTGCCAACTATAACAGTGCTTGAAGCGGCGCTAGTAGTGAGGATAAGAGCATAGTTGTGGGTCTGGTTGTAAGAGTTGAGGTAAGTTTGGATTGCATCCATAACTCTTCTAAGCATAACTGCCTCCTCTTCCTGCATCTCCATCTGTTTTTGCTGGGTGAGGTTACGCAAATCCTGCTCTTTTTGCATAAGGGCCTGTTGCTGGGTCTCAGCTTGTGAGCGGGTAAGGAGTCCTTTGTTCAATTTATTCTGGAAATCTGTTGCAGATTTTTCAAATGCGTTGCCTTTTTTTCTCAAATCATCCTGAATTGCTTCAACTTTAGACTCGAACTCCGATTTGAGGTCGTTGAACATATCGTAACCGTTTACAAGAGAGTCCATCTGGATATAGACAATGCTTCCTGCAGGTGCAGTCTCGCCAGCCGGGGCTGCTTGAGATGTTTGAGCTGTTTGAGTTGAATTACAAGAACTTACGAACATAGCGGCAGAAATCAATACCGCTAGAATAGATAGTGTGTGTTTCATGTTTTTATTATTGTTATTTGATTATTTCCAAAATCAGACGGCAAATATAGTTAAAAATCGGATAATTCCCTTCGATATGCAGCAATAGTATTCTCCAATCCCAAATAAAGGGCATCACATATAAGTGCATGGCCTATTGAGACCTCCAGCAATCCGGGTATTGTCTGGGCAAAATATTTGAGGTTGTCGAGATTCAAATCATGGCCTGCATTCAATCCCAATCCACATTTCTGTGCCTCCAAAGCTGCTTTGTAGTATGGTTCGATTGCCTGCTCCCTGTTTTGGCGGTAGCCGCTTGCATATGCCTCGGTATAGAGCTCCACTCTGTGGCAGCCTGTCTCTGCAGCATGTTTTATAATCTCCTCAACGGGGTCTACAAAAATGGAGACTCTGATTCCTGCCTCCTTAAAGCGGCTGCATATCTCTTTCAGATATTTTTTGTGGGTAATTGTATCCCAACCTGCATTTGAGGTGAGTACATTGGCAGCATCGGGAACCAATGTTACCTGTGCCGGCTTTACATTGAGTACAAGCTCTGTAAATGAATCTATCGGGTTACCCTCTATATTGAATTCTGTTGTGAGAAGAGGTTTCAGATCAAGCACATCTTGGTATCTGATATGTCTCTCGTCCGGCCTGGGATGCACTGTTATACCTTGTGCTCCAAATTTTTCGCAATCTGTGGCAGCTTTAAGCACATCCGGCATATTTCCGCCTCTTGCATTGCGGATTGTTGCTATCTTATTGATATTTACACTGAGTTTAGTCATTTTGAACAGATTTAATATGGTGTAAATGGCGCAAATCATTTCATATTACAAAAATAATGTATATTTCGTGAAATTTTGTATATCTTGCATAAAAAATGGACAGATAATGAAACTTGCTCTTTTTGGAAGGAAAACCGACATATCCAATTTGAAGAGGCTTAATAATCTCATTTGCAGATTAATAGAACATAAGGACGCTGAATTGTGCTTTTATGCCCCATTTTATGAAGCTTTGAGGGAGAGCCGGTTGATGAACGGAGATTTCCCGGTTTTTTCATCTCATGAGGATTTGCCGCAGGATGTAAATCTTTTTCTCTCTTTTGGTGGCGACGGAACCTTTCTCGAATCACTTACATTTGTCAGAAACAGGGAAATTCCGGTGGCCGGAATTAATTCGGGACGTCTGGGATTCCTTACAACTGCCCAGATTGATGATGATTGCGGATGGATGGAGAAATTGTTGGGCGGCAATTATGAAGTGGTGGAGAGGAGTGTGCTTTCATTTGAAACCGATCAGAAGAGTGCTGTGCCCGAAAATTTCTACAAATGTGCCCTCAATGAGATAACCCTGCAGCGCAGGAGTCCGGTGATGTTGGAAATTTCGATAACTGTAGATGGGAAACCGCTGCCCGTATATATCGCAGATGGTATTCTTGTAGGCAGTGCCACAGGCTCTACAGCCTATTCGCTGAGTATAGGCGGACCGATTGTTACTCCCGATTCCAAAGTGTTGATAATAGCCCCGATAGCTCCGCATAACCTCAATGTGCGCCCTATAATTGTACCCGAGACATCTGAAATAGAGATCTCTTACAATACAAGGGGGGATGATGCTCTGATTACTGCAGATAACCGTTTTTTTGTATTTCCCAAGGGTGGAAGGATTGTTATATCAAAGAGCAGTTACAATATGCACAGTGTCTCCATCAACAACAGTTTTATTGAAGCTTTGAATCAGAAACTATTGTGGGGAGAAGACAAAAGAAATATGCTCAAATAGGCAATTTGTTACATTAATTTATTACATTTGCGGATTATTTTGCGTAAATAGGATTTTTATGGATAACCTTATCAAGATTCCCGCACATGTCTCCATCATTATGGATGGTAACGGCCGTTGGGCCAAAATGCGTGGACAGGAGCGTATTTTTGGACATAAGGCAGGTGCCGACAGTGTAAGGGCTTGTGTTGAGTATGCTGTGGAGAAGGGGATAAAGTTCCTGAGTCTTTTTGCATTCTCGGAAGAGAATTGGGCCAGACCTGCAGATGAGGTGGAGGGCCTTATGCAGCTTATGCTCAAGTCTATTCTTGAAGAGACTTCCAATTTTCAGAAAAACGGCATCCGCTTCAAGGTTATTGGCGATTTTTCCAGATTATCAGAGAAATTGAGGCAGCAGATTGATGATTGTATGGCTCTCACAGCCGCCAACGACAGACTTACGCTCGTGGTCTTTTTGAGCTACAGCGGAAAGTGGGATATTGTTCAGGCTGTAAACAGATTCATGGAGGAGCATAGAGGTGATGAATCTGCAATGCTGGATCGGGAGACCTTGTCGGAATATTTGAGTACAAAAGATATTCCTGATCCAGATCTTCTCATACGCACAAGTGGGGAGCAGAGGATAAGCAATTATATGTTGTGGCAGACTGCATATACCGAATATTATTTTACAGATGTGCTTTGGCCCGATTTTCGCAAAACCCAATTCCAACAAGCATTGGAAGCCTTCTCAAAAAGGGACAGAAGGTATGGAAAAGTGAAGTAAATCTATTACAATCAGAGAGTTGATGAAATATTTTAAATTAATTGTTTTAGTAGCCTTGTTATTGCCGGTGTTTTCGTTTGCACAGAACGGCAATATTGTTGTTGATTATAATAATCCAAAAAGATATATACTTGGAGAGATTAAAGTAAAGGGTGTGAAATTGCATAGTAAGGAGCAGATAATCTCCATTACCGGATTGCAGAAGGGTGATGAGATTACTGTGCCGAGCGAGCAGCTTTCTGATGTGGTTAAACGTATATATCAGCAGAGGTTTTTCTCTAATGTGGGATTGTATATAGATTCTTTGTCGGCTAACCGTGATACCTGTTCGCTTGTGCTTGAGTTGCAGGAGAGACCGCGTGTGTCGCGCTGGAGTTTCAAGGGCGTTAAGAAGTCTGAACAGACAGAAATCGAGGAGCGTGTGAAATTGAGAAGGGGTGGAGAACTCTCGGATTATGTTGTAAAATCCACTTCCGATATCATAAAGAAGTATTTCAGCGAAAAGGGTTTCCTCAAGACAACAGTGAGTGTTGAACAGGAGGTTGATACTGTTGTAAAGAATGCAATCAGGGTTACCTTTAATATAAACAAGGGCCCGAAGGTAAAGATCCAGACAATCACATTCAGCGGAAATGAAAATGTGAAATCTTCCAAACTGGCTGCAGCCATGAAGAAGACAAAGGACAAACGTTGGGTAAACTTCCTCAAGAGCAAAAAGTTTAATGAAAAAGAGTACGACAACGATAAGAATGCTCTGATTTCTGTATTTAATGAGGCCGGTTACCGCGATGCCAAGATTGTGAAAGATAGTATCTACTACCTCACAGAAGACAGAATGGCTATCGATTTCAAGATAGATGAGGGCAAAAAGTATTATTTCAGGGATATTACATGGACAGGCAACTCCGTTTACAGTGCTGACCAGCTCAATAGTGTGCTGATGATTGGCAAAGGTGATATTTATGATGTGGTAACTATGGAAAAACGTCTTTTCGGCGATCCTAAGCAGCAGCACATGGATGTGAGGAAGATGTATACAGACAATGGTTATCTCTTCTTTAACCTTATGCCTGTTGAGGTTAATATCGAGGGCGATTCGGTGGATGTTGAGATGCGTATTTTTGAGGGTAAGCCTGCAACATTCAACAATATTATCATAAACGGAAATACCATAACCAACGAGAAGATTGCCCGCAGGGCTCTCTTTACACGTCCGGGTTATTTGTACAGCCAGTCTGAGATGGAGCGTTCATTGAGGGAGATTTCATCTATGGGACACTTTGATCCAGAGGTGGCTTTGTCGGAAAAGGGTTATAGTGTACTTCCTAACCAGTTGAACAATACTGTGGATATTGCCTACAATCTGGAGGAGAAACCAAACAGCCAGCTTGAACTTTCTGGTGGTTGGGGAGGCAACACATTTGTGGGAACAGTGGGTGTGAGTTTCAATAACTTCTCATTCAAACGTATGTTTGAGAAGAGTGCCTGGAGACCTGTTCCGCTTGGCGATGGTCAGACTCTCTCTATACGTTTCCAGACAAATGGTACTTATTATACTGCCCTTACAGCAGGATTCCAGGAGCCTTGGCTCTTTGGAAAGAAACCTACCTCACTTAATGTCTCAATCTATTATACCCGACAAACCAATTCATATTACTGGTACCAGAATACCAATGAGTATATGGAGGTGTTTGGAGCGGCTGTAGGTATAGGTACAAGATTGAAATGGCCTGACAACTACTTTGTCCTTTATAATGAGTTGAGCTGGCAGACATATAAACTTCACGACTGGAACTACAATTTCTTGTTCAATACCGGAAAATCAAATAATGCAAGCTATAAGATTTCTTTGAACAGAAACTCTACAGACCAGCCGGTATATCCGAGAAAGGGTTCCGATCTGCTCTTGAGTCTGCAATTGACTCCTCCATATTCGGCATTCCGTCCAAAAGATACAGATTATAAAAGCATGACTGACGAAGAGCGCTACAAATGGATTGAGTATCACAAATGGACTTTCAAAGGCACTCTTTATACCCAGCTTATCGGCGATTTGGTGTTGAAGACATCTGCAAATTTCGGCTATCTTGGCTGTTATAACAGAAATCTGGGTTATTCTCCGTTTGAGGGATTCATACTTGGTGGAGACGGTATGAGCGGTTATAATACTTACGGCTCAGAGATTATCGGATTGAGAGGTTATCCGAACAACTCGCTTACTCCTATTATAGGTAATGCCTATGCCGGTAATGTTTACGACAAGTTTACAGTTGAGTTGAGATATCCTGTTGTGTTGCAGCCGCAATCTACAATATATGCCTTGGCCTTCCTTGAGGGCGGTAACTGTTGGTCGGATATCAGAGATTTCAATCCGTTCTCGATAAAGAGGTCTGCAGGTCTTGGTTTGAGAGTGATGTTGCCTATCGTAGGTATGTTGGGTATCGACTGGGGATGGGGATTCGATCCTGTGCCTAATGAGGGTCTCAAACGTGGCGGCAGCCAGTTCCACTTCATGATAGGACAACAATTCTAATTGACATTTGTATTTATGTAAGTAAATAATGTAATGGTTATGAAGAGAATTTTATTGGCAGCTGTGGCACTTGTGGGATTTATGGTGCAGGCTAATGCCCAGAAGATAGGGTATATAAATACAGAGACAATATTGTCGCAAATGTCGGAATATGCAGTGGCGCAAGAGAAATTGAATACTCTTGCAGTCCAGTATAAGGATAAAGTTGATGCCGAGTTTAAAGTGGTTGAGCAGATGTATAACAAATATATGTCGGTAAAGGGCAGTTTGAATGAGTCTCAGCGTATGCAACAGGAGAATGCAATTATTGCAAGAGAGAAACAGGCAAAGGAGTTGCGTAATACTTATTTCGGACAAGATGGCTACATGCAAAAGAAAACAGAAGAGTTTATGGAGCCTATAAAGGCAAAAGTTCAGGCTGCAATTGATAAAATTGCCGAGAATGAAGATTTTATGATTATCTTTGACCTTTCCACTTTGCAGGGAGTTGTTTATGATAATCCCAAATATGACATGAGTGGCAAGGTTTTGGAAGTGATGGACATTAAATAGAGTGATAAAATAAATTAAAAATTTAAAATAGTATTTATGAAAAACATTGTGAAGTTGTTGGCAGTTGTAATGGTATGTTTGTCAACACAATCGTTTGCCCAAACTTTTAAATTTGGACATGTCAATACCCAAGAGGTGATTGCATTGATGGCAGAGACCGATTCTGCTAATGTACAGTTGGAGAGATATGGAAAAGAGCTTGATGAGGTTCTTCAAGGTATGGATAACGAATTCAGAAAGAAGTATGAAGAGTATGTTCAGAAACAGAAGGACTGGTTGCCTGCAGTGCTTGAGGCTAAAGAGAAGGAGTTGAGCGAAATCCAGCAGAGATTGCAGCAGTATAACCAGAATGCACAGAGAGAGTTCGAACAAAAGAGACAGGAGTTGTTCACACCTATTTTCCAGAAAGCCAGAGAGGCTGTGGACAAAGTTGGCAAGACAAATGGATTTACATATATTTTCGACACATCAGTTGGCTCGTTGGTGTTTATCAATGACAATGTAAGTGTTAATGTGTTGCCGTTGGTTAAGAGTGAGTTGGGCATTCCTGCCGACAAAACTCTGCCTACAAATGTGCAGTAGTCTGATGTAATCGGAATATAGGGCCAAAAGGTGCTCTGTATGATGTAAAGTAGAGGGAACCGATATTTTGTCGGTCTCCTCTATTTTTTTGTCAAAAAAGGTTATAATCATTAATAAAAATGATTACATTTGTAGACAATTTGTAAAAACATATATTTTAAAAGCCCCTCTTAAGGAATTATTCTTTATGGAACACAAAATTATTGACACACAAGAGGTAGTTATCCGTTTTACCGGAGATTCCGGAGATGGTATGCAATTGACAGGAACATTGTTTGCAGATGCCTCAGCTTTGTATGGAAATGAAATTTCTACATTCCCGGATTATCCGGCAGAAATTAGAGCACCACAAGGTACAGTTGCTGGTGTATCAGGATTCCAGGTACATATCGGAGCTACAGAAGTTAAAACTCCTGGTGATTATTGCGATGTGCTTGTGGCAATGAATCCTGCTGCATTGAAGGCTAATGCCAAATGGGCAAAACCAGGAGCAAGTATCATTATCGATACAGACTCTTTCGACGAGAAAGGCCTCGAAAAGGCCGGATTCCAGACAAATGATCCTATTGCGGAGATGAAATTGGAGGATTATCACATTGTAGCCGCTCCTATTACATCTCTTACAAAAGAGAGTTTGAAAGATAGCGGATTGGACAATAAAGCTATTGTCAGAAGCAAGAACATGTTTGTTTTGGGTATGTGCTACTTTATGTTCAACCGTCCGCTTAATTTTACTGAAGAGTATCTTGAGAAAAAATTTGCGAAGAAACCTAATCTTATCGCACCAAACAAAAAGGTGTTGAACGATGGTTACAACTACGCACACAATATTCATGCGATTCCTAATACCTACAGAATAGAGCCTGCAAAACAGGAGCCTGGCGTATATAGGAACATTAACGGTAACCAGGCAACTGCTTGGGGTCTGTTGGCAGCTTCTGAGAAATCGGGCAGACCGTTGTTCTGCGGTTCTTATCCTATTACTCCTGCTACAGTTATTTTGGAAGAGCTTGCAATCCACAAATCATTGGGAGCTAAAACTGTTCAATGTGAGGATGAGATTTCAGGTATCTGTACAGCTATCGGTGCTGCTTATGCCGGCAATATGGCGGTAACAACAACTTCAGGCCCCGGTTTGTCACTTAAATCAGAGGCTTTGGGTCTTGCTATGATTACTGAGCTTCCATTGGTGATTGTGGATGTTCAGCGTAGTGGCCCTTCAACAGGTATCCCTACCAAAACCGAGCAGACAGACCTTAACCAGGCATTGTATGGCAGAAATGGTGAGTGTCCTATTATGGTGATGGCTGCACGTACTCCATCTCATTGTTTCCACTCTGCTTTCTATGCCGCAAAATATGCAATGGAGCACATGATGCCTGTAATATTGCTGACTGAAGGATTTATCGGAAACGGTTCTGAGCCTTGGAAGATTCCTTCAATGAACGATTATCCTGCAATTAACCCACCTATCATTGACAAATGCGACGGCAAATTCAAACCATTTGAGAGAGATCTTGAGAGATATGCAAGAAGCTGGGCTCTTCCTGGAACTCCTGGTTTGGAGCATAGAGTTGGTGGTTTGGAAAAAACTCCTGCCGGAGCAGTTTCATCAGATCCTCTAATGCATGAGCAGATGGTTGCAGCGCGTGCTGAGAAAGTTGCAAGAACTGCAAACTATATCCCTGAGTTGGAGGTTATCGGAAACCAGTCGGGTGATGTATTAATCGTTGGCTGGGGTGGTACTTACGGCCACTTGTATACTGCAACAAAACAGTTGTTGGCAGAGGGTGCAAATGTAGGTTTCGCTCATTTCGATTATATCAACCCACTTCCTAAGAATACTGCAGAGGTGTTCTCGAAATTTAAGAAAATCATTGTATGTGAGCTTAACAGCGGTCAGTTCGTAGATTACTTGAGAGCAAAGCATCCTGATTTCAAATATGCACAATTGAATAAAGTACAAGGACAACCATTTATCGTACAAGAGATTGTAGAGGCTGTTAAGGCTTTGTAATTAAAATTATTTTTAAATTTCTAAAGAACACAAAATTATGAAATATACACAACAAGATTTTAAGAGCGATCAGGAAGTAAAATGGTGTCCTGGTTGTGGTGACCACGCAGTTTTGGCATCTGTTCTAAGAGCTATGCCGGAAGTTTGTGAGGAGATGGGTTACAACAAAGAGCAGTTTGTATTCATTTCGGGTATCGGATGCTCTTCGCGTTTCCCTTACTATATGAATACATACGGATTTCACTCAATTCATGGTAGGGCAACTGCAATTTCTACAGGTGTGAAAGTTGCCAACCCTGATTTGAGCGTATGGCAGGCTACCGGTGATGGTGACGCTCTTGCAATTGGAGGTAATCACTTTATCCATGCCCTCCGCAGAAATATCGATATCAATATAATATTGTTCAACAACCGTATTTATGGTCTTACAAAAGGTCAGTATTCTCCAACTTCAAAATTGGGTATTGTAACAAAGACCTCTCCTTATGGTTCAATTGAGCAGCCGTTTACTCCTGGTCAGCTGGTATTGGGTGCCAGAGGCACTTTCTTTGCCCGCAGTCTGGATTCAGAGTTGAAACTCAACCAGGAAATTATGGTACAGGCAGCAAAACATAAAGGAACATCTGTTATGGAGATGCTTGTAAACTGTGTGATTTTCAACGACGGTACACACATGGAGTTCTCGGAGAGATCTGTAAGGGCAGACAGAACTATTGTGCTGAAACATGGCGAGCCTATGATTTTTGGTGCAAACAGAGATAAAGGCCTTATGTTGGATGGCGACAAACTGAAAGTTGTTACCATTGGCGAGAACGGCATTACCGAGAAGGATATTCTTGTTCACGATGCCCATACAAGCAATATCGGTATACACAGTATGCTTGTTGATATGAAATATCCTGAGTTCCCTGTAGCATTGGGTGTAATCAGAGATGTTGAAGACAAGACTTATAACGAAAATGTCCACAACCAGGTGAAAGAGGTTAAAGAGAAATCAAAAATCCAATGTATGGAGGATCTTCTTCACAGCGGTGCAACTTGGACTGTAGAGTAATAATTGAATATTTATCAGTAACCTTATTTTATAAAACAAAAACACTAAATAAATTATGAAAGTAGCAGAAATAATGGCCAACTTGGAGAAAAAATATGGCCATGAGAAAGAGTATTTGCAAGCAGTACGCGAGGTACTTGAGTCTATCGAGGAAGTGTACAACCAACATCCTGAGTTTGAGAAAGCAAAGATTGTTGAGCGTATCGTTGAGCCTGATAGAATTTTCACATTCAGAGTAACTTGGGTAGACGATAATGGTGAGGTTCAAACTAACTTGGGTTACCGTGTTCAGTTTAACAGCGCTATCGGCCCTTACAAAGGTGGTTTGCGTTTCCATCCTGCAGTTACTCCTTCTATGCTTAAATTCTTGGGCTTCGAGCAGACTTTCAAAAATGCTCTTACTACATTGCCTATGGGCGGTGGTAAAGGTGGTTCAGATTTCAACCCAGTTGGAAAATCTGACGCTGAGATTATGCGTTTCTGTCAGGCATTTATGCTAGAGTTGTGGAGAAACTTGGGTCCTGATACCGATGTTCCTGCTGGTGATGTTGGTGTAGGTGGCCGTGAGATTGGTTTCTTGCATGGTATGTATACCAAATTGGCTCGCAAATATAGTACAGGTGTATTGACAGGTAAAGGTGCTATGTGGGGTGGTTCTATCCTACGTCCTGAGGCTACAGGTTATGGCGCTCTTTATTTCACTGAGCACCTTCTTCATAAAGCAGGCAAAGAGCTTGTAGGCAAAACTGTTGCCCTTTCAGGTTTCGGTAACGTTGCTTGGGGTGCTGCTCAAAAAGCTACTGAGCTAGGCGCTAAAGTTGTTGCTATCTCTGGTCCTGATGGAGTTTGCGAGATCCCTGCAGGTATTACTAAAGAGATGATCGACTATATGTTGGTTATGCGTGCTTCTAACCGTAACAAAGTAGAGGATATGGCTACCAAATTCCCTGAGGCTGCCAAATTTACTCCTGGTAAAAAAGCTTGGAGCGTAAAATGTGATATCGCATTGCCTTGCGCATTCCAGAATGAGTTGAACGGTGACGATGCTAAAGAGCTTATCGCTAACGGTACTTGGTGCTGCTGTGAGGTTTCTAACATGGGTTGCACTCCAGAGGCTATCAAAACTTTCCAAGACAACAAGATCTTGTTCGCTCCTGGTAAAGCAGTTAATGCTGGTGGTGTAGCTACTTCAGGTTTGGAGATGACTCAAAACTGTATGCACCTTGGTTGGGCTGCTTCAGAGGTTGATGCTAAATTGCACTTCATCATGGAGAGCATCCACAATGCTTGCGTTAAATATGGTGAGCAACCAGATGGTTCTGTTGACTATGTAAAAGGTGCAAACATTGCTGGTTTCATGAAAGTTGCTCAAGCAATGTTGGAGCAAGGTATTATCTAATTGATATTTGCTTAAACACAATAATGAGTCGAAGCTGTCCCATTGGGGCAGCTTCTTCTTTATCATGCCTTTTTCTGTTGTGTTATTCGTGGCATTTTCATAAATTTGCTATCCATTTTCAAGATTTGAAACTATTATGATTGGCGTTTTTGATTCTGGCGTGGGAGGCCTCTCCGTATGGCGGGAACTGGTAAAGATATTGCCATGCGAAGAGTATGTATATGTGTCCGACAGCGGATATTGTCCGTATGGGCCAAAACCTAAAGAGTATGTTGTGGAGAGGGCAAAAAGGATTACTGAATTCCTTATTGGCAAAGGGGCTGATATTATTGTGGTTGCCTGCAATACTGCAACTGCTGCAGCCATAGAGATATTGCGCGAGTCATATAATGTGCCATTTGTGGGGATGGAACCTGCGGTAAAACCTGCAGCTCTGAATAGTGCAAGCGGTGTTATAGGAGTGCTTGCAACACAAGGCACATTTAAGGGGGAATTGTATCTTAGAACATTACATAAATTTGCATCCCATACAAAAGTTATCGAACAGATAGGAACAGGTTTGGTAGAACTTGTAGAATCCGGTATGACAGAGACTCCTGAGGCTGAAAATCTTTTGAGAAAATATATTCTGCCAATGGTGGAGGCCGGGGCCGACCATATTGTTTTGGGATGTACTCACTATCCGTTTCTGGAGAATGCAATCAGACGTATTACCTCAGGAGAACTGAATATAGTAAATCCTGCTCCGGCAATTGCAAACAGAACAAAGGAACTGCTGTCTGCTGGCTCTTCTGTTGCCTCTTCTGCAGCCTCTCCGGCAGGCGGAACCAATTATTTTTACACTACCGGAAATAATATTGTACTTTTGGAGAGTATGGTAAATGGTATTATGGAGAAAAATGAGAGCAATTGTGTGTCGAAAAACGAATTTTATACAATTAATATATAGAATTTGAGGATGGTTTAGTATCTTTACCATTTATTATGCGCGAGATTTTATGAGGAGCTGTATATATATATTATTATTTGTATTGTTTTTGCCGTTGTTTGCTTTTGCAGATAATGGGATTGATTATAAAATACTAAAAATAGCCGATAGAGTCTTCTATAATACAAATAAACCAACTGTAAAGGTAGCCGTTTTCAATAGTAGTGAAGAGAAACGTTCTGGTTCGGTACTATGCAGGGTTGAATCTTATGATGGGGAGCATGTGTTTGATTTTGGACAGGATTTCACTGTCGCTCCATCTGATTCATCATTTCTTTCATTTACATTCGGGTTGGAGCATGGATTCTATAGAGTCTCATTATTTGCCGACAATCTTCTTAAAGAGAGGGCTGTAATGGCCTATGAGCCGGAGGAAATGGAGTTTGTGAAGGACTCGACCTTTGATGTGGAGTATTTTTATGGTGATGCCTTGAAACAGGCGCAGAGGTTGCCGTTGTATGCATTGGTGGAGAAGCAGAAGAAGGCCTGTGGAAAATTGCGTGATGTGTATAAAGTAACTGTCAAATCTACAGGAGGAAGATATTTTGAGGGGTATTATCTCTATCCTAAAAAGAGGGGAACATATCCGGTTGTAATTTCATGTATTGGTAAAAATGAAGAGCTCTCTCTTCCTGAGGCCGACAGTAACGGCGAGAGGATAGATTTTGTGATATCTCCACGCAAGTCGCTCATACATAACGAAACCTATTATATGGGTGCATATATGGATGTGATAAAGGCCATTGACTTTGTTTCGAGCAGAAAAGAGGCCGATTTGAGGAATATATATCTGAATGGAGTTGGGGATGGAGGCGCGATAGTTCTGGCCGCTGCCGCATTGGATAAAAGGGCTGCGGCAGTTACTGTATATGCTCCGGGTTACACCAATAAAGGTGCTGTAGAGGGGAGCAGGTCGTATAATGTAAAAAATATATCGGAATATATTGAGTGTCCGGTTGTAATGGGAGTTGGACTGGAGGATGAAATTTGTCCGCCTCCTGTCAATTTTGAAATATACAATTCCATAAAGGGCAGAAAGGAGTATTATATTTTTGTGGAGGGCCATTGTCCGCCGGCCGATTGGACGGAGATTACGGATACTTTTTATATGAAACATAAACGATAATATGTGTATGCAGAGACGTAGAATAGAATATCCGTTAAAATTTTATCCTGTATTTAAGCAGACATTGTGGGGTGGCGACAGAATTGTACCATTCTTGTTGCTGGATGGTAAGAGTGATACGTGCGGCAGGCCCTATTCGGATATGGAGAGAATAGGTGAGTGTTGGGCAGTTTCTGGAATTGAGGGATCTGAATCTGTTGTGAATAGTGGAGAACTGGTTGGGGAGACATTGCCGCATATTGTTGAAATTTATGGCGAGGCCCTTTTGGGCAAAAAGAATTTCCGGCGTTTTGGCAACCGTTTCCCGTTGTTGGTGAAATTTATCGATGCAGCCAATGATCTCTCTGTGCAGGTGCATCCGAATGATGCCATTGCTGCACAGCGGCATGGTTGCAGCGGAAAGACTGAAATGTGGTATGTGGTTGATGCCCACGATGATGCAAAACTTATTTCGGGATTTAAGAACCCGATATCAAAAGAGCAATATAAAAAGCTCTCGTCGGAACAGATAGTTGAATCACTGCATGAGTACAAGATATCAAAAGGTGATATGTTTTATCTTCCTGCCGGAACAATACACAGTATAGGCGCAGGTGCTTTTATTGCAGAAATCCAGCAGTCGTCGGATATAACATACCGTATTTATGATTTCAACAGAAAAGACAAAAACGGCAATTATCGCGAACTGCATACCGACCTGGCAGCGGAGGCTATAGATTTTCTTAATAACGGCAGCAGCAAGATTGATTTTGTGGAGCCTGAAGACTCCTCTGCTGATGATGCGTGGAGTTTTGCATTCAAGGCAGTGGAGTGTGAACACTTCATTACATCGTTGCTCCATCTTCAAAACAGCTCCGGCGATATCAAGGAACTCTCTTTTGACTATTCGCATCTCGATTCTTTTGTAATTCTCACATGCACAGAGGGTTCTTGCTCGCTGTTGTATGGCACAGATAATAAAATGGAGATAACAAGGGGTGATGTTCTGCTTTTGCCGGCCGATTTACAGAAAGTGGCTTTTAAGTTGCAGCCAGACCACTCTTGTGAAATTCTTGAAACTCATATTTGATTTGAAATGGCACGGTTCGGATTGATAGGCAGGCCCATATCGCATTCAAAAAGTCCGGCACTCTTTGGTGCTGCTTATACTGATTCAGATACTTATGAACTGATTGAAGCCGATTCGCTCGAAGAGTCGTTAAAGATCTTTTTGGAGAGTGATATTCGGGGTATTAATGTAACCTCTCCATATAAAGATGAGGTTATGGAGTATGTTTCATCTCCCGACAGGATATCCTCTTTGCTTGGCAGTGCCAATGTGCTTGTTAAGGGAGAACGGAGAGCCGACGGCAAACTGGAGATATTGTCGTACAATACCGATTATTATGGTGTAAAAAGAACTGTATCTGAATTTTTGGAGAAGGGACAAATGCCTGGAGCTCTGAAAAACAGAAAGATAGAGAATGTGCTTGTTGTTGGAGCAGGCGGTGCCGGCAAGGCAGCGGCTCTGGCAATGGTGGATATGGGCTACAGAGTCTTTATTGCAAACCGTTCTGCCGGAAGAGTGGCTGATTTTGTTTTGAAAACAGGTGCTGAGTATGTGCCGCTGGAGAGAGTGGGGGAGTTTGTGGAGAAGTCGGATATCATCATATATTCGCTTTCGTTTCTTGTTGATGGAATGAAGAGTGCAGATTTGTCGGAAAAAATAGTATTTGAAGCAAATTACGCCGCGCCAACCCTCTCTCCGGAGTCTGGAGTGGTGTGTGGAACTTATATAGGAGGAAGATGGTGGCTCTATAATCAGGCGGTTCCTGCATTTGAAATCTTTACAGGCAGGCAGCCCGATCTGCAGAATATGAGGAAAATAATAGGAGTGGAATAAAAAACTCTTTTTTTACTTCAAAATCTCAACAGAATGTTGTAATTTTGGCCGTTAAAAATTTGATGGAGATATGTCATTCAATAAAGTATTGTTAATAGGAAATACAGGAAGGGATCCTGAGGTGAGACATTTGGAGTCGGGAATAGCTGTGGCAACATTTACACTTGCCACAACTGAGAGGTATAAAGATAGAAACGGAGTAATGCAGGATCAGACTGAGTGGCATAATATTGTGTGCTGGCGCAATCTTGCCGAACTCTCTGAGAAGTATATAAGCAAGGGTACCCAGATTTTTGTGGAGGGCAAGATCAGAACACGCAGCTGGACAGACCAGAACGGCCAGAAAAGATTCACTACAGAGATTGTTGCAGACAATATAAGATTGTTGGGCAAAAAAGGCGACTCTTCTGCCCCTGCACAAGGAGGTTATGGAGTTCCGCAGGGCGGATATGGCGCTCCACAAGGCGGTTATGGCGCTCCGCAGCAGCAGGCACAGCCGATGGGAGCCCCTTCCCAGCCGATGGCCGATTTTCCGGTAGAGGATGTCTCTGATGATCTTCCGTTTTAATTTGAAATATAAATTTTAATACTATTATATATTATATGAAAGTAGATGTAGTTCTCGGTTTGCAATGGGGTGATGAGGGAAAAGGCAAGATTGTGGATGTCCTTGCAAGTACCTATCCGGTTGTGGCCAGATTTCAGGGTGGTCCTAATGCAGGACACTCACTTCATTTTGAAGGCAAAAAATCTGTACTGCACACAGTTCCTTCGGGTGTGTTCAGAGAGGGTTCTATCAATTTTATCGGTAATGGTGTGGTTATCGACCCTATTATCTTTAAAGAGGAGTGTGAAGCTATTGAGGCAATGGGCGTTCCTGTAAAAGAGAGGGTTATATTGGCCGATAGGGCTCACTTGATTCTTCCTACCCACAGAATTATTGATGCCGCTTCTGAAGCTGCAAAAGGTAAAAGCAAAATTGGCTCTACCCTAAAAGGTATCGGCCCTACATATATGGACAAGACCGGCAGAAACGGTTTGAGAATTGGTGATATCCTTACCCCTAACTTCGTTGAGCGTTTTGAGGCTCTGAAAAGCAAGCATAAAGAGATGCTCAAACAGTATGATTTTGAGTACAATGCAGAGGAGAAGGAGCAGGAGTGGCTCAATGCGGTTGAGTATATGAAACAATTTACAATTGTTGATGGCGCTTATGCTGTAAACGGTTACCTTAATGATAACAAAGCTGTTTTGGCTGAGGGAGCGCAGGGCTCTTTGCTCGATGTTGATTTTGGTTCATATCCGTTTGTAACCTCTTCATCTACAACTTGTGCAGGTGCTTGTATAGGTTTGGGAGTTTCTCCAAGAAATATCGGTAATGTATATGGTATTTTCAAAGCATATTGTACAAGAGTAGGTAGCGGTCCGTTCCCAACAGAGCTTTTTGATGAAACAGGCGAGGAGCTGAGAAAGAAGGGTTTTGAGTTCGGTGCAACAACAGGCCGTCCACGCAGAACAGGCTGGTTGGATCTTCCTGCCCTCAAATATGCAGTGATGGTAAATGGCGTTACAGAGCTTATCATGATGAAGGCCGATGTGCTCGATACTTTCGATACCATTAAAGTTGCAACATCTTACATGGTAAACGGAAAAGAGACCCAGCAGCTTCCTTACGATGTTTACGCAGAGGTAACACCGGTTTATACTGAGTTCAAAGGTTGGAAGAAAGACCTTACAACTGTAAAATCTGAGGAGGAGCTTCCTGTCGAGTTCAAAGAGTATATCAAATTCATTGAAGATACTTTGAATGTTCCTATTAAAATTATCTCTTTGGGACCCGACAGAGACCAGACAATCGTAAGATAATCACTTTCCGGTTGCGGAAATTGAAAAATATAAGAAAGGCCAATCCGATGGGGGGTTGGTCTTTTTTTGTTGGTTTTGATACTAAGATTGCCAGCCAAACCGAAGGTATTTTGCAGAATTTTTTTGTTGTTGCAGATTTTTTATAATTACTTTTTTTGTAGATTTAGTGTAATTTAGAAATTAGGTATGAAAAAGATTATCAGTAAATATCTGTTAATATGCCAAATTATTTTGCATTAAGGCATGCCTCCATAGGAGGCCTACTGCATACTTCTTATTAGTATTTATATTACTCTACCTAATTTAATTAAGATTTATTATGAATATTATCAAATCATTACTTAGATGTTTATTTGCAATTATATTTATTGTGTCATGTTCTAAAGATGCAGTAATGGAAGACTTGCAATTACAACAGAGCTCTCATTTTAAAATTACGAATAATAAAGTATTGAAATATGCTCATGCTAAATTTGGCAATACAAAAGGTAATACAATAGACATTAAACCGATATGTAAAAATAGCGATACGCTTGCTTATGTCGTTAATTATGGAACTGGATGGGAGTTATTGTCTGGATAAAAGATATACTCCGATATTAGCAATGGGTGAAGGCATTTATGATTTTGAGGAGTTGAATCCAGGTCAGAAAATATGGCTGGAATCGGAGATGGAAGTAATACATGCTATAAAAAATAATAATATTGCAGTTCCGGAAGAGTCAAGTCAAAAAAACCGGAAATTTTGGACAAGACTACAAGGCCCAACAGATGATACTAAGGCCGATGAAGATCCAATTGAGGGATGGGAGCTTATTGATATTATGGAAATAAGATCAATAGTTAACACTTCAGGGCATATGATAAAGACACAGTGGGGACAATTTTATCCTTGGAATCAGTGTGTTCCGTACGCAACAGGAACAGATAGCAGATGTGCCGCTGGTTGCGTTGCTGTGGCAGGAGCACAACTCTTGAAATTTTTGCATGACTCTTTGGGAAAACCTGCAACATTCTATACTACAGGTTCATGCAGTGGATATGAATTATTCTCTAAATTCGTCGGGTGCCAATTCTGAAAATTTTAAAAACTTATTATCTTTGTTATCTATCAATTGTAGTTATAATGACTATAATGCTAATGTCGTTTGGAACCAAATTGGACGTGGTATGCCTGTTTACATTAGAGCTGTGGAATTGAATAGCAATGGCGTGGGTCATGCATGGCTAATTGATGGCTATTATATATTAACAATTGAATATAGATATGTATATGAGTATATAAAGCATGATTCTCCATTTACTGATTATGGTGATATTAAGTATGAATATGAGTATGAAACAAAAGATTACGTTCTGATGAATTGGGGTTGGAATAATGATATTGATAATAGTGCATATTCCCTTACGGATTATAATGGTTGGTATAAGGACGGGTATATATTTAAAAACGGCAAGAAAATAATACAACTTTACGAGTAATTAAATTAAAAATTAGTGATTATGAAATGGTGCATGTTAATAGCAATCATGTTGTTTACATCCAGTGTCTCTTATGCCCAGAAGAAAGATTATACCGTTCATAATATAGAGGTTATTGGCGGTATAGGTTGGACAAAGGCAGATTATATTCAATCGAATATATTTACCGGAGCGGCTTCGTATGCCTATTCTTTCAATAAATATTTTGGATTGGGAGCGGGCCTGTCGTATGATGCAACCGACCTGATAGTGAATTACGATATAGATGGCGCTCCTTTTGAGGAGAGCAAATGCAATATGTTCTCCCTTTATGGTACAGTAAGGGGTTATTTGCCAACTTACAGCAAGCATATCTCATTTATTGGAGTTGTGGATGTTGGTGCCGCAAATGTAGATTTGGCTGAAACAACGAGGTATCAATTCCCGTCATGGGCATTTATGTGCTCTCCCCAGTTGGGTATAAGAATAAAAATCATGAAAGAGAGGAGTTTGGCCTTGAATGCAAGACTGTATTACAGGCATTATTGTTTCAACGATAATTTCAATAGCAAAAACTTTGGCGTTAAGGGTATACTGTTTGGAATAAGTTTCTAAGTAAGGTCAGCAGAATTTTGATAATTTTTGAGTTATGTTATGTGAAAATTTGTAACTTTAGGAGAGTTAAGAATTGTTAATGAAATTTAAAACAACTTTTAAGTAAGAAAAGGGAATTGCTGTTTTTTGCCATTTGCAGTATTGAGGTTGTTGTACAGGGTTAAACGGAATAGAAGGTGATATAAAACAGGAGGGCGACCTCTTTGGGACCCGACAGAGACCAGACAATTGTGAGATAATCACTTTCCGGTTGCGGAAATTGAAAAAAAATATTTGAAGGCCAATCCGATGTGACATGAACCCCGAAAGTTAGACAAAAAACTTTCGGGGTTTTGTTATGTATAAAAAGAGAAAAATTCATGATTATGCAGCACGGTTGAAGTATATGCATATGCTTGAAAATGGTTTTAGTGTGAACTATATTGAAACA
>JAZNEW010000028.1:0-4798 GCA_045588775.1 Candidatus Egerieisoma sp. | reverse complement strand
TTGTTGAGATGGCTGCCCATATCATCATGTCATACCTGCTGATTATCGATGCCCAAACTTCTGAGGCATTCGCCAACTCTGCAAAAATCTACACCAATAAATCTGAGGCCTGGAACAACGAGAGATTCTCATATATCCAGAACTTCAACCCAGAAGACTTGGTCGAGTTCAACGCTGTAAAATCAGAAGAACTCCCAGAGGTGGAGTAATAATGTAAAGTAATAAGATTTCTCCTTGAAATCAACCGTTTAATCGACAATAAGAGGTGACCTGCCAAAGGGTTGCCTCTTTTTTTATCACAAATATTGTAACCTGAAGTTCTATCTTTTTACCTCATGTGCTATTGCACCACTCTAAATCTCAATATCACAACCTCTCATTCTTAGTCTCACAACCATCTAATTTCTACTCTCACAACCCCTAAGCACACTTATCCGCTTCACAATGCGTAAATCAATCATTACCGTGCTTAGGGGCATATATTTGAATACCCCCGAGCACGCTAATGCACTTTTTATTGTCTATGACGCAGACTAATGTGCTTAGGGGTTAATATTGTTTTATCTTTGTGATTCAAAATGTTCTATAACACCAATTATTAACAACTATGCAGACGCTTACATTATATATCTCAAGCATCAACCTTACTGATGACCTACTAGCCAATATTAAAGTCTATCTTTCAAAGTGGGTGCATATTTTCGGCTACAAGATTCCGGTGAAGCTTGAATATCATTTTGTTGGGCGTGAATTCGGGTCTGTTGTAAATCTTGTTGCATCAGATGCAATACAGCAAGATTCCTTAAGGCTTCCTTACTGGAACAAAGAGCTTTGCGAGATTGGCTGCAGATTTACAAATCTTGCCACTTTGGGCCTTGATCTGTTAATTGGCGCAGGTGTTATTCTTGATTATAATATACAGGATATTACAGACGTCAAGGATTCAAAGCTTTCTATTGATTGTGATGACCTTATTGATTTCAGGAAGATTGAGATGTTTGTTCAGAATCCGTGTATTGCAGCGCTCCGTAAAGAGGCAGAGCAAATTGTCAATACCGATAACGATGCTCTACTTAAGCATAAAGGTGACATCATGAACAATATCAAAAGGTATGATTTTACTTTGTACAACTATATTACATTCAGGAGTTATCTGATTTTCAATAATCTTCTTGAACAAACGCCTTATTCAGAAATTCAGAAGGCATACCAGTGGATGTTCAACGCTGAGCTTTCTCTTGCCAAAAGATTGGAGATGACAATGGAGATATTCTGTCGGGTTATAGACGAACTGCAATGTAAATTAGAAACAAAATCAGTAGGTGAATTTAAAACCTCAATAGTACCTGCCAAGAACATAGCTGATACCCTGCTCGACCTTTATAAGGCTTATGCTGAGATTCTGGTGATTTTTGAAAAGCATAATGAGGGCTTTGCCATACTTGAAAAATATCACAAACTGGCCGATTCTTCTGGGTACTCATTTGACAAACTTGCTCATATAAATGAACTGGATGCCAATTCAAAATCAAAACTCATAAAACGTCTGCACCAGTATATCATTTGCTGCAATTACAAATCGGTTGTCTATTATGAACAGAAAAATTTTGATGCTGCCATAGAAATATATCTCGAGGCTAAAGAGCTTACTGCCAAGCTATTTTGCAAGTCCCATGCCGATGTCGTGGCCTATTATCACATAATATCATCGCTCTACGAAGCACAGGGAAAATATGACCTTTCATTGGAACTGCTCCATAAAATACTCGAAGCCCAGATAGAACGGTTCGGACACAACAGCGATGCAGTGGCCATTGTATACAATAATCTCGGATACAATTATCATCATAAAGGTGATATAAAAAAGGCAGAAGAGTACTATAAGAAGAGTCTTGAACTCCATGCCCATTTGAAAGGCAATTACAAATATATAACTTGTGTGAACTACAGCAATTTGGGCAGGATTTATGAAGATGAGGGGCTTGCCGACAAAGCATTTGAATACCACACCCGCAGTCTGGAAATCCGCAAGCAATTCTACGGGCCGGAACATGTTGAAACAGCAATGGCATACAACGATCTCGGCACTGTATACATGATGATGGGAAAATATGAAAAAGCGCTTGAATACTATCGCAAAGCATTGAGTATAAGGCTTGGAGCATTAGGCGAAAAGAGCGAACTTGTTGCCTGCAGCTATAGCAATATTTCATACTATTATGAGACGGTGAACAAATACAAACAGGCATTGGAATCCCAATTGAAAGCATTGGAAATTCAAAAGAGAGTGTATGATTCAGAAAACTCAGAAATTTCTGTTTCCTACAACAGACTGGGCCACCTCTATACAAACCTGGGTGATTATCCGACATCATTGGAATACTATAAAAAGGCCCTGAACCTGCGCATAAAGCTCTTTGGCCATGAGCATCCCGATGTGGCCATAACCCTCAATAATATGGGAAGTCTTTATCAGGAGATTGAGGAGTATGAACTTGCACTTGAATACTTTCAGAAAGCTCTTGACATTGAGCTTAAAACAATGGGCGAAGAGAATCCGGCAGTTGCAACTACCTACAATAATATTGCAAATGCCTATACCGATATTGAGGAGTTCAAAACCTCTTTGGAGTACCATACAAAAGCATTGAAGATAAGGCTTAAACTATATGGAAACAATCATCCTTCAGTTGCAAATTCATATAGCAACACAGGTGTTGTGTGCCAGCATCTTGAGGAGTACGACCAGGCAATGGAACTCTATTATGCCGCATTGGAGATTAATAAGGAGGCATTTGGTGAAATGCACACTACCGTGGCCCATAATTATCTTCAGATAGCAATAGTTTGCTCAGACTTGGGTGAATTCGACAGGGCAATAGCATATTACAGTTTAGTTGTTGATATCCAGACCCGGCTGCTTGGCGAAAAACACCCCGATTTGGCCCTTACATACGAAAATATGGCAATAGCTTATGAGGTTACAGAAAACACCGGTTCTGCTCTGGAATATTATTTCAAAGCCTATACAATCAGAAAAAAAGCCCTCGGCGATTCGCACCCTTCAACCCTGCAGGCATACGAGGCCTACAATCGGGTGCTGATGCAGGCCAAAGGCATTTTTTCTTCAACAAGCTACAGCAGCTGAAAAGTTACAATTATTGGCTCTGAAGCCAAATAATTAACCGATACTACTTGAGCGTTACCTCCACAACCACCGGATTGCTCTCTTCGGTAAGTTGTGCAGCCACCTCTTTCATACGGGCGGAGGCGCTCTTTCCGGCCATTTCAATGAAATCGATGGCGTTTACAAGCTGGTACATTTTGTTGCCATAAACTGCAACCGGCCAAAATACAATTCCGTTATCCAAATCATTGATAAAGCCAATATCTCCACTCTTTGAATCGCCTTTTATAGCATATGTTTTATCTTCGGTTTTATCATAAAGAATAAAACTGTCAAAATCAGAACTTTGGAGCCGGAATCCCAGTATAACAAAACTTTCAGACTCCAATGATTTTTCAGCTAAAAAGATAACAGGTTCATCATCAGAGTTTTCTAAATTATCATTTATTCCGCATCTGCTGTAATTAATGATATAAGTTGCTTTTTTGTCGGACAATGAGTGATTATTGTATACATTCGGGAACGAATATATAGTATCTCCTTTACCTCTAACAAGCCTTAAATCATCATTGAATCTCCAGATATAACTTGAGTATGGCTTTTCATAATGAACTATAGTTGAAGAGAGTTTTAGCTGTTTTGCATCACTTTCGCCAAATTTTATAGTTGATTTTCTTGTATGTACCTTTCCCAGATTCTTTTGTGATACAATA
Organism: Candidatus Egerieisoma sp.; assembly: GCA_045588775.1. Classification (GTDB taxonomy): domain Bacteria; phylum Bacteroidota; class Bacteroidia; order Bacteroidales; family UBA932; genus Egerieousia. The sequence goes on along the minus strand of JAZNEW010000028.1, from coordinate 958 downwards.
TCAAAATCAGAGTTCACAATAAACAATATTTCATCTGCTACAGATTGGTCAGCACTGTTTCTTGCCAATATATAATATAGATTTCCATATAAAGCACCCACATCAGATACTATTCTGCAATTTGACTTTGCTTCTATCTCTTTACTTGAAAATGTATTTATACACTCATTCTTTGAATTATATATCAATAAGTTCTGCCGCATATCAGAAATTCCAACACACTCTTGTCCACCATTAAGATGCATCACAAAAAATCTGTTGGCATTTCCAACTTCTCCAGGTCCCCGTCCATATTTTCCTATTTCACCGGCAAAGGTTCCTTTTTTTGTAAATTTTAAAATTGTCGAATTAAATAAAGAAGATGATTTGAAATAAAAGTATTCATCTGTGCATATAAAACGGCCTACATTTCCAAGTAACGCTTCACTATCTGATGAGAGTGGTATATATTTTATTTCAGAGGCATACTTGCTAAGTTTGATGTCCGCAGCATTATCTAATGCCCCTTCTATATCCAATATCTTGACATTTTGCGAATAAGATGATTCTCTATAGCTACATCCGGAAAACATAAATGCCGCCAGCAGTAGAATTAAAATAGAAGTCATAAATTAGAACCAGTATTATAGTTATTGGTAATTTATTCTGTTTTTGGTGGAAATACATTATGTCCACACATTGCACATAACATATGATAAACACTACCTGTGCCATCCTCTGCAACAAACCATTCATGGGAGCCACAATTAGGACATACTACCGGCAAAGTCATCAATTCGTATTCACCAATACCACGAGACGAACTACCTGCATAAGATGCTGCATTGATAGATGACACAGCAATAGTCATAAATGCTAAAACGACGAACAATGGTTTGAATTTCAAAATAGCTTTCATGATAATTAGATTTAATTGGTTAGTATGTTCCAAATATCGTCATTTTTTTAAAAATAAGCG
>JAZNEW010000027.1:0-47410 GCA_045588775.1 Candidatus Egerieisoma sp. | reverse complement strand
CTCTACTTATAAACAGGTTTATAAACCATTATAAATAGATTAAAATTTTGATTATTAATTTATTATAAAATATTTTCAACATATGTTGATAATTGTTTGAAACAGAAATCAACACATATTTGATGTGGATAAACCTTGTTGGAAGTTTATTAAAAAATATAATAACTTCTCTTGCAAAATATGAATATGTGTCTGTATATACAAAATATCTGTCGGAAAAATTATTGTTATAAATTGTTATAAACAGGTTTATCAATAAGTTTTCAACAGGTTTTTTTGATAGTTGTTAAAAACTTATTTTAATTTGCACATTAAATGGACAGATTAAAATTTCAAAATATTTTCTCATCACAAAAGTCTCAAAAAGAGCTTGTTGGCCTGTTAAAAAATAATAATGGCAAAAGTATTTTATTAAACGGGCTGAACGCTTCGTCAAAAGTGTATGCTTTTTCCGATGCTGTTGAATCATTAAATAAAGGTATTCATATTGTTGTATTGGAGAATAGGGAACAGGCACAGTTCTTTTCAAATGATCTGTATAATATTTTGGGCGACAAGTATGTATACTATTTTCCCACATCATCACGCGGCATATCAAAAATCAGTACACTAAAGGACTCTTCACAAAAGGTGCAGAGAAGTGCTGCCATAAATGCTATGGAAAATTTTATAAAAGGGAATTTTCCCGAAAAATTCATAGTGTTTGTAACATATCCCGGTGCTCTTCTCGAAAAAATAGTAAACCGCAAGAAACTCTCTGAAAGTATACTTAAAATCTCAACAGGAGATACTTTGTCGCATGAATTTATAAAGGAGACATTACAGGCATACAATTTTGAAAAGGTTGATTTTGTAAGTGAACCCGGTCAGTTTGCTTTAAGGGGAGGTATTATTGATCTCTTCTCCTTTTCAGATGACAAACCCTACAGAATTGATTTCTTTGGAAACAATATAGAGAGCATAAAACATTTTGATACCAATACACAAAGGTCTACAGATATATTGGAGAGTGTAGAAATATTTCCAAATATCTATGAGGGCGAAGAGTTTGAGCAGCAGGAAAGGGTATCACTCTTTAAATTTATAGAGAAAGAGTGTTTTGTATGGATAGACAAGTATTCAAATATATCAACCAATGAGTTTAAGGAGGTATTGCAGGATGCAGATGGGTTCACTACTCTCTATTTCGAAAATCCTCTGAAGGGAATTACAGAAAACAGTTTTTGTGGTAAAATAGATGAGATCAATTACAATACCTCTTTACAACCTTCATTCAACAAGAATTTCGATCTGCTTCTGAATAATATAAAGGATAAAAAATATCTCGGGTATAAGGTATTCATTTGCAGCGAAAACAAAAGGCAGCTTGAACGTCTGAAGAGTATCTTTGCCCATATAGAGGGGAAAGAGAGTGAAAAAAATCCTTTTTTTGAAGAGCTGGACTACTCTGTGCATGAAGGATTTGTAGACCATAATTCAAAAGTATGCCTCTACACAGATCATCAGATATTCGACCGTTATCACAGAGTAAAAATAAAGAGGGAGGTTCCGGTAAGCGAGAGGCTTACAATTAATGAGCTGAATGCTTTTCAGATAGGTGATTATATTGTCCATATAGATCATGGTGTGGGAGTTTTTGGAGGATTGGTAAAGACCAATATAAATGGAAAAGTACAGGAGGCCATCAAACTTATATATAAAGATAATGATGTGATATTTGTGTCGATACATGGAATTCACAGAATTTCGAGATACAAATCGAAAGATGGAACTCCTCCAAAAAATTATAAACTTGGTACCGGCGCTTGGGAAAAGTTGAAGAATACAACAAAATCAAAGGTAAAGGATATTGCAAAAGATCTTATAAAACTCTATGCAGAGAGGAGGCAGGCCAAGGGTTTTGCATTTTCCCAAGACAGTTATCTGCAGCATGAGCTGGAGGCCTCTTTTATATATGAAGATACACCAGATCAGTTAAAAGCCACAAAAGCTGTGAAAGAGGATATGGAGAGAGAGTATCCTATGGATAGGCTTGTTTGTGGTGATGTTGGTTTTGGTAAAACAGAAATTGCTGTAAGGGCTGCTTTTAAGGCTGTTGCCGATAGTAAACAGGTTGCTTTGCTTGTACCTACAACCATATTGGCACTGCAGCATTACAAGACATTCAAGGGAAGGTTGCGTAACCTTCCGTGCAATGTTGAGTATATAAGCAGGCTGAAGAGTACCAAGGAGATAAAACAGATATCACAGAGATTGAAAGAGGGTAAGACAGATATTATAATAGGTACCCACAGATTATTGAATAAGGAGATTGTTTTTAAAGATTTGGGACTTCTTATAATTGATGAAGAGCAAAAATTCGGTGTTGCGGCAAAAGAGCGTCTCAGACAATTGAAACTTGCTGTGGATACGCTCACATTAACGGCAACTCCTATTCCGAGAACATTGCAATTCTCGTTGTTGGGTGCCAGGGATCTCTCCATAATAAACACACCTCCGCCAAACAGGCTTCCTGTCCATACAGAAATTATAGATTTCAATGAAGATTTTATAAGGGATGCCATAAATTTTGAAATTGAGCGGGGCGGCCAGGTCTATTTTGTACATAACAGAGTTGAAGATATACTGGCTGTAGAGGATATAATAAAGAGAATATGTCCGGGTATAAAGACATGTGTGGGACATGGACAAATGGATCCCAAACAGCTGGAGTCGATAGTACTCGATTTTATGGCCGGTGATTATGATGTGTTTATAGCAACTTCAATAGTTGAAAACGGCATTGATATACCAAATGCAAATACCATTATAATAAATCAGGCGCAGAACTTTGGTTTGAGTGATTTGCACCAGTTGAGGGGCAGGGTAGGACGCTCAAACATTAAGGCATTCTGTTATCTGATAGTTCCTTCTATGCTCTCCATCTCTGATGATGCACGAAGAAGGTTGAGGGCTATAGAGGCTTTTTCTGATCTGGGCAGCGGATTCAACATAGCAATGCAGGATTTGGATATCAGGGGTGCTGGAAACCTTTTGGGAGGAGAGCAGAGCGGTTTTATTGCCGATATGGGTTTTGAAACATACCAGAGAATATTGACGGAAGCATTTATGGAGATTAAACAGGAGGAGAATTTGAGCGGCAATAATAGTGAAAAGAGTGATAATGATTTGAGAATAAAGGAGATTGGCAAAGGACAAAAGAATACTGCAATTTATGGTGACACACTGAAGAAAGAGGAGGTATTTATAGCGGACTGCTCTATTGATACCGATCTGGAACTGCTTATCCCCGACACCTATATTCCTCAAATATCTGAAAAGATAAGATTGTATAAAGAGTTGGATACAATTACAAATGAAGCCCAGCTTTCCAAATTTATAGAGGGGTTGGAGGACAGGTTCGGTCGCTTGCCTGAACAGCTGGAGCAGCTCACTTATGTTGTGAGGTTGAGGTGGCTTGCCATAAAGTTGGGATTTGAAAGGATTGTGATAAAAAATGGCATAATGCTGGCCTATTTTGTAAATAACCAGAACTCGCCATATTACAAAACAGAACTGTTTGCCAATATTTTGGGCTATATAAACAATAATCCTCAAAAATCGAGAATAAAAGAGCAAAATAACAAATTGATGTTGCGGGTTATGGGTGTTGATACAATGGAAAAAGCTTATAATATTGTCAATCAAATGAAAAAAGCAGTATACAGTTGTTAATAAAATATTTATCTTTGCGACGTGATAAATTTTTTGATAGACTTAGGAAACTCAAACTGTAAGGTTGCATTTGAAGAGGGAGGTGTTCTTTCCCAGGTACACAGAAGTACTCAAGGGGAGGATGTCGTCTCTTTCATATTGTCAAAGCTGCAAGATAAAGAGGTGGATGTGATTGTTTTCTCAAATGTCAGGGAAGATAATCCGCAACTCAATGATTTGCTGGCATCAAAATGCAGATGCCTTGTTGTGTTGGATTCAACAACCGAGTTGCCGGTAGATCTCAATTATCAGTTTCCTGCAAAGGGTTTGGGATCCGACAGAATTGCCGGGGCGCTTGCTGTTGCAACATTGTTCAAGGGAAAAGATTGTATAAAGTTTGATTTTGGAACAGCCCTTACCGTAGATTTTATAAGCAAGGACGGCACTTTTTTGGGTGGAAATATATCACTTGGTCTAACAAGCAGATTTAGAGCACTTAACCAATTTACAAAAAGATTACCCTTTATAAAACCTATTGAAAATATTCCTCAATATGGAGTTGATACCGGCAGTGCAATGAGTGCCGGAATTGTTTTCGGTCTGAAATTTGAAGTAGAGGGTTATATCAACCAATATCCCAATCATACAATAGTTTTTACGGGTGGAGACGCATTTTATTTTGCAGAAAAAATGAAAAATGCCATCTTTGTTACCCCTAATTTAGTACTGATGGGATTGTCCCAAATAGCTAATTATTATGCAGAAAAGAAAAATCAAATATAATCTGATTGTACTTCTTGTATTGTCGATATGCTGTAACAGTTTAAAAATGAGCGCACAAGAGACTGATGCGCTGGGTACTTACACTCCTTATTCACTCTATGGTATAGGTGATATTTCAAAACAGGGAACAGCTGTAAACAGAGCTATGGGAGGTATAGGAACAGGTTTGAGAGATAACCGTTTTATCAATTACATGAATCCGGCTTCAATTACAGCAAGAGATACTCTCTCTTTTATGTTGGATTTTGGTGGAGAGATGAAGAACTTCTACAATACCGACGGTAAAAGCAGTTCTGCATATAACACATTCAGTATGCACAACTTCATATTCACCGCACCTATCTACAAAAAATCTGCATTGATAGTGGGTATAAGTCCATACAGCAATATCGGCTACAAATTTGAAGATACAGAAAATGATCCCTATCTCGTTTCCAAATATGGCGATATCAAGTATCAGAAATATGGAGTTGGAAGTATAAACCAGCTTTTTGTGGGAGCAGCAATGAATGTTACCAAAAATATATCGGTTGGTGCCGAGTATATCTATTATTTTGGTGCGTTAGACAGATACAGTAATATACTTTTCAATTCAGATACCCGTTTGAGATCTTTGGAAACAGGATTTGATTATGCTCTGGGAGCTTCGTCGGGAAGAGTTGGTGCCCAATATTTCGGGAAACTCGGTAAAGAGAAGAATGTGGAGCTTACAATAGGTGCAACTTACAGGTTTGCAGCACAACTGAAAGGTGATTATACCAGATTCGCATACGCCAAAGGCACCTCTGTAGATACTGTCATGTATGATCTGCAAGATAATTATCAGGCAAGAATTCCTGAGGAGATGTCGGCAGGATTTTCTGTAAGGAAAAAGGACAAATGGATGTTTGGAGCTGATTACTCAAGGCAGAACTGGTCTGGCGAGGTTTTTGAGGGTGTATCTTCAGACTTTAAGTATGAGACTGTTGCGTCGAGCCATTATAAAGTTGGATTGGAGTTTATTCCCAACAAGTATGATATAAGATATTATATGAAGAGGGTAACATACAGGTTGGGTGCATATTATGACCAGTCATACCTTAAAGTTGGTGGAGAGCAGATAAATGCTGCAGGAGTTACAGTGGGTATGTCGTTGCCTATATACAGAATGTATAATGCTGTGAATATTGCAGTGGATTTCGGACAGAGGGGTTCTGTAAAGAACAATCTTGTACGTGAAAGATATGTACAGTTTATATTGAACATAAGTCTGCATGACATTTGGTTTATGAAATACAGATATCAATAGAATAATCTAAAAAAATATAAAACTTAAATTCAGATACTTATTATGAAAACAACTCGCATTTGGTTAGTAATGACAGCAGTAATGCTCTTGGGTTCTGTTTCGGCATTTTCACAAGGCAGATTTGGTCCCGACAGTGCTAATTGTGTCAATTCATTGAATTTTTACAGAGACTATTTCAAACAGGGCAATATGGAAGAGGCTATTCCACTATGGCAAAAAGCTATGAGTTCATGTCCTGAAAAAGTAAGCCAGAATATGTATATTGAGGGTGCAAAAATCCTTAAATATATGATTAATAAGTATAAAGCGGATCCTGCACGCAAACAGGCTTTGGTTGATTCACTTATGATGGTATACGACAGAAGAGCAAACTTTTTCCCTAAATATCGTCAGAGAGCTTTGGAAAACAAAGTGTTTGATATGATGACATACTTTGCAGCAGATGACAAGAGTGTTTTTGATGAGAATGCAAAAGTTATCGAAATGTCAGGTGCAAAAGTAAATCCTGATTTGCTTGTTATGCAGATGAACCGTGCAAAAGCTCTTTATGAGGCAGGAAAAATAGATGATGAAACTGTATTGAACACCTATTCAGAACTGTTCCCTAAACTTGAGGCTATTGCAAAGGCTGATCCAAGCGATGATAATAAAGTTAAAATGGGAGCTTTTGAGAATGCTTTCATTCTTAGTGGTGTAGCTAATTGTGATAACTTGGTTAAGGTATTCTCTCCACGTTTTGAGGCTAATCCAAATGATGTAACATTGGTTAAATCAATTGCAGGTCTTTTGTCGAGCAACAATTGTGTTCAAACTGAGTTGTTCTTGAATTCTGTTATGAAACTTCATGAGTTGGAGCCTTCTTTCAGTTCGGCACGCCTTCTTTACCAGTTGAATTCAAGCAAAGATCAGAATGAAGAGGCTCTTGCATACTTGCAGCAAGCTATCGACAGCGAAGAGTCAAACAATGTTGATGATGCAAATATGCTTCTTGAGATGGCTACATTCTACTTCAAGAAGATGAACCAGTCTGCAAAAGCTGTGCAAAAAGCAAAAGAGGCTATTGAGAAAGATGAGTCTGTTGCCGGAAAAGCTAACCTGTTGATTGGAACAGTTTGGTATCAGGTAAAATGTGGTGGAAACGAGATGGAGCAAAGAGCAAAATTCTGGGTAGCAACAGATTATTTGCAGAAAGCTAAAAATGCTGATCCTGAATTGGCAGCAGAGGCTGATGAGCTTATCCGCACTTGTCGCGTATACTATCCTACAACTGAGGACGCATTCATGTATGATCTTCAAAACGGTCAGTCATTCTCAGTATCTTGTGGCGGTATGAGCGCAACCACTACTGTAAGAACAAACAAATAGTATGTTAAGGGATACTCCCAACATAAAAATCATGACATTGGTAGTAATTGCATTTGTGATTACTACCATTGTTGCATCTTGCAGCAACAAGACGGCTGAGGGTGAAATCATAGATATAAATGTCATTCCAAGGCAAACGGTGAATGATATGTATGCTGTGCAATCAAAGAATGGAACTTTGCAGATGAGGATGGAGGCCAAGCTGATGCAGAGGTTTCAAAATGATTGCACAAATGTCTCCTATGAGCTCTTTCCCCAGGGATTTGATGTATTTGCTTACAATGAAGAGGGTCTGCTGGAGACCCACATACATTCCGATATGGCCAAGCATACCACTACAAAAAAGGATGAGAAATGGGAGGCTTTCGGAAATGTGGTGATTAAAAACTTCATTAAAGGGGAGAGGATGGAGACCGATACCCTATATTGGGACAGGGAGCAGAAAAAAATATTCACACACTGTTTTGTAAAAATGTTTGCTCCCGACGGATTTATGCAGGGGTATGGAATGGAGAGTGATGAGATGGCCCGCAATGCAAATGTGCTCAGGCCGTTCGACAGCTACACAATAGTAGGCAGAGATTCCACGTCTGTGCCATACACAGATACAGCCAATTTTATAGGCCCTCCACAAGTGGTAAAAAACAGATTATTGATAAAAGAATAATAGAGATGGGTGATCTTATATTGACCTTGCTGGCTCTTTTCTTTTCGGCGATCTTTTCGGCATACGAAATAGCTTTCCTGTCGAGCAACAAATTGAAAATAGAGCTTGATAGAAATCAGGGGAAACGCTATGCTGTAGCCATGAACCGTTTTATTGAAAAACCTGATGAGCTTATTTCCAGCCTTTTGATGGGCAATAATGTTGCGCTTGTAATATATGGTATAGCCATAGCAAGGATATTGGATCCTATGATTGAAAAATATCTGACCCAATCATTGGGCGGTATTTTGGCCATTGAGACCATTATTGCAACTTTGATAGTTCTGATTACTGCCGAATTCTTGCCAAAGACATTGAGCAGACTGAATCCGAATGCCGTATTTTCTTCGCTCTATTGGGTAATCCTCTTTTTTTACTGGCTGTTTTATCCGCTTACAGCCCTGACGCGCTATCTGTCGAAGAGTATAATAAAAGTATTTGGTGTAAAAGATATAGAAGAGCAGCATAAACACCTTTTCGACAAGAGTGATCTCATGTATTTGTCGAATGAGGTAAGTGGTGCTCAGGAGCAGGAGAGTGAGCATTTGAATGATATGATTATTTTTCAGAATGCACTCAATTTCTCCAAAGTCAAGCTGAGGGAGTGTATGATTCCACGCACAGAAGTAACAGCAATAGACATATTGGAATCAACAGAAGATCTGCTGAAGCTTTTTATAGAGTCGGGATACTCCAGAATAATGGTCTATAAGGAGAATGTAGATAATATTGTAGGTTATGTCCACTCAAAAGATCTGTTCAAACATAAAGATGCTACAATCAATGAGTTATTGCGTCCGATAGATCATGTTTCGGAAGAGATGAGTGCCCAGAGTCTTATGGCGTATCTTACAAAAAACCGCAAACCTGCCGTTGTTGTTGAGGATGAATATGGAGGAACCGCCGGAATAGTTACATTGGAGGATCTTTTTGAAGAGATTTTTGGAGAAATAAGTGATGAATCTGATAAAGAGGAGTTTATTGACAAGAAGATATCCGACAGTGAATATATCTTCTCTGCACGTCTGGAGGTGGAAGAACTGAACAGAAAATATGATCTTGGCTTGCCGGAATCTGATGATTATGAAACATTGGCCGGACTCATAATGCACATCAATGAGGATATACCTCAAGAAAAGGAAATCTTGCAGTTTGGGGCCTTTTCATTTACAATACTCAAGACCACAAAAAACAGGATAGAGACCGTTTCGTTAAAAATCCTTGATATTGAGTAAGGTTTTAACATAAAAATTACTATCTTCGCGAGTCTAACCAAAATCTATTGAAAAATAATTAAAATCAAAGTATAAAATGGCAGTTTTAGAGAAAATACGCGTAAAAATGGGGGCTTTCATTACCGTCATTATCGCGTTGGCGTTATTATCATTCATTATTGATCCAAGCACATTGGAGTCTACATTATCAATGTTTTCATCAAAATATGATGTAGGTAAAATTAATGGAGAATCAGTATCTTATCAGGATTATCAGAAAAAAGTGGATTATTTCACCCAAATCTATCAGATGACAAACGGTTCTGCAACCAACGATCAGGTTCAGGATATGATCAACAACTCTGCATGGCAGAATGAGATAGCAGACAGAGTTATCATGCCTGCTGTTGAGAATGCCGGTTTGAGATTGGGTTCTGAGGAGTTGTTTGACCTTAGCCAGGGTTCCAACATTTCGGCTATTCTGGCAAATGATCCTGCATTTATGGATGAAAACGGAAACTTCAGCAAAGCAAGAGTGGCTGAGTTCGTTCAGGCGATCGCACAAGACCAGAGCGGCCAGTTGCAGATGTACTGGAGCTATCTTGAGGATAATATGGTTAAAGACCAGCTGATGACAAAATATATCTCTTTGTTGGAGAAGAGTAATGTTGCAAGTGTTGCTGAAATGAACAGAGCAATTGCAGAGAATAACACTACTTACAATGTTGATTTTGTTGTAAAACCATACATTTTTGCTGTTGATTCAACAATTACCGTAAGCAATCAGGAGATTAAGGAGTATTACGATGCCAACAAACATAACTTCAAACAACAGGCTTGCAAAGATATCGAGTATGTGGTTTATGAGGTTGTTCCATCTTTGGAGGATATAGAATTGGCTGAGAATGATATTAATAAAGTATATGATGAGTTTGCATCAACTTCAAATATGAAGAACTTCCTTGCACGTAACTCAGACCAGCCTTTCAATGCTTATTACTTTAAGAAAGATGAGTTGTCGGCACTTCCTGCTTCTGTTGCACAATTTGCCGAGAGTGCAAAAGCAGGCGACCTTATGGCTCCTGTTCAGGAGGATAACATGTTTGTTGCAGCACGTGTAATGGAGATCAAATCTCTTCCTGATTCAGTATTTGTAAAACACATCCTTCTTCAGGGCGAGAATGAGAAGAAAGCAGACAGCCTTATCTCTGTACTAAACAAAAAGGGTGATTTTGTGGCAATGGCACAAGAGTTCTCTGCCGACAAAAACCCTAACGTTGCTGAGGCCGGTGATTTGGGTTGGCTGACACAACAATATATGATTCCTGGTTTTGAGTCTGTAATGTCGGCAAATAAAAATGAGATACTCAAACTTAAAACCACTTATGGTACTCATATTGCCAAAGTAACTAAAGTAACAAAACCGGAGCAGAAAGTGCAGGTAGCCCTATTGGTTAAAGAGGCTGTTGCAGGTAAAAAGACCTATGCAGATTTCTATGCAAAAGCTAATGACCTGGCTTCTAAATGCGAGGGCAAACTTGAGAAATATAATGAGGTTGTAAAAGAGTTGAATGTAAACTCTTACCCTGCTATGAGAGTATTGCCGTCTGCAAAGACAATTGCAAACTATGAGCGTGCAAAAGAGGTTGTACGTTGGGTTAATGAGAATAAAGAGGGTGCGGTTTCTCCAATCATCTCTGTTGATAATAAATATTTCTTTGTTGTAGCAATTACAAAGGAGCATGAGGAGGGAACAGCAAGCCTTAATGAAATGGCTGTTCAAATCAAACAGATTCTTACTGCCGAGAAACAGGGTGAGAAGGTTGCCGAGCAGACAAAAGCTCAAATAGAGGGTCTTGCAAACATTGAGGCTGTTGCAGAGAAACTTGGTCTTACAGTAAGCCACCAGAATGGTATAGCATTCTCTTCACTTACTTCGCAACAACTTGATCCTAAATTTATTGGCGCAGTTGCTGCTGCAAAAGAGGGTGAGTTGAACGGTCCTGTTATTGGTGATATAGGAGTTTACTATTTTGTTGTAAACGGTAAAGAGACCGGTGCTTTCTATACTGAGGATGATGCACGTAACAGAAAAGCACAGGAGTTCTCATACATGAGCCGCGTTATTCCTGCAATCATGGCAGAAGAGGCCGGTGTAGAGGATCAGAGATATAAATTCTTCTAAACGATACAGATTAAGTATAGAGAAGTGTCCGGCAAAGTTTGTCGGGCACTTTTTGTATTTCTGATTGTTATGTGATATTTTTGAAAAATCAACGGGTATCAATGGTATAATATGAATATGAATAGGATCATTATTGTTGTATTGTGTTTGTTTTCTGTGGTTAATTGCTTTGCAGAGAATGATTTAGATAAAATTGAGATTGGAAAAGCCCTTAATAATAGGGTTAATCTTAGCTTGAGCAATTATGCAGTCTCTATAGATTACATTCCATTGGACAGCAAGAAGTGTTTTTTGCCGTCGGAGAAATATTTGTTTATACAAAAGTATGGAAATGAGTTTTTTCTTATACTTAGGACGCAATCCAATTTATCGGATAAGGCATTGTATAAATTTACTGCAGATGGAGATTTTGTAATGTCTGCAATAGATAATGGGCGTGCATTGGGTGAATATACAAATATCAGTTCTATTGCTTTTGCCGGAGGAAGTGGAGATATTGCACTTTTAGATTTGGGCAAGTTATATATTTATGATAAAAATGGAACTTATAAAAAGGAGATAGAGTTGAAGAGCCTGTTTAAGCAGTGTTCATCTATTTGCAGAGTAGAATATGTGAATGATACAACACTATTGGTTGTTTGGACGGATTATAACATGAACCAATATCTGGCAACAGTAGGGTATAATGGTTCGGTTGAACATAAAAAGAAGCTCGGTAATGTTCTGGTTAAAAGTGTAAAAATGATGGGAGGGATAGGCAGAGATATTGCACAATATGATATTATTAAATGTGGTAATATGTTACGATTGATCTCTGCTTCTACAGATACTGTAAGCACATTTAACACGATATCGACCCGACCATCTTTCTTTTTGGATTTTGGCAGATACAGAAAAGAGACACCAATAGATGATTTTTGTGATAATGGAGTCAGAATTATTACAAATGGAATAAGGAAACCTATTGAAAATTCACAAATGATACTCTTCTCTGTATTATTGGGCCCGGGGCGATATCCCAATTTGAATTTTGATGAGAGGTTTGTGAGATTACTATATGATAAGAAGGCTGAGAAGACCTATGCATTAAAGTTTAACAAGTTTTATAACCAATACAGCTTTGTTAATGATATAGATGGCGGTATGCCGTTTTGGCCATCATATGTTACAGATGATGCTATGTATTGTCTGGTGGATGCGACAGATTTTATTGATATGGCACAGAAGAGCAATTCTGCAAAGATGAAAGAGGTTGCTGCCAGACTCACCGAAGATAGTAATCCTGTGTTGGTTGTTGTTACACTGAAAGCCGATTGACCGTATAGCTATTAATTTCTAACTTTGCTGCTCCAAATGCTAAATAATAAACATTTAATATGAAAAAGACTTTAGTTGATTTGTTTGAGTTGTCTGTAAAGAACTACCCGAACAATACATTTTTGTTGGAGAAGACAGGGAAAGAGTTTGAACCAACAACATACAAGCAGGTTCAGGAGCAGGTTTATAAAATAGGAGCAGGTTTGCAGGCCTTGGGTGTCAAGAAGGGTGATACTATGGCACTTTTGTCGGAGGGAAGGAATATGTGGGTTATGGGTGAACTTGCAATGTTCTATGCCGGTGCCATAAATGTGCCGCTGTCGATTAAGTTGGAGGAGAGCAACGATTTGCTTTTCAGACTTTTGCATGCAGAAGTCAAATATATAATGGTGTCGGGCCAACAACTCAAAAAGATACGTCTGATAAAGGAGCAGCTGCCTTTGGTAGAGAAGATCATTATTTTCGACCAGCAGGAGAATTATCAGGAGAAAGAGTGTTCCATTGCCGATGTTATAAAGATGGGAGAGGAGTTTCTGGCATCCCACACAATGGAGGAGTTCCTCTCTGTAGGCCAATCCATTCAGAATGATGATTATGCAACAATTACCTACACTTCGGGTACAACGGCAGACCCTAAAGGGGTAATTCTGACCCACAGAAACTATACTGCAAATGTTGAGCAGTCGCTTACATTGGTAGATATCGACCAGACCTGGAGGACACTTATCATTCTCCCTTTAGACCACTGTTTTGCACATGTTGTGGGATTCTACATTATGATGTCGCAGGGAGCAACAGCTGCAACTGTGCAGGTTGGCCGTACTCCAATGGAGACTTTGAAAAACATACCATTAAACATCAAAGAGGTCAAGCCTCACTTTATTCTGAGTGTTCCGGCTTTGGCAAAGACTTTCAAGAAGAATATTGAGAATGGTATCAAGGCAAAGGGTGAGAAGGTTGTAAAACTCTTCAATTTTGCGGTAAATGTTGCTCAGATTTATAACGGAAACGGCAATGCCGAACCTAAAGGGTTGAGAATTCTTCTTAAACCACTTGTAGCATTGTTCGACAAGATTCTGTTTTCAAAAGTGCGTGAGAACTTTGGAGGCGAGTTCCGTTTCTTTATTGGAGGAGGAGCATTGCTCGACAAAGATTTGCAGAAGTTCTACTGTGCAATAGGAATGCCTATGTTCCAAGGATATGGTTTGAGCGAGGCAACTCCGGTTCTCTCATCAAACGGGCCGCGTAAATTCCGATTCGGTTCGAGCGGAGTACTTGTAAAGCCTGTCGAGTTAAAAATATGTGATTCAGAAGGCAATGCACTGCCTGTGGGAGAGAAAGGGGAGATTGTGGTCAAAGGTGAGAATGTGATGGCCGGATATTGGAAAAATCCTGAGGCTACAGCAGAGACAGTAAGGGACGGTTACTTATATACAGGAGATTTGGGATATATGGGTAAAGATGGCCTTTTGTATGTTTTAGGCCGTTTCAAGAGTCTTCTTATTGCCAGTGATGGAGAGAAATACAGTCCTGAAGGAATTGAGGAGGCAATGGTTGAGCACTCGCCAAGTATAGACCAGATAATGCTTTACAATAACCAGTCTCCATATACAACAGCCCTGATTGTGCCAAATAAAGAGAAGTTGAAAGCTTTTGTTAAAGAGAAGGGCCTCTCTTGGGAGAGCGAAGAGGGTAAAAAAGCGGCAATCGATAAAATAGCATCAGATGTTGCCCAGTTCAGCAAAGGCGGTGAGCTCGAAACAATGTTTCCTCACAGATGGCTTCCTGCAACATTCGCAGTTCTTGCAGAGCCGTTTACCGAGCAGAACCAGATGATCAACAGCACTATGAAAATGGTGCGCAACAAAGTTGAAAAAGTTTACGCAGAGCGTCTGGAGTATATTTATACCCCCGAGGGCAAACAGATTTACAACAAGCAGAATTTAGATGCACTGGTATAAAAAAAGAGCCGTCAATCCATTATAGTGATTGGCGGCTCTTCCCGACTTAACCTAACTTAAAAAACTATTTCGTATATATAACAGCAGTTATATGAAATGGTTTAAAAGAGAGGTAATTTTTTATACATTAAACAAGAAGTGCATGATATCACCATCTTGTACTACATACTCTTTACCCTCAACTCCAAGTTTTCCGGCTGTGCGGCAAGCGGCCTCAGAGCCATATTTTACATAATCATCAAATTTGATTACCTCTGCGCGGATAAATCCTTTTTCAAAGTCTGAGTGGATAACTCCGGCAGCCTGAGGGGCTTTGTCTCCTTTATTGTAGGTCCAGGCCCTTACCTCCTGCACGCCTGCTGTAAAATATGTCTCAAGGTTCAAAAGGGCGTATGCGCTTCTGATAAGGCGTTGAACACCTGATCTCTCAAGACCAATTTCCTCCAAGAACATCTGGCGCTCCTCGTAGCTCTCAAGCTCAGCAATCTCAGATTCGATTTTAGCCGCAATTACAAGAATCTGGGCATTCTCATCTTTAACCGCCTCCCTCACCTGCTCAACATATTTGTTGCCATCTTTGGCGCTGTTCTCATCTACATTACAAACATACATCACAGGCTTGTTGGTAAGAAGATAAAGTTCTTTGGCCATCTTCTCATCCTCAGCATTGTCGAAAGTTACAGTTCTGGCTGATTTGCCCTGAACCAAGGCCTCTTTGAACTGCACGAGAATATCGTAAAGCCTTTTGGCAGCCTTGTCGCCACCTGTCTGGGCCTGTTTGTAAACTTTATTTATACGGTTCTCGATAGTTTCGAGGTCTTTCAATTGCAATTCAGTGTCGATAATCTCTTTATCCCTCACAGGATCTACGCTTCCATCAACGTGCACAATATTATCATCATCAAAACATCTCAACACATGCAGGATAGCATCGGTCTCCCTGATGTTTGCAAGAAACTGGTTACCCAAGCCCTCGCCTTTGCTTGCGCCTTTAACAAGGCCGGCAATATCCACAATCTCAACAGTTGCCGGAACAACTCTTTGTGGTTTCACAAGTTTTTCAAGAACTTGCAGTCTGTCGTCCGGAACAATAGTTGAACCGATATTGGGTTCTATAGTGCAGAAAGGGAAGTTGGCCGACTGTGCCTTTCCAGAGCTGATACAATTAAAAAGTGTTGATTTTCCTACGTTGGGTAGTCCAACAATACCGCATTTAAGAGCCATTTTTCTGATTTTAAAAATTTTAGGCTGCAAAAATACAAAAAATGTCGGATATGGATGAGCTGCGGTGAAATAAAATGTATATTTGTAATGTTTAACTTAAATTTTGTTTTACTATGAAAAAAATTGTATTTGCTATACTGTTGTGCTTGTCTACCTTTAGTCTTAATGCTTATGAAAGGCCTGATAATTCAGGGACTTACACAATGTCTGAAGAAGACAAATATGTTGTCCGATCTTATCCATGTCCCAATTGTGGGTGTTATGGTTGGGAAGTGCTGTATCAAACACCAACTGAGGAAGGGTACAAATGTGTTGCATGTGGACTTATTGATACAATTTATATTATACATGGTTAGTATTTATATGGCTTAATCTTTTTGTTAACGGATATGCTACAAATAGTCTTGCAAGTAGGAGTATTCGTAGCATATATAATATTTGTATCATATGAGAATATTAATATTTATAATATTGATTTCGTCTTTTCTTTTTGGGGGTTGTTCCAACGGAAAATCCGACTCCCACATCGTAATTGACTTTGAAGATGCTATGTGCAACAATAATGAACATATCAAATTAAGCAAATATGCCTCTTCTATTGATTATGTGCCTCTTGAGACGAATGATGATTGTACATTGGGTAACATTTTTACGATGAATATTGATGAAAAATGGATATATTTATTAGAGGCATGGGGGGAGAGATTTCTTGTAACTATCTTTGATAAATCCACAGGGAAATTTGTGAAGGTTTTTAATAAACGGGGCAGGGGGCCTGGTGAATATAATAATTGTCACTGGTTTGATCTAAAGCAGGAGCAAAATGGTAATAATCAATTAATAATACCCTGGTTTAATGGTATTTATGTATACGATATAAAAGATGAGATTGCCGTTTCCCAATTTAGCTGGAAGCAAAAATCTAACAGGGGAATAGAATATGTTGCATTTAACAATAAAAGGAATACTATATATGTACTTATGAACAGGTTCCAGAGGGATGGCGTTGAAACGGATATCCGTTATGAATATTTGACTGAGTATGACTTGGATGGCAATGTGCAATCAGAAACATTTCTTGGTGATGTAAAGAATACAAGAGCTCTGACGTCTCTATTTGTTAAATATGGAGACAGATTGAGAATTATGAATGAGACAGAAGATACAATCTTTAATGTCAATAAAGAAAACAACCGGCTGTCGGTTGAATATGTTGTAGATTATGGCAAATACGAGTATATCAAAATCAATCAATGTGAAATGGAGAGGCCGTGGTTTTTTAAATTATCTCAAGGTGGCGTATTTGAAACCGACAGATTTGTTTGTATAAATGCATATTTGCCGCCAGATGAGTTTCCTGGAATCATCACAAGTCGTTTTGGTTATATCTCATATGCTTTATCTAATTCAATTGTACTCTATGATAAAAAAGAGGGTAAAACCTACTCTGTAAAAGAAGATCCTGAATATTCTTATGTAGGATTTACCAATGATCTTGATGGTGGAGCTCCTTTTGCACCGTGGTTCATCAAAAATGACAAAATGGTCCAGCTCATTTCTGCCGGAAAATTTATAGAGCTGGCACAGCAGCATGACGTTCCAAAGATGAAAGAGGTTGCAGCCACACTCACAGAAGAGAGTAATCCTGTGATGGTAGTGGCAACATTGAAATAATGTTGCCCCGAACTGATTTCTGTCCACAGAAAGGGCGGTTTCTGTGGATACGGCGGGCAAAAAGTGCTTTCTGTCCACCAAAAGAGCCGTTTTCGTGGACAGGAGGTTGTTTCTGTTGAAACGCTATTGGTTTTAGGCGGGGAGTGTGTAACTTTGAGTCGTCTATAGGTGATAGAGGGGATATAAATATTACGGAAGGATGAAGAGGAAGTTGGGTGCTCTGAGTTATTCGGAGAAGGAGAGGATTTGCGAAAGTATATTTATCGGTAACGGGCCATACTGGCATTTGTATACAGATGGTACAAAGATGCAGAATATTTTCTGCTGTGAGGAGGAGTTCAAGGCTGGGATGTGGAGCCTTGCCATATCGCTCCACATGTTCAAGAGTGTGCGGGCTCTGACTTTTGAGTTGATGGCCAATCATGTTCATCTTATCTTGTCGGGGCAGAAAGAAGATTGTGTGAGAGTGTTTGATCTTTTCTTTACAAGGCTCAAGCAGGTGTTTGCAAAGTCGGGACGCATTATTGATTGGAGTTGTTTTAAGATGGATATTCTGCCAATTGAGGATATTCAGGCACTTCGTAACGAAATTATTTATGTAAACCGCAATGCATTTGTGGCCAATCCTGCATATACTCCGGATTCTTATTTATGGGGAGGTGGCTGTGCTTATTTCAATCCTTGGTTCAGATTCATGAAAACCACATTGTTGGGGGATTTGAAAATCAGCGCTCAGCGGAGTATGCTTCATATAAGGGATGTTGCGCCTTTCTCAGATCTTCTTGAGCTCGGTTCTATGCCATTCATCCCATCATTCTGTGATATCAAGCTTGGAGAAAGTATCTTTAGGGATACAAGAAGTTATTTTAGTGCCCTTACGCGTAACGCTGAGGCGTTCAGCCAGATAGCATCCAGATTAAAAGACTCTCTCTTCCTTACAGATGATGAGCTTTACGCTGTAGTATGTTCGTATATCAGTAAAGAGTATTCGGTTAAGACGGTTGCATTGCTGACCGCACAGCAAAAGATAGATACCGCTCGCCATATTCACTTTAGTTATAACGCTACAAAGCAGCAACTTAGGAGAATATTGCGAATGGATCTCTCTATTCTTGAGGAATTATTCCCGTAGGCAGTTCTCTCCACAGGGGTGGGCTTCTCTCCATAGGAACGAGGGTTCTCATGGATACGGTGATTCTATCCACAGGAATGGGCGTTTTTGTGGATGCAACGGGTGAAAAGTGGCTTCTGTCCACAGAAATGGCTGTTTTGGTGGATACGAAGCCAAGAAGATAAAAAAGGAGACATATGGGAGAGATTTTGTTGTTGTTGGTGATGTTCTGGAATCTGGAGAACTTTTTTGATCCGTTTGAGGGAAATTCCAATAATCCGTTCAAAAGGAATTCCAATGGGTATGTGCACAATGGTGTTGCTGATACTTTGGGTTTGCAAAACAAAAAGATTGTGCAGACAGATATGGCGGTATTGGAAGAGAATGCGGCACTGGCAGATACTGTGGTGCAAAAGGTGGTGGAGATAGAAACGGTAAAACATGGGGGCGGAAGAAAATCGGAAGAGTCAGTGGATGAGCCGTTTACTCCACAAGGGGAGAAGTTCTGGACCTGGAAAAAGTTTGCCCGAAAGCGTGATGATATAGCCAGAACCATCTGTCTGGTAGCGGAAGAAAATGGCATTTTTCCGGCAATTATGGGCCTGTGCGAGGTTGAGAACCGTTTTGTATTGGAGCAACTTACGCAAAATACAATTCTTGCAAAACTTGATTATGGCATTATCCATAAAGATTCGCCCGACAGAAGGGGCATCGATGCCGCCCTCCTCTACAGGAAAGAGCTGTTTTCTCCAGTAAAGGTGCGATTCATCCCCACACTTTCAGATAAATCTACACCTATTCCTACAAACGCGGTTGCCCAATCTCGGCCAGGCTCTATGAAAATGGATATTTTACCATCTGCAGATACTTTACCCTCGAGGGAAACTGTGTATGTGAAAGGGGTGTTCAGGGGGCTTGATACCCTGCACTGCTTTGTTGTGCACTGGCCGTCGAAATTGGGTGGAGAAAAGGGCTCTCTGCCCCGACGGATGGCAGCCTCCAATACCTTGAAGCAGGTAATTGACTCAATACTTCTGGCAGATTGTCGGGCCAATATAATGGTAATGGGCGATTTTAACGACAATGCGGAGTCGGAATCTGTTGCCAGTATCAACAATTTGGTGAATATAAGTAAAAAAGAGAGGGAGAGAATTGGTGAAAGGCAGGTGCGTAGAGAGCCATACCGTTGGTTTACATACAAATATAAGGAGAGCTGGAGCCGGATAGACCATTTTCTGGTTTCAGAAAATTTGTGGGAGGACTCCTCCAAGGGGTATTCGGGAATAAAGTGGCTCTATTGCACCCCACAAAGCGGATGTGTGTTTGGGCATGAATCTCTTCTGGAAAAAGACAAAAACTATTTTGGATATAAAATCAGGCGTACATTAACAGGGCCCCGATATAATGGCGGAGTCAGCGATCACCTTCCTATAATTTTAAAAGTTTGGGGTTATGAGTATTAGGATTGTGATCTAATTTTGTAAATTTGCACAAATCAACATAGTTTTTTACCGATAATACAAAATATATGAAACAATATTTGACACTCCTGCAAAAGATTATGGATGAGGGAGTTGTAAAGAGTGATAGAACAGGTACAGGCACAAAGAGCATATTCGGGTACCAGATGAGATTCAATCTTAATGAGGGATTTCCGCTGCTTACTACAAAAAAAGTGCATCTTAAATCGATCATTTATGAACTGTTGTGGTTTATTAATGGTGATACAAATATCAAGTATCTCAATGACCATGGAGTTACAATCTGGGATGAATGGGCAGATGAGAATGGTGAATTGGGACCGGTTTATGGTGCGCAATGGCGTCATTGGAAAACTGCAGAGGGAACAGAGATAGACCAGCTGGCAAATCTTATGAAATCGTTGAAAGAGAATCCCGATTCGCGCCGCCATATAATTTCGGCATGGAATGTTGCTCAGGTAGATAAAATGGCTTTGCCGCCATGCCATTCGCTCTTCCAGTTTTATGTGGCCGACAACAAGCTCTCTTGCCAATTGTACCAGAGAAGCGCCGATGTGTTTCTGGGAGTTCCATTCAATATTGCTTCGTATGCCCTGTTTACAATGATGATTGCCAAGGTGTGCGGATATGAATTGGGCGATTTTGTCCACACATTGGGGGATACACATATCTATCTGAACCATTTTGAACAGGTTAAGACCCAGTTGGAGAGAGAGCCTCGCCAGCTTCCAAAAATGGTGATACATGGTGATCAGAAAGATATTTTCAGCTTCAAGTATGAAGATTTTGAACTTGTAGGTTATGATCCGCATCCGGTGATAAAGGCGCCTATTGCTGTGTAGGCGTGTAGGAGAGTCAAGTGTATAAGGTTTAATAAAAATTCAAAAGGAGAATATATGCTTTCATTGATAGTTGCTGTTGCACAAAATAATGCCATTGGAAGAGATAATGAATTGCTTTGGCACATATCGGAGGATCTGAAATATTTTAAGGCAACAACCACCGGACATCCGGTGATTATGGGTCGCAAGACATACGAGTCGATAGGGCGTCCGCTTCCGGGCAGAAGAAATATTGTGGTAACAAGGGGCACTGTTCCTGTGCCTGAAATCAAAAATCCGCAAACTACATCGTTTGAGGTAACAAATGATCTTGAATCGGTGATTTCTGTTGCAAAATCATCTGAAAATGAGTTTTTTGTAATGGGTGGAGGCCAGCTTTACAAGCAGACTTTCAATGATGCCGACAGACTATACATTACCAGAATATATGCGGAGGCCGAAGGTGCAGATACATTCTTTCCGGAGGTTTGCAGCGATGAATGGGAAGTTCTGAAGGAGAGTGAGCGTTTGACCGATGCCGAAAATGGAATAGATTTCCGTTTTGTGGTTTATAAAAGAAGAGAGAGAGTAATTGTATAAAAGAGAGGTATGAAACGGGATAACTTTGGAAGCAGTTTTGGAGTTCTTGTTGCGATGGCCGGTTCGGCTGTGGGTTTGGGTAATCTTTGGCGGTTTCCGTATCTGGTGGGGACAAATGGAGGTGCAGCCTTCATTATAATCTATCTGGCGATAGTTTTTGTATTGGCTCTGCCAATAATGTACTCCGAGTTTGTTGTCGGACGCAGGGCGCAATCGAATGTTTATGGTGCATTCAAGAGACTTGCTCCGGGATCAAAATGGGGCATAATAGGTGTGCTGGCAATTGTCTGCTGTATAATGGTGCTTGCTTTTTATGGAGTTGTGGGAGGCTGGACTGTTGATTATATGGTCAAAGCTTTGATGTTCAAATTTACATCAGATACTGCAGCTTTGGATGGAATGTTTGCAGAGACTGTAACATCTCCATGGCAGCCTCTGGTCTTTATGCTGGTATTTGTAGGGCTGTCGGGATTGATATTGTTGGCAGGAGTAAAGGAGGGAATAGAGAAGTATTCAAAAATTCTGATGCCGTTGCTCTTTCTTACAGTTGTGATAATTGCAGTACGCTCTGTAACATTGCCCGGTGCCGGTGCCGGACTCGATTTCCTCTTCAAACCGGATTTTTCAAAGGTAACATCACAAACTTTCCTTGATGCTTTGGGGCAAGCCTTCTTCTCGTTGAGTGTGGGATTTGGAATAATATTTACATACGCATCGTATGTGTCAAAGAAGGAGAATGTTGTAAAGATGTCGGCACAGGCAGCTATTGCT
This sequence comes from Candidatus Egerieisoma sp., assembly GCA_045588775.1. Lineage (GTDB taxonomy): Bacteria > Bacteroidota > Bacteroidia > Bacteroidales > UBA932 > Egerieousia. The sequence continues at coordinate 25,216 of JAZNEW010000027.1, read as the reverse complement.
GATACTCTTTTTGCAATTATTGCAGGTGTTGCAATCATGCCGGCTGTATTTGCATTTGGAATATCTCCCGGACAAGGCCCGGGACTGGTGTTTGTAACTCTGCCTTATGTATTTGCTCAGATACCGTTGGGCTCGGTTTTGGCAATCCTCTTCTTCTTTGTGCTCTTTGTTGCTGCAATAACTTCGTCGATTTCGCTTATGGAGGTAGTTGTAGCCTATGTAATTGAGGAGTTCAATATAAGCAGGAGGATGGCTGTGGTGGCAACAACTTGCGTAGTGTTGTTTTTGGGAATCTTCAGTTCGCTCTCTCAGGGAGTCTTGTCGGATATAAAGATTTTTGGGAACAATATATTTGATCTTTTCGACAAGACATCTGCCAATATCCTCATGCCTGTAGGGGCTCTGCTTATAGTGCTGTTTGCTGGCTGGAAGATGGGCAAGTCTGATTTTGTTGATGAGATCACAAGCGGAGGAGCGCATAAAATCTCTCCATGGTACTTGAAGGTGATTATTTTTTCAATAAAGTATGTGGCGCCGATTGTTATACTCACAATAATGGTGCGCAGTTTGATATAGGGTAAAATATTATGGGAAAAAGGGATGGTTTTGCAAGTAAGTTTGGAGTTCTTGTTGCAATGGCCGGTTCTGCAGTGGGATTGGGAAACCTTTGGCGTTTCCCCTATCTGGTAGGAACCAACGGTGGCGCAGCTTTTATTATAATATATCTGTGTTTTGTGCTGTTGCTGGCACTTCCAATAATGTATTCAGAATTCATAATTGGCAGAAGAAGTCAGGCAAATGTGTTTGGAGCATATAAAGTGCTTGCGAGCGGTACAAAATGGTGCAATACAGGTTTCATATATGTGTTGTGTTCTGTTGTAATCATCTCTTTCTATTCTGTTGTAGGCGGTTGGACAATCGACTATATGTTCAAGGCTCTTGCTTTCCAATTCAACAGTGCCGACAGCTCTGTTTTGGGAGGAATGTTTGAATCTGCAGTAACCTCACCATACAAACCGCTTGTATTTATGATCTTGTTCTTGGTGGCAACGGCACTTATAGTGTTGGCAGGAATCAAGCAGGGAATAGAGAAATATACAAAAATCATGATGCCGCTGCTTTTTGTTCTGGTTGTTGTTATAGCAATACGCTCGGCAACCCTTCCGGGAGCCTCTGCAGGGCTGAATTTCCTTTTTAAACCAGATTTTTCAAAAGTAACCGCAACTACATTCCTGGATGCCTTGGGTCAGGCCTTCTTCTCTTTGAGTGTGGGTGCCGGAACCATAATGACATACGCCTCTTATGTAAATAAAAAGGAGAATATTGTAGGATTGTCGGCACAAACTGCTATGGCAGATACTCTTTTTGCCATTATAGCCGGACTCGCCATTATGCCTGCAGTATTTGCATTTGGAATATCTCCGGCGCAGGGGCCGGGTCTGGTATTTGTAACCCTGCCCTACATATTCGCCCAGCTTCCGTTTGGCGCCATTCTGGCAATTTTCTTCTTCTTTATACTCTTTATTGCAGCCCTTACCTCTTCTATATCGATGTTGGAGGTAATTGTCGCCTACTTGAGTGAGGAGATTAAAATAAGCAGGAAAAAGGCAATCTTCATAGCAACGGTTGTTGTAATGATTTTAGGCTCGTTATGCTCTCTTTCACAGGGAGTATTGGGAGATTTGAAGATATTCGGAAATAATATTTTTGATTGTTTCGACAAATTCTCTGCAAATATTCTCTTGCCGCTCGGAGGCCTCTTTGCCGTTATTTTTGTTGGCTGGAAGATGGGCAGAGCGGATGTGCTTGATGAACTTACAAGCGGAGGTTTGTATAAAATACCGCTGCTTGTGCAGAATTTCCTCTATCTGAGTATAAAATATCTGGCTCCGATAGTGGTAAGTGTTGTAATGTTGCAAGGGTTGGTTTAAACAGTTCTATCCCTATTTTTTGTATGACGGAGTCTGATAAGATATTGATAGAGCGTTTTGAAGAGGCATATACCGTACATTTGCACAAATTGGAGTTTTATGCAAACAGTTTCCTGCAGGATGTTGAACTCTCCAGGGGCGTAACCCAGAATGTATTTCTCAAATTATGGGACAGGAGAGCCTCTTTAAACTGGGATACTGATATGCTTCCCCTGCTGCTCACCATGACCCGCAATGAGTGTCTGAATATACTCAAACGCAATCAGCTGAAGCTGCAGCATGGTAATTGGCTCAAATATGCAAATAACCAGTTTCTGGTAGATACATTAACCCGACAGAATCAGGTGGAGATATATGGCAAGGAGGTGCAAACCCTTATAAACAAAGCCATAGAGGCAATGCCGCCAAAGGTCAGGGCAACTTTCCTGTTAAGCAGGAATGAAAACCTGAAGAACCGCGAAATAGCACAGCTGCAAGGTATAGGATTAAGTACCGTAGAGTTCAGACTTTCATGTGCTTTTAAAATTCTCAGAAAATATTTGAAGGATTATATTTATTTTTTATTGTGGCTTTTGCCCCAATGTTTGTGATTATTGCATGAGAAAAGCATTACTTTTAAAATATGTAGCCAACCAGGCAACCGAACAGGAGCAGAAAGATGTTCTTGTCTGGGCTAACAGATGTGAGCAGAATATGAATTATCTCGCCTCATTGAAACTCACATACATTTCATCGCAGATGCCTGCAGAGAGGGCAGGAAAAGAGGATGTATCTGCAATTAGAAAGGAGATTGAGATTAGAGAAAGGGAGAGCAGGATGCTCAGGAGCAGAAACCGATACAGAGTATTTTCATTTGTCTCAATTGCCGCCGCCGCAGTTGCCTTTATTGCCTTTATTTTAAAGCCCGACAGCTTTACCCGCGATGAGGTGAAAGCCGCTCTTTTGCAGGAGATAAAAGAGGGCAGAACAGAAATAGCCCTTTCTGATATGCCTGAAGCCTCTTTGCAGAGTGTATATACCGAAAAGGGTGTGAAATCCTCCATAGTATTGCCCGACGGAAGTTTTGTAAAATTGAATTCAGACTCAAAAATTACATATCCTGTAAAATTTGTAGGGGCAACAAGAGAGGTGGCCATAAGTGGCGAAGCCTATTTTAAAGTGGTGGGGGATTCCCTCAATCCTATGGTTGTAACAACGGTAAAGGGTTCAAAAATCAAAGTTCTTGGCACAGAATTCAATGTGAAGAGCTACGAAAATGATACCGAAGAAACAACCACTCTATATTCTGGAAAAATAACATTACTCTCCAGCAACAGTAATACTGAGACGGTGGTACTTCCATTACAGCAGGCTGTGGTTGGTGTAATGGAGAAGAGTGTGAAGATAACCAGACCGGATGCGTTGTTGGAGACAAAGGCTTGGACAGAGGGAAAACTCATCTTTGATGCAACACCGTTGGATGAGGTTGTAAAGATTCTCGAAAGGTGGCATGGAGTGGAGATTACTGTAAAAGATGCAAAAATCCTAAAGTATAACATAACTGCAAATTTTGAGTCGGAGTCGATCCATCATATTATGTACATAATAAAAAACTGCGCTCTTGTAGATTATTCAATAGAGGGTAATAGAGTAACACTATTTGCCCGATAAGGAAAAAATAAAATAATATTAAGGTTTTTTCATACTTTATTGTGTTATCTTCAAATGCTAAAAAACCTGACAAAGTATGAATAAAACTTACTATTTCTCAAAATGGAAAAAAGCGGTTATACTTCTTTTCTCCATGATTTTCTTGTTTGGGCTTGAATCTTATGCCCAGCAGATAAAATTATCGTATAAAGATACCCCTTTGAAGGTTGTGCTTAAGGAGATTACACGCCAAAGCGGGTACTCTTTCGCATATTCCGACGCTTTTGCACAATATGCCAATGATAAAGTTTCATGCGAAATCTCATCAGATGGCGAAATAGCAAAGGTTTTGAATGCCCTTTTTGCAGGAAAGGGAATATCCTACAGAATATCGGGCAAACAGATTATTCTTGCGCCCGAAGAGATTGCAATAAAAAAACAGGTAAAGGGCGTTGTCAAGGATGATTCGGGAGAGACTATTCCCGGAGCCGCAGTGCAAAATCTCACTACAGGTGCTGTTGTAGCAACCGATATCAATGGTGAATATGCAATTACAGCATCGGCCGGCGATAAAATACTCATTACCTCAATAGGCATGACCGATTTCTCGGCAGTTGTGGGGAAGAGTGATGTGCTTAATGCCCAGCTTTCTCTGGATATCGTAGCACTGGAAGATGTTGTGGTAACCGGTTATCAGACCATCTCAAAAGAGAGGGCAACAGGCTCTTTCAACAAAGTGAGCTCGGAGCATCTTTCACAGCCTTCATCAAACATAGGTGAGCGCCTTATTGGTGCGGCTGCAGGTCTTGCTGCAACAACTGATGCCGACGGAAATATCTCTTTTGAAATCCGTGGTCTTTCTACATTGGTGGCATCCAATAAAGAGCCTCTTCTGATTGTAGACGGTTTCCCTGTAGAGGCCTCTATCAATACTTTGAACCCTAATACCATTGAGAGCATTACTGTTCTCAAAGATGCGGCTGCAGCCTCCATTTGGGGTGCAAAATCTGCAAATGGTGTTATAGTTGTAACTACAAAGAGCGGTAAAGAGGCCAAAAACAATGGAGGTGTTCAGGTGTCGTTCAATGCAATGTTAAAATATTCTCCTAAAATAGATTATGGCTATTATACAGCAAATGCTTCAGGTAATGAAATTATAGATTGGCAAATTTACCAGTTTGAGAACAATAACTTCGGCCGTTATTCAATGGTGGGCGACGGAAACTCAAACAATAATATCAGATACAACTACAACTCTTATTCAAATCTCTATGTGATGCTCAACGAGAACAGGCTTGGCTATGTGAGCGACAGTGAGCTTGAGAGCTATATTGCAAAACTCCGCACCCAGAGCAATGAGGAGCAGATTAAGGATTACCTTCTGGAAAATCCGTTCACACAGCAGTATAGCCTTAATATTGCACAGAGCAATGATAAAATGACATCGAACTACTCCATGATGTATGAGGGTAACCAGCAATATCTGAAAGGCAACAGCAATAATAAATATACCTTCAATGCAAGCATGAATGTAAAGCTCTACAAATGGCTGGATTTTAATGTTAACGGTACATTCTACTACAATAAGAGCTCAAATAATGGAGTTCATTTCAAGGGCCCTGAGTTTGAGGAGTTTTTTGATGAAAATGGCAATTATACAGATGTGATCCGTCCATACGACAGTAGAAACGACAGAACATTCTATACTCCTAACATCAAGCGTTATTTCAACTGGCAGGCCTTCCCTTACGAAGATTGGGGATATAACCCGGTGCAGGAGATGAGAGGAAGGGATTATACAACCAAAACCCTCAATGCCAGAATACAGGCAGGTCTTAACTTCAAGATTGCAAAAGGGATAAATTTTGAAAGCAAATTCCAATATGAGATATTGAATGCCGATACCAGGCAGATTAATGATGAGTCTACATATAAGGTGAGATCTACAATCAATATGGCTGCCACATCAAATAAAACAGCTACCGGAACAGTTACCCCTAATCTGCCTAAAGGCAGTATGATGGATCAGAACAGGAGTTACACAAATGCTTACAATTGGCGTAACCAGTTCAATCTGGACCGCACATTCGCCGGGCGTCACCAAATATCATTCATTGCCGGTATGGAGATTTCAAACAGAGTCTACCAGACTGTTACAAACCCAACCACATACGGATATAATGATGAGACTCTCTCCGTAGGCAAATTCCTGGGTACAACATTCCAGTACAAGAATTATCTTAATGGAAATTCCACTTTCTCAAATTATGTAAACAGCTATACCTATAATCAGGACCGTTATTTCTCGGCATACGGCAATCTTGCCTATACATTTGATGGTAAATATACATTGTCGGCTTCGGCCCGTACAGATGCATCCAATCTGATTACAGACGATCCTAAATACCGTTATTCACCATTCTGGAGTGTAGGTGCAAAATGGAATGTTACAAAAGAGAACTTTATGAAGGGTGCTGAGTGGCTTGATTTCTTGGCAGTAAGATTTACATATGGTTTCAACGGTAATGTCGACAGTTCTACCTCTGTACAGCCTATTATCGGTTATAACACATCCCAGGATGTTCTGATAAATGATTATACCGCTTCTATCAGCAGTTATGGAAATACAAGTTTGAGATGGGAGAAGACCCGTACTATAGACTTTGGAGTTGATTTTGATATGTTCGGTGGCAAATTGTCGGGACGTCTTGATGTATACAATAAAAAGGGAACAGATCTGTTGGCAACTGTAAACTTGCCTGCAGCCAGTGGTGCCGCTACCAATAAAATCAATGCAGCAGGAATGACAAATAAAGGTTTTGAGTTGGAGCTTGGTACTCAGCAGAGGTTCGGTAAAGTCCTTTGGAACGGATCGTTGATGGTGGCATACAACTACAATGTTATAGACGAAATGTTCAGAACTGCATATACCGGTCATGAGTTGAGCGGACGAGATGAGGAGGATAGTGGAAAGAGTGCAGATGTAAGATATAGAGAGGGCTATAACGCCAACACATTGTGGTCTTACTTGTATGCAGGTCTTGTCAATACGGGAACAGATGAGAATCCGGCATATTATCCTGCTGTTTGGCAAGGAGAGAACAAATATTTGTTGACAAGTAACCAGACCGGAGACTGGAGCAATTACATGTATAACTCAGGCACTTCGGTTGCTCCTTGGAACATCAGCTTCTCAAACAGCTTCCAGTATGGCGATTTTGATCTTTCATTTATGTTAACCGGCAAGTTCGGACATAAGTTCCGTGCATTGGCCCCTAATTACTCGCTCTCAGCAAATGTGCTTCCAAATCTGGCTGTAAAAGATATGCTTAAAGAGGATGGTACCAATGCCTTGCCATTTGCAGCAGAGCCATATTCATCTTACCAGTTTGCTTCAGGTGCTGCTTATGATATGGATGCTGTATGGGGCCGTTATATAAGATTTATGCACTATGGAGTTGAGAGTGCTGCCCATATCCGCATTCAGGAGGTAGCATTGGGTTATACCTTGCCTCGTAAAGCAGTGGATAAAATTGGTATTGGAGGTTTGAAGGTGTATCTGAAAGGAAACAATTTGCATACTTTCACATTCAACAAGTATAATGAGGATCCTGAGCATCCGCTTGGAACAATCCGTCCGGTTGCATATTATACATTTGGTGTTAACATTACATTCTAAATATCTGAACGATGAAAAGATTAAAATATATATTTACACTATTGCTGGCATCAACAATGTTTTTTGCCTGTGATGATTTCTTGGATGTAAAACCAAGCAAAAGCACTTCAGTTGTTATTGAAACAGGTGAGCATCTGAATGCCCTGCTTAACTATTATACAGTATACTATGAAGAGAATAGCCCTTGGCTTATCAATGCTTCTGATGATTACAGTTGCTCAACAGACTGGTATGATATTACAGGTTCAAGCAACTGTGCAGGATATTCAAATGAGGCATTGTGCTATGCTTTGTGGAATAAAGAGCTCATTCCTTCCCTTACAGACAAGACATGGACTGCTGAATATCAGAAAATATTCTATGCAAATACTATTTTGGAGAAAGCTGATAAAGTAAGTGGCCTTACAGACGAGGAGAGAGTACAGATCAAACGTGAGGCAAGATTTATCAGAGCATACAGTATGTGGTATCTGGCACAAATCTACTGTTTGCCTTACGTTGACGGCAATGGTGACAAACAGGGTATTGTACTGAAAACCTCTACACATTTTGATGAGTCTGTAAAACGTGCATCATTGAAGGAGACTTATGAGTTTATAGAGGCAGATTTGAATGAGGCCCTCAAAATAGAGACTCCTTTGAAGAAGATAGGAAGCACAAATAAATACAACTCGGTCAGAGCCAATAAGGCAGCTGTAAATGGTTTTGCTGCAAGATATTATCTCTATTTGAACGATTATGAGAATGCCCTTAAATATGCAGATATCGCATTGCAGTCTCATGATGAGCTTGTTGATTACAATACAGAGATGTCATACATGGCATCTTGCCCAACTGTAACCATCAACGGCAATACAGAAATTATAGAGGTGCCTTATACTTATGAGGGTGGTGCAGGCAAAATTAATGACTACATGTTGGAGTGGAAAGAGCTTACATACTTCAGAATGGCCTCTGACGACAACTGGTGGTATATGCCAAGCGATGAGTTGCTTGCCCTCTACGACCAGGAGTATGATTTGAGATACAAATACCACATTGTTGAGAACTTCTCATTTGTAAACAATGTTACAACAGCCCTTCCTTCTTATGCATTCTTCTGGAAAGACAGAATACCGTCGGGCCCTACAACTGCAGAGATGTTGTTGATCAAGGCTGAGTGTCAGGCACGTTTGGGCAAAGCTTCTGATGCTATGACCACTGTAAACAGACTTCGTGCAGCCCGTATGGACAAATCTGCTCCAGCTGATGTAATCAATCTTGCTACATCATCACAAGAGGATGCTGTTAAGAAAGTTCTTGAGGAGCGCAGACGTGAGATGCCTTTTGCACGCCGTTTCATGGATATCAGAAGACTCAACTCAAATGAGTGTTCATATGATGATCCTGGAGATATTACAAAAACATTCTATGATTACTCACTTGTAAATATTAATGTCTCTTCAAAGAAGACTTACACTCTCGAGAAGAATTCAACATTGTATGCGTGTCCTCTTCCTGAAACAGAGTTCATTGCGAGTGATTATGTTATAGACCAGAACATTTATTAAACTGAAAAATTGCAGTGAGATGAAAAAATGGTTGTTTATAATGATCTGTTTTGCCTGCATATCATGCGGTAAAAAAGAGTACAAGATAAATGGCATATTTACAACACCCGATAATACTGAAATATACTTGATAGATCTTGGTTGTAATGACACACTTGGTGTCACTGCAACCAAGGATAACAAGTTTTCTTTTACCGGAGAGTTGGAGGAACCTGTTTATGCCTATGTAGGCTATGGAAAAACGAGGGTGCGCTTTATCCTGGAGCCGGGTGAGGTTACAGCTGATATTGATGAGAGACAGGTGTATGGAACTCCTTTTGTGGAGATGAACAATGCTTATCACAACAGTTATTATAAATGTGATGCGGAGCGCAATGTGGAGCGAAAAGAGTTGACCGCCAAAAAGGAGTCAATCTCCCTGAAGGAATTCAATGAGCAATGGGAAAGTATAAATGAGAAATACCTTGCAAAACAGGCAGCCATTGCAGATTCCGTAGCTGGAGCCAATTTGGATAATCTTTTGGGTGCTTTTGCCATGGTTGATCTGGCAAATGTAGACAGCGACAGGTTTTTGGAGAGATATCAGGAGTGTTCGGATATGGTAAAGAACTTCAAGAGTGTCAGCGATGCCCACAAATTTATAATACTTCAGAACAATACGGCAGAGGGCAAGATGTTTACCGATTATACCATTAAAGGTGGAGATCCCGATGGCACTGATGTAAAGTTGTCGGATTATGTAGGTAAAGGAAAATATATTCTTGTAGACCACTGGGCATCATGGTGTGGCCCTTGTAAGGCAGAAATGCCATATCTTAAAAGGGCATACGAAATGTTCAAGGATAAAAATTTTGATATAGTTGGAATTGCTGTGAGCGACAAAAGGGATGATACAATGAAGGCTCTGGAGAAACTTGATCTGCCATGGAATCAGATCTTTGAGGCACAAGGTATTCCAAAAGAGATTTATGGAGTAAAATATATCCCTCATCTTATTCTTTTTGCTCCCGACGGAACAATTTTAAAACGAGGTTTGCGTGGAGAGCAGATTATAACAGAACTATCTGAAATTTTGAAGTGAACACATAGGTAAATAATTAGTTAGAAAGAGGCCGGTTCAGAAGGGTATTAACCTTTTGGGCCGGCCTTGATTTATACCAGACTCCTGAAAATCTGCTCTACGGTTTCAATCTCCTTGACCATTGAACAGATTTGTCCGATCTCTATCTCTCCTTCGTCGATATTTCCCTCAAAAATGCCTTTGCGGGCGCGTCCTTTTCCAAGATAGGCTTGCAGCTCCTCCTTGCTTGCTCCATTCTCTTCCATTTGCGCTACGGTTGAGGTAAATTCACTGCCTTGGGCCAGACGGGCAGGTGCCAATTTTTTCAGGTACAATTTTGTTGCGCCTTCCGGCATTCCCAAGCAGTGCTTTTTGAAGTTTTCGTGAGCAGAGCTCTCGGCACTCAGAGCAAAGCGTGTCCCAATTTGCACACCCTCAGCTCCAAGCGCTTCGGCAGCTTTTATCTGACATTTTAAAGCAATTCCGCCAGCCGCTATAACAGGAAGTGATGTTGCCTTGCATACTGCCGGAATAAGACACATAGTTGTAGTCTCCTCGCGACCGTTATGGCCACCGGCTTCAAAGCCTTCGGCAACAACTGCATCAACTCCTGCCTCTTCGCATTTTTTAGCAAATAGACTGCTCGATACAACATGCACAACGGTAATTCCGTGCTGCTTTAAAAACGGAGTCCATTTTTTAGGACTTCCGGCCGAAGTGAATACAATTTTAACACCCTCATCCACAAGTATATCCATAAGTTGCTCCATCTCAGGGTAGAGTAGTGGGACATTAACTCCAAATGGCAGATCTTTGCCGGTTGTATTGCCGGGCGCCCCGGCTTTGAGGGCCTCTTTGCAGAGGCGGATGTGGTGGCGGAGATTGTCGGGGTGCATGCTTCCGGCACCAATCAGACCCAAGCCGCCATTCAAACTTACAGCAGAGGCGAGCCGCCAGCCGCTACACCATACCATTCCACCTGAGATGATAGGATATTTTATATTGAAAAGGTTGCAAATACGATTCATATCTTAAAAATTATTTATTTGCGTTTTGTAAATTGCAGAACTATTGCACCAAGCAACAGGGCAATGAGCATCCATGAGGCTACTCGTGAGTATGTTTCACCTTTTATAATGCTGTCGGGAGCAAATTCAAAGACAATTTCACCTTCACCGGCAGGAAGGGCCAAGCCTCTCAAAATATAGTTGGCTCTGAATATTTCCAGATTCTGTGCACCGGTTTTTGCTGCAGCTGCTTTAGGATAGAGTTTTGCACTCCACCCTGGAGCGTAGAATACCTCGCTGAACAGCGCTATATTAGGTGTGGTGCTGTTGTATCTGTATACCAATTTGTTTGGAGAGTATGATACAAGTTCTACAGTTGCATTTGTATCGCTCTCAAAGAAATAGCTCCTTCCACGGGAATTTGCGGCAGGTGTGCAGAACTCGCCAAGATATTCTGAAGTCATGAAGTTGTCTGCAATAACAGCCTCTTTGGCAGGATCTATCTGGCCGAGCAATTCAATCTCTTCGTTTGCATTTGATGCCTTGACAATATTGTTCACAAACCAGGCATTGCCCAAAGCCCCCTCATTTAGCAACGGTGCCGCATTACCATTAATTATAATGTATTTTGTATTGAGCATATTGAGCACATCATAATTTCCCAGGGCAGCGAGGGCCTGTTCAATTGTCTGGACTCCCTGCAGATCCTCTGCAATTGCACCCATTTCGGGAGCAATATGGTGTTCAATCAAGTCCTGATACCTTTGAAGTTTTACAGGGCTGTAGCCTCCAATGGTTTTGTGGTGGTAGCTCACATACGAATCATTAAAGGTATTTACACTCAAATCGAGAACTCTGTAGTTAGGGTCGGTATCTGCCAAAATAATGTTGTCTACAGGACGAGGGGTAAATACATTATTGAATTCTCTATGATTGACAAAATGAGAATCGTTCAAATAGCGTTTGCCTATACTCCACATGTCAATTAAAACCAGTAGTGCAATAATTGCGACAGTATGAGTTCCTTTCAATTTTTTGAGATATCCCAACCATAGCACAAATGCTGCACCAACAATAAAGAGCAGACTGCGCAAAGCATCACTGCGAAGAAGAGCGGCTCTGTCGGCCCATAAAGGTTTTATCATAATTTCGGGCAATTGTGCATCTGCATTTGCATAAAAATTACCTGCAAGGGATGGTATAAGGGCAAATAGCAGAGCGAAACCGCCGGTAAGACCCAATGCCCAGGCAAATCCTTTTTTAATTCTGTCCCGACAGATTTTTTCATCAGAGCACTCTTTGTTGAAGAGAATTTCATTCAAAACAAGGACTGCCATAACCGGAATCAGAATTTGTAGAATAACCAGAATCATTGAAACTGCCCTGAATTTATTGTAAAGCGGAGCAAATTTGAAGAAAAACTCAGAAACAGGCATGAGATGGTAGCCCCATGAGAGCATAAGGGCAAGAAGCGACACGCCTCCAATCCACCATCTTACTCCCCCCTTCAGCACAAAGAATCCCAAAACAAAAAGGAACATGCTTATAGCGCCCATATACATCGGGCCTGCGGTAAACGGTTGTGGCCCCCAATAGAGCGGCAGTGCTTTAATTATCTGCTCTGCGGCATATCCATTCTGGCGAAGTGCCTTGTAAGTCTCGGAACTTCTGCTTAGTTCGCCCGAAGAAGAACCTCCGTTAAAGTTTGGAATAAAGAGATTCGGGGTCTCCTCTATGCCGTAAGACCAAGAGGTTGCATACTCCAGATCGAGTCCGCTGCGGCTCTTTTTTCCGCTTTCTGCGTTAGTTTCACCACTCTCGGCATTTTGCGCATCACTATTTTCAACCAGTTCCGAACCGCCGCGCATGGTGTGCTGGCTATACTCATACACCGGCCATAGATTATTGATATTTGTGGCGATGCCTATACATCCTGTAACAAGCAGAATAAGGGATGTTTTAATGAATTTGGGCAATGTTTTCTCCTTTATTGCCGCACACAATTGCCAGATTGCATAACCAAAAATGATCATTGCCAGATAGTAGGTAATCTGCGGATGGTTTGCCTTAATCTGAAAACTCAAGGCAAAGGCAAACAGCACTCCTCCCCACAGGGCGCTTTTTCTATAGGCATATACTACAGCTGCCAGAGGCCACGACATAAAGGCTATTGCAACCATTTTTGCATTATGGCCAACCTGTATAATCTGCATATTGTATGAGCAGAATGTTATGGCAATTGCTCCCAAAAATGCAAGGTATATATTAACCCCAAAAGCCAGCATCAGAAGGAATCCTCCAATCAGGCTTATCAGCAGATAGCTGGCAGGACGTTCTCCTATAAAGAGTGCATCGTAGAGATATTTTGTAAAATCCCCTTCAAAAACAACTGAGATTGATGTGGCAGGCATGCCACCAAACATTGAGTTTGTCCATAAAGCCCTGTCACCAGGATTGGCTTCATTATATTTGGTAATTTCGTGGGCCATTCCCTGCCAGCTCGAAATATCGGATTGGTTTACAATCTTTCCCGAAAGCACTTGTGGTGTAAAGGCATAAGCAATAACAACAAATGCGATAATTGCTGCCACATAGGGCAAAAGTCTCTTGAAGTCAAAACCCTTCATCATCTCTACTATTATTTTCTGTTTATAATATTATTCATTAAAACCGACAATTTGCCGGTAAGTTCTCTCCTTGAGTATTTTAACGCCGCACTTGAAAATTCCCGTGGGGCATGGGTATTCTCCGAGCTCTGCCCATTATTGTCATGTTGCTGCTCCAAGTATATCCGATAGGCATTATCAAGAGCCTCTCTGATTGCATCTTCCTGATCCCAATCGCAGATAGTTCCGCTTTTGGTCTCTTCCAGAGCTTTGGCCAGATCTCCGGTTGTAGGGCCGAATGCCAGAATAGCCCTTCCTGCGGCAAGATATTCAAAGAATTTGCCGGTAAGAATTGCTGCAGCTTCTGGCTCTTTTCTGAGCGGCAAGAGCAATAAGGAGGCATTCTGCTGCCACATTGTTGCAGTATCATGGGAGACATAGCCCATATTCACAAAGTTTGGAGCAAGTCCGTTTCTGGTGATATCTTCGATAATTGAATTGTCGGTCTGCCCCATAACCCTTATTTGGAGATTTTCTCTGAATCCGACATCTGCAACAGCCTTTTCACCCAATATTTTCCATAAAAGGTCGGGGTTGCCATCATCCACCAGAAGACCGGTATGAACCAGTGTGAACTTGCCGGTTTGAGCTTCCGCAGCACAAGTTTGAGCCTTTGCTGTGCTGGTTTGAACTTGTGCCGCAGTGCCTGCCGGTTTGAAGTCATCGGGGTCAAAACCGTTTGTGATTACCTCCACAGGGGTGTTGGTGCGGCATTCAAAATCTTTTTTCATTTTGTCCGACACCACAATAATCTGTGAGGCATTGTCAAGAACGCTCTGCTCGAGATTCCTGTGCTTTTTGTAGGCCCAGCTCCCCAATCCCAGATGTTTGAAATAGAAAATCTCTGTCCAGGGATCTCTGAAATCGGCAATCCAGGGAGTGCCGGTAGCTTTGCTTACCCTCTTTGCTATAAGGTGCATTGAGTGTGGCGGACCGGTACTCACAATTGCATCAACAGGATGTTCTTTCAAATATCTTTTCAAAAATCTCACCGACGGCCCTACCCACAATATGCGTGGATCGGGAATAAAGAGATTGCCCCTTACAAAGAGGGAGATTCTTTGCAAAAGTGATTTTTTTGCTTTCGACGAAACTATATTTGCCTTTATCGGCTTATCTTTTTTCTTGCCGGAGAGGACTTTATACAATCCGTAAGGCTCAATGATTCTCCGTTTTATAATGGTTGTATCGGGCCTTACATCCTTTAGAAGAGCATTATCAATACTATTGGCCTGAGGATTGGACGGAGTGTAAACAACGCCCTCCCAACCATATTGGGGGAGATATTTGGCAAATTTAAGCCACCTTTGAACACCTGAGCCACCCGATGGGGGCCAATAATATGTAATAATAAGGACTCTCTTCAACTACTCTTTTATAAAATTGTTGTACAAACAGGCATCAACCTCTCTGTGGATTGCCATAAAATTATTGTCGGTACGGCCATTGCAACCATTTGTCATAACAACAAAACCGAATTTTTTATCCTTGTCCCAAAACATTGAGGTATATACGCCATAAGCGCTGCCGGTGTGGCCTATCATGGTATGACTGTCTAATAATTGATCACTTATTCTTATCGCAAAGCCGTAAGAATCACCCTCATCGGTCTTTTCTGCAATTTTCGACTGCATCAACGCAGAACTTGTACTGTCAATTATTTTTACACCGTTCAATGTGCCGTTATTCATGTGCATGGTCATTACCTTTGCCAGATCAAGAGGCGAAATTTTGAGTCCGCCGGTTGGTGAGAATACCGGTGTAGAGTGGCCGAATACATAATTCTTGATCTCATCCTCGCGGGTTGCATAGGCTGCAGGAGAGTGGGTGAAAGAGCTGTCGGCCTCATTGTATGAATAAATTTTTACAAATTTTGTAGAGTCGAGAGAGAGTACTTCGTAACCGCCATAAACACCAAGCGGGTTCAGAATGTGATTGACAATGTATTTGTCGAATCTCTCTCCGCTAACCCTCTCCAAAATGGTTCCAAGTGTATTGAATCCCAGATTGCAGTACTCATAACCGGTTCCCGGTTCATATTCGTTCCAGGCTCTCTCCCATGTCTTTGAGGAGTCTGGATTTATTTTGTTTATCGAAAAATAACCGTTTGAATCATTCATGCTCGAAGTGTGCGAGAGGAGCATCTTTACAGTTATGGGGGTTTGTGGATATTTCGGGTTTCTTACTTTGAATCCCAAAAGATCCGAAACATCTGCATCGAGGCTGAGTTTGCCCTGCTCTACAAGCTGCATGATTGCTGTGGCTGTAAATGATTTTGAGATGGAGGCAATTCTGAAGATGTCATCTTTGCCAAGAGCAGTTTTATTTTCGAGGTCTTTATATCCAAGAAAATTATTGTAGACAACATTGCCATCTTTAACGGCAACAACAGCCAGGCCTACAGCCTTATTTCTTTCGATAATCTCTTTAAGTTCCTTTTCGGCTATCTCCTCTTTTGAGGGGGTGCTGCATGAGATTGCAGCAAAAGCAACAGCAAAAATGGCGGCTGCTCTAAAAACAGATTTTAAATTCATAGCGTTGGTGGGCATTTGTTAATGTGTTCAAGTTACAAAGTTACATTTTTTTGAAAGAAAATTCCTAATTTTGTGTGCTATGAAGGAGGATAAGAAGATAGCGGAAACTCCGCTTATGAAGCAATATTTCAGTGTAAAGGCACAACATCCCGATGCCCTGCTCCTGTTCAGGGTCGGAGACTTTTACGAAACATTTGGTGAAGATGCAATTATAGCCAGCAAGGTGCTGGGCATTGTTCTTACAAAGAGAAATAATGGCCCGGGTACTGCTGTTGAACTTGCAGGTTTCCCGCACCATTCCATAGATACATATCTGCCAAAGCTGGTCAGGAGTGGCTATAAGGTTGCAATCTGCGATCAGCTTGAGGATCCAAAGCTTACAAAGAAAATTGTAAAAAGGGGCGTTACAGAGCTTGTAACTCCAGGAATCGCCTATAATGAGCAGCTGCTCAATCAGAAAGAGAATAACTTCCTGTGCGCAGTTGCTTTCCGCAAAAACAGGGGAGGAGTTGCATTTCTCGATATCTCAACAGGAACATTTAAAGTTGCAGAGGGGTCGTTGGAATATATAGAGGTATTGCTGTCGAATTTTTCTCCTAAAGAGATTGTGATTGAGAGGGGTTACAGAGATGGTTTTAAGGAGCGTTTCGGCAGCGGTTATTATTTGTCTCCAATGGATGAGTGGGCTTTTGTTGATGAGGCTTGCGAAGACAAATTAAAAAAACAGTTCGGTTTGCAATCTCTAAGGGGTTTTGGCATAGAGACCCTTCCATTGGGCATTACTGCGGCTGGAGCGATTCTCTTCTATTTGGAGCAGAACCACAGTACAGCAATATGCCACTTGTGTTCGATATCGCGTATAGATGAAGGTAATTTTGTATGGCTCGACAGATTTACTTTCCGCAATCTCGAAATTTTCTCACCTGCATCATCTTCCAACGGCACTGCACTTATTGATGTAATAGACAGATGCTCTTCGCCACTCGGTGCAAGATTGTTGAGAAATTGGCTGTCGATGCCGGTAAAGGAGAAAAAAGAGATAGATAGCCGCCTGTGTGTTGTTGATTTTTTTGTAAAAAACAGCGCCCAGAGGGAGGATATAAGGAATTGTATAGGGCAAGTGGGTGATTTGGAGCGTATTACGGCCCGTGCTGCTGCCGGAAAAATAATGCCTCGCGAGATGGTGCAACTCAAAAGAGGCCTTTGTCAGATGGCACCGATCAAAGAGATTTGTGAAAATGCAGGATGTGAAGAGCTCAGGAGCCTCGGCCGGCAGATAGAGCTGTTCAATGGACTGAGAGAGAAAATAGAACAGACGATGCTTCAGGAGCCTGCTGCACAATTTGGCAAAGGGGATATCATTGCAGATGGAGTAAATGAGGAGCTCGACAATTTGAGGCAGATAGCACGCCACGGAAAAGACTATCTTCTCCAACTGCAGCAACGCGAAGTGGAGCGCACCGGAATACCGTCGCTCAAAATAAGTTACAACAATGTATTCGGGTATTACCTCGAAGTGAGGAATGCGCATAAAGATAAAGTGCCCGAAGAGTGGATACGCAAGCAGACACTTGTAAGTGCCGAGAGATACATAACTCAGGAACTCAAGGAGTATGAAGAGAAGATACTCGGTGCAGAAGACCGCATTTATGCCCTCGAGCAGAGCATTTATGCAGAATTGGTGGCATCTGTGCAGAGTGAAATATATAAAATACAGCAGAGCAGTGCCATTATAGCGAGGGTGGATTGCCTTGTGGGATTTGCAGATCTGGCAATTACCAACAGATATTGCAGGCCCGAAATTTTGGAAGACCTCTTGTTGGAAATAGAGCAGGGACGTCATCCGGTAATTGAAACGCTTATGGCTCCGGGCGAGGAGTATATTGCAAATGATCTGATGCTCGACAATGATTCCCAGCAGATTATCATTCTTACAGGCCCAAATATGGCGGGTAAGTCTGCACTGTTGCGACAAACGGCATTAATAGTGCTTCTGGCCCAGATTGGCTCTTTTGTTCCGGCAAAACGGGCACATGTGGGCATTACCGACAAAATCTTCACACGTGTTGGAGCTTCCGACAACATCTCCCGTGGAGAATCTACCTTTATGGTGGAGATGATAGAGTCATCAACAATATTGCACAATCTCTCGCAGCGCTCACTCGTTCTGCTTGATGAGATCGGTCGTGGTACCAGCACATTCGACGGAATGTCGATTGCTTGGGCCATTGTGGAGTACATCCATGAAACACCATACAAGGCAAAGACACTGTTTGCAACTCACTATCACGAACTTAATGAACTCGAAACAGTTTATGACAGAGTCTGCAACTATCATGTCTCCGTAAAGGAGGTAGACAATAAAGTCATATTTTTGCGGAAGCTCTGCAGGGGTGGTGTTGCCCACAGCTTTGGATTGCATGTGGCAAGAATGGCAGGAATGCCGCAATCTGTAATAGATTCGGCCCAGCGCAAGTTGAACCGTCTCGAAAAGGCAAGAGAGCAGCAGGAGAGCAACGGAACCTGTGATGCAACTCCGCATGAGCCTGCCACAGGAGCCGGCGCCAGGAGAGGAAAGCGAGGCAGCAGAAGTTCATTGCAGGATAATCTGCAGCTCTCGTTTTACCAGCTCGACGATCCGTTGCTTGTTGAGATAAAAGAAAAGATAAAAGCAATGGATATCAACAGCATGTCGCCATTAGACGCCTTTGATGCACTGAGAGCTTTAAAGAAGCAGTTGGGTTATAAATCATAACAGATAGAATTTTCAAATATTAAATCAGATCCGGGACAATGGAAAAAAGAGGTTTGTTGAAAGAGGGGAAGATGATTATGAAATTGTTGCAGGAGAGTATCTCTTTTGCCTTCTCCCAATTGAGGAACGACAAGTTCCGAACACTGCTCAGCCTTTTGGGCGTGAGCATAGGTATATTTTCGATAGTGGCAGTCTTGTCGGCTGTAGATGCTCTCAAATCGAATATGAAAAGAGGCTTTGCCTCCTTTGGCAGCGATGTGGTATCCATCTCAAAATGGCCCTTTAGTGGCGAAGATGAGTACGGCAATAGCGATAATCTGGCCGAATACAAATGGTGGGAGTATATGCGCAGACCTTCACCCGATGTGAGGGATTACAAATTCATCAAGGCAAATTCTCAGACTGCTTCGGCTATTGCTATGGAGATACAATTTGAGAAGAATCTCAAGTATGGAAGGAGTTCGATTCCTGGTTCAATCATAAGGGGTGTTACCTATGATTGGAACAGGATTTCGGAGACAGATCTGAAAACCGGAAGATACTTCACAGAAGAGGAGTGTGTCTCAGGCAAGCCGGTGGGTATCATAGGGCACGATGTATGGCAGCAGCTCTTTGCAGGGGCTGACCCCACAGGTAAAAGAATCAAGGTGGGGAACAGGGAGATTACGGTTATAGGTGTTTTTGCAAAGCAGGGCGAGAGTATGATTGATATTGGAGGAAATACAGACTTGTCGGTTCTTATACCTCTTGATGCAGGCAGGTATATGGTAAATTTAAAATGGGCGGATGTCTCAATCTACGCAAGGCCAAAGGCAGGTGTGGCGGAGGATGATTTCTGCGATGAACTCATGATGCTCATGCGCGCCCACAGAAGGCTCTCTCCAAGCATGAAAAATGACTTTTCTATAAACAAGATGACCTTTTTGCAGGAGATTGTGGAATCATTGCTCTCGATGGTAAACACCGTAGGCTGGGTGATAGCTGGATTTTCCCTTTTGATAGGTGGTTTTGGAATTGCCAACATCATGTTTGTTTCGGTGAAGGAGCGCACCAATATAATAGGCATACAGAAGGCTCTCGGTGCGGAGAAATATGTGATACTGGCCCAATTCCTTACAGAAGCGGTATTCCTCTCCATTGCAGGAGGATTGTTTGGAATATTGCTTGTGTGCATTGGCGTGTGGCTGATACCGTGGAGCAGTTCATTTGAAATGGATATAACACTCAGAAATATGCTCAGTGGCCTGTCGGTTTCGCTGGCAATAGGAATAATAAGTGGTCTCTCTCCTGCAATATTTGCAGCAAGACTCAATCCTGTTGATGCTATAAATTCCAAATAGATTACTCTGTGAGCAGTTGTGTCAGCTCAATAAATTGATCTACACTAAGCTGTTCCGGACGCAGATCGAGCAGCGGTGATGTTATGGATTGTTTGACCATAACCGATGAGCCGCTCTTTTTGTCTTCGATCTTTTTGCCCAGAAGAGGTTTGAGCGAATTGCGTATGGTTTTGCGCCGTTGGTTGAAGCAGGCCTTTACAACACTCTTGAAGAGCAGGTAGCTGCATCCGAGGTCGGTACGGCCGTTTCTGCGCAATCTGATCACTCCGCTCTTTACTTTTGGAGGAGGAGTAAAGACTCCCTCATCTACAGTAAACAGATATTCGATATCGTACCAGGCCTGAAGCAGCACAGAAAGGATGCCGTAGGTCTTTGTGCCCGGGCCGGCTGCCAGCCTTTGGGCTACCTCCCTTTGCAACATACAGACAACTTGCGGAATGCTCTCCTTATAATCGAGGACTTTAAAGAATATTTGCGAAGAGATATTGTATGGGAAATTGCCTATCACCGCAAACTCTCCTGCAAAGATCTTTTCGAGAGGAATTTCGAGAAAATCGCGCTGCTGAAGAGAGTAGAGCAGCTGCGGAAATGCCTGTTGCAAATATGCAATACTCTCAGTATCAATCTCTGCCACCTCCAATTTTATATTGGGATTTTGCAGCAGATACTTTGTGAGCACACCTGTTCCGGGGCCAATTTCCAGAACTTGAGTCTCTCCTTCAACAATAAGACTCTCCACTATTCTTCTCGCAACAGATTCGTCGTTGAGGAAGTGCTGTCCGAGTGCTTTTTTTGCTTTTACTCCATATTGTGTTGCCATAGATGCAAAGGTAAATTATTTTTTATTATCAAAAGCTATAAAATATTAACTTTGCAAGTTGTTGTAAATAATTAACCCGACAATTTTAAAATCAATATAATAATATGTACAGAACACATACTTGCGGAGAATTGCGTATAGCAAATGCAGGCCAGAGAGTAATATTGGCAGGCTGGGTGCAGAGAGTGCGCAAAATGGGAAGCCTGAACTTCATAGATTTGCGCGACAGATATGGTATAACCCAACTTGTTGCAGACGAGAACGAATCTAAAGAGATTAATGACCTTGTTTCTACATTGGGTAGAGAGTATGTTATTCAGGCAACCGGTATTGTTGCCGAGAGACAAAGCAAAAACAATAAGATTGAGACTGGTGAAATTGAGATAAAACTCACAGAGTTGCAGGTGCTGAATAAAGCGGTAACACCTCCGTTTACAATCGAAGAGAATACAGATGGCGGTGAGGATATCCGTGCCCAATACAGATATTTGGATTTGCGTCGTGCCCCGCTGAAGAGAGCATTGGAGTTGCGTCATAAAATGGCACACGAGGTAAGAAACTATTTGAGCGACATAGGATTCATGGAGATTGAGACACCTTACCTCATCAAATCAACTCCTGAGGGAGCCCGCGACTTTGTTGTTCCGAGCCGTATGAATCCGGGTGAATTCTATGCTCTTCCACAAAGCCCGCAAACATTCAAACAGCTGTTGATGGTTGCCGGTTACGACAGATATTTCCAGATTGTACGTTGTTTCAGGGATGAGGATTTGCGTGCAGACCGTCAGCCTGAGTTTACACAAATCGACTGCGAAATGTCGTTTGTTGAACGTGAGGATGTCTTGAATACATTTGAGGGTCTTGCAAAGGCCTTGTTCAAAAACATTTTGGGCATTGAGTTCGAGGGTGCTTTCCCAAGAATGCCTTACAGGGATGCTATGGAGTATTATGGCAGCGACAAACCTGATATCCGTTTTGGCATGAAGATGAATACCATCACAGATATGGTAAAAGGTCGTGGTTTTGCAGTGCTTGATGATGCAGAATATGTTGGAGCAATTGTAGTTCCTGGTTGTGCAGGTTATACCCGTAAACAGCTCGATGAACTTACCGAGTGGGTTAAGAGACCTCAAGTTGGTGCAAAAGGCCTTATATACATCAAATACAATGCGGAGGGCATCAAATCTTCTATCGACAAATTCTACAGTGCTGAAGATTTGAAAGGTATCTGTGAGAAAATCGGAGCAGCTGAAGGTGATTTGGTATTGGTACTGTCGGGTGCTAAAAAGAAGATGCAGGGTGCTTTGGGAACATTGCGTCTTGAGATGGGTAACCGCCTCGGCTTGAGAGACAACTCAGTATTTGCTCCACTTTGGGTATATGACTTCCCTCTATTGGAGTGGGATGATGAGACTCAGCGTTTCTATGCAATGCACCACCCGTTCACAGCTCCAAAACCAGAAGATCTTGACAAATTCTACAGCAACAAACAGGAGGATCTTGCACAGGTGAGTGCAAATGCCTACGACTTTGTGCTTAACGGTACTGAGGTTGGTGGCGGATCTATCCGTATCCATGATTCTAAAGTTCAGGAGCGTATGTTTGAGGTTCTTGGCTTCAGCAAAGAGGATGCAGATTACCGCTTCGGATTCATCATCAACGCATTCAAATATGGAGCACCTCCTCATGGCGGTATCGCATTTGGTTTCGACCGTTTCTGTTCGCTCTTCGGCGGTCAGGAGACTATCCGCGACTACATTGCATTCCCTAAAAACAATACAGGTCGCGATGTAATGCTCGATGCTCCGTCGAGAATAGATGCTGCACAAATGGAAGAGCTCTTCATCAGTTCAACTGCACCTGAAAAAGAGTAAAACATATATAACGAACAAATCCCTGCTAGAATATGTTTTAGTGGGGATTTTATTTACAGTATAAAACGCAAACAATAGATTAAAGTTAAATAATTATGAGTCTGGAACTGGAAATTCAAAATGGAATAAAGGCAGCAATGCTTGCCAAAGAGAAGGTAAAACTGGAATCGTTAAGAGCTATCAAAGCTGCAATTCTGCTTGCAAAAACTGCAGACGGCTCCGAGACTATTTCGGATGAGGCTGTTTTGAAGATAATTCAAAAGCTGGTTAAGCAGCGTAAAGAGAGCGCAGAACTTTACAAAGCGCAAAACCGTTCGGAACTTGCCGAAAACGAATTGGCAGAGGCTGCAGCAATGGAGGTATTCCTTCCAAAACAGCTTTCAGAAGAGGAGCTTGCAGCTGAATTGAAAAAAATCATTGAAGCTGTAGGAGCCAAAGGTCCGCAAGACATGGGCAAAGTAATGGGAACTGCTACCAAGCAACTTTCAGGAAGAGCAGAAGGCAAAGCCATCTCCGCTATGGTAAAACAGCTGCTGGCTTAACGGAATAGGAATAATAGTTCAGCAGTATAGCGGTCTACTTGAGCGTAGCTTCGATTATTACCGGGTTGCTCTCTTCGGTGAGAGTAGCGGCAATTCACCAACCTGGCGGGCATTGCACCCGCCAAGTAGAATTGCACATAATATGAGGACAATAAAATAATCCCTTTTCTGTTTCATTGTTTAAAATATTACAGTTGATATCCTCAAAGTTGCAAAGTAAAAGTTTGACATCTGTAACCTTCATGATTCCAACAATGTTTTTATATATAGATTGATATTGGTTTCGTGAGAGTCTATTCCCAATTTTTTTCTGATTATGCTGCTTATTGCGTAATGACGGCTCATGTTTGTGTACATGCCTATTTCTTTTCCTTTTAATCCGATGGCAAATAGGCAGCAATAGCCTATTTCATTCTGAGTCAGATTTCTTTCTTGAAGATAAAGAATGAAATGAGGATGGCTTATCTTAAAGGAATGTATAGTGGATTCTATGAACTCCTTTTTATTCTCTACAAGAAATTTCAGTTCATCACAGGCCTTTTTGTCAAGATCTTCATTGCTTGTTATCTTGGCTGCAAAAAATTTGTTCAATAACTCAAGTCGCGCTATAATGCTGTTTTTTGTTTCATTGCTTAGGGTATCATGTGCAGCGAGAAGGTCGGTAAGATTATCTTTTTCTTCTTCGAGTTGCAGAGAGAGAAGCCTGTAGGTCTCTTTCTCTTTTTCAATGATTTTTTTCTCTGAGGCCTTGATTTTCAGCCGTGAACTTATATACAAAATTGCAGAAGCCAGCAGTATGATGATAACCGAAGTATACCACTGAAGTTTCTTTTTCCTTTTTTCTATATTATTTGTTGCCTGTTGCAGATAATACTTTTCTTCGACAAATTTTGTGTCCTGTCCGTAAATTTCTTCGAGCAGACCGGTGTACTCTTTATAAACGGAAAGGGCTTTCTGGTATTGGTAAGCCTTTTCGTAAAGGTTGCATGCCAATAAATAATATTCCAATGGCATATTTGTTTTTGGCCGGCTATCTGTGTATTCAATCAGGGCATTTATCCCTTTATCATATTCTTGTATATTCAGATAGGCAAAAGCTATTGCAAGCCACGAGACTCTATAAGATGGTATTGTCTTAAGATACTCATTAATGGTAGAGGATAGAGTGCTTTTTGAAAATACAGATTCATACCTTACTCTTGCATCGTAATATTCGCTTAAACGAAGGCAGTTTATATCATATTTCTGACAATTTTCTATCTCCTGCAATGATTTGTAAGATTGTATGGAGTCTTTGATAGATTAAGCCACAATGATAATATGTGCGTAGTTTTTCTGTCGGGTTTCCATATTTTGTATAATATTCTATAGCAGGATATAATAATTCCAAATCGCGGGTTTTTATATAGTTGTTTTCGAGAGCCATAGTTTTTAACAAGGCGTATCTGGCTTTCAATTCAGATGATTTTAAACAGGAAGTGTCGATGCCGGCCAATATACTTAGAACTTTATCTGATGCAGTATACATGTAATTTTCCACTGTATCAAACTTTTGTGATACAGTGGAAAATTGGTTACAACCACAAAGAAGGATAATTAATAAAAGTATTATTGTTTCTTTCATTGTTGTATACTATAAGCGCTGCGCCTCGGCTTGCAGCCTATTTGAGTGTAGCTTCGATTATTACCGGGTTGCTCTCTTCGGTGAGAGTAGCGGCAATCTCTTTCATTCGGGGAGAGTTGTATTTTTCACTCATTTCAATGAAAGTTCCGGCATCCACAAACTGGTAGAGTTTGTTGCCGATATGTTTTGTAGGCCAGAAAGGCAT
>JAZNEW010000026.1:0-62802 GCA_045588775.1 Candidatus Egerieisoma sp. | reverse complement strand
AGAATACATGATATTAGTAAAATAAGATTATTGTTCATAAGGATTCTGGATTAATTGACCATTACTTAACTCAATGTCAACTTGTGATATAGGCCAGGCAAATCTTGGATCGCCAGGGGCGAGGGAGTAGGTTTGGGTCTGGGACTCATCTACTGTAACACCGTCTGTTTTATAGAATTCTCTTGTAATGGTTATTTTGTCTACTATATTTTCAGGGTCTGAATTGATACGTTTAATATCGTCCCACCTGTGCGCAAACGGGAATTCCCTTTGTCTTTCATCTATTATGAACTGTAAAATCTCTTTTTTGGAAGCAAAGTCAGAGGCCTGCAATGCTGTATATGTACCATCTTTATAACGGGTACTCCTCAAATCATTGAGATATTTGACAGCCTGAGCAGTTTCTCCCTTTCTTGCAAGGCACTCAGCCATAATAAGCATCATCTCAGCAGTAGTAGGACCGTGAATAATACCTATTGAACCAAATTGCCAGTAAGCATCCCAACCTGGGGTCTGGGCCCTGTTAAGCGAATAATCTTCTACAATGAAATGCTCATATCTTGCATCATTAGTCTGGTCATAGAGATTTATCAGCTTCTGGCTTGGAACGGCATTGGATGTGTGATTATATATAACACGGGCATAATAGAACTCAGGATATTTGTAATCAGTAGGGGCATTAGGACCATAATAGTTTTGTCCTACAGCTGTATACTGCCATTTGTATGGAGTGAAATAATCATCAATATCAACAAGTGCAGAGTGGGCTTGCAGTGCTTTCTTTGCAAAATCTTCGGCTTTAGTATAGTCATGAATATACAGATAGAATCTTGCTGCAAAAGCTTGCACGGCAGGAAGACTTATTCTAAAGAGCAAATCTTCATTTCTTGGGATTTTTGTCTCTAAAGCCGCATTAAGTTCACTCTCTATAAAGTTTTTCAACTCCTCTAAGGTGCATCTCTCGAAGCTTTCATCAAAGGCCAGAGTTTTCTTTAAAGGCAATCCTAAAGCATCTTTATTCTCATCTGAGTAAGGAAGACAATACATTGTCATCATATTGTAATATTCGTATGCTCTAAGGAAATGAGCATCTTGAATCAGCCTTGTTTTATCTTCATCGGTACCCTCCAACTGGTCGATAGTATTGAGAACTGTGTTGGCATAGGCTACCTTGTTCCACTCTTGTTCCCAATAATAAGTTGCTGAAGACGGCAACAGATCAGGAAGCCATACAATATATTTTAAAGCTCCGGTGAACAGGCTTGGTTTAACAAGATAATAATCTTTGTATAATCCATAGCTGTCGCTTGCGAATATTCTCTCCCTGCTTCTGTCGAACAGGATATTATAGTGGTTAAGGAGCAGGTCAACAGCTTCTACTGTTTTTATTTCCAGATTGTCTTTCTTCTCAGGCGGTTCGCTCAAGAAACTGTCACAACTTATAAATAAAGTCATAGACAAGCATAAGTATAATATATAATTCTTCATAGTATCTCAAATTAACAGTTAAAAATCAAAACTTAAACCAAATGTGTAAGAGCGGGGATCTGCTACAGCAATAGTACTGTTATATACATATCGAGGGTCCAGACCTTCACTGTTTGCAGTCCATATCAAACCTACATTTCTCATTTGACAGTATATTCTCAAGTTCTGGATACTTTTGAGAATCCTTTGAGGGAAGGTGTAGGAGAGATTGATCTCTTGCAATCTTATATGAGAAGCATCTTCGATAAGGGTATTCAGGTATTTCGCACGGGATCCCCAAGCAGAAAGATTGGTTTCGCTTGTTGACGGCATTGTTGGAATATGGGTTGCTGTGCCATCCATAACTGCTACAACATCTTTATGCAGGATAGAAGATGTTTTTGCATTTGTAAGTATTGTGTAGTCGAAAGTAGGTTTTCTGAATACTGCTCCAAATTCACCTGTAATGTAGAACGACAGATTAAATCCTCTATAGCGGATATTGTTCTGCCAACCGAAGAGACTGGTAGGAACATTTGAACCGGAATAAATCATATAATCGCGGTGATCGCTGGTAGATGGCTGTGTGCCACTGAAAGACCATTTGTTATCATCAATTCCCTGTATATAAGGGATTCCATCTTCACCCATACCGAGATATTTGTAAGAGTAGATGGCTCCTACAGGTTTGCCCTCTTCAAAGTGTGGTAGAGCAAGTGACGAGTATGAGAAACTTACAAGATTAAGTTTCTTGACTTCACTCTTGTTGTAACTGTAATTCAGTTTTGTAAGCCAAGAGAGGCCTGCTTTATTGCCAAGTTCATAATTCAGACTTATCTCAAAGCCTTTATTTACAAGCTCGGCAGTATTGAACGGCTGTTGTGATGTTCCTGTAATTCTCGGAAGATCAACAGCTCCCACAATATTGATTCCGTATTTATTGTAGTATTCAAGGGAACCGTACAGTTTTGTTCCTTTTATTGAGAAGTCAATACCAACATTGGTAGTTTTAGTTCTTTCCCATGTAAGAGTAGGGTTACCATAATCCTGGATGGCAGCATAATCAACACCTGTAGGTGAGTAGAAACCCATCATACTTACCAAAGGTACAAAAGAGGTGCTGGTTACAACATTACCGGTATGACCATAAGAGACTCTCAAGTTCAATCTGTCAAATACATTCAGATCGCGGATAAAATTCTCTTTATCCATTTTCCAGTTGGCACCGACAGACCAGAAAGGTGCATATCTGTATTTAGGGTCGTCTACAATCATATTGGATGCATCAACCCTTATACTTCCTGTCAGAGAGTATTTTTCATCAAATGAATAGGCAGCATTGGCCAGTAGTGAGAAGAATCTTTTGTCTGAATAAGACAGACTTTGATCCATCCCCCCTATAGAGTAATTCTTTGCCCCCCAGTATGAACCTATAGGATAATATACTTCAGGAGTTACGCTTGTGAGCCTGTTGGGGTCATAACCATAAACAGTAGGGGCAGAATAGCCTTCATTTACTGTTGTTGAGATTTCTGTAAATACACCGGCGTTTATTTCATGACGGTCAATCTTTGTGTGGTATTTTACCTGGTTGCCGAGATAGTATGAATTCATTGAATTGTATGACTTGTCCAGCATACCGCCATCTGGAAGATACTCTTTTGTAACCTTCCTGTTAGCCTCGTCATAATCTACCCACTTATTCAACTGGTCTCTTACATAATATGAATCAACGCTGTAATAATTTTCTATTTCGGTCTTCAGCTTCTCATATTGGAATTTGAGTTCGTAGGTAAGACCTTTGAAGAGCTTGAAGTTTAATGATGTCTGTAATCTGAAGCTGTGCGATTGTGATGTGAGGTCTCTGCATCCTATATCTTGCAGCAGATTATAATTCCAGTCTTTAGGAAAAGATCCGTTTACATTGTCAATAAACTCCTGATAGTGTGAACCTACCATTTTTGAATATGAACCGTCTGAATTGAGCAGTTTCTCATACGGAGACATTGATTTTATATCAGAAAGACTTACTCCGCTATTGTCGTTATTGGTGAAGCGGTTCATCAGACTGAAATTCAAATCGAGCCATTTTGTAATTTTATAGGTATTTCTGAAATTGATCAGAATCTGGTCATTCCTGTTACCTACATAACCGGAGGCATTTCTATTATATCTCGCATTAAAAACATATTGGTTCTTCTCAGAAGAGCCGTTGATGGAGAGTTCGTAATTTTGTTTTACTGCATTCTTCAACAGATGTTTGTATACATCATCCTGATAATTTGTGTTCTCAAGTTCAGCCCATTTGCTCTTGAATTCGCTCTCACTCATGCGGCCTCGTTTCAACATTTCAAGATATTGGATACCGTATGTTGCCGGGTTGTTGTTGCCATCCACATTAGGTGATATTGAGAAAGATGAAAAGGTTTTGTCGTAATCATAAAGATATTTTTCCCATTTGAGGGCATCTTTTGAAGATGCAATTGGGTTTGCCTGATCCAAGTCAATCTTATCTTCAACCGTTACAAAAGAATTGAATGAGATTTTCATTCCGCTCCTTGCTTTCTTTGTGGTAATTACAACAACACCATTGGAAGATCTTGCACCCCAGATAGAGGCTGCTGATGCATCTTTCAGAATATGGATGCTTTCAACATCTGATGGGTTGATACTGCTTAATCCATCCTCTACAATAAATCCGTCAACAACAATCAGAGGACTTGTAATGCTCGAAGTCATTGTACCTATACCGCGGATGGTGAGTTGTTCACTGCCTCCCTCTCCGTACACTCTTACACCGGAAAACATTCCATCCATGGCCGATGATAAGTTTGTACTTGGTCTGTCTTGCAAATCTTTGGCACTTACAACACTAACTGCTCCTGCTGCTCTGTCTTTGGAGATGCTCTGATAACCTGTTACAACCACATCCTCAAGTGCAATAAGATCAGACTTCATATTGACTGTCATCTTCTTCTGAGAGTTGGCCTGTACTGTCAGATCTTGCATTCCTATAAATTGGAACGACAGACTTTCCCCATTTTTAGCCTCAATTTCAAAAAAACCATTTATATCTGAAAAGGTATTTTTACCGGAAGCATTAACAATGAATACACCAGGGAGGGGTTCTCCATTCTCATCAGTTACCTTTCCCGAGATTTTGTCGTTTCTGGTATCCTGTTTTTTGTTTTCTTGCTTTGGCGACAGAACGATGTGCTTGCGGGTAATGGTATATGAGATATCCATATCCTTGAACAATTGTTCCAGCACTTCTTTGATATTCTCTTTATCGGATGTAATATTACAAGTAATGTTATTGTTTACTTGTTTCAAATCATTTGAGTAAGCGAATGAATATCCGCTCTGTATATGCAATTCCTTCAACACACTTTTTAATGGAGTAGAAGTGAAATTCAGCTTAATTTGTTGTGCATTGGCCCCAATGCAAACAAATAAGGATACGACAAGTATAACTATTTGCCGTCTCCATTGGGTTAAGAAATTTTGTTTAGTCATAAGCTTAATTGTTCTGGTTTCTTACAATACACAGATGAAATAAAAAACCGAACAATTTTTTGCATAGAAACCGCTTATTTCTTGATGGCAAGGAATAATTGATTGTTATTTAGTTTATAAGAGATGCAGGTACACCGTTTTATGATTTCCATAATTTGAGGAATGGATTCAGATTTGAAATCGGCAGTAATGGTGTATTGCAGGACTTGGGGATCTTTTACAATTACTTTTACTCCATGCCATCTTTCGAGGATCTTTATTACCTCAGACATTGGTGTTTCATCAAATACAATACGTCCTTCTGTCCAGGCTTTGGCATCTCTTGCTATGGCTGTAGAGGGTGGAGCTACGGTAATTTTCTTGTCTGAACTTACAGATATATGTTCATTCGGCTTAACTTTAAACTTCTCATTGGATGTTATGAGATCAATTGAGCCTGAGAATAGCGTAGCATCAACATGATCGTCGTTGTCGTAGCATTTGACATTGAATTCTGTTCCTGTTACCCTTATTTTTATATCTTTATTTGTATTTACAATCATGGGTTGGGCAGTGTCTTTTTTTACATTGAAGAATGCCTCTCCATTCAGGAATACCTCTCTGGTTGCTCCTATAAACTTGTTAGGGAAAATGAGCTTTGTGTCGGAATTAAGTTGTACAATTGAGCCGTCGGGCAGTTCTATTGTTGATTTTGAGCCTTTTTCTGTATATACAACCTGTATTATCTCTTTAGGCAATTCAGACAGGGCAATGGAGATATTTTCTGACTTCAGTTGGCTGTAGAGCTCTGATTTCAGCTCTTGGATGTTCTTCTTGTAATTCAATGATGGAATAGAGAGAAACAGTATCAGAACAACAGCTGCCGCAACAGTAGAGATGGTAAAGAGTGTTTTATAGAGAAGAATCTTTTTGTTTTGGGATTGCAAGGTATTAGCTGCAATTTTGGTCCTGAAGTTCAAGATGCTTTCATCGCTTATCCCATCGGAACTCCCCATATGCTGGGCCATATAAGTGAGCTTCAATTTGCACAGATAGTCAAGATTTTTCTTGTCTTTCTCTGTCCAATCCAGTACTTCTGCAGATTCACTCTCTGTAGTCTCTCCTGCAATGAATTTTATAAGTAATTCTTTTCTCATATTATATAAACCCTTAATGACAGAAAAACCACAATATTAAAGGCAAATAATCTTTAAGTTGTCTCCTCAGAATTCTGTATGCCTGGGCTATCCTTATTTCTACAGTTCTGATGTTTATTTGCTGTATTTGTGCTATTTCTTTGTTTTTGAATCCTTTTTTCCGGCTTAAGATAAATGTTTCCCTAACCTTGTGGGGCATTTGTTTTATAGCATTATCAATCAGATCAGATACCTCTTTTTCAAAAATCTCACAAGTGTTGTAATTGGTAATGAGGTTCTGATGAA
Organism: Candidatus Egerieisoma sp.; assembly: GCA_045588775.1. GTDB lineage: Bacteria > Bacteroidota > Bacteroidia > Bacteroidales > UBA932 > Egerieousia. The sequence goes on along the minus strand of JAZNEW010000026.1, from coordinate 56,398 downwards.
ATCTGTTGATGCGGTAATCTGTATAATTGTTGAAATGCTTTTTGGAACGAAGAGAATTAAGGCAAGAGTTACGGGTGATTTTAAGCAGATATGGGAAAAGATCCCTGTCTGTCTCCAGACGGTGTCTCTTTTCCCACAGTCGTGTAAATGCTTCTTGTGCGATAGAATTTGCCTCGTCAATATCACATACAAAGCTCAGCGCATAGAATTCTATACGTTTCAGATATTTCTTGTAGGCATTTTCAAATATCGCCAGATATAATATGTCGTTATCTGAACTCAACTTCGGCGCCGTTTCCGTTAACAGATATTTTTACTTTTCCACCAATGTATGTGGCATAGTGAGGGCGGCCATGACCTGCAGGATAGTTGAATATAACAGGAATATCCAACTCGTCGGTATAAGTTTTAAGCAACTCATATAGTGAGATATTCCAAGGATCTTCTGTATCTACAACTCTTCTGTAGCTGCCTATAACCAATCCTTTGATCTTATCTAATTTGCCCGACTTCTTCAATTGCTGCATATAACGGTCAACATCATTGAAACCTTCACCAACCTCTTCGATGAAAAGGATGGAGTTTTCATTTATGTCGAGGTCATAAGGAGTTCCCTCTGCAATAGAGATAAGTGTCATGTTTCCTCCTACAAGAACACCTTCAGCCTCTCCGAATTTGTTGAAAGGATGGGGATTTACATGGTATTTCTGAAGTCTTCCAAAAAGGGCATCGCTCACTGTAATGGCAGAAGAATCAGGTCTTTTTGCTGTCCAATATGAGTTTGGCATAGCTCCGTGTATGGTCTGGATACCCATATTGGCATATACCATAAGCAAGGTTGTTACATCGCTGAACCCTACAATCCATTTCGGGTGTCTTTTTACCTCTTCCCAATCGATATATTCCAAAGTTCTGATTGCTCCATAGCCGCCTCTGTAAAAGACAATGGCTTTGAGATTATCATTCTTGATCATGCGCATGAACTCCTCTGCTCTCTCTTTGTCAGAAGCCGAGAAGGCATAAAAATCCTTTTTGAAGAGGTTCTCGCCTAATTTTACATTAACACCCCATGAACGGACAACATCAATCAGAGAGTCTGCTTCTGCACGAGAGTCTGCATCCATTGGTGATGATATTGTCATAATTCCAACACTGTCTCCAGGCTGTAGAAATTCCGGTTTGATAATATTTCCGGCAGATATTGCCCTGTTGCCGTTTGTAGAGCAAGATGCCATGGCCAATAACAAGATGAGAGCTTGAATTGTAGCTGCAAACATTCTGGAAGATTTCATAGTAACAAGTATTATAAAGTTATTTAGGTGCTATTCTATAGAGGAATACTGCAATTATTGCATACAAGAAGTTAGGCAGCCATAATGCGATTCCGGGTGGTAATGCTCCGGTATGCACAAACATCTGGCTGAATCGCAGGAACAGGATGTAGGAGAAGCTGAGTGCGATGCCTATACCAATGTTCAGACCTATTCCTCCACGTCTTTTTTGCGACGAAAGGGAAACTCCGATTAATGTGAGTATAAAGGCAGAAAACGGCAGAGCAAAGCGTGTGTGCTTTTCAATCAGGGCATACTTCACCATCTGGTCTCCACGCATCTGCTGGGTTTCAATCAGCTCGTTGAGTTTTGGATAATTAAGCTGTTCAACAATATTTTTTTTCCGATAGAAATCATCAACTGTTACAGCAATTGTGGTGTCGAGCGAGCTTCCGGTCTTTAGAATTTCACTGCTTCCTATATACTTTCTCAAGTGGTAGTTGTTCAATCTCCAGCAACTTTTGGTAGAGTCCCAGATGGCAGTCTCGGCACTGAGTTTGGAGGTTATGTTATTGTTCTCTATACTCTCCAATGTAAATTTGTATGCAGTGTTGTTCCATGTGCTGAAAGACTCCACATACATGAATGTGCCCGGAGATATCTGGGCGTGCATATTGCGGTTGTTATTTTCATACTTCTTTTTTATGTATTTCCCCTCAAAGGCAAGCCGTCCCTTATTTGCCGGCGGAATTACAAACAGATTCAACAGCAGGCTGAACATGGCAATAACGGTGGCAGATATAAAATAGGGGTAAAGCATGCGTTTAAAGCTGATACCGCCCGCAAGTATGGCAACGATTTCACTGTTTGCCGCCAATTTTGATGTAAAGAAAATTACCGAAATGAATACGAACATCGGGCTGAACATATTCATGAAATAGGGTATGAAATTGGCGTAGTAGTTGAATATGATCTCTTTTAGCGGAGCATTCTTGTCTACAAAATCATCAATCTTTTCACTGATGTCGAATATGATAACAATACCTATAATCAATAATATGGCAAAGAAGTACGTGCCGATGAACTTCTTGATGATATATTTGTCGATAGTTGTTATGTTAAAATTGTACTTCATAGTTTGGTCTCCAGTTTCTTTACGGCAGCCTCTTTCCATTGGGCAAAATCTCCGGCCTTTATATGCTCTCTTGCAACTTTCACAAGATTGAGATAGAATGCCAGATTATGCTCACTCGCTATTTGGGCGGCAAGCATCTCCCCGGCAACAAACTGGTGCCGTAAATATGCTTTTGTATAAGTGTGGTCTACAAAAGAGGTGCCTTGCGGATCTATTGGAGAGAAATCATCTGCCCATTTCTTGTTGCGGATATTTATCATACCCTCCCAGGTAAAGAGCATGCCGTTGCGCCCGTTGCGGGTAGGCATCACACAATCGAACATATCAACACCACGGGCAATGCCCTCCAGAATATTGGCAGGTGTTCCCACTCCCATCAGGTAGCGTGGTTTGTCGGCAGGCAAAATTGGCGTAACAACCTCAAGCATCTGGTACATCTTTTCTGTAGGCTCTCCAACCGAGAGACCTCCAATGGCATAGCCATCCATATCCAGCGATACGGCATGTTCTGCAGCCATGCGTCTCAAATCGGGATATACACATCCCTGTATAATAGGGAAATAGAATTGTCTGTAACCATATAGCGGCTCTGTCTCCTTAAACCGTTTGATGCCCCTTTCGAGCCACCTTTGGGTGAGTTGCAGCGACTTGAGGGCATACTTGTGGTCTGCATCACCGGGAGTACACTCGTCGAGTGCCATAATGATGTCGGCTCCAATCATACGTTGGGTATCAACATTGTTTTCGGGGGTAAAGATATGTTTTGAACCATCTATATGAGAGCGGAATGTGCAGCCTTGTTCACTGAGTTTGCGGTTTTCGGCCAGTGAAAAGACCTGGAAACCGCCGCTGTCTGTAAGCATGGGCCTGTCCCACGATATGAATTTGTGCAATCCTCCTGCCTGGTTTATAATTTGCAGTCCCGGTCTCAAATACAAATGGTATGTATTGCCCAAAATAATCTGGGCATTGATATCCTCCTTCAGATCTTTATGATAAACTCCTTTTACAGAACCGACAGTTCCTACCGGCATAAAGATAGGAGTCTCAATCACTCCATGGTCTGTATATAGAAGTCCGCATCTTGCAGATGTCTGGCTGTCTTGTGCTATTTTCTCAAAAATCATCTTTAAAAACGAGTGCTATGAAATACAAAGATAAAATTAAAATACAAAAAAATAATGCTATATTTGTGAAATTTGAAACAAGCAATTATTACTGGCAATGAAAAGGGTAAGATTGGATATAGGTGCCTTGGCTGCAACCCCGGAAGATGGGGGAAGTTTTACTTTTTTTCTTTACAGAGAAGGGCTCGACAAGTGTTTGCCGGTGCCGCTTACTCCACCGGAAATGCACGCCATGCTGTCGAATTTTAAGCAGGACAGTGATGAACTGACAATACAGAAAGTCTTTGCAAAGGTGTTGCAGGAGTATAGGGTGGAGCTGCTTGAAGTGGCAATAGTACGCAACAGCAGGGTAGAGGAGTTTGTTGAAGATGTGGAGCAGCCCCAAAAGGATTGTGCCTTTCTTGCAGAATTGTTGCTTTTTGACGGGGAGAGGGAGATTCGCCAGATAGCCGGTTTTGCCGACGGGGTTATTCTTTCAAAACAGTTTGGGGCACCCATCTATATCGCAGAAGAGCTTATGGAGCAATATGCGCAAGGAATAGATGCCTTCTCCAAAGGTGTTCTCGACGGTGAGGCGATGTTGAAAAATTTGAAAGAGGCCTTGCAGGAGGCTATCGCCAATGAAGAGTATGAGAGAGCTTCGCAGATAAGCAAGCAGATTGAGGAGCTTAAAAATAGTACAAAGCAAAAAGGATTTGAAAATTAAAAAGAGAGATGAAAAGATTGTTTTTGATAATGTTTGCCCTTTTACTGGGTAGTATGGTGTTTGCACAGGATGGACAAGTTGCCGCAGATACAACAGCCCAGTTTATTGAAAGTGCAGAGCAGATTGCATCACAGGCAGCAGAGCAGATTGCACCACAGCCGCAGGCCGCAGAAAATCCATATAAAGCAATTCTTACACAAAAGAATTTTACATTTAATATTGTTTCTATTTTGAGAGGCATTTGCGGCATGGCCATAATCATTCTCATTGCCTGGTTTTTCAGCACAGACCGCAAACGCGTGAACTGGGGAGTTGTAGGAAAAGCATTGGCACTTCAGTTCATAATAGCGGTATCGGTATTGATGTTCCCTGCTGTGCAGAGTGTTTTTGAGGTTTTGGGACAATGTTTTGTGGCAGTGCTCGACTGGACAAAGGCAGGTTCGAATTTCTTGTTCGGAAGTCTGATGGATTCCAGCAAGTTCGGATTTGTATTTGTATTGCAGATTCTGCCTACAATAATCTTCTTCTCTGCCCTGACAAGTCTCTTTTTCTATTTGGGCATATTGCAGAAGATAGTTTGGGTAATGGGCTGGTGTCTTACCAAACTGATGAAACTCTCCGGAGCAGAGTCGCTTTCATGTGCAGGAAACATTTTCTTGGGACAGACAGAGGCTCCTCTGCTGGTTAAGGCATATATACCTAAAATGACAAGATCTGAGCTTATGCTTGTCATGACATCCGGAATGGCAACAATGGCAGGTGGTGTACTTGCTGCCTATATCGGTATGCTCGGATGTGGCGACAGGATGCTGGAGATAGAGTTTGCAAAACATCTGCTGTCGGCATCGGTGATGGCTGCGCCGGGAGCAATTGCAATCGCAAAGATATTGAAACCCCAGACAGAGGAGATAGACAACTCGGTGAATGTCTCTTCTGAAAAGATTGGAAAGAATATTCTTGATGCAATATCAAATGGTACTGTGGATGGTTTGAAACTCGCAGCCAATGTGGGTGCTATGCTTCTTGTATTTTATGCTCTGATAGCAGGTTTCAATTTCATTTTCGACAAAATAGGCGATATTACAACCTTGAATGGCGTTATTGCCAATGCAACAGATGGCCGTTATACAGGTCTGTCGCTTGAGTTTTTGTTGTCGTACCTATTCTATCCTGTCATCTGGCTTACAGGTATCAATGGTGCTGATCTTCCGCTTGTGGGCAGGTTGTTGGGCGAAAAACTGATTCTCACCGAGTTTGTGGGATACCAGAGCCTTGCAACAATGATACAGACCGGAGCATTTGCCTCAACCAAATCGGTGATTCTTGCAACTTATGTACTTTGCGGTTTTGCAAACTTCGCTTCGGTGGGCATTCAGATTGGAGGAATTGGCGGCATGGCAAAGGACAAGGCCCATATTCTGTCGGAGTATGGATTCAGGGCACTGTTGGGTGCGACACTTGTTGCCTTGATGTCGGCTGCAATGATGGGAATGTTCCTGGTATAGTTCTATTTTGCCAGATGCTTGAAAACAAGTATCTCCGCAGGATGGCTCAATTCGAGCGAGAAGCTGTTTGAGCAAGATTCGTTCAGGGTGGCTTTCCACCAGCTGTCAAATATCACATTATCGGTAGGATATTTCAATCCTGCCGATTTTATTTTTAGTGATGGGTCAAAGGCAAATATCGAAATTTGCTCTCCGGGCACAGATTCAATTGTGCATGAATCGGAGTAGCAGCTGAATGTGCCGTAATCGGTTACAATCTCTATCGACGGGCAGTTCACCATTTCTTTGGTGACTGATACTTTATGCTCTGTTGCAATATTGTGTAGAGATGCCATTTCCCTGGTATACTCTGCAAGCAGTGATATATTACCTAAAGTATGATCTTCCCTGCCGCCTGTAGCCCCTAATATCGAGATATGTGTGGGGTTGAGGGTTAAAGCGAATTTGAAGGCCTTTGTCTGGTCGTTGGTCTGCTGGTCGGGATTGTGTATTATGATATTGTGGAATTTTTTCTGGTTTACAGCATCGAGCGTATCCATGTCTCCAACAATATAATCTGCCTGCAGGTTGGTATATTCCAGCAACTTGAGTATGGCACCGTCGCAACAGATTATAATATCCGCTTTATGCAGCAGCGAGAGCGGATAGGCAGCTTTAGGGAATGAGCCGTCGGCAAGTATTACTACATCTTTTTTCTGCATACTCCAAAATTATCGAATGTTTATACAAAACGGAAATTTCCGATATCCCTGAATCCCAAAAGGAAATCTTTGATTTTCATCCGTTTTTTGCCGGCCAGCTGGATCTCCTCCAATGAGATTGCTCCGGTTTTGCATACCACATAAAGGTAACTCTTCTTGTCGGTGATGATATCTCCCGGTTTGTGATTATGAAAATCTGCCCCCTCTTCAACAGGCGAGGCTTTGTATATCTTCATATCGGTATTTTTTGTGCCGTCGCTTATTGTGGAGAATGCTGCAGGGTATGGCGACAAGCCTCTGATCAGCCTGCCGGTCTCTACCGCACCGTTCTCCCAGTTGATATGGCACAACTCCTTTGTAAGTTTGGGAGCTTCATTAATCTTTTCATTGTCGGCAATAAAAAGTGATTGTGGCTGAGGCGTGAGCTCTCCCTTTTCCAGACCTTCAACTGTTTTGATGACCAAAGAGGCTCCAATGTCCATAAGTCTGTTGTAGAGACTTCCTACATCCTCACTCTCACCAATGGCACACTCTTCCCTGAGCAATATGTTGCCGGTATCAATCTTTTCATCAATAAAAAATGTGGTAACGCCACTCTTCTGCTCGCCATTTATTATTGCCCAGTTTATAGGGGCAGCACCCCTGTATTGGGGCAGCAATGAGCCATGGAGATTGAATGTGCCCATTTTTGGCATGCTCCAGACAACCTTGGGCAGCATCCTGAAGGCAACAACTATAAACAGATCTGCATTATAACTCTCAAGTTCCGACAGAAATGCAGGATCTTTCAACGAAACAGGCTGGAGAACATTCAGCCCCTTTGATACTGCATACTGTTTTACAGCACTCTCGTTCAGTTTCAGACCCCTTCCCGACGGTTTGTCAGGAACTGTAACTACAGCAGCCACATCATAGCCGTTGTCAAGAAGAGCCTCAAGCGGAGCAACGGCAAACTCCGGAGTGCCCATATATATTATTCTCGGTTTCATCAGTTCGCCTTTTTTAAACGGATCTTGTTTGCAAAATTGCACACTCTCTCCCATAAGTTTTTGAAGAATATCTTGTAGGCATCAGCATTGAACAGTGCTGAGTCGCGGGTACTCTTTACAGTAAGGAATATACCCATTGGAATAAGTACAAATGTAGATATGAAAGTTCCTATGAATGGCGAGAGCGCGCCATCATTTGCAAGTTTTTTTCCGCTGATATCAACAACCCAATACATTACAAAGAAGAGCATCGATACAATTACAGGTGTTCCCAATCCGCCTTTTCTGATAATTGCTCCCAACGGTGCTCCAATAAAGAAGAATATCAGGCAGGCGAACGACAAAGTGAATTTTCTGTATGATTCAATAATTGTACGCCTTAAAGGATATGCCGATTGGAACAGCTCTCTTTCAAAGAATTCCAGGCTGGAAATCTGGTTGTTGATGGAGGTTGCCGCATTTGTGCAGCATTGCATCTCCTCCTCTGCGCTCATCCAGTTAAACAGCGAGTCCGGAGAGAAACCGCCTGTATATTTGCTGATTTTTGAACTGTCGAGCTGGTATGAAAAGGCAAGATTTGACGAATTTACAGCCTTTTGTGTCTGGGTATAGAGCGTATTGTCATATACAATTGTAAGGGAGTCCCTGTCTGTTTTCAGTTGGGAAAGCCCTTTGGCCATTACTTCATTGCCATATCTGGCATCATCCGACTTCTTGAAAGCATAATTTTTCAGAGGGATGATTATATCCTGCTTTACAAAATCAACTCTTTGCAGAGAGAGGGTAGTGTCTTTGTATTTTTTGGTATTATCCTCTTCGTAGTTCACACCCGAATAAAGGGTAAATATCATGCTGGTCTTGTCGGGAGAGAGTGCCACATGGCCGGAATCGGCAACGGTAAGGCTCACATTGCCCTTTCTGGAGGTGTGGTTGTATACCATTACATTGTGCATGATGTTATTGTCATCAAGGCTCTCTACTCTGATATTGTAACCGTCCACTCCATCATAAAAGATGCCTGTAGGAATCTTTATCTCCTCTTTTGTTTTGCCGATATCGTCGCGGAGGGTGTAGATTTTATTGTATGCAACAGGTATCAGGTCATTTGATGCAAAGAATGCTCCGATGCTTATTATTACAGATACATATATCAAAGGTGCAATGATCCTCTGTAATGAAATACCCGCAGCCTTCATGGCAAGCAGCTCGTTGTTCTCGCCCATATTGCCCATAGTCATGATGGAGGCGAGCAGTGTTGCAAGCGGCAGGGCCATGGGAATGAGTGTTGCAGCACCCCATCCCAAAAACTCCAGAATTACACCAAGACCCAATCCTTTGCCTACAAGTTCGTCTATATAAAGCCACAGGAACTGCATCATCAAGACAAATATCACAATGAGAAATGTCATGATGAAGGGTCCCAAAAAAGACTTCAATATAAATGAATCAAGTTTTTTCATTCCAAAACGGTTTTTGCATTCTGCCGCTGATGCTATTTTGTAGCACTTGCCAGCAGTGCATCCATAGCAGCATCCATTCCCTCAGGATTCTTTCCGCCTGCAGTAGCAAGTGATGGCTGTCCGCCGCCACCGCCCTGGATAAGTTTGGCAGCCTCTTTTACATCTTTGCCTGCATGGTATCCCTGTGCCACAAGATCATCGGTATACATGAGTGTGAGGGTAACTTTATCCTCAAATTGTGTAACTCCGATAAATGCGCTGTTCTGGGTCTCGTTCTTGAGCATAAATGCAATATCTTTTACAATACCAGGCTGGAAGACTCCTTTAAGTGCCATGATATTGATTCCGTTAATTGTCTTTGCATTCTGCAGACATGTGTTCTTCATACTCACTGCACGCTCTTTAAGCATCTCTTCCATATTTTTCTTGATAGAGTCGTTATCCTCCATAAGTTTTGATATGCTTGAAAGGATATTTGGAGAGTTGTTGAACATCTTTTTTACCGAAGTTATCAGATCTTCGGCAGCCTCAATCATATTCTCCGCATATTTTCCTGTGGTTGCCTCGATTCTTCTTACACCTGCCGCTACAGCCGATTCCGAAAGGATTTTGAAGTATCCTATATTTCCTGTAAAGTCGGCATGTGTTCCTCCACACAGCTCGATTGAGTCGCCATATTGGATAACCCTCACTTTGTCGCCATACTTTTCTCCGAACAGAGCCATTGCCCCTTTGGCCTTTGCCTCTTCAATTGGCAATTCCCTGAACTCGCATTTTGGAGTGTTTGCACGGATCATCTGATTGACAGCTCTCTCTACAGCCCTCAATGTCTTGTCATCGATTTTTTCAAAATGGGAGAAGTCGAATCTGAAATAGCCGGCACTTACCAATGAACCCTTCTGCTCAATATGTGTACCGAGAATTTCTCTGAGTGCATGGTGCAGCAGATGTGTTGCAGTATGGTTGTTTGCAGTTTCGTTCCTGCGTTCTGTATCAATTTGGGCAACAAACTCCTCTGTAGGATCCGACGGAAGGCACTCTGATATGTGTATAGCCAATCCATTCTCTTTAATGGTATTGGTGATTGCAATCCTCTCTCCGGATTTTGACTCAATGTATCCGCTGTCTCCAACCTGTCCGCCGCTCTCTGCATAGAAAGGACTCTTGTCGAACACAAGCTGGAATATCTCCTTGTTTTTGGTCTTCACACTTCTGTAGCGCAGGATTTTCACATTCTCTTCGCGGGTATTGTCGTAGCCTGTAAATACAGGTGTCTGGTATGGTGCTGTTTCAATCCAGTCTCCCTCTTCTTTGGCAGTGGCATTTCTGCTTCTCTGTTTCTGTTTTTGCAATTCCTGCTCAAATCCTTTAAGATCAACAGTATATCCATTCTCTTTGGCAATAAGCTCGGTAAGGTCTATAGGGAATCCGAATGTGTCGTAGAGGGTAAAGGTATCCTCGCCTGCTATGAGCTTTGTCTCTTTGTACTTCTCGATAAGGGTCTCCATCAGCTTGATTCCTTTGTCGAGAGTCCTCAAAAATGCCTCCTCTTCCTCTTTGATCACCTTTTCAATCAGCTGCTGTTGTGCTTTAAGTTCAGGGAAAGCCTCATCCATTTGTGATACCAGTGTAGGGACAAGTCTGTAGAGAAGCGGCTCGGAAACATTGAGGAATGTGTATGCGTATCTCACAGCCCTTCTCAAAATACGTCTGATCACATAGCCCGATTTTACATTCGATGGCAGCTGGCCGTCGGCAATTGAGAAACTGATGGCCCTGATATGGTCTGAGATAACCCTCATGGCAACACCCACTTTGCTCTGGGCATCGTAAGGCAGACCGCTTATCTCAGAGATTTTGCTGATCATTGTCTGGAAAATATCGGTGTCGTAGTTGCTCTGTTTGTTCTGGAGTGCCATGCACAAACGCTCCAGTCCCATGCCTGTGTCTACATGTTTTTGAGGCAGAGGCTCCAACTGGCCGTTTGCCTTGCGGTTGAATTGCATGAAGACCAGATTCCAGATCTCGATAACAAGGTGGTGTCCTTTATTTACCAGTTCCCTGCCCGGAATTTTGGCTCTCTCTTCATCACTTCTCAAATCTACATGTATCTCGCTGCAAGGACCGCATGGGCCTGTTTCGCCCATCTCCCAGAAGTTGTCTTTCTTGTTGCCGTTTATGATTCTGTCGGCAGGAAGGTGTTTCAGCCATGCCGCTTCGGCTTCGGTGTCTTTGCCCAGATTGTCGGGTTCATATCCTTCAAATACAGTGGCGTAAAGACGCTCTTTATCCAATTTATACACATCTGTAAGCAGTTCCCAGGCCCAATCTATTGCCTCAGTCTTGAAATAATCGCCAAAACTCCAGTTGCCGAGCATCTCAAACATGGTGTGGTGATAAGTGTCGAGACCCACCTCTTCCAGATCATTGTGCTTGCCGCTTACTCTGAGACATTTTTGTGAATCTGCAACCCTTTTGTATTTTGCAGGCTCATTGCCGAGAAACCAATCTTTAAACTGGTTCATTCCGGCATTTGTAAACATTAATGTAGGGTCATTCTTTACAACCATAGGTGCTGATGGAACTATGGTATGATTTTTAGAGGAGAAAAACTCCAGGAATGTATTTCTGATTTCTTTTGAGGTCATACTGTATTTTATTGTAAAATAGGGTACAAATTTAATCTTTTTAATTTTAATTTTTATATTTGCACTCATTAATTTAGGATTTTTAGCACATGGCAGGAATTAAAAGATATAAATTCAACGCAGAAACCTTGGCTTATGAGGTGCACAAAACTCCTGTAAGCAAACGGTTTTCAAAGGGTTTTGTGTTGTTTTTGTTGAGTGTGGCGGCATTTGTGGGGTATTTTCTGTTATATACCTTGTGTTTCAATCTTGAGACTCCAAAACTTATGGCATTGAAGCAGAAGTCGGTTTCGTTGCAATCGAAACTCGAACTGCTTGAGCGCAGGTTTGAACAGAATAACAGGGTGCTGATGGAGCTCCAGAGGCGCGACGATTATGTATACCGTCCTATTTTTGGTATGGAGGAGATTCCTCAGGATGTGAGAAATGCAGGTTTTGGAGGTGTGAACAGATATGAACATCTGGAGAATTTGTCGAATTCGGCCTTCCTTACCGGTGTGGAGAAGAAGATGGATATTCTCTACAAGAAGGCTTTTGTGCAGTCCCGCTCTTATGACGAAGTGGCAATTCTTGCAAAGAGAACCGGCGAAATGGCATCATGTGTGCCGGCGATACCGCCTGTGCAATTGGAAAATGCCCGTCTGACCAGCCATTTCGGATTGAGGTCTGATCCATTTACAAAGAGGGCCAAGATGCATCAGGGCGTTGATTTTGCAGGGAAGGTTGGTGAGCCTATATATGCTTCGGGCAATGGAAAGGTTGTTGAGGTCTCTTTCAACTTCTTCGGTTATGGAAAAGAGGTGATTATTGATCACGGATTCGGTTACAAGACCAGATATGCGCATCTGCATGATATTTATGTAAAGGAGGGGGATATAGTGGCAAGAGGCGAGCAGATTGGCTGTATGGGCAGCAGCGGAAGATCGAGCGGTTGCCATCTGCATTACGAAGTGCTCTATAAGAATAACAGGGTCAATCCTTTGAATTACTATAATTCGGATGTGAAGGGTGATGAGTATTTTTCTATGGTTACCCCTAAGGTCAAGAAGGATGATGTGGTATAATGGAGAAATATAAATTCAATAAGGATAAACTGGAATTTGTCGAGGAGAAAAGAGGGGTAAAATGGTGGCTGAAGAGATTGTTCCAGTATGTTTTGGCAAGTATAGTCCTTGCCATATTGTATTATATTGTATTCTCTTTGGTCTTCAGTACCGATGAAGAGCGCCGGATAGCACATGAAAACCGGATTATGGAGCAGCAGTATGAGCAGATGCAGCAGAAGCTCGAAGTGCTCGACAATACTGTAAGCAATCTGAAATATAAAGACAGGGAGATATACAGGAGCATATTCAATGCTGATCCACTGATAGTTTCGCTGATCGGGCAGGAAAACAGTCTTATAGAGAACATTGATACCACCAGGGATGATGTCATAATTTCAAAGAGCAGGGAGTGCCTTGCGGTGATGGAGGAGAGCGTTGGAATTGTGAATAAAAGTATTGCATCCGTAAATGGGGAGTGCGAATATTTGGGCAATAGTGTAAGGCATATACCGTCGATAATACCATTAAAAAATTTTTCAATAGGACAGGCCGGAGCTTCGATAGGAAAAAAGATAAATCCCTTCTACAAGACCGTTGTCATGCATAACGGTATGGATTTGCTTGGAGCAGTAGGAACGGATGTTGTAGCCTCTGCCAATGGTGTGGTTGAGGTGACAAAAAGGTCGAAAAGGGGAGAGGGCAACACTGTTGTGATTAATCATAAGAATGGGTATGTTACAACATATTCTCATTTGGGGGATATTCTGGTGAGAAAAGGGGAGACTGTAAATCAGGGAGATGTGATAGGAAGGGTAGGATTGTCGGGAATGTCGTTTGCACCACACCTCCATTATGAAATAAGTTTTTACGGCAAAATAATGGATCCGGTCAATTATTTCTTTGCAGAACTCACTCCGGAGCAATACAAGGATATGGTTGCCGTATCGTCAAACACAGGTCAGTCATTGGATTAACTTATACAATTATGCCTTACAAAGAGAGAACTATAGAGAAGCTTTACTACACAATAGGTGAGGTTTCGGAAATTCTTGGAGAGAGTACTTCATTGGTCCGCTTTTGGGCGCAGAAATTTCCTGATTTTATCAAGCCGGCAAGAAACAAGAAGGGTAACCGACTCTTTTCGGCGCAGGATTTGTCGAATTTCAAAGTGATATACTATTTGGTGAAGGAGTGTGGTATGACTTTGGAAGGCGCGCATAAGAGAATGAAAGACAATATCTCCGGGGTTGATAAAAGAGTGGAGGTGATATCCAAACTTACCGGAATTAAAGAGAAGTTGCTCAGTGTCTCGTCGATGCTGGTGGCTGAGGAGAAAACAGTGAAGGAAAATAGTGCTGAATTATGATTGCAAAAGAGTTGGTTGGGCCGATAGAGGCATTTGCACCTGTCTCCCTTCAGGAGAGTTGGGACAATTGCGGTTTTTCTGTAGGGAATCCGTATAAGGAGGTAAAAAAGGCTTTGGTTGCGCTCGATTGCACAGAGGAGGTTCTGGAAGAGGCAATAGAGGAGGGGTGCGACATCATAATAACACATCATCCGCTTATTTTCAAGGGGGTAAAATCCATTACACCCGATAATGCGGTGGGGCGGATAATAACAAAGGCCTTGAAAAATGATATAGCAATATATGCGGCCCATACAAATATGGACAAGGCATCTGAAGGGGTGAGTGCGATTATGGCGCATAGGCTGGGACTTGAAGATATGGAGCCGCTTACAGATGAGGCACTCGGACTTGTGGGCAATTTGCCGCAGCAGATGAGTGCAGAAGAGCTGATAAAGGTGGTGAAGGAGAAATTTGGAGTGGAGTATGTGAGGTGTTCGCAGCCGCTGGAAGAGCAAATTTCGAGAGTGGCGGTGTGTGGAGGAAGCGGGCACTCATTCATAGGTGGAGCTATGGCAAAAGGGGCTCAGGTTTACATTACAGGGGATATTACCTACCATCAGTTCTATTGTGAAAAGGGTTTTATGATAATGGATATAGGACATTATCACAGCGAATATGGTGTAGTTGCCCTTTTTGCAGATATACTTTGCAAAAATTTTTCTAACTTTGCAGTTTTAACAAGCAGAAAAAATAATAATCCAATATATTACTATTAAAGCTGAATTATGGCTACAGGTAAAAAAAACAACACAGTTGAAACTCCTATAATTGAGGGTGAAACATTTGCGTCTCTACAGATTGCAAAGAATTTGGACTCGGAGATGAGTATGGAAACCCGTCTGAAACTTCTTTATAGACTTCAGCAGACTGATTCCGAGATAGATAAAATTTATTTGTTGAGAGGCGAGCTGCCTCTTGAGGTTCAGGATCTGGAAGATGATATTGCAGGTTTGGAGACCCGTATATCAAACCTTTCAAAAGAGATTGCAGATACAGAGGCTTTCATTGCTCAGAAAAAGCAGGATATTGTAACAAGCAAATCTCTCATAGAGAAGTATGAGGAGCAGAGAAACAATGTAAAGAACAATAGAGAGTATGATTCGCTTTCTAAAGAGATAGAGTATCAGGATCTCGACAGACAGGCATCTGAGAAAAAAATCAAGGATGGCACCCGTATGCTTGCAGAGAAGAGAGAGCTTCTGGCTGAGACCACAACACTTCTTGAGGGTAGAAAAGAGGATCTTGTAAACAAAAAGAGAGAGTTGGAATCGATAGTGGAGGAGACTCAGAAAGATGAGGAGAGATTGCTTAAAGAGTCTGAGGAGATTCAGTCTCAAATAGATGCAAGATTGCTCAATGCTTACAAGAAAGTAAGGGCAAATGCAAGAAACAAAATGGCTGTTGTAACAGTTAAGAGAGATGCTTGCGGTGGATGTTTCAACAAGATACCTCCTCAAAGGCAGTTGGATATAGCTTCGAGCAAAAAAATTATTGTTTGCGAATATTGCGGCAGAATCCTGGTAAATCCGGAGTTCGAAAACGAATAATTGAAAAAAAGAGCATAAATCATCCTCTAAGCCTTTGGAGCATATCCATAGGGTAGAGGATGTTTTTTATACAAAACGCAACATAAATCATAATATTATGGCAAAAACAGCAGGAAGAAAGGGAACCGGAGGTTCCAATCAGATAAAAAATCTGGAACTCATGGGTCTGGAGGCCGGCCGTAAACCGCCTCAGGCTGTGGATATCGAGGAAGCGGTTCTCGGAGCGTTGCTTTTGGAGCCTACTGCAATTGCAGATGTTATGGATGTGCTTGTGGCAGAGTGTTTTTATAAAGAGGCAAACCGTAAGATATTTCAGGCAATCTCGGCATTGGCCATGAGGCATGATGCCATAGATATATACACTGTAGCCCAGGAGTTGCGTAAAACAGATGATCTGGATCTGATAGGAGGGCCATACTATCTTACCCAGTTGAGCATGAAGATTGGAGCGGCTGCCCATCTGGATTATCACACAAAGATATTGGTGCAGAAGTATATTCAGAGGGAACTGATATCAATCTCCTACGAGGTTCAGAAGGATGCTTTTGATGACTCTTTGGGTGTTGATGATTTGCTCGATACTACCCAGCAGAAGATATTCACTCTTGCCGACAGAAATATGAAGAGGGAGACCCAGACTGTGCAGGATGTGATAAATGAGGCTATCGCGGATCTGGAGTCTGTTCAGATGCGTGAAGACGGATTGAGCGGCGTTCCTAGCGGATATACCGGAATCGACAGGGTTACACTCGGATGGCAGGCATCAGACCTTATAATTCTTGCGGCCCGTCCGTCTGTGGGTAAAACTGCATTTGTGCTTACAATGGCCCGCAATATGGCTGTAGACCATAAAATACCTGTGGCATTTTTCTCACTTGAGATGGCCTCGACCCAGTTGGTAAAGCGTCTTATGATAAGCGAAACAGGTCTGTCGGCAGAAAAAATCAAAGGTGGAAAAAAACTTGAGCAATATGAGTGGGAGCAGTTGAACGACCGTTTGAATGCCCTCTCTCAGGCGCCGTTGTATATCGATGACACTCCGGGCCTCTCGATTTATGAATTCAGGTCAAAGGCAAGAAGGCTTGTCTCTTCGGCCGGAGTGAAAATGATAATAATAGACTACCTCCAGCTGATGGCCGGTCCGCCTGAGTTGAAAGCGATGAGGGAGCAGGAGGTTTCTGCCATTTCGAGATCGTTGAAATCCATTGCCAAAGAGTTGAATGTACCTATTCTTGCCCTTTCACAGCTGAGCCGTGCTGTAGAGACCAGAGGTGGAGCCAAACGTCCCCAATTGAGCGACTTGAGGGAGTCGGGTGCAATTGAGCAGGATGCTGATATTGTAATGTTCATCCATCGTCCGGATTATTATGGTATGACAGATGATCCGTCGCAGGTGGGCCTTACCGATATAATCATTGCAAAGCACCGTAATGGAGCGGTATGCGATGTGCAGATGAAGTTCAGGAATTCTGAGGTGAGATTTGTGGATGTGCTGGATCCTGCGCTCAATATTCCGTCGGGAACAGAGTCAAAATATATGGAATCAAAGATGAACCGTTCCGACGATACTGTAAATATGGGAGGAATGGGCAGCAATGATTTCGCAGACAATACTGATTTCCAATAAGAGAATCGGATGAAAAGTTTGAAACATATTCTCTGTATAGTATGGTGTGCATTTCTTTTTGCACTCTCTCCGGTTGCGGGTTGCAGGGTTTATGCTCAGACATCAAAAGAGCTTCCTTTTAAAGATGGCGAAAAACTCACTTATGTGCTGAGCTATACATGGGGAGGCGTAAATACCGATGTGGGTGAAGGTGTGGCTACCCTCAGTTATAAAGATAGCATGTATACTGCTGTAGTTACCGGAAAGACATACCGCTTTTATGATCTCTTTTTTAAAGTCAGGGAACATTTTGAATCCTGTTTCGACGGAAAAACATTACGTCCGGTATCATTCTACAGAAACTCCATGGAGGGCAAGTACCGTATGGTAAATGATTATAAATTCGACAATGAGACCTTCCAGATTCATGCCTACACCCGAAAAAAGGATTATGCGCCCAAAGATTCCATACTTCCCGGCACTCCGCAGACCTATGACCTGGTAACACTATACTACATCAGCCGTACAATAGATTTCTCAACAATTCCGATAGATGAGAAGCAGCCCATATCATTTGCTATCGACAGGGAGATCCACAATCTCTATTTTATATACAAAGGCAAGGAGGTGAAAAAGATGAAGGGAGTTGGAACTTTCAAGACCCTCAAGTTTGCAGTACGCCTCGTTGCAGGGGAGGTCTTTACGGGAGAAGACGAGCTCTTTCTCTGGGTCAGCGACGATGAAAATAAAATTCCGCTCTGGTTTGAATCAAAAATTCTTGTTGGAACCGTTTATGGACGGTTGAAGGAGTGGGAAAATCTGAAATATCCTTTAGAGAGCAAAATCAAGTAGATATATGAGCAGAAATACAACAGTAGACCATGTTGGCGTGGTAAAGGAGATAACACCGGCCTATATAGATGTGGAGATTCTGAACAAATCAATGTGTGCCGCATGTCATGCAAAATCAATGTGTACAATGAGTGATATGTCGGCCAAAATTATAAGGGTAAGCAATCTTTATGGAGAGACTTACAATGTGGGCGAAGAGGTTAGGGTTGTCATGAAAAAAACAATGGGATTGAAGGCTGTGTGGATTTCTTATGTAATTCCATTAATTATTTTAATGATTTTATTGTTATCTTTGCCAAGATTGGGGGTGAGTGAGTTGGGTGCAGGTTTGTCGGCGATATTGGGAGTGGCGGTATATTATCTTGGAGTATGGATGTTGAGGGACAAAATTGCAAAAGAATTTACTTTTACTATTGAAAAACAATAATAAACACCAAATTAAATGAGTACTACTATTATTTTTACCGTGGTCAGCTTGAGCCTTTTGGGTCTTTTGCTGGCTGTTGTGCTTTATTTTGTGGCACAAAAATTCAAGGTAGAGGAGGATCCGCGTATTGATATCGTGGAGGCTCTTATGCCGGGTGCTAATTGCGGTGGTTGCGGTCAGGCCGGTTGCAGGGCATTTGCAGAGGCTTGTACAAAAGCTGAAAATCTGGACAATCTCTATTGTCCTGTAGGCGGCAATCCTGTAATGCAGAAAGTTGCCGGAGCATTGGGCTTTGAGGTAGCTGAAAAAGCACCTATGGTGGCCGTTGTAAGGTGTGCTGGTTCATGCGACAAACGACCAAAAACAAACATCTATGATGGTTCATCTTCTTGTGCCATTATGAGCGCTCTTTATCCAGGAGATACCGGTTGCAAATATGGATGTCTTGAAAAAGGCGACTGTACAAATGCCTGTAATTTCGGAGCAATTTCAATGGATCCTGCAACAGGTCTGCCTGTTGTTGACGAGGAGAAATGTACTGCTTGCGGAGCTTGTGTAAAGGCTTGTCCAAAAGGTGTTATCGAACTTCGCAATAAAGGTCCTAAATCTCGCAGGATATTTGTTTCATGTATCAATAAAGATAAGGGCGGAGTTGCAAGAAAGGCTTGTAGTGCCGCTTGTATAGGTTGCAGCAAATGTGCTAAAGTGTGTCCGTTTGGCGCCATTACCGTGGAGAATAATGTGGCATACATCGATTTCAATAAATGTAGGTTGTGTACAAAATGTGTGGCAGAGTGTCCTACCGGAGCAATTCATGCTGTGAATTTTCCTCCAAAACCTCCTAAAGCTGCTCCAGCCGCTCCGGCTGCTGCTCAAACACCGGCTGCTCCGGCTGCAGAGGCTGCAAAAAGCGAGGCTGCTCCACAAGAAAAAGCACAAGCATAAATATTATAAACCTTGCATTAAAAAATTACAGATATATGAAAACATTTTCTATAGGTGGAGTTCATCCGGCTGACAACAAGATCTCTTGTGATGCAGCAATTGAGAATTTCCCAATTCCGGAAACAGCATATATCTCTATGTCGCAACATCTGGGAGCTCCTGCAGAGCCTGTTGTTGCGGTTGGAGACAAAGTGAAGGTTGGCCAGCAGATTGCTAATGCCAACGGTTTTATCTCTGCTCCCGTACACTCTTCTGTAAGCGGTACGGTTAAGGCAATAGAGACAATCAAGGATCTTGCCGGAAACCCATGTAAGGCTGTAGTCATTACAGTTGAGGGTGATGAGTGGGTTGAAACCATCGACCGTTCAGACAAAATAGAGAGAGAGATAAAACTCGACTCAAAAGCCATAATCGCCAAAATACAGGAGTGTGGTGTTGTTGGTTTGGGTGGTGCAACATTCCCTACAAATGTAAAATTGTCGCCTCCTCCAGGTAAAAAGGCAGAGTTCCTTATCATTAATGCGGCAGAGTGTGAGCCATACCTGACATCAGACTACAGAGTATTGGTGGAGATGCCGGAGCAGGTTCTTATTGGTGCCTCAATTATGATGAAGGCTCTTAATGTAACACAAGGCTTTGTGGGCATTGAGGAGAATAAACCTAAGGCTATCGAGATATTGAAGAGCTATGCAAGCGCATATCCTCAGATCAAAATAGTTACATTGAAGAAAAAGTATCCACAAGGTGGTGAAAAACAATTGATTGATGCAGTAGTGGGCAGAAGAGTGCCTTCAATGGGTCTTCCTATTGATACAGGTGCTGTTGTGCAGAATGTGGGAACAGCTCTGGCTGTTTATGAGGCTGTGCAGAAGAACAAACCTCTGTTTGAAGGAATCCTCACAGTTACAGGTAACTGCAGCAACCAGCAAAAGAACTTCAAACATAGAGTGGGTACTCCTATAAGCAAAATCATTGAGTTTACAGGCGGTATTCCTGAGAATGCGGCAAAAGTTATAAGCGGTGGCCCTATGATGGGCAAAGCTATGGCCAATCTCGATGCTCCTACTCTCAAAGGTTCTTCTTCTGTTCTATATCTCACAGCAGAGCAGACAAAAAGAGGAGAGGAGAGCAATTGTATAAGATGTGGCAAATGTATCGACGCATGTCCTATGGGATTGGAACCGTACATTCTTAACAAATATTCAAGAGCCGGCCGTTGGGATGATATGGAGGCTCACAAGATTTATGATTGTATAGAGTGCGGATGTTGCCAGTTTACCTGTCCTGCATATATTCCTCTGCTGGATCATGTAAGATATGGTAAAGCTAAAGTTATGGGAATCATGCGTAGCCGTCCTAAAAAATAATGATATTGATAATTTAAAAGACTATAGAATGAAACAACTGCTTGTATCATCTGCTCCGCATATTCACGGAAAAGAGAGTACCAGGAACTTGATGAGGGATGTGATTATAGCATTGATTCCCGCTGTTCTGGTTTCGATATATTACTTTGGATTTTCTGCGATCAAACTTGTTTTGGTTGGAGTGATCTCTTGTATGTTGGTGGAGTTTCTTATCCAGAAATTCCTGTTGAAAGGCAAATGTACAATTTGCGACTATTCTGCAGCACTTACAGGTGTTCTGCTTGCTCTTAACCTGCCGCCAAATTCACCATGGTGGCTTATGGTAATTGGTGCCATTGTGGCTATAGGTGTTGCCAAAATGACTTTTGGCGGTCTTGGCCAGAATCTCTTTAATCCCGCATTGGTAGGACGTGTATTCCTGTTGGTATCGTTCCCTGTACTTATGACAGACTGGACAGCTCCTGCATCTTTCTTTGGCGCATCGATTGATGCCGTTTCAGGTGCAACACCATTGGCATTGGTGAAAGAGGCTGTTGCTGCCGGCACTCCAATCAGTGAGATTTTTGCAAACAATCCGTCGCTCTCTTACTCACAGCTTCTCTTTGCAAGAGTAGGTTCAGCCGGTGAGGTCTCTGCAATTGCACTGTTGTTGGGATTTGTTTACCTTCTTGCGAGAAGAGTTATCAAACCTCATATCACCCTCTCTATCTGGGCTACAGTATTTGTATTCTCAGGAATTCTCTGGTTGTGCAATCCTGAGCAGTTTACTGATCCTATCTTTAACCTGCTTACCGGTGGTATGTTGCTCGGCTCAATATTTATGGCAACCGATTATGTAACCTCTCCTATGAGTGAGAAGGGTATGATAATCTTTGGTGTTGGAATTGGTATCATCACAATTCTTATCCGTGAGTTCGGTGCATATCCGGAGGGTATTTCGTTTGCAATTCTGATTATGAATGCGACAGTTCCTCTAATCAACATGTATGTTAAACCTAAAAGATTCGCTAAGGAGGCAAAATAATGGCAAAGGAATCTACATTTATTAATATGTCTGTTACCCTTTTTGCAGTATGCCTTATTGCTTCTGCAATTTTGGGTGGTGTATATGCTGTAACTAAAGAGCCTATAGCTATGGCACAGCTTGCCAAGATCAATGGCGCGATAGGTGGTGTTGTTCCTGAATTTGACAATGCTCCGTCGGACGAGAAATTTGAAGTTGAGGTAAATGGCAAAAAATCTGTAATCTATCCTGCCAAAAAAGGTGGTGAGATTGTAGGTTATGCAGTTGAGGCCTCTACATCAAATGGTTTTGGTGGAAATATAACATTGATGGTTGGTTTCAAACCAGACGGGTCTATTGTAAAGACTTCTGTAATTTCACATGCCGAGACTCCTGGTCTTGGAGCAAAAATTACCGATAGTGAAAGCCACTTCATTACCCAGTTTGAAGGAAAAAATCCGTCGGATCCAAACTTTAAGATGGTTGTAAAGAAAGATGGTGGAAATGTTGATGCAATAACTGCTTCAACCATCACTTCACGTGCTTTCTGTGATGCTGTAAAAAATGCTTATGATGCATTCTGTGAAGCTAATAAAAACAATGTAACAGTAGAGGAGACCCAGCAGCAGGCAGCGCCTGAGGCAGTTGAGGCTACAAATGCGAGTGAGGAGGCTCAAAATTAATATGAGTAAGCTAAGTCTGATAACAAAAGGTATTATAAAAGAGAACCCTACATTTGTATTGGTATTGGGTATGTGTCCTACATTGGGTACTACCACTTCTGCCATTAACGGTATGGGTATGGGATTGGCTACAACATTTGTGCTTATCCTCTCAAATATGGTGATTTCTGCCATTGCTCCGGTAATCCCTTCAAAAGTTAAGATTCCGAGCTACATTGTTGTCATTGCAGCATTGGTAACTGTTTTGCAATTCCTTATGCAGGCCTATGTTCCTGCTTTGTATGCAACATTGGGATTGTTCATTCCGCTGATTGTTGTTAACTGTATCGTATTGGGTAGAGCAGAGGCTTATGCTTGCAAGAATTCAATCATTGATTCTGCCCTGGACGGTATAGGAATTGGTCTTGGTTTTACCTGTTCACTCACTGTTATAGGATTTGTAAGAGAGTTGTTGGGCGGCCTTTCAATTTTTGGAAACAAATTGGTGGAGGGCGACGGTATGCTGGCATTTGTGCTGGCTCCGGGAGCATTCCTTGTATTGGGTTACTTGATGGTTCTATTTAACAAAGCAAAAAAATAACCTTGTAAAAGATTACTATTATGGAATATATATTGATTATAATATCAGCAGTATTTGTTAACAACATTCTGTTGGCGCAATTCTTGGGCGTATGTCCGTTTTTGGGCGTTTCAAATAAGGTTTCTACTGCAGTAGGTATGTCTGGCGCAGTTTGCTTTGTGATGGCAGTTGCCACTTTGGTTACATATCTTGTACAGTATTACTTGTTGGTTCCGCTTGGAATAGAGTTTATGCAGACAATAGCATTTATTCTTGTTATTGCAGCTCTTGTTCAGATGGTTGAAATTATCCTTAAAAAGATAAGCCCATCCCTTTATCAGGCCTTGGGTATCTTCTTGCCTTTGATCACAACAAACTGTGCAGTATTGGGTGTTGCCATATTGGTAGTATCAAAACCGTTCGGTTTTGGTGGTGCAGAGCCTGATATGTTCAATCTTGCAGAGTCAATTGTATATGCAGTGGCAAGTGCGTTGGGCTTTGGTCTTGCAATGACATTGTTTGCCGGTATGCGTGAACAATTGGAGCTTTCAAATGTTCCTAAAGCATTTAAAGGAGTTCCTATTGCATTGATTACTGCAGGTATCCTTGCAATGGCATTTATGGGCTTCTCAGGAATTGTAAAATAGTTGCCGGATAGCATTAACTGTCAGTTCAATATGAATAAAAATAGAACTATATCACAAATTCTCACGACATTGGAGATAGAGGCATTATTGAGGGAGGGCCGCCTGGAGGAGGCTTATACACAATTGAACCTTCTTTTGGAACAGGAGCCTAAAAATGCCTACGCATGGTATCTGCTTGGGGGCATATACAGGCGCCAGCAGCTTTGGGGTGATGCCATCAATGCCTACAATAAAGCCAAGATGATTGATCCTACAGGGCCTGCTGCAACAGCGATAGAGGCTATTTACGAAATATTGAATTACAGAAATACAGATATGATGAATCCTTGATGGATTGACCATAGGCAAAAAGCAAAAAGAGAGCATTCCCAAAGTAAATGGGATTGCTCTTTTTTTGCAGTTATGTCAATTTGAGTTTTTTGCAGCATTCCCACAATACAGCCCCTGCTGATACAGAAATATTGAGAGAATGTTTTGTGCCGAATTGTGGAATCTCCAGAACGGCATCGCTTAAATCCACAACATCCTGGGTAACACCCTTGACTTCATTTCCAAATACAAGGGCATATTTTTCAGAAGGGTCGGGATTGAAATTATGGAGCATAATTGAATTTTCGGCCTGCTCCACACTTATAATTTTGTAGCCCTTCTCCTTTAAATTGGCAATGGCCTCTACTGTGCTTTTATAGTATTCCCAATCAACAGAGAACTCTGCTCCCAATGCAGATTTGTGGATTTCGGGAGTTGGTGGCACTGCACAAATTCCGCATAATATTATCCGCTCTATAAAGAAAGAATCTGCAGTGCGGAAAACCGAGCCTATGTTGTGCTGGCTCCTAACATTGTCGAGCACAACAGTTATTTTGAGTTTTTCTGCCCTCTTGAAATCTTCGGCCGACAATCTTTCTAACTCATCATTCCTTAATTTTCTGTGCATTTCAAAAAAAATTTATACCTTTATACTCTATTAAAGCCAATACAAATATTACAAATATAATAACAATATGAAACAAGATCTTCAAATTTCTGAATTAATCAAAAAGGAAGAGAACAGACAGCTTCATGGTATTGAACTTATTGCATCCGAAAATTTCGTTTCAAACCAGGTTTTGGAGGCGTTGGGTTCTGTATGTACTAACAAATATGCAGAGGGATATCCCGGTGCAAGATATTATGGCGGTTGCGAAGTTGTAGACCAGATCGAGCAGCTTGCAATAGATAGAATATGCCAATTGTTTGATGCAGAATATGCCAATGTCCAGCCTCACTCAGGTGCGCAGGCAAATATGGCGGTAATGATGGCATGTATCAAACCTGGTGATACATTTATGGGTCTCGACCTTGCACATGGCGGCCACCTTACACATGGTTCTCCTGTAAATATGTCGGGAATAATGTATAATGCTGTAGCATATCATCTTAATGAGGAGACAGGCCTTATTGATTATGATGATATGGAGAAGCAGGCTCTTGAGCACAAACCAAAATTGATTATAGGTGGTGCTTCTGCCTACTCAAGAGAGTGGGACTGGGCAAGAATGAGAGCAATTGCAGATAAAGTTGGTGCTATTTTCTGGGTAGATATGGCGCATCCTGCAGGTCTTATTGCCGCAGGTTTGCTGGAGAACCCTGTAAAATATGCTCATATTGTAACCTCTACAACCCACAAAACATTGAGAGGCCCTCGCGGCGGTATTATCCTTATGGGTAAAGATTTCGACAATCCATTCGGTATCAAGACCCCTAAAGGTGAAATCAAGAAGATGTCGGCAGTATTGAATTCAAGTGTATTCCCTGGAATCCAAGGCGGTCCGCTTGAGCATTGTATCGCTGCAAAAGCCGTTTCATTCTTTGAGGCTCTCCAGCCTGAATTCAAAGAGTACCAGTTGCAAGTGAAGAAGAATGCTGCAGCTATGGCTGAGGCTTTCATGGCAAAAGGTTATAAAGTTGTATCAGGCGGTACCGACAACCATGTTATGCTTATCGACCTTAGAACCAAATTCCCTGACCTTACAGGTAAAGTGGCTGAGAAGACATTGGTTCTGGCAGATATTACAGTAAACAAGAATATGGTTCCATTCGACAGCCGTTCACCATTCCAGACTTCAGGTATCCGCGTAGGTAGCCCTGCTATCACTTCACGTGGCCTTGTAGAGAAGGATATGGCCGTTATTGTAGATCTTATTGATAAAGTATTGAGCAATATAGGCGACGAGAAAGTTCTTGAAGAGGTAAAAGCTGCTGCACGTCAGCTTATGAGCGGAAGACCATTGAATGCCTGGTAGTAACCACGCAGCTGAAGCTGCATAAAATAGAAAAGGGCAATCCGGAAGGAGGACTACCCTTCATCGGCGGTGAATTAAATTTCGCCGCCGATTTTTTGTTAGATTCCGCACGATTCACGGCATTTTTAATACCCAACAAAAAGAAATAGTTGTGGCTATTTTGTGTTTTTTGAAATAGAGTCATTATCTTTGCAATAAATAAGATATTATTTGTTAGTAAGTAAAAAGATAGATTATGAATAATATATTATCATTTAATATCGCTAATCCAAGCGATGTCGCTATGCAGATTGCAGCAAGAGTTAAGTCTCGTCGTTTGGAACTAAATCTGACACAGGAGGGACTGGCATCAAGAGCAGGTGTAAAATTTGCGACCTATCGACGTTTTGAGCAGACTGGCGAGATATCGTTGCGTGGACTTCTTCAAATTGGTTTCGCTCTGAACAGCCTTGATGAGTTTAATACGCTTTTTGCTCAAAAGCAGTATCAGTCGCTTGATGATGTGCTGAACGAACAAAGTGTAAATCGTAAGCGAGGAAAGAAAAATGAATAGCATTAGGCAGATTGAGGTTATATATACAAACATCGTTGTTGGTCGTCTGGCACTAACCAAGGAGGGGCTTTGCGCATTTGAATATTCAGCAGAGTGGCTTGCTTCCGGATTCTCTATTTCTCCATTTGAGTTACCTCTGCGCAGTGGTGTGTTCATCGCTAAGCCACGACCCTTCGATGGAGGATTTGGAGTATTTGACGATTGTCTACCAGAAGGTTGGGGCTTGCTTATCCTCGATAGATATTTACAGCAACAGGGCATAAACCCTCGTAGCCTAACCATCCTTGACCGCCTTGCATTGGTAGGTTCTACGGGACGAGGTGCTTTGGAATTTAGACCGGATAAGAGTGTTGTCACCAGACAGGAGTATGCAGATTTCGAGAAGTTGGCATTAGAAGCAGAACAGATACTCGATAGTGATGATTATACTGGTGAGGGTATTGAGGAGTTTCTGCATCGAGGTGGCTCGCCTGGTGGTGCTCGTCCAAAGATTTTCACTCGCTACGAGGATAAGGAGTGGTTGGTTAAGTTCCGAGCAAAACGAGATCCTAAGCGCATTGGGCGAGATGAGTACAACTATTCATTACTTGCCAAAGAGTGCGGTATTGAGATGCCTGAAACACGACTCTTTGAGGATAAATATTTTGGTGTAGAGCGCTTTGACCGTACATCAAGCGGCAAGCTGCATGTGGTGAGCATCGCCGGTCTTATAGGTGCCGACTATCGTATGCCTAGTATTGACTATTCACATATCTTCCAGGTATGTGCCGTGCTCACCCATAATATCGTAGAACTTTGGAAAGTATATAGATTGATGGTCTTTAACTATCTGATTGAGAATAAACACGACCACGCCAAGAACTTTGCATTTATTTATCGAAATGGAGATTGGCACTTCTCTCCTGCATATGACCTTTTGCCGAGTGATGGAATGAATGGATTCCATACTACCTCTATTAATGATAGCATTGAGCCAACAAAGGAGGACTTGTTTGCTGTAGCGGTAAAAGCCGGATTGAATAAAAAAGAGGCGGAAGAGATATTTGCATCAATAAAGTCGATCATTAATAAGATCAAGTAGAGATGAAGATAATACTCACAGGAGAAACGGAATTTGTTGGCGAAGGAGTACTGCTGGGGTGCCTTGATAGGCTGGAGGTAGAGAAAGTGTTGAGCGTTAGTCGTCGTCCCAGTTCATAAGAGCCTCTTCTCCGGTCAAACAGTAATGGCTTTACCAGAAGAGATACAGGCTCTTTACCAGAAAATTTCAGGACTCTTTTCGGGTAAGGTGAAGTTCTTCTCCAGAATCTCCTTATGCTCGAGATATGTTGGGTCTGTGAAATACTTGGCACCTGAGGGGCACCTTTTTACACAGGCACAGCACTTGATACATTTGCCAATAATTTCCGACATATCTTGCGGATTTATTGAACCCATAGGGCAGAGAGTGGCGCAAAGGCCGCATTTGTTACACTTTTCAGGATCGGTGAGCGGTTGCACCTTTCTTATGTCAATCCCTTTATTCCGGCTGTTTCTCGCATCAAAGAATTTGTAGGGGTAATTTCCGGGAACTTCCAATTTTTTACTGCTATATCCCGACAGTTCCTTCCCATTATACTTAGACAAATTCAAAGCAATCTCCTTGCCGAATGAGTTGGCAATATCCAAGTCTTTGGCATTTGGTCTTCCTCCTCCCAGTGTGGTTGAAAAAGAGTGTTCCCCAATAAAGGCAGCTCCGGCAATACATCTGAAGGAGTTGCTCTCCATTATATCTTTCAGCTCAAGCAGAGCATCGTCATAGGCTCTGTTTCCGTAGACTACAACCGGAACACCAATGGCTCCATTGCCTTTAATGGTTGTAAAATACTCTTTTAAAAGGTTGGGAACCCTGCCAATGTATACCGGCACGCCAAAAATAACCAGATCATTGGAGTTAAAAGAGATATTCTCCATTCTGTCGGCAGGAGTTGTAATGTCAATAGGGCAGGGTTTGGTGCCAAGCTCTTGTGCAACTCCATTGGCAATGGCCTCAACAACTCTTCTTGTTGTTAAGGTAGGACTGAAAAACAGTGCATGTATTTTTGAAATCATCGGTGTTTGTAAATGTTGGTTGCCGGTTAAAAACAGAGGCGGCATCATTCTCTGAAACCGCCTCTTTCTCTATGCAAATGCCTGTTCAAGGCATATTGTTCTGTTGGAATTTACTCAGCTTTTGGCTGGTCGTTTTGAGGTTTGCGTTGCTCTCTCTCACCTCTGTCGCCTCTTGGTTTTTGGCCGTTGAACGGTTTTTTATGTCCTCCATTCTCTGGACGAGGTTTGCGTACAGGCTCAACATAACCCTCAGGTTTCTCGATAAGAGCTTTGCGAGAAAGTCTCATTTTACCGGTTTTGCCGTCGATTTCCAAAAGTTTTACATCAACCTGGTCGCCTACATTAAGTACATCTTCAACCTTTTCAACCTTCTTCCAGTCTATCTCAGAGATATGCAACAAGCCCTCTTTACCAGGAAGAATCTGAACAAATGCACCGAACTCAAGAATTGATACAACCTTTCCGTTGTAAACCTGACCAACCTCCGGAACTGTAACAATACCTTTGATCCAGTTAAGGGCAGCATCCATACCCTCTTTGTTCTCACCGAAGATATCAACAACACCAACAGTCTCATTCTTCTCATTCTGCTGCTCGGTGATTGTGATGGTAGTGCCGGTAGTTTTCTGGATGTTCTGGATAACCTCACCGCCTTTACCAATGATTGCGCCGATAAACTCACCAGGAACAGTAATTTGAACGATTCTTGGAGCGTGTGGTTTAAGATCCTCGCGAGGTTCGCTGATACATTTCATCATTTCGCCCATGATGTGCATTCTGCCTTGACGAGCCTGCTCCAACGCCTGCTCAAGAACTTCGTATGAAAGTCCGTCTACTTTGATATCCATTTGGGTAGCAGTGATACCATCTTTGGTACCTGTTACTTTAAAGTCCATATCTCCCAAGTGGTCCTCATCACCAAGAATATCTGAAAGAACGGCGTAGCGACCTGTTTTTGAATCAGAGATAAGACCCATTGCGATACCTGAAACAGGTTTTTTCAATTTGATACCGGAATCCATAAGAGCCAATGTGCCGGCGCAAACTGTAGCCATTGATGATGAACCGTTAGACTCAAGGATATCAGAAACTACGCGAACTGCATAAGGATTCTCCTCTCCAACAGGAACCATAGGTTTAAGGGCTCTCCAAGCAAGGTTTCCGTGACCGATCTCGCGGCGGCCTACACCTCTTTGAGCTTTTGCCTCACCAGTAGAGAAAGGAGGGAAGTTATAGTGAAGAACGAAAGGCTCAGTTTTCTGAACAAGCACCTCGTCGGTCTCCTTCATATCTAATTTTGTACCTAAAGTTACAGTTGTAAGTGATTGTGTTTCACCACGAGTGAAGATTGCAGAACCATGTGCGCATGGCAAGTAGTCTACCTCACACCAGATAGGACGGATCTGGGTAGTTGTTCTGCCATCCAATCTGATACCCTCATTGAGAATCATATTGCGCATAGCCTCTTTCTCTACGCTATGGAAATATCTTGCAACAAGGGCTGCTTTCTCCTCTCTCTCCTCCTCTGGAAGTGTGGCAAGGAACTCCTCTTCCAAAGCGGCAAAGGCATCACTTCTCTCATGTTTTGCAGTACCGCTCTTTGCAATTGCATAGCATTTGTCGTAGCAATAGTTATGGCAAGCCTCTTTAAGCTCCTCGTCGTTTTTCTCATGGCAATAAGTTCTCTTTTCGGTTTTGCCAACCTCTGCCATAAGCTCCAACTGTGCCTGACATTGTGCTTTAATTGCCTCATGGGCAAATTTGATAGCCTCAAGCATAACAGCTTCGCTTACCTCCTTCATCTCACCCTCAACCATCATGATATTGTCGATAGTTGCAGCAACCATAATGTCGAGGTCTGCTTTCTCCAGCTCCGAGAATGTTGGGTTGATGCACAACTGGCCATCTATTCTTGCAACTCTGACCTCTGAGATAGGGCCGCCAAAAGGAATATCACTTACTGCCAATGCTGCTGATGCTGCCAGACCTGCCAAGGCATCAGGCATAATGTCTTTATCGGCAGAGATAAGATTTACGGTAACAAAAACTTCTGCATGAAAATCATCCGGAAATAGAGGTCTCAAAGCTCTGTCGATCAAACGGGCAACAAGAATTTCGGCATCAGTAGCTCTTCCCTCTCTCTTCATGAATCCGCCTGGGAAACGGCCTGCAGAGGCAAATTTCTCTTTGTAATCTACCTGCAGAGGCATGAAGTCTACATCCTCTTTTGCATCTTTTGCACAGGTAACAGTTGCAAGCAACATTGTGTTACCCATTTTTAAAACAACCGATCCGTCTGCCTGTTTGGCCAATTTGCCGGTTTCAATTTCAATTGTTCTTCCATCGTGTAGTTGGATGGATTTCTTTACTATATTCATTATTTTTTATCTGCAGCCCGCCTCCCCCTATGGGAGTTTTGATTAACTCTAACATCGCTTGTGCCTGTCGCGAGCTGCCTTTGTTGACAGACAAAGCATATTTATTCACTATAAAGTTACAAAATTACAGAAACTTATGTGAAAACTGCAAAAAAAGTAACAAAAAAGAGACAACCTTGTGGTTGCCTCTTCTGTTTTCCTGTAATCGTATTATTTACGAAGGTTAAGAGCCTTCAATAGATTTCTGTATCTCTCAATATCACGAGCTTTCAAGTAATCCAAAAGACGACGTCTTTTACCAACAAGTCTCAACAACGATCTCTGGGTGTTGTAATCTTTCTTGTTGTTTTTCAAGTGAGCTGTAAGGTGAGCGATACGGTAGGAAAATAAAGCAACTTGACTCTCTACTGAGCCGGTGTCTGTATTAGACTTTCCGTATTGGCCGAAAATCTCTTGCTTTTTGTCAGGTGATAAATACTCTGCCATTTTGCTAAGATTATTAAATGTTTATAATTGTTTTATCCCAAAATTTGGGACTGCAAAGGTAGTTAAAAAATCCAAACTCACAAGAAATATTTCAAAAAGATTAAAAAAGAGCAAGATATGCTTATTTTTGTAATGCTGTAGAGGTTAAGTTGCGCTATACAGCCGGTATATAAACCAATTGCAGATGAAAAAGGTTATAAACGACCCTATATTGGGTGGGATTACATACACAAAACGGCTCCGTTGCAAAAATATCCGTGTAAAAGTGAGCGCTCTAAGCGGCATCAGTGTATCGCTGCCTTTTTGGGTAACCTATGCCGCTGCCAAAGAGTTTGTAGAGAGCAACCGCAAAAAAATACTCTCCATTCTGGCCCGACAGAAAAACACCCTCTCCCATACTCCGCAAGGCAATACCGACACCACTCCCGATACCGGCACAGCCGCACCAACTGACGCTTCAGGTACAGGCGCGCCATCAGGAGCCTCTTCCGGCGCATCGGGTACTTCCGGCACTCCGGGCACTTCCGGTACACCAGGGGCATCCAGCACACAGGGCACACCTGCAGCAAATTCTGTCGGAATATATTCTAAAGCAGAACTTGCAGCCATAAGAAAACGGGCAAAAAAGGAGTTGCCGGCACAATTGCAACTGCTCGCTCAAAAACTCCAGAGGCAGTTTCCGCATCACTCCTTCCAATATAATAGGGTATTCATAAAGAACAACCGCTCAAATTGGGGCAGCTGCTCATCATTGCGGAACATAAATTTAAATATGCACCTGGTGAATCTGCCCGAAGAACTCAGAGACTTTGTAATAATTCACGAACTCTGTCATCTGGTTCACCGCAACCATGGGGCAGAATTTCACAAAATGGTTGATGCCGCTTGCGGTGGAAAGGAGAAAGAGTACTCAAGGCAACTCCGCAAATGGGTGTATCTGTTGCGGAAAATTTCTTGAATACCTGTCGGTTCACTATGTGTGGCTGCTGTAAAAGTTTGCTGGAAATAGGAAAGAATCTGTGGTTTTGGTTATATTTGCAATTATGAATAATAGAATATTGTTATGCGTTGTTGCAGTATTGTCTGCAGCAGCGTCACTCATGGCACAACCCTCCAAACGCCCTGTTGATTATGTCAATCCTATGATTGGTACCGACGGTATGGGCCACACCTTTCCAGGAGCTTGTGCCCCGTTTGGTATTGTGCAGCTGAGTCCCGATACCGATACAATTCCGCACAATGTAAACGGTGCATATCAGAAAAAAGTATATGAGTATTGCGCCGGATACCGTTATAAGGATTCCACAATTGTTGGTTTCAGCCACACCCATTTCAGCGGTACAGGCCATTCCGATTTGGGTGATATTCTCATTATGCCAACTATGGGAGAACTTAAACTCAATCCCGGAACGGAGGATAATCCGGATAGCGGTTACCGTTCGCGTTTCTCGCATGAGAGTGAAAAATCGGAGCCGGGTTATTATGAGGTGGTGCTCAATGATTATGGTATAAAGGCACAACTTACTGCAACACAGCGTGTGGGTGTGCACAAATATACCTTTCCAAATGATGTTCAGGGTCGTATTATTCTCGATCTTAATCATGGTATCTATAATTATGACGGCAAAGTTCTTTGGGCATCAATCCGGGTGGAGAGTCCAACACTTATTACAGGTTACCGTATTACAAATGGTTGGGCCAGGACAAACTACACATATTTTGCAATCTCTTTTTCGCAGCCTGTGGTCAATTATGGCTACAAGGATAGGGAGGAGATTCTCTACAAAGGTTTCTGGCGCAAGTTTCCTGTAAACACAAACTTTCCTGAAATGGCGGGCAGAAAGGTTGTCTCTTATTTTGAGTTTGACACACAGGCAAATCCCCAGCTGGAAATCAAGGTGGCTCTATCGGCTACCGGCACAGATGGCGCTATTAAAAACCTGATGGCAGAGGCCTTAGGAAAGAGTTTTGAAATGATTGCCGGCGAAGTGGCTGAAAGTTGGAATAGGGAACTCTCATCAATAGAGATTGAGGGGTCAGAAGAGCAGAAAGCGATGTTCTATACCTCTTATTACCATACAATGATAAATCCGTCGGTTTACATGGATGTAGATGGAAAATATAGGGGGCTTGATCAAAATATTCATCAGGCCGACAACTTTGAGAACTACACTGTATTTTCTTTATGGGACACATACCGAGCCGAACATCCGTTTTTGATGCTGATGAAGCCTCAGCAGGCACGCAATATGGCAATGTCTATGATTCGCCACCAGCAGCAGAGTGTGCATGGTCTGTTGCCCATCTGGAGTCACATGGCCAACGATAATTGGTGTATGAGTGGTTACCACGCAACATCGGTTCTTGCCGACGCCATTGCAAAAGGGGCAGATATCAACAAAAAAGAGGCACTGAAAGCTATGGTTGCCACTTCAAATGTGGATTATCTCGACGGATTGGGTGATTATGTTGCCCTTGGATATGTTCCGTTTGATGTCTCCACAACTGCCGCATCAACAACATTGGAGTATTGCTACGACGATTGGACCATCTACAAGACAGCCCTTGATGCAGGCAATTCGGAGATTGCGGAGCGGTACAAAGAACGAGCGCTCAACTATCGGAATATATATGATAAGGAGATAGGCTTTGCCCGACCTAAATACCGCAACGGCTCATTTAAGGAGGAGTTTGATGTGCTGCAGACACATGGAGAAGGCTTTATTGAGGGCAATTCGTGGAACTTCTCATTCCATGTGCCTCATGATGTATTTGGAGTAATGGATTTGATGGGTGGCGAAAAAGAGTTCTTGCGCAAACTTGATGAGTTGTTCAACCAGCACCTTCCCGAAAAATATTATGAGAAGAATGAGGATATCACAGCCGATTGCCTGATTGGAGGCTATGTTCATGGCAATGAGCCGAGCCACCATATCCCTTACCTCTATGCCTGGACTTCCCAGCCTTGGAAAACCCAGTATTGGGTGCGTGAAATTATGAACAGAATGTACAGGAACGATATCCGTGGCCTGAGTGGAAACGATGATTGCGGGCAGATGTCGGCCTGGTATATCTTTACAGCAATGGGCTTCTATCCAGTATGTCCGGGTACAGACCAATATATATTAGGTGCGCCATATATGCCATACCTCAAACTGCAGCTGGAAAACGGCAGAACCTTTGAGATAAAAGCAGAAAGCGTAAGTGATACGAATCGTTATGTCAAGCAGGTGCTTCTGAACGGCAGCCTTGCTATAAAACCTACATCACTCACGCAGACCTCATGGCCGGCGGCACCCTTGAATTCATAATGAGTAGCAAGCCCAACAAAAAGCGCTCTCTTGTAACCGATGACAAA
Organism: Candidatus Egerieisoma sp.; assembly: GCA_045588775.1. Lineage (GTDB taxonomy): Bacteria > Bacteroidota > Bacteroidia > Bacteroidales > UBA932 > Egerieousia. Next base: position 21,615 of record JAZNEW010000026.1, on the reverse strand, counting down.
CCATACTCGCTGACCGATTGCCGATAGCGGCCAGAAAAATCCCCCTTTTCTGGCCATGCAGTCAATGTGTGCAAAATATCCTTCGGGGGCGTAGGCAATCTTGCACACCTTGAGTGTGGATGGGAGGTTGGAGATATAAAAGAAAAAGAGCGACCGCCTGGGCCGCTCTCGATCATGAGTTTTCTCTGCAAAGGAGAATTATTTTGCAAGCTCGCTGATTCTTTTGAATAGAGCATCAACCTCTACAAGCAATTTCTCATTCACTTGTTTGAAGTGTTTTTTAGTCTCCTCTTTAGGATAGTGGTTTATCTGGTCAAACAAGTTGTCGCCAAGTGCTATTGCATCATTGATGATCTGTTTTGCATCGTCCTGTTTTGCCTCATTGTTAAGATACATGAATACCCAGCAATCAGAAATAACCTCGTTAATCAGATAGATAACATCTTTTTTAATAACTCTTAAATTTGCCATAGTTATATGGTTTTAAAATTGTTTAGCAATAAATAGTTAATTATAGTTTTTCGATACCGATACCAGGAAGATCGTTCAAGGTAATTTTACCATCTACAATCTGCATTCCTTTGTAGCAGTCGTTCTTGATAAGCAAGTTGCCGTCGAGGTCTGCCCACTCCATCTTAGGTGCAAGCTGTGCAGCAGCGGAGATTGCGCAAGAGGTCTCTGTCATACAACCGATCATGAGTTTCATGTTAAGAGCCTGTGCCAAAGAGACCATTTCGCGAGCCTCTCTCAAACCTGTACATTTCATCAGTTTGATATTGATACCGGTATAAGCACCCTTGAGTTTTTGAATATCGGTAAGTCTCTGACAAGCCTCGTCTGCGATAATCGGAAGCGGACTGTTCTCTGTAAGCCATGCAGTCTCATCCAGAAGGAGTTTGGACATAGGCTGCTCAATCATATTCACATTACGCTCATTCAACCAGTGAATCATATCAAGAGCATAATGTTTGTCTTTCCAACCCTGGTTTGCATCAACACAGATAACGGTGTCGGTAACCGAGCGGATAGTATTGATCATCATTTTGTCTGTAGCCTCATCTCTACCAAGTTTCACTTTAATCACTTTGTAAGGAGAAGCCTCTTTTGTTTTCATTCTCACAACCTCTTCAGTGTCCAGACCTACAGTAAATGATGTGTTAGGACAGGTTGTAGGGTCGAATCCCCAAATTTTCCACCAAGGCTGGCCGATAAGTTTACCAACAAGGTCATGGAGCGCAATATCTACAGCAGCTTTTGCTGCGGTATTGTTGATAGCAATGCTGTCTACATAATTCATGATGTCCTCAATGAGGAAAGGAGAGCTGAATTTGCTCAAATCCACTTTTTTAAGGAACTCGATAACAGATGCTTGAGTCTCACCCAAATAAGGTGGCATAGCAGCCTCACCGTAGCCTGTTACTCCATCATAAGTAATTTGCGTAAGTACGATAGGGGTTGTGGTTCTGACCGATGTTGCAATGGCAAATGCGTGTTTCATCTGGGCATCGTATGGTACAAATGAAAGCTCCATTTTTTTGCTTCCTCCGGATTTCTTAACACCTTTCTGGGCAAAAATTGTTGCAGGGTTGAAGAGTGCAGCCGCAGCTGTAAGCATACCTGCCGATTTCAAAAAATTACGTCTGTTTGTTATCATGTCGCTATAAATTTTTCAGCTGATTATTTCTTTATTGTATAGTCGTTCACTACAGAAACGATGCCTTTGCCTGCATCCTGGTTGCCGAGGATGCGTTGTGCCCTGATAAGACGTTTTGAACCGTCGTAGTAGTTGGCATCTGTAGGGATAAGGGAGTTGATTCTCACTTTTGTAGCTGAGTGGATAAAGATACCGTTCTCAATATAGATACCAACGTGAGTAACTCTCTCTTTCTTTTCAGGAGTAGCTTTTGTTCCAAAGAAAATCAAGTCTCCTTTTTTAAGGTTCGACAATGCCTCAACTGTGTAGGTGCTGTCGTTCACATATTTTGTAATATCAACATTATCTCCTGTATAACATTGCTGGGAAGCATCCCTTGCAAGAATGATACCGTTTAGGAAATATGTTGATTTGCAGAAACCGCTACAGTCTACAGCCTTGATAGAGGTACCGCCCCACATATAAGGAACACCGATAAACTGTTTTGCTGTGGCAATGATATTGTCGGCGGTAGGGTTGCGGCTGTCGAGCCATTTATTGAAATCCTGCACAGAAGATTTTGGAAGGTAACCTGTGCGGCCATCTGCAATGGCAACCTTCTGCCATGCGCCAACACTGCCCAAATCGAGGAGAATATTACCCCAGACAGCATCAGTTACCATAAGTGATGATGCAGAAGGACCCTCAGTCATAGTTACATATTTGTCGGTTACAATAACTTTGGGAGCTGCCATATATTTGTTGAACTCCTCTTCGTTCATATACTCGATGCTGCCCGAAGTTACCCAAGAGATATAGCCCTCCGGAGTGATTGCGCGTGTCCAGCCGCCCTTTTTCTCAAGGATTCTCAAAGGGGTTCCCATCATTGCCTGGGTTGCCGACTCTGCACTGTATTTTCCGCCTGTGCGGAAGTTGATTACCGATTGGGTTGCAACTCCGTAGAGCTTGTCGCCCAATTTGGCGCAAGGGAGCATGAACAGACTGTCTTCGAACTGGATATTTGCCGCCTGCAGGGCCTGTACCAATGAATCTTTTGCCTTTTGCTCGGTTGTAACTCCGCGCAATACATATTTGTTTCCCTCTTTTTCGAGGCTTGTTTCAAATGTTTTTGAACGGCCGTCGGGTGCCAATGCCGATTTTACTCCTTTCTGGATATCTTTGAATTTTTCAATTGTAGAGTCTGACTGATTGCAGCAACTTCCAAAAAACATTGCCGAAACAGCAGTAAGCAGTAGAATTTTTTTCATTTCAAAAAAAGTTAGAATAGTGTTTGACAGACAAAGATAGTTATCTGTCGGCACAATATCAATATTCTTGAATGGATTTTTACTATCTTTGCAAATAAAAAAGAGCATGATATTAGATTCTGTCAAAAGTTTTGAAAAATACAAGACACTTGTTCCGGGTTTCGACAAAGTGTATGATTTCCTACGCAATAACAAGTTGCAGGAGCTTCAAGAGGGCAAACATGAAATCGACGGCAAGAATGTCTACTGTACAATTTTTAATGGAGAACTCAAAGGTATTGAGGATTGCCCGCTGGAGGTGCATGACTCATATATTGATATTCATGTAGTTATAGAGGGAGTTGAAACAATAGGCATAAAAGACAGATGCCTTTGCGATGACCAGAGCGTGAATGTGAAATATAAAGAGGAGGAGGATATTGCCTTCCTTAATGATGATGTTCCCGACAGTTTTGTAAGTATCGGTCCGAACAATCTGGCTGTAATATTTCCGGCTGATGCGCACGCTCCGCTAATGGGTGAAGGCAGCATTAAAAAGGCTGTGTTCAAAGTTATGGTAGAGCGTCCGAAAGAGAGCTTTTTGGGTAATTGATTATGGAGAGACGGTACAATTCTTTTACCGGATATTTCAAGAAAAAATATGGCTGCCGGTTACAGAAAATAGTAATCGATGCCGGTTTTACGTGCCCTAACCGCGACGGAAGAGTTGGGGTTGGAGGTTGTACCTACTGCAATAATGCAGCATTCCATCCCAATTACAGCACTCCCGACAAATCCATTCTCCAACAAATTGAAGAGGGAATAGAGTTTCATAAGGGCAGATATCGCAATACCCATGATTATCTGGCATATTTCCAATCGTTTTCAAATACATATGCGCCGCTCGAAGATCTGAAGGGGCTCTATTCGCAGGCGTTGGAGCATCCGCAGGTGAGGGGAATTGTTGTAGGAACCCGTCCGGATTGCATTGATGAAGAGAAACTTGATTATTTTCAGAAACTCTCTCAGGATAAGGTAGTTGTGATTGAGTATGGAATAGAGAGCTGTTACGACAGAACCCTCAAAAGGATAAATCGCGGACATGATTTCCAGACAGCGGTAAGGGCAGTGGAGGCTACTGCTGCAAGGGGCATTTTTCAGGGGGCGCACTTTATAATGGGCCTGCCAGGTGAGACTCGGGAGGATCTTATGGGGATGGCTTCCATAATAAATTCATTGCCTGTAAACACTTTGAAATTCCATCAGCTGCAGATTATAAAGGGGACAGCCATGGAGAGAGAGTATGAGCAGAATCCGGAGGATTTTCTAACCTTTACTTTGGATGGGTATGTGGATTTCTTTGTAGATTTTCTGGAACATCTGCGCCCTGATCTCTACATAGAGCGCTTCGCAGGGGAGGTGCCGCCCCGTTTTGTCAATCATACGCCTTGGGGCCTGATAAGGAATACGGAGCTGCTCAGATTACTTGAACAGAGGCTCCTGCAGAGGGAAACCTTTCAGGGAAGGCTCTACAATGGCAATAAATAGTGTTATTTTTTTGAAAATATGCACCTATTTTCTATCGTTTTGACGATTTTTTAGTACCTTCGCCTTTTAAAAGATAAATACACAGATATGCAACTATTAGCTAACAGAATTATTCCGGAAGGTTTGACATTCGATGACGTATTGTTGATTCCTGCCCGTTCAGAAGTACTTCCAAGAGAGGTAAATGTGAGTAGTCATTTCTCGAGAGATATCGTTTTGCAGTCGCCGATTGTCTCTGCGGCTATGGATACAGTAACAGAGGCCGAGTTGGCTATTGCTATAGCTCGCGCCGGTGGTATAGGTATTATACACAAGAATATGCCTATCGAACGTCAGATGGAGCATGTCAGACGTGTGAAGAGAGCAGAAAACGGTATGATCTACGATCCTGTTGTGATTAAGAGTGATGCTGTGGTTGCTGATGCCCTCAAATTGATGAGCCAGAATCATATTGGCGGAATTCCTGTAGTAGACGACAATAAAAAACTTATAGGAATTGTTACAAACAGGGATTTGCGTTTTGTAGATAATGCCAAAACCCCTATCAGTGAGGTTATGACTAAGGAGAACCTCATTACCACAACAAGCGGTACCGATTTGGCACATGCAACAGATTTGCTCCAGAAATACAGAATTGAGAAACTCCCTGTAGTGGACAAAGATGGCACTCTTGTAGGACTTATCACATATAAAGATATTACAAAGATTAAGGACAATCCTATTGCAAGCAAGGATTCAAAGGGCCGTCTTTTGGCTGCAGCGGCAGTTGGAGTAGGCGCAGATACTATTGCAAAGGTTGAAAAACTTGTCTCTGTAGATACAGATGCTGTTGTGGTTGATACAGCTCACGGTCACTCTGTATATGTATTGAAGGTGATCAAAGAGCTTAAAGCTGCTTTCCCTCACCTTCAGGTTATTGCAGGTAATATTGCAACAGGCGAGGCTGCCAAGGCTCTTGCCGAGTGTGGTGTCGATGGCGTTAAAGTTGGTATAGGCCCTGGCTCAATCTGTACAACCCGCGTTGTTGCAGGTGTAGGTGTGCCTCAGCTTACAGCAATAATGCTGGCTGCCGATGCGTTGAAAGGAACAGGTATTCCAATTATTGCCGACGGCGGTATCCGCTATTCTGGTGATATTGTAAAGGCTCTTGCAGCAGGTGCAAGCACAATTATGGCTGGTTCGCTGTTTGCCGGAGTGGAGGAGTCGCCGGGAGAGACCATCATTCTTAACGGAAGAAAATTCAAATCATATAGAGGTATGGGCTCTTTGGAGGCTATGCAGCAGGGTTCAAAAGACAGATACTTCCAGGATATGGAGGAGGATATCAAGAAACTCGTTCCGGAAGGAATTGTTGCACAGGTTCCTTACAAAGGTACATTGTCGGAGGTTATCTACCAGCTTATCGGCGGTTTGAGAGCCGGTATGGGTTATTGCGGTGCGGCCGATATAGAGCATTTGAGAAATGCACAGTTTGTGAGAATTACCAATGCGGGATTGCTGGAGAACCACCCTCACGATGTAACCATCACAAGAGAAGCTCCTAACTATAGCAGATAAACTGCCACTACTTCAGCTGATGTCCAAAACAATTTTATTAATATCCGCATTGCTTCTGTTGTATTCCTGTTCTTTTTTTGAATCTGTTTCAAAAGGGGAGAAGGTAGTACAGATAGGTAATGCGGTATTATATAAAAATGATATCAATAAAGTAGTGCCGCGCGGCATCTCCTCTGCCGACAGCTCTTCGTTTGTGGAGCAGTATGTGAATTCGTGGGTATTGAAGCAGCTTATGCTGAGAAAAGCAGAAGAGCAGTTGCCCAAGGCGGATAAGGATGTTTCGGCCCTGCTGGATGATTACAGGACACAGTTGCTGTTGTTCAGGTATGAGAACAGATATGTTGAAGAGAGGCTTGATACCCTTGTAACAGATCAGCAGAGACGGGAGTATTATTCTGCCCACAAAGGTGCCTTTATGGCGGTGAATGGAGTTGTGAGGGGCAGAGTTGTGAAGATGCACAACAGCTCGCCAAATTTGCAGATGGTCAGAACTCTGTCGGGCAAAAATGATGCAGCAAGTGTAGACAGATTGGACGAATTGGCATATAATACGGCATATAAATATGACAATTATGGAAATAATTGGATAGATATGTCAATAGTGGCACGAGATATGGGTATGGAGATATCTGAACTTGTGGAGAGGATAGAGAGACGGGGCATTGTTGAACAGAAGGATTCGGCCTATTCAAATTTCCTGCAGGTTGTTGAGTATGTTCTTCCTGGAGATGTTTCGCCATACGAGTACAACCGGGAGAAGATAGGTAATATAATATTGAGCAAAAGAAAGCAGGAGCTGGTAACTGCTTTGCATAAAGAGATTTATAATGATGCTATAAGTAGCAAGAAAATAAAATTTGCAGAAGATGAAGATAATTAAGAGTATTGCTTTAGGGTTGTTTATGATATTCACACACCTCCTTTATGGTCAGACCTATCAGGGAGGATTGATAGACAAGACAATTGCCCTTGTGGGTAATGAGGTCATCACAATATCGCAGCTGGAGGCGGAGGTGCAGATGATGATGGCACAGGGTATGGTGTCGGACCGCAGCAATATAAGATGCGAGATCCTGGAAAATATGCTTACCCAAAAGTTATTTCTTGCCCAGGCAAGACTCGACAGTCTTAATGTAAATCTTGATCAGGTAGAGTCTGAACTCTCCAGCAGGATAGACAATGCTATGGCATCATTGGGTGGCGAGAAGGCAGTTGAGGCCTATTTCAACAAACCTATCCACAAATTGCGCAGCGACTGGAGAGATATTTTGAGCGACCAGAGCCTTACCCAGCAGATGCAGCAGAAGGTGATGCAGTCTGCAGGAAGCATGACTCCGTCGGATGTTGAGAAATTTTATAAGAAGGTTGACAAAGACAGTCTGCCGATTATCTCCACACAATACAAATTGAGCCAGATTGTGCTGTATCCGGTTAAGGAGCGTGCCGCTATGGCTGCAAAAGAGAAACTTCTCGAGTTCAGAAACAGAATATTGAATGGAGAAAAATTCAGCACTTTAGCAACAATATACTCTCAGGATCCGGGAAGTGCCGGACGAGGAGGTGAGTTGAGAATGGCTCCCAAATCGATGTATTGGCCTGCTTTTTCAGATGCTGCAGTTGCATTGAAACCGGGTCAGATTTCTCAGATTGTCGAGACTCCCGACGGATTCCACATTATACAGATGATTGAAAAGGATGGCGATATGTTCAATGCAAGGCATATTCTCATAAAACCGGAGTATACATCGGAAGACCGCAGCAAGGCATTCAAGACATTGGACAGCCTGAAGAGCAAGATCACATCAGACAGCCTCTCATTTGAAATGGCCGCAAGATTCTATTCTCAGGATCCCAAATCGGCTGTAAGTGGAGGTTTGATGGCCGATGAGAATACCGGTTCAATCTATTTTGAAAAGGATCAGCTGAAACCTGCAGATTATGCAGTTCTCAAAGATATGAAAGAGGGTGATATCTCCGTGCCTTTCGAATCATTGGATAATGAGGGTCGCGGACAGACTATCTACAAAATAATAAAGCTGGAGGCAATAGTTCCATCTCACGTGGCAAATATCACTCAGGACTTCAATATTATCCAGAACATAGCAGACCATAGGAAACAGACAGAGGCAATTGATGCTTTCATTAAGGAGAAGCAGAAGGGCAATCTGATCATTATAGATGACATGTTCAAAAAATGTGAGTTTGAACGTGAAGGTTGGGTAAAATAAAGATTCTTGTATGAGGGGGAGAGTAAATCTGCTGGCCGTTTTTTTCCTGTTGCTTGTTTCTTCTCTGCTGTGTGGTACAACACAGCTCTCTGCTCAAGAAAAGAGAGAGGCAAAAGACTCTCTTATACGTCTTATAGAGGCCGGATCTGCCCAGCTGCAGGAGATAGATGGAGTGTCGTACAGGAAGATTGTGGGCCCCGCTGCAAGATTTTTACATAACAATACCTATCTGATATGTGATACTGCATTGTGGAATGTGAATACCAATGTAATAAAGGCATTGGGCAATGTGCAGATCATTCAGGAGAATACTTTCCTCACAAGCGACAAAATCGATTATATCATAGAACAGGATCTGGCGCAATTCAGAGGCTCTCTGGTAGAGTTGTTCGACAAGGAGGGCAATGTGCTCAGAACCAACTATCTCGATTACAATACAAAAGACAGTATTGCCACCTTTTATGCGGGTGGTGCAATGAGAAATACCGACGGAAACCTCATTGAGAGCCGCAACGGAGAGTACAGAGCTGCAGACAAAACCTTCTCTTTCAGAAATAATGTGCAGATGTTTACCGATTCGGTATTTATAAAATCTGATAAAGTAGATTACAACACTGTTGAGAATAAGGCCTATTTTGGTTTGGGAACCACTGCATGGCAGCAGGACAACATGCTGTTTGCCAATGATGGAGAGTTCGACCGGGAGAATAATCTCTTCAACTTCAGGCGCGACAGCTATATCCTTACAAAGGAGCAGGAGCTTTGGGCCGATACCCTTTCTTATCACAGGAATACCGGCGTGGCAAATCTCTACAGCAATATTCAGATTCTCGATACGGTGCAGAGTTCATATTGCTTTGCAGATGAGGCTGTATATAATCCGGAGCCAATGAAAATCACACTTAGCCGAAGGCCTTCGGTGGCTATGTATGGTGTGGAAAATGGTGTGAGGGATACTATATTTATGGCAGCCGATACTATCAATTATTATTCAATAAGGTATTGCGATATCGACTCCACTGAGATAGCCCGAGCTGCTGAAAGAAAGAAGTTGTCGGATATAGATCCATTGGCAAAGATTGAGCAGGAGGGTGCTGTGCGCAGAAGAGAGAATGAAAATGCCGCCAACTCCCCATTCATAAACGGGCCTGTTGATAAAGAGAAACTCAAGGCTCAGGGAGGCGCAGGTGCTGGGAAACCGGCCCCCAAAGGAGCAATTCCTCCATCGGATCCTGCTTTGCAGAGTGTGGCTGCCTCCGACAGTTTGAAGGCTGCAACAGCGGTAAAAGATAGCTTGAGCTCAATCGGGGCAGTGGCAGATTCATTGGAGATGGCTGCAGCAGCAGTTGGCCCTGATACAACTTCTGTAGCATTTATAGATGCCTGGCATAATGTGAAGGTATTCAAGAACGATATTCAGGCCCTTTGCGACTCGATGAAGTATACCGGAATAGATTCTATTGCAAGATTGTATGTGAATCCTGTAATTTGGAATAATGTAAAGCACCAGTTTACAGCCGACAGTATACAGATTGTACTTAAGGATAATGTTCTCAATAAGGCAAATCTTATCTCCAATGCCTTCATAGCCTCTCAGGAGGATTCTGTCCATTTCAACCAGATAAAGGGGGCGGAAATGGTTGCCTATTTTAAGGATAATGATCTGTACCGTTACGATGCTTTGGGTGGCGCTTCCATGATTTTTTATCTGGAGGAGGACAGCCTTATAACCATGATGAACCAAAAGGAGGGCAAGATTATCTCGGCCAGACTTAAAAACAGGGAGATTCAGAGAATAAAATATTTTGAGAATTTGAGCAATAACCTGCTGCCTACCTTCGGATTGCCTTTGGATGAGCAGAGATTGAAGGGATATAACTGGAGAGGAGAGGAGAGACCGTTGTCGAGATTTGAAGTTGCAGATAGAAAAATAAGGGCCTCTTTGAGGGAGAATATGGTTGGTACGCCCTTCCCTGATTATCCTTTTGCAAAGGTATATTTTGCTTCTACTCGTGATTCTATATTACAATACAAGGCCTACACCGATTCTCTTCGTGCTGCCAAGGAGCTTGAACGCATAAGGGCCAAGCAGATAGAGAAGGAGAAGAACCAGAGAGATTCATTGTTAAGAACCGACAGCCTGGCTAAAAAAGATTTGCCAAATCCTGCAGACTCTTCAGATATAGTGGCTTCCGGAGCGGATTCATTGGCAGCTGCACAGGATTCTCTAAAGAATACTGCCGGGATTCTGTTGAAAGAGAAGGCAGTGGCTGATCAGAAAGCATTGGTTGATTCTCTGCAGCAGCATCTTCTTTCAGATGAGAATTGGAGTGATATGCCTAAAGATGAGCGCAGACGCCTCAAAAAAGAGCAGGCCTTGCTACGCAAGCAGATTAAAAAGCAGAGCAAGCTCTTACTCAGATTGGAAAAAGCTCTCGCCAGAGAGAAAAAGAGATCAAGAGGTTAAATACTAATTAGTTATAGGCTCGGCGTCGTTAGTAAATGACTATCAGAACGAGTGTTTTTATGAAGAAATGTTTATGTTTCATTTTGGGGATTCTATTCTACTTTCAGATTGAATGGACTTGATATCCAAACCGCTTATCAAAAGATTGATGACTATTTTTTGACAGTTCCAAAATTTGAATCCATTGATTTGCGTGTGGTATATGAAATAACAAAAAGTGGAAAAGTCAGCCTTGATTATTATTGTGATAGGATAAGAAAGCGGACAGTATTGTTTAATCACTCTCAAAATGAGTCATTTGATGAGATAAAACCAACGAATGAGACTATAACAAAACCCCGAAAGTTTTGTCTGACTTTCGGGGTTTTATATTGGAACAGCTTACCTGTTAATAACCAGGGTTCTGTTGAAGTTCAGGATGGATACTCTTCTCAGTATCTGAGATAGGAAGAACAATTCTATGATCATCCCAAGTAATTACCTGTCTTGTTTCACCTGCAAAGTCATTGATGTCGATGCTCTGGTCTCTTACGATTGAGCCGCCTTTTCTCATTACATCAAAGAATCTGTGGCCCTCGCCGATAAACTCTTTATGACGCTCCAATGCAACGAGATCCAAAGTAGCTGTTACTTCCTCAGCTGTTGCATCTGCTCTCATTCTTACTGCATTGAGGTAATCGTCTGCAACATCTTGAAGACCACCAACTTCCAAAGCTGCCTCTGCTGCCATCAGATAAGCATCGGTAATTCTGAACAATCTTGGGTTGTTCTGTCTGAATGTGGTACCACCCTCATTACCGGTGAATTTTCTTAGCCAGTAGAACTCGCGGCCTGCAACAACACCTGTCTCAGGATCGTGATATTTGATCATCTGGGCTCTTACATCATTAGGAGTGTCGGTAAACAACTCTCTCCATTTCTTTGTAGGGATAATTGATTTACCTGCATTTGATGCCTCAAACCAAAGGTTATGGTAGATTGTGTAGAAACCGCCGTCTGAGTCGATATCGCCATCAGCTGATACCAAGAACTCCATAACAGACTCATCATCACATACTTTGCTCCAGTAAGCAAGATACTCGCTGTTTGGAACCAATCTGTAAGGAGAATCCTCCACTACCTCAGAACATGCCTCATAAGCTGTACGGTAATCACCTTTGTAAAGGGCAATTTTACCTTGAAGCATTTTAGCTGCCCAGTAGTTGAAGTGGCCATCGTTCTTGCTTGTAGAGAGCAAACCGAGAGCAGTCTCAACATCCTTTTCTGCCTGGACATAAGTCTCGGCAACTGTATTTCTTGGCAATCTTGCCTCAGAAGGAGAAACTACAGACTCAAGAACAATTGCACCAAGAGAAGCTCCATTATCTTTAAGGTATGGATATCCGTATAGTCTTGCCAAGTCAAAATAGCACAAAGCTCTGATAGCATAAGCCTGACCTGTCAAATCGTTTTTGATATCCTCCTCAGCTGTAGAGATGGTCTCCAATGTGTTGATGTTTGCAATAAATGTATTGGCTTTCATTATCACATTGTAATAATTCTGCCAGAAACTGAAATAGTTGGTCTGTGTTGGAGAGAAATCCAATTGGTATACAGTTGAACCGGTACCGTTCATATCAAGAGGATACAGGTTGTCGGCTCTCAAATCGCCCATGTAAACCATATATGTTCCGTACATGGTGTAGTACATCAGGTCTGTGTAAAGACCGTTGGCAGCAACTTTGGCATCATCCATAGTTACCATTGCGCTTTCAGCTACCACTGAATCTGTAGGCACTTTATCCAGGAAACCTTCGCACGAAGATGCTCCCAAAAGAACGCCTGCAGCAATTGCTATGTTGATTATAAATTTTTTCATACTAAAATCATTTTTAATTTATCATAATTAATGCTTGATGCTGATTCTTTTTAGAAGCTAACTTCAAGACCGAATGTAACAGTTCTCATGGCAGGCATACCCAATGAGTAGAAACCGTTGTTCTGGATTTCAGGGTCTACGTGCAATTTAGAGAATGTGAGCAAGTTTGCTCCTGCAACATATACGCGTGCGTTTGTCAAGCTGAGTTTGCTTGCAAAAGTCTTAGGCACATTGTATGATAAAGTGGCATTTTTCAATCTTACATAATCACCTTTATGAAGGAATCTGTCTGAATCATAGTATGCACCCTGGTTGTTACCGGCAACACGTTTAGGATATTTTGCGTTGGTGTTGGTTGCAGAGTATGAGTCAATCTGGCTCTCTCCAATATTTCTGTGGAACTCACGGTAACCGTCGGTATACAAATCATCTGTACCGTCATCCCAGATATAGTGGCCATATTTGTAAGACCATGCCATTGAGAAGTTCAAGTCTTTCCATCTCAAAGATACGTTGAATCCACCATAACCTTTAGGAAGAGCTGTCTTACCCTCGATAATCATAGAACCTGCATAGTTTCTGTTTGTTGGAGCGTAGTTGTAACCATCGTAAGGCATCTTTTCGCCTTCGGCAATCTTGGTTCCGTCTTTCAAAATCACATCCATATCTACAGTCTCGCCTTTCTCGTAGAATGAACCCTCTGCATATAGAGGCATACCGGCTTTGATTACGTGGCCATAACCATCGTCATAATCCTCTTTTGCATAGCCAAGATAGTGGCGTGAGTAGTATTGGTAGAATGCGTATCCTGCTTTCCAGATGTAAGGACGCGAAGTTTGTGTCTCTCCCTCTTCTGAAAGTGCAAGGATTTCATTGTCGATAGTAGACCAGTTGATTCCTGCAGACAAATCCCAATCCTCTTTCTTTAGAATATCAACATTCAATGAGATCTCCCAACCTCTGTTCTTCATTGAACCTACATTTGATAGAGTGCTTGTGAAACCTGTTGTAGAAGGAATTTTTGCATCCAGCAACAAATCAGAAGTCTCTTTTTCATAATACTCTACAGAGAAGGTGTATCTGTCGAAAATTGTAGCATCCAAAGCCACGTTCCAGTTCTTGTTCTTCTCCCAAGTAAGATCTTTGTTTGCAAGGTTTGAAGGATAGCTTGAACCGTCTGAACCATATACGCCATAATCGTAAACAGACATGTAACCGAAGTAGTCTGAAGGAAGAGTACCGCTGGTACCGTAAGATCCTCTCAATTTACCGTCGTTCAACCAGTCAAACTCCATAAATTTCTCATTTGAGAATCTCCATGATCCCGATACAGACCAGAAATTACCCCAACGGGTTTCAGGAGCAAGTTTTGATGAACCGTCGCGTCTGAAGGTTGCAGTGAGGTAATATCTTGCACCAAAATCGTAGCTCAAGCTTCCCAATGCAGAAAGAAGACCTGCTTCGCGGCTGTATGAGTAGCTTGTATCGTATTCTGTACCAAAGTATGACTCAGTTGCACCTGCGTAAGAGAAGCTTGTTTTACCGGCACGTGTCATGTGGTATTTCTCCTCTTCAGCCTCCCATGCTACCATTGCTGCCACATGGTGGTCGCCCCAGGTTTTGTCGAAGTTCAACTGGGTTGAGCTAACCATTCTGTTTACATTTCTGTGGCGGTCACTCATATAACCACCTGGCTCGCCATAAGCTGTGAAGTTAGGGTGGCCATACAACCATCCGAATCTGTCGTGAACATACAACCAGTCGCTGCTTATTGTAGATTTGGCTGTGAGCCACTCAGTAAATTTAACTTCCATCCATCCTTTCAACAACAGACGGTTCTGGCGTGCGTCGTTAATCTGCATATCGTATGTAGGAACAGGGTTGACAGTTGCTACTGTAGGGTTCCATTGCTCCATATACAACTCGCCGGTCTCTTTGTAAGCATAAGGCCATCTGTCGTTCAAATATACTTTCCAGATTGTGTAAGGGTCATCTTTTGAGTGGTCTTCCTGGTGACCTTCCTGGAATGTCCATGAGTATTGGAGGTTACCGCCCAATCTGATGGCTTTGTTCAATTTAGCCTCACCGTTTACAGTTGCAGAAACCCTCTGCAAATTCTCGATAGAGGTAAGACCCTGTTGGTCTGAGTAAGCGACAGATGCGTAGATTCTGCCCTTCTCACCACCGCCTGATACACTATATTCATAGTTTTGTGATATACCTTTGCGGAACAATACATCTTCCCAATCTTTGTAGATATATTTGCTCTCGTCTCTTGCAGGGTAGTTCTGAGCTACTTTTGCATCAACATAAGCCTCAAGTGTGCCATAGCTGCTCCATGAGTTAGGATTGTTTTCGCCATAGTGTTGCCAAGCCAATCTGTGCAGAGCCTCAGTCTCAGAGTCAGATGCCAAAGGATAGTTGTCGTATGCAAAATAAGAGACACCCACACTGCCTTTGAATGTAGAGGTAACTTTACCTTGCTGACCCTTCTTGGTGGTAATCAAAATAACACCATTTGATGCACGTGAACCATACAGAGAGGCTGCTGCAGCATCTTTCAAAATGGTGATGGATTCAATATCCGAAGGATTCAAGAACGACATGGCTGTTGTTGAGATGTTTCCAGAAGACCAGTCACCACTTGTTGCAGGAACACCATCTATAACATATAGAGGAGCGTTGCCGGCATTGAATGAACCGAATCCACGGATGCTGATATCAGCCTGTGCACCAGGTTGTCCTGAAGATGCAGCTACCTGAACGCCTGGAGCTTTACCGGAAAGGACAGACTCGAAGCTCATAACAGGAGCATCTTTAATTGCCTTGTCATTGACTACTGTGGCAGATCCTGAGTATGAACCTTTTTTAACAGTACCATACGCAACCACCATCACATCGTCCAAAAGCTCTGTATCAGCAGGCAATACTGCATTGACTACAGCCTTTCCATTAACAGGAATTTCTATTGTTTTGAAACCGATAGATGAGAATACGAGAATTGCATCATTCGGAACATTATCCAATGCATACTCTCCATTGTCATCAGATGTGGCAATCTGAGTTGTTCCCTTTACAACTATACTTGCAAAAGAAACAGCGCTGCCATCTTCCGCAGAGCTTACCTTACCGGTAACTCTCGATTGCGCAAACAGTAATCCTGAAGTGAGAACTGCAAGCGCGAGCAGAAATAACTTTCTCATAGATTAATTAATTTGGTTAGTAACTATAGATTATATGATTTAGGTTTATAAATTACATTTTAAAAAGTCCTGTTCAGCTACATTTCTGAGCCGTTTTTGGGGAGTTTCAGGCTCTCTCTTGATAAGAGAAAATTCCCACAACTGCGAAAATAATAAAAAAAAGACAAAAAAAGTATTCGTGCAGACAAATTATAGGCAAATAGAGCATCTTTTTGGGCATGAAGAGAGAGACTTGGTAACAATATTATCAAATTCCGACACATTCTCTTATCAAGAGATTGTACTCTCTCTGTAAGAGAAAGTGAGATGCAGATTACAGATAATCAGATATTTAACAATAGGCAGAGAGGTGTCGGTGCAATATTTTTAATAAAAAGTTGAGTTATTGATTTGTTCAGAAGGCTCTGCTTAAGTGATAAATTAAAAGGGAAGAGATAAAATTTGCATCAGATATAGCGAAATACAAAAAAATGTCTTATCTTTGTTAAGATTACATTTTCTTACAGAGAGATTGTTACCGGATTTTTACTTTTCTGGTCCTCTGCAAATCTTTTTGACGTAAATGTAATTGATGTACTGAACTAAACGCAAAACTAATTTTTAACTAATTTTTAAATCTATGAAAAAAACAATCTTGCTTGCGCTCTTCGCACTTTGCTCGAGTGTGATGTTTGCGCAAACTACAGTTACAGGTACAGTAACTGCGGCAGATGATGGAAGTACTATCGCCTATGCAAATGTGCAGGAAGAGGGTACTACCAACTTGGTATTTACCGATGATAACGGTAAATTCTCAATCAATGTTCCGGCAGACGGAAATCTTATCATTTCATTTATGGGTTATGTAACTCAAAAAGTTCCTGTAAATGGTAGAGCTGTTATTAATGTTGTATTGGCTCCTGAGGCTGTACAATTGGATGAGACAATCGTTGTTGCCTACGGTACTGCAAAGAAGGGTACTTATACCGGTGCTGCTTCGGTTGTAAAGGCTGATGCTATCCAAAACGTACCTACAACCTCATTCGAGAATGCTTTGAACGGTAAAGTGGCAGGTTTGCAGATTACCCAGTCTTCAGGTCAGGCAGGTTCTACAAGTCAGATCCGTATTCGTGGTATCGGTTCAATGAATGCTTCAAACGAGCCTTTGTATGTAATCGACGGTGTTCCAGTAACTTCAGGTAATACAGGCCAAATGAGCGACTATGTGGCCGGTACATCAAATAACGTTATGAACACTTTGAATCCAAGTGATATCGAGAGTATTACAGTATTGAAAGATGCTGCAGCCTCTGCGCTTTACGGTTCACGTGCTGCTAACGGTGTTATCATGGTTACCACCAAAAAAGGTAAAATGGGTAAGCCAACCGTTACATTCAAAGCATCTGTAGGTATTACTCCAGGTTGGGCAACTGACAACTATGAGGTTGCAAGTACTCAAGAGAATATTGAGATGTTGTATGAGATTTTCTGGGATTACGAGAATCGAGTTAAGAAAAGAGGAGCTGCAACACAAGAGTATGTGATGAACAGGATCCACAACAAATTCACTATGCACGGTTATCTCATTATGGCAGAAGGTGATGGCCCTTATCCTAAAATTTCGGCAATTCCTATTACTCAAGAGAATAAGACAATGTTGGAGACTGATGAGATGTATCAGTCAAACTCAACTAACAGAAATTACTATACCAACACTGTTAAAAATGCCAATATTCTTTATCCAAGAACCGGTTACTATGATTGGGAAGATGCTTACTTCAGAACAGCTGTTTACCAGACATACGATTTGTCTGTAAGTGGTGGTACTGAGAATACTTCTTACTATTCTTCATTCGCATATACCAGTGATAAAGGTAGAATCAAAATCAATGATTTCTCACGTTTGTCAGGTAGAGTAAATGTTAACCAAAAGGTTGGAAAACATATTGAGTTCCAAACTAATGTAAACATTGCACATCTTGATAAATCAGGTTATAATGATACCCGTAACATGAGTACCAACTACTTCATGCAGACACGCAACTTGTTGTGGGGATACTACCATCCATATAGCTATATAGATGGTTCTCCTTGGACTGAGCGTTATGGTTCTTATGCTTATAACCAAGTTTATTATCAAAACGAGTGGGAGAATACTTCAAAAACTTTCAAAGTGCAAGTTAATGAGGCTCTTACTGTGCATATCCTTGATGGCTTGGATGCTAAAACCATCTTCTCATATGATAATTCAGAGACTAAAGATCATGTATACTACAGCGCAAACCACTACAATGGTTCGAGCAATAATGGTAGTGTAACAGAGATGAGTACAAACTACAGAACTTTGACTTCATCTACTACTTTGAACTATAACAAAACTTTTGCAGAAAAGCATACATTAGGCTTGTTGGCCGGTTTTGAGCTTGAAGATAAAACTACTGTTTATCAAAGATCTGGCGGTTCTAACTTGCCAACCAGTTCGTTGCATACTGTAGCTACAGCGGGTGTGTTGGATGCAAATGCATACAGCTGGGGTAATTCAATGGTTTCAATCCTTTCTCGTGCAGAGTATAACTACGATGGCAGATACTATTTGTCAGGTTCATACAGACGTGACGGTTCATCAAAACTGGAGCCGGATACCCGTTGGGGTAACTTCTGGTCGGTTGCAGGTTCTTGGAAAATCAATAATGAGAAATTCATGAAGAATGCTGATTGGTTGAGCAACTTGAGAATCAGAGCTTCATATGGTGTTAATGGTACTCTTCCTTCTGACAACTACGGTTGGAGAGCATTGACAGGATATTCATACAAATATAACCAAAATCCTGGTGGAGCCCTTTCAACAATTGTAAGTAACAGTTCCAAACTGACTTGGGAGACTTCATATACTACCAACGTTGCATTGGAGTTCGGTTTCTGGGATCAAAGATTGTATGGTACAGTTGAGTACTTCAACAGAGATTCTAAAGATTTGTTGCAAGATGTTCCAATTTCAACGATCACAGGTTTCAGCTCAATTCTTCAAAACATTGGAGAGATCAACAATAGAGGTGTTGAGATAGAGATTGGCGGTGATATTATCAGAAACAAAGAACTCACATGGAGTGCAAGTTTGACAGCTTCTACTGCCAATTCTAAAGTTACCAAACTTTACGATGGTCAGGATATTATCTGGAGCGATCCTACAGGTGGTGATGGCAGATGTACTTTCATTTACAGAGAGGGTGAGTCAATGCTTGCTGTATACGGTCGTGAGTGGGCTGGTGTAAACCCTGATAACGGTTTGAATATGTGGTATGTTAACGGCACCCATGAGGAAGAGTCAAAATTGGTATCTAGTGGTGTTGCGTTTAAACATTACAGAACTGGTAGAGTAGTTGTTGAGGATGCAGATGGTGAGACATACGCAAACCGTAAAATCATTGGTAGCCTGGTTCCAAAATTGCAAGGTGGTATCAATACCAACCTTTCTTGGAAAGGTTTGGATGTAAGCTTGAACTTCATCTACAAATTCGGCAATATGTATGACGGTGCAGAAGAGGATATTGATGATGATGGTTACTACTGGGAGAGAACAAGATCTAAATATGTATACGACAATCGTTGGAAAGAGCCAGGTGATATAACTGATACTCCAAGATTGTTGGGTAGCGACCCTGAGTCTGCAATGCTTGTAAGTTCTCGCCATATATACAATGGTAACTTCTTGAGATTGAAAAATGTTACTCTAGGTTATAACTTTCCTAAAGCTTGGGTTAACAAAGTTGGTTTAGGTTCTGCAAGAGTATACTTCAACGGTTCAAACCTATTGACATTCGCATCTAACAAGAAAGTAGACCCTGAGGTAAATGCTTATGGAACAAGAGGTTGGGAGACTCCTTTCGGAAAAACCTACACATTTGGTCTAGAACTATCATTCTAATTTAAAAATACATAGACGATGAAAAAAATTAATATATTATTTGCATTAATTTGCTTATTCACATTCTCTTCTTGTGAAGACTTTTTGGATAAGGCACCAACAAATTACGGAGATTCTGCTACCGCTGTAAAAACAGCCAAAGATGCTGTAAGTATGGTTAATGGTATCCTAAGTAAGATGTCAGGTGGCAGCTATCTTGGTAGAGATATGTTCTTGTATGCTGATGCTAAAGGTGGTGATATGACTATCATTAGCAACGGTAGAGGTTATGACGGCCTATATTTGTTCAGCCACGCAACTAACTCTGGAGCTTATTCAGGTTACTGGACTGTTGGTTATAATGTAATTATGCAGATCAACTCTCTATTGGCAAAAATAGAAGAGTTGGAAGCAGAGGGTTCAACAGAGGATTTCGATGATATTAAAGGTCAAATTCTTACTTACCGTGCCATGATTTATTTTGATCTTGTACGTTTGTATGGTGAACCTTACAATGAGAAAGATCCTTCAAAAACTTGGGGTGTTCCTGATGTAAAAACTGTATTGGATCCTTTAGCTCGCGTTCTACGTGCAACTGTTGCAGAGAACTATGCAACTATCTTGAATGACCTTACAACAGCTGAAAATCTAATCAGCAAGTCTAATTCTAAGGGTTACATCAACTACTATGGCAACAAAGCTATCCAAGCAAGAGTATATCTTTCAATGGATAATTTTGATAAAGCATTGGAAGCTGCTGAGGAGATTATTAAAAAAGGTGATTATGAACTTTATACCAACGAGAAATGGGTTCAATCTTGGGCTGAACAATTTGGAAGTGAGTCTATTTTTGAAATCTACATGTTGGATGAAGAGGGTGATCTGGGTTCATCTTCTCTAGGTGGTGTATATTCTCGCAAAAAGGACTATACTTCATCTATCGGTGGCTATTATGTTTGCAGTGATTACTTCATGGATAGATTGGGTGAAGATCCTGACGATGTAAGATGGGGTATTATGACATACGATGAGACCAGTAGTACCAGACTAGGCTGTTGCTACAAATATCTTGGTGGTGTTACAAAAGATGCTAATGGCCAATATCCTGGTGACGGTAAAGCAAGTGCTTCTGCTTGTAATATTAAAGTCATCCGTTTGTCTGAGATTTACTTGATTGCAGCTGAGGCTGCTCTACGCCAAACAACTCCAGATGCTCAAGCTGCTGCTGACTACTTGAACGAGATCCGCAAGAGAGCTCCTAACTTGGAGCCTGCAACTGCAGCAACTGTAACTCTTGATATGATTCTTGATGAGAAATCTAAAGAGTTGGTATGTGAGGGTCACAGATTCTGGGATTTGATCCGTAATAATAAGACTATCCAGTTTGATGACTTCTTGGGTAATGTTAACCTGACCGATAGAGATCATACTATTGATAGAACTCACTATAAGACTATCCTCCCTATCTTTACTGCAGAGCTAAATGCAAATCCAGCTATTGCAGAACAACAAAATGATGGTTACTCTAACAAATAATATTCAGTAAAATTCAGGAGGCCGCTTTCATTTCGAAGGCGGCCTTTTTCATTTTGAGGCATAATTTATAAAATCATTTAGTACAGGAATCCAAAAGCCCATAATGGTATTTTATTACCGAGAGCCATATCTATATCATCTACTGCTAAAGCAGCTTTAGTTTTATCTTCTTCATTGCACAAGACATAGTCATTTGTCTTTGTTGCTGAAAACAAATGATTTACAGAATTTAAATTTGCTACAGGTAACGATTTAGAAACAAGCGAAGTTCCCTTATCTGTCTTATTCTGCATTATTGAAAAGAACGCTTTATCTGAGTGCAAAGGTAGCAAATCTTATTCAAACCACAATAACAGAGTGCCGAATTTGTAAATAATATTCAAATGTCTCTTTCAACTCATTTAAAGGAATAGTTCTAGAAAAATACATATCACCAAAATACTCTTTTTCTATCA
>JAZNEW010000025.1:0-14264 GCA_045588775.1 Candidatus Egerieisoma sp. | reverse complement strand
CCCAACTATATCATTGATATCGGCACGAAAAGCATTCTCTATTTTGGCAATTAAATATAGTCCGCCATAGCCCCAAATGTATGCAGTGCGCATTCCATTGGCATCTGTGCTCTCCAAAAGGTTGCCCATAGAATCATATCTTGTATATATTTCTACTGTTTTCCAATTGCCTATTTGTGGATCATATTCTTCCAACCTGCTCAGTTTTACCATATTGTCAAACATATCATAGATGTAGCATTTGCCGGATTTCTGTACTTCACTTCCTGTGGAATCTATTACATATACCTTTTCTGATACAGGATACGATAATAGATGTAGAGCTTTTATACTTGTATATATTCCACCCATATCCAAATAATCTGACGCATATTCATATTTGATGTATTCTGTGGTGCCATCACTCTTTATTGTAGTTTTCTTAGACGGCTGACCATGCGAATTGTATTGAATGCTTTCATTTTGGGATATATATGAGTCCGCAAAATATTCTCGTTGAATTGTATTTATGAGTTTATAGTTATCCACAGATCTATGTCCAATCCCAAATTGTCTTACAAGATAAACTGGGTAAGTGTCAAATGTACTGCTTGTATTATTGGTGTCATATTCAAATATTGTGATTTTGTCTGGCATATGGCTGTTGGCTTTATATATTTCAGACTTTAGTAATTTGCCCCTTTCTGCCTTTTTGCTTATGACAGGCGAAACGATATTTCTAATTAACAAACTGTTGGTTAATGACCAATCTCCATAATTGGGAGTCTTTTCCGGTATGGTTTCTGAAATATCCGGCTCATCCCTATAAATACGGGCCATACGGCTATTTGAGAAATGGAATACCTCCTTGCTGCCATCACTATTGATTTGAGTAACCTGTTCATATTCTATATGATTTCCCTCGTAAGAGACTATATTGTTTGAATAGAAATTTATGTTGGATTCTACAAAATTCAGCGTTGTTACTGCTGAATAGTTAATCCAATAGCGGGGAAAGTGCAATAAAATGCCGCTACTTATACTATCTCTTGTGTATACGTAGTTTTTACTGTTTACAAGTTCGTCATTATGGGAGTAATTTGTTATAGATTTTATACGCATACCGCCACATATGCCATCTTCTTTTTGTATTTGATGCTGAAAGGCATTGGCAGCAATCCTTCTCATGGCATAACCGTAATCGTGCCCTTCATATTCCAGCAATGAATATCCTCCTGTGGGATATGTTATTTTCTCCAACATCCCATATTTTGCATAAATAGGTCTGGGATCCCTGATATCTATATTGATACTTTCTTCAAGAGTTGATGTGTTTTGGGATACAATACAAAGAAAGCGGTTGCTGTCAGACGTGTTATTGTAATATCCCCAATGGTCTGCTTTTAATGTCCCTATTGGAGGAAATGTTCCGTTTTCTATATTATGATAATCGAACATGTATGTTCCTTCACCCAATATGGTTACAGATTCCATGTAGCTCGTTCTGGCACCTTTGGTTGCGATGTAAGTAAAATCAGCACTTTTAATAATTTCACCACTATCCAGAGGATTGGTTATAATTATACTTTCCAGACGTTTGCATTCATCAAATTCATCAAGTGTCCCAGATATGGACTTTACATACTGGTCTTTTTTTCCCTGCTCCAATGATTTATATACAAATATGGCAAAAGGCTTGGAGTCAACAGATATTCTAGTAAGGACCGAACTTATTGTTAAACTTTCTTTTATACATGGGTCACCAACCGGACAAGGTGCTGATTCCGGACTATTTTCATTCTTCAGATTAAGAATGGCTCCAGTGTAGTAAAATGATCCGGGCCGGTAATTCTGCATATAATATTGCTCGTACTCAAACATTATGCGGCGCCCGTTAGGTGCTATAATTTCACTTAACTTATAGGCTATGTCCTGTTTCAGTTCGCCTTCATTGTTTGCAATGACATCTGCATTCTGCCCATCAAAGATGTATTTATAGCCATGCTTGTCGGTGATGGTAATGATTGAAAAAGATTTGTCGGCATCTATTGATATATTCAAAAGTTTATTATCTCCATTTGTATTATACACATAAATCTGATTATTTCTGCCCAAATGAAATGAGCCGGAGTATCCCATGAAATTAAAGTGAAACACATCTGGTTCTGCATCGTACATCTCTGTATTATGCTCAATACTCTTTGACGGATCGGGTATATATATTATCTCTGGAGCTATAGCTCCCACAGAAATGGACTGGCTGGCAATATTGGTGTATCTCCAATAGTTCCCTTCTGTCCCTGGATTTTCAAGTTGGTGAAAATCATAAAAACTATTGGCATAAGTGCTTCCATAGAGATCTGGAATGCCATTGATTTCAACAGAGATACTACCCCCTGCATTCAGTACCCAATCTGGACCGAGCATACCCGCGCGCATATTGCACACAAGACCATTGCTGGAATAATCCAATGAAATTGGAAGTTCAAAGTCATTATCTTTGTAGATAAATATTGGTATGGAGAGATTGATAGTTCCAGTATGGAGATTTGCTCCAACTTCCCCATGCTTGACGAAGTTCCATGTATCTGTAGAAGGAGCTTTCATTTCATCTCCTATTCTGAAACTTTGTTGTGAAAATAGATCAAAAGTTAGCATTAGTTGTAACCATACAATAATGCAAATCAGAATTTTACGAAATCTCATACGCTTAAAGTATTTATGTGAAAATATTGTTATGATTTTTTCACAAAAGTACCAAGCAGTTGCGACAACTTTTGACAATAAATATTATAATATCCTGAATTCAAAAAAAAAAGAGCTGATCGGTTGATCAGCTCCCTTTATTCAATAAGTCCAGGATTTACTCAGCAGACTCCTTTGCCTGTCTGTTTTTTACCATTCTCTGGTAATCCTCCATAGAGGCAACAACAAGTTTTTCGTACTCACGCTGACCTGTACCTGCAGGTATCGGATGACCACAGATCACATTCTCTTTCAAGCCCTCCAATGTATCAACCTTACCGCGGATAGCAGCCTCGCTCAATACTTTGGTAGTCTCCTGGAATGATGCTGCAGACATGAAACTGCTTGTCTTCAATGCAGCTCTTGTAATACCTTGAAGTACCTGGTTTGATGTAGCAGGAATAGCATCCCTTGCCTCTACAAGTTTCAGATCCTGACGTTTCAGAATTGAGTTCTCATCTCTCAATCTTCTTACACTTACAATCTGGCCTGCTTTCAAAGTTTGAGAATCACCGGCATCCAATACAACCTTCTTATCCCAGATCATATCATTCTCCTGCATGAACTCCCATTTGTCTACAAGCTGCTCAGGCAAGAAGCGGGTATCACCCGGATCAACGATCTCAACCTTACGCATCATCTGTCTTACTATAATTTCGAAGTGCTTGTCAT
This sequence comes from Candidatus Egerieisoma sp., assembly GCA_045588775.1. GTDB lineage: Bacteria > Bacteroidota > Bacteroidia > Bacteroidales > UBA932 > Egerieousia. The sequence goes on along the minus strand of JAZNEW010000025.1, from coordinate 10,868 downwards.
TGATCTTCACACCCTGCATACGGTAAACCTCTTGAATTTCGTTTACGATATACTCCTGAACTTTAGTAGGACCCTGGATTGCCAAAATATCGGCTGGTGATATTGCACCATCAGACAATGGCATACCTGCACGTACATAATCGTTCTCCTGAACAAGGATCTGTTTAGAAAGAGGAACAAGGTAACGTTTCTCCTCGCCACTTCTCGACTTGATGATAATCTCTCTGTTACCACGTTTGATCTTACCCATAACAACCTCACCGTTAATCTCAGAAACGATAGCAGGATTAGATGGATTACGGGCCTCAAACAACACGGTTACACGAGGAAGACCACCTGTGATATCACCTGATTTACCGATTGCTCTCGGAATCTTGATGAGGATATCACCGGCCTTAACATCCTGGTTATTCTCTACAACAATATGCGCACCTACAGGCAAGTTGTACAATCTCAAATCGTTGCCATCGTTATCTACGATACGGATGGTAGGGTTCTTTGATTTGTCACGGCTCTCAATAACCACCTTCTCGCGGTGCAATGAGAACTCATCGGCAGCCTCCTCACGATAAGTTACACCATCTATCAAGCTGTCGAATACAACTTTACCGGAAGTCTCTGTAATGGTAATTGCGTTATAAGCATCCCACTCGCAGATCTTATCGCCTTTCTTAACAAGATCACCCTGTTTGAAGTACAATGTTGCACCATAAGGGATGTTGTATTGAGAAAGAGTTATTCCGGTGTTTGCATCAACGATTCTCATCTCAGCTGTACGGCCGATAACAACATCAAGATTATTGCCATCCTCACCCTCTTTTACAATTGTTCTGAGCTCTTCAAACTCCAACTTACCGTCGTATCTGGTAACAATCTCATTTTCAGAAACGCTGCTCGATGCAGTACCACCCACGTGGAATGTTCTCAAAGTAAGCTGTGTACCAGGCTCACCAATTGACTGTGCCGCGATAACACCAACAACTTCACCCTTCTCAACCATCTTGCCGCGTGCAAGGTTACGTCCATAACATTTTGCACAAACACCTTTCTTGCTCTCACAAGTAAGTACCGAACGAATTTCAACAGCCTCAATTGGCAATGACTCGATCAATGCTGCTATATCTTCAGTAATCTCCTCACCTGCGCCGATAATCTTATCACCGGTAAGCGGATTATAGACATCATGTACGGTAGTTCTACCCAAGATTCTGTCGTACAAGCTCTCAACAATATCATCTTTATTCTTGATAGCTGTAGCAACAAGACCTCTCAATGTTCCACAATCCTCCTCATTGATAATCACATCATGGGAAACGTCTACAAGACGACGTGTCAAGTAACCGGCATCAGCAGTCTTCAACGCAGTATCGGCCAAACCTTTACGGGCACCGTGTGTTGAGATGAAGTACTCAAGAACCGAAAGTCCCTCCTTAAAGTTTGAAAGAATAGGGTTCTCGATAATCTCAGCACCTTGCGAACCTGATTTCTGAGGTTTTGCCATCAAACCACGCATACCGCACAACTGACGGATCTGCTCCTTCGAACCACGGGCTCCGGAGTGAAGCATCATATATACAGGGTTGAAACCTTGATTGTCATTTGCAATCTGTTTCTCCACAATATTGGTAAGACGTGAGTTTGTATTTGTCCAGATATCAATAATCTGGTTATATCTCTCATTGTTGGTAATCAAACCGTTGTCGTAGCTTGCCTGGATATTCTCAACCTCGTTGTAACCTGCCTCAACAAGAGCCTGTTTCTCCTCAGGGATAATCACATCACCCAAGTTGAATGACAAACCGCCCTTGAATGCCATGTTATAACCGATAGCCTTGATGTCATCGAGGAACTGTGCTGTTCTGGCAACGCCGGAAACTTTCAATACTCTACCGATGATATCACGCAACGACTTTTTGGTCAAAAGTTCATTGATATATCCAACCTCTGCAGGAACTACCTGATTAAACAATACTCTACCTGCTGTTGTCTCTACAAGCTCGTATCCTTTGCTCAAATCTGTCTGATCCTTAGGAAGTCTCACCTTAATCTGGGCATGCAATGCAAGTCTGCCCTCATTGTTGGCAATGATAATCTCCTCAGGACCATAGAAGGTCATACCCTCTCCTTTGGCACCTTTACGCGGTTTTGTAATGTAGTACAAACCAAGCACCATGTCTTGAGAAGGGACAGTAATAGGGGCACCATTGGCAGGGTTAAGGATATTATGTGAACCCAACATCAACAGCTGGGCCTCAAGTATTGCAGCATTTCCCAAAGGCAAGTGAACCGCCATCTGGTCACCGTCGAAGTCGGCGTTGAACGCTGTACATGCAAGCGGATGCAACTGGATAGCTTTACCCTCAATCATCTTAGGCTGGAATGCCTGAATACCCAAACGGTGCAATGTAGGGGCACGGTTCAAAAGTACCGGATGGCCCTTCATCACATTCTCAAGAATATCCCAGATAACAGTATCTTTCCTATCTACAATTTTCTTTGCAGATTTAACGGTCTTTACAATACCTCTTTCAAGAAGCTTTCTGATAATGAATGGTTTGTAAAGCTCAGCCGCCATAAACTTAGGCAAACCGCACTCATGCATCTTAAGTTCAGGACCAACGACGATTACCGAACGTGCAGAGTAGTCAACCCTTTTACCCAACAAGTTCTGACGGAAACGACCCTGTTTACCTTTCAAGCTGTCGGACAAAGATTTGAGAGTTCTGTTAGCCTCTGTCTTAACAGCATTTGATTTTCTTGAGTTATCAAACAATGAATCGACAGCCTCCTGAAGCATACGTTTCTCATTTCTGAGAATCACCTCAGGAGCCTTGATCTCTATCAATCTCTTCAGACGGTTATTTCTGATAATAACCCTTCTGTAAAGGTCATTCAAATCTGAAGTTGCAAAACGTCCTCCATCAAGTGGAACCAATGGTCTCAAATCAGGCGGAATCACCGGAATAACTTTAAGGATCATCCACTCAGGACGGTTTATATCTTTAGACTCCCTGAATGCCTCAATAACACTCAATCTCTTGAGCGCATCAGCTTTCCTCTGCTGTGAAGTCTCAGTCTCGATACGACTTCTCAAAGTATATGACAACTCATCCAAATCAATCTTAGCCAACAATTTGTAGAGTGACTCAGCACCCATACCGGCTACGAACTTGTTCGGATCCTCGTCGTCAAGCAACTGATTCTCTTTTGGAAGAGTGTCCAATATATTAAGGTATTCCTCCTCTGTAAGCAAATCCAACTCCTTGACACCGCTTTCGGCAGCTATACCTGGCTGGATTACGATATACCTTTCATAATAGATTATAGCATCCAATTTTTTAGAAGGAATTCCCAACAAATATCCTATTTTATTAGGAGTAGAACGGAAGTACCAGATATGGGCAACAGGAACGGTAAGGGTGATATGACCCATACGCTCTCTACGCACCTTTTTCTCTGTTACCTCCACACCGCATCTGTCGCAAATGATACCACGGTAACGGATTCTCTTATATTTTCCGCAATGGCACTCATAGTCTTTCGACGGACCGAAAATCCTCTCACAGAACAAACCATCCCTCTCAGGTTTGTATGTACGGTAGTTTACGGTTTCAGGTTTGAGAACCTCTCCCGAAGATCTTTCGAGAATCTCCTCAGGAGAAGCCAACCCTATAGTTATTCGGTTGAAATTGCTTTTAACCTTAATCTCTTTTTTAAAAGACATATTCTTGTTATTTCAAATTATCAAATACTATAATACAATTAGTCCAGATTTACGCTGAGTCCCAAACCTCTAAGCTCGTGAAGCAACACATTCAATGACTCAGGAATACCAGGAGCAGGCATTGGATCACCCTTAACGATAGCCTCATAAGCTCTTGATCTTCCTACAACATCATCAGACTTGATGGTAAGAATCTCCTGAAGGATATTCGAAGCTCCAAATGCCTCAAGAGCCCAAACCTCCATCTCTCCAAAACGCTGTCCACCAAATTGTGCCTTACCGCCCAAAGGCTGTTGGGTAATCAATGAATAAGGGCCTATTGAACGGGCATGCATCTTGTCATCAACCATGTGACCCAATTTGATCATATAGGTTACACCCACAGTTGCAGGCTGGTCGAATTTCTCACCGGTTCCACCATCCCTGAGATATGTTTTACCATAACGAGGAAGGCCTGCTTTATCGGTATACTCACAAATGTCATCCAACGAAGCACCGTCAAAGATTGGAGTGGCAAATTTGGTTCCCAACTCTTTACCTGCCCAACCGAGAACAGCCTCATAAATCTGACCCAAGTTCATACGAGAAGGCACACCAAGAGGGTTAAGTACGATATCAACGATAGAACCGTCATCGAGGAACGGCATATCCTGATCCCTTACAACTTTGGCAACAATACCTTTGTTACCGTGTCTACCGGCCATTTTATCACCCACTCTGATCTTTCTCTTCTTGGCCACATATACTTTGGCAAGCTGCATGATACCGGTTGGAAGCTCATCACCAATTGTAAGGTTATATTTGATTCTCTTCAACTCAGCATCGTACTCTTTGTAAGCTATCAGATAATTGTTGATCAATTGTTTGATCATATTATTTGCGCTCTTGTCAGAGGTCCATTTTGTAGGGTTGATATTCTCGTAATCTATTCCCGCAAGGACATCTCTTGTAAATGAAGCACCCTTTGCAATAAGCTCTGCACCATACAAATCGCTTACGCCTGCAGACTCTTTGCCATCTACAAGAATCATCAATTTGTCGAGGAACTTGTCCTTCAAGGCACATGCTTTTCTGCTGAAATTGTCTTCAGCCTGCTGAACTTGCAATTTAGTATTGTTTTTCTGACGTTTGCTGTTGGTATCTTTAGCAACACGTGCAAACAATCTCTTGCCTATAATGGTACCCTGTAGAGATGGAGTTGCCTTCAAAGAGGCATCTTTCCAATCACCGGCCTTATCACCAAAGATAGCTCTCAAAAGTTTCTCTTCCGGAGAAGGGTCGCTCTCACCTTTAGGTGTTACCTTACCGATAAGGATATCGCCAGGCTCTACATTCGCACCAATTCTGATGATACCGTTCTCATCCAAATCTTTAGTTGCCTCCTCACTCACATTAGGAATGTCGGCAGTCAACTCTTCAGGACCACGTTTGGTATCACGTACTTCAACGATATACTCATCAACATGGATTGAAGTGAATATATCCTCTCTCAAAATTCTCTCAGACAATACGATAGCATCCTCAAAGTTATAACCTTTCCAAGGCATGTATGCAACTTTCAAGTTTCTACCAAGAGCAAGCTCTCCATTCTGAGTACCGTAACCCTCTGTAAGAATCTGTCCGGCAACAACCTTCTCACCCTTCTTGACAATAGGTTTCAAGTGAATTGAAGTACTCTGGTTTGTTTTTCTGTACAAAGGCAACTTGTAAACTGTAACCTCAGGATCAAAGCTTACAAATTTCTCATCCTCTGTTCTGTCGTATTTGATATGGATTTCATTGGCATCCACATATACAATTTCACCGGTTCCGGTAGCCATTACCTGAGTACGTGAGTCTTTTGCAACAACACCCTCAAGGCCTGTTCCTACAATCGGAGCCTCTGGTTTGATAACAGGCACTGCCTGGCGCATCATGTTGGATCCCATCAATGCACGGTTGGCATCATCATGCTCCAAAAACGGAATAAGTGATGCAGCGATTGATGCAATCTGGTTAGGTGCAACGTCCATCAAATGAACCTCTTCCTTGCTTACTACAGGATAATCAGCCTCATAACGGCATTTGATTCTGTCATCAGTCAATACACCATTCTCATCAATATGCGCATTTGCCTGAGCAACCATCTTATCCTCCTCCTCTTCTGCGCTCATATATACGCAACCCTTAGGAGACATATCCACAACACCATTTTCTACTTTTCTATAAGGTGTCTCAATAAATCCCAATTCATTGATTCTCGCATATACACAAAGAGAAGAGATCAAACCGATGTTCGGTCCCTCAGGGGTCTCAATAGCACAAAGTCTTCCGTAGTGAGTGTAGTGTACGTCACGAACCTCAAAACCGGCCCTGTCTCTTGAAAGACCTCCAGGTCCCAATGCAGACAATCTTCTCTTGTGAGTCATCTCGGCAAGAGGGTTGGTCTGATCCATAAACTGGGACAACTGGCTTGTTCCAAAGAATGAATTGATAACAGACGACAATGTTTTGGCATTAATCAGATCAATAGGAGTAAACACCTCATTGTCTCTTACATTCATTCTCTCCCTGATAGTTCTTGCCATACGTGCAAGACCTACACTGAACTGATTGGCAAGCTGTTCGCCAACAGTTCTGATTCTTCTGTTGCTCAAGTGGTCGATATCATCAACAATTGCCTTGGAGTTGATCAACTGTATCAGATAACGGATAATCTCTATAATATCAGCTTTAGTAAGTACTCTTACATCAGCAGGGGTATTCAAATTAAGTTTTCTGTTAAGACGGAATCTTCCCACTTCGCCCAAATCATATCTCTTGTCTGAGAAGAACAATTTGTCGATAACATCTCTTGCAGTTGCCTCGTCAGGTGGTTCTGAGTTACGCAATTGTCTGTATGTATAGAAGATAGCCTCTTTTTCAGAGTTACATTGGTCTTTTTGCAAAGTGTTGTGGATAATGGCAAAATCTGCAGTATTTGCATCCTCTTTATGAACAAGGATTGTGCTCACGCCAGAATCCAGAATCTCTTCGATATGCTCCTCTTCGAGAACAGTCTCTCTGTCGATTATAACCTCGTTACGCTCAATATATACAACCTCACCAGTCTCTTCATCAGCAAAATCCTCATTCCAAGTCTTGAGAACTCTTGCAGCCAAAGTCTGGCCTATACATTTTTTCAAATTGGTTTTGGTAACTTTAACCTCGTTAGCCAATCCGAAAATGTCAAGAATATCCTTGTCGCTCTCAAAACCTATTGCTCTCAACAATGTTGTAACGGGTAATTTCTTTTTACGGTCGATATATGCATACATCACATTGTTGATGTCTGTAGCAAACTCGATCCATGATCCCTTGAAAGGAATAATACGGGCAGAGTACAATTTTGTACCATTGGCATGCATGCTCTGACCGAAGAAAACACCAGGTGAACGGTGCAACTGAGAAACAACAATTCTCTCAGAACCGTTAATGATAAATGTTCCACGAGGTGTCATGTAAGGGATTGTTCCAAGATAAACATCTTGAATCACTGTATCAAAATCCTCATGCTCAGGATCTGTACAGTACAATTTCAATTTTGCCTTCAAAGGCACACTATATGTCAGTCCCCTGTCCAGACACTCATCCATAGAGTAACGTGGCGGGTCAATGAAATAGTCAATAAACTCCAGAACAAAGTTATTGCGAGTATCCGTGATTGGAAATATCTCCTGAAAAACCTTAAACAAACCTTCATTTCTACGGTTCTCGGCGGTGGTATCTAGCTGAAAAAAGTCCTTGAAAGACTTTAATTGCACTTCTAGAAAATCCGGGTACTCAAGGAGGGATTTAGAAGTCGCGAATGTAATCCGCTGATTATTTGTAATTTGCGACATTATTTTTTTCGATTGATTGAAAATAAACTAAAAAAACGACAAAAAGGTTTAGGACCGATAGGCCCTAAACCTGACTATTTCCCGTTTAAACGGGGGAGTGAAATTATTTAACTTCAACTTCTCCGCCAGCCTCTTCAAGTTTAGCTTTAAGATCCTCAGCCTCTGCTTTAGAAACTTTCTCTTTAATAGCTTTAGGAGCACCGTCTACAAGCTCTTTAGCCTCTTTCAAACCAAGACCGGTAAGCTCTTTTACAACTTTAACGATCTGCAATTTAGCTTGACCAGCTGATTTAAGAATTACATCAAACTCAGTTTGCTCAGCAGCGGCAGCAGCACCAGCACCAGCAGCTGGAGCAGCAACAGCAACAGCTGCAGCAGCAGGTTCAATACCGTATTCCTCTTTAAGAACTTTAGCTAGTTCCTGAACGTCTTTAACTGAAAGGTTAACTAATTCTTCCGCAAATTTTTTGATATCTGCCATGGTTATTTATTTTTAATGTGTTAATTATTATTATTCTTTTTCTGATAAAGTTTTTACAATGCCTGCAATTTTACCGCCACCTTGTGATTGAAGAGCAGAGATAACATTTTGTGCAGGAGCTTGCAACATACCGATAATATCACCGATGAGTTCCTCACGAGACTTGATGCTTACCAATGTATCAAGCTGATCAGCGCCAAAGTATGTACAATCTTGAACGAATGCAGCTTTCAAAACAGGTTTCTCATTCTCTTTAGAGAACTCTTTGATCAACCTTGCAGGAGCATTTGCTACAGTTGTAAACATGATAGCTGAAGAACCCTTCAAGACATCTCCAAACTGCTCAAGATTCTCAATACCTTTCTGCTCAAGAGCTTTGTAGAACAAGGTATTCTTAACAACAAGCAATTTGATTTCTTTCTCAAAGCAAGCACGACGAAGTTTTGCTGTTACCTCTGCATTCAAACCTGCAATATCAGTAACATAGAAACTAGGTGTTTCCTCCAATTGTGCTGCAATATTTTCAATAATTTGAGCTTTTAATTCTTTTCTCATAACCGATTATTTATTTATTCAGCAGCACCAACGGTCTTGCTATCGACACATATTCCAGGACCCATAGTAGATGACAAATAAATGCTCTTAACGTAAGTTCCTTTAAGTGCCTGTGGTTTCAATTTAATCACAGTATTCAAAAATTCAGTGGCATTCTCAGCCAGTTTGGCAGCATCAAACGATACTTTACCTATGCTAGCGTGAACGATACCGGTCTTGTCAACTTTGAAGTCGATTTTACCAGCTTTAACCTCTGCAACAGCTTTGGCAATATCCATAGTTACAGTACCGGTTTTAGGGTTAGGCATCAAACCTCTTGGACCCAAAATTCTACCGATAGCACCAATCTTTGCCATCACTGAAGGAGTACAGATGATAACATCTACATCTGTCCAGCCACCTTTGATTTTCTCAATATATTCATCTAACCCTACGAAATCTGCTCCAGCCTCTTTAGCCTCAGTTTCTTTGTCGGGTGTACACAATACCAATACGCGGACCTGTTTACCTGTTCCGTGAGGAAGAGTCACAACGCCGCGAACCATTTGGTTGGCTTTACGAGGATCTACTCCCAAACGAACAGCAATATCCACAGAAGCATCAAATTTGGTATAAGAAGTCTCTTTAACCAAAGAACAAGCCTCTGACAATTTATACTGTTTATTGCTTTCAATCTTAGCTTCCGCTATTTTTTGATTTTTAGTCAGCTTACTCATTGCGTGTGATTTTTAGTTTACGTCGGCAGGAAAAGTTCCCTCTACAGTTATACCCATGCTTCTAGCAGTACCAGCCACCATAGTCATAGCTGATTTTAAGGTAAATGCGTTCATATCAGGCATTTTGTCCTGAGCAATAGCACGAACTTGCTCCCAAGTTACAGAAGCCACTTTCTTACGGTTTGGCTCAGCAGAACCTGACTGAATTTTAGCAGCCTCTTTCAACTGAACAGCTACAGGCGGTTGCTTTACTACAAAAGTAAAAGACTTATCACTGAATACAGTAATAATAACTGGCAACACCTTACCGGCCTTGTCTTGAGTGCGGGCATTAAACTGCTTGCAGAAATCCATAATATTAACACCCTTTGAACCAAGTGCAGGTCCTACTGGAGGTGATGGATTAGCGGCGCCGCCTTTAATCTGCAATTTAATGAATGCGGCAATTTCTTTAGCCATAACAATTAATAATTATTTATTCTTTAACAACTTGAACAAAATTTAACACCAAAATAGTCTTGCGGCCAAAAATCTTGACCATAACTTTGAGTTTTTTCTTATCCTCTAGAACCTCCTCAATTGTTCCATCGAAACCATTGAAAGGACCATCGGTTACCTTAACAGCCTCTCCAACAACAAAAGGTGTAACATTTTCTTCCTCCTTCTCAATCAACTCATCAACCCTACCAAGAATACGGTTAACCTCTGATTGACGAAGAGGTGTAGGTTCCTTCTCTTTACCACCCTGTTTTTCAGACAAAAAGCCTGAAACATGTGGAAGATTACGAATAATATGCTGAATTTCACCAGTAAGAGCAGCCTCAATAAGAATATAGCCGGGATAGAAAATTCTATCCATGCTCACCCTTTTACCATTTTTAATCTGGTAAATTTTTTCAGTAGGAATAAGCACTTGCGAAACATAATCATCAAGACCTAAACGTTTGATTTCATTCTCAATGTACTCTTTCGCTTTCTTCTCCTTACCTCCGGCAGCGCGAACGACATACCACTTTTTGGCTATTTCACTCATGATTAGTACAACATATTATAAATGGCAGTCATAATGTTTTTGAATCCAAGATCCATAACAAAGATGACCAAAGCAAAAATTAAAGAAGCAACCATAACAAGAATGGCTGAACTCTGCAACTGAGCCCAAGAAGGCCAAGCCACTTTTTTTGCTAACTCAACGTACGACTCTTTGATATACAAAGTAAATTTGTTCATTTTTTTTTTAATTGTGACAACGACCTGGAAGCCGCCGTTATCTGATTAAATAGAATCAAACCGTAACTTTTGATTTTGCAGGAGCAGAGAGATTCGAACTCCCATCAACGGTTTTGGAGACCGCTATTCTACCCTTGAACTATGCTCCTAAATAAGAGCCTTCATTTTGGGAAGGCTCTCGTTTGTTTATATGTTAATCAAGAATTAACCAATTTTAGTTACCTGACCAGCACCTACTGTTCTACCACCCTCACGGATTGCGAAACGTAGACCCTCATTGATAGCAACTGGGTAGATCAACT
>JAZNEW010000024.1:0-88171 GCA_045588775.1 Candidatus Egerieisoma sp. | reverse complement strand
GAAAGACCCTGTATTCGACAAAGAGATAGTCCTTCCGGAGATCAAAGATAGCTTGGAATGCTGGTAATGCAGATAAGATAATTATGGAGCAGTGCCTGCCTAAAGCAGCACTACTCCATGACCATCTTTGCCGTTGATATGTACCGTTGGAGGTGTAGGAAGCTGTATATGCCTGATATACAGACTTTCATATTCGGCCGGATATGTTTCGAGAATCTCCTCTCTAAAAAATCCGTTTCCATCGAACTCATTTACAGTAAGATATCCCACTCCCAACGAGGTAATGTTCTGGAAAAAGTGTGTTCCCTGACTTGGGTCTATCTGAAAATCTTTCAATGCAGTCTCTACAATAACCCTCGCCTCTGAGATTTCGTTCCACAAAACAGGTATTCCCAACCAAGGATCGCTTGAGCCCCAGCGACCAGGACCAATAAGGATGTAGCTCCGCCCCTGCTCTTTCAATTTTGCATTCAGACGGCTGATCTCCTTTACCATCTCTTTTGTCTGGGATTTGTCGAAAGATGCGCTCTTTACATAGATTATGTCGGTAATTCCCTCAATACTGCCCGGCCCCAATGATTTTGGAGAGTAGAGAAGAGCCTTGTCAAGATCAATGTCTTTTATATCCAGCTCAACTTTATTGTCGCGATAGTCGGTTATCGGCCGAACTTGTAACACATTGAATATAGCTGCTTTATCTGCCGGCACATCAAGGTTTACTGCAAATTCTATCTCAACAGGGCATCGGAACTCCTCTTCACATATCTCCAGCAGATCTGTGATTATTTTTGCCACAGGATATTTGTTGAACTGCAGGATATTGGCAAATGTTATGATTCTGCGGCTGTGTTTGTCGAAAGTGTTATGCACAATTCGGTCGTTCTCCATATCCCATGACGAGGCTACATATCTTATACTCCTGAATTTGGATGCCTCCGATATTGTGAATTTCTGCAGGTTTATGCTCTCGTCAATGGAGGTCTTGAATTTGTCGGGTTCCAGATTAAGTGCATACATTATATCCTGAGTATCTCTCAGTGCAAGTTTTGGAGTGGAGAGCTGCAATATCTTTGAAGGGTATTTTGGAGAGAATCTCAACCCTTGTCCGCCATCTACAATGAGCTTGCCCAGACCAAATGCCATATTTACAATTCCATCTTCCGGTTTTTCCCCTTCAATAGGATAATAATTTACAGAGCGGGCAACGCCCGATATTGCAGGAAAATAGTAGCCCTGGTCTTCGGAGCCGCATATTCCCTGTATTACAATAGCCATCTTCTCCTCTCCCAGCATATTTGCGGTAGTATGGATATATGAGCGGCTTGCAGCAAAAAATACCGATGCGTAAACGCTTTTAATCGCCTTTTCGAGAAGTCTGAGCATCTGATCCTTATTTTCTGTCAAAGGAATCATATAGGTAGAGTATATGCCTGCAAACGGTTGGAAATGTGAATCTTCCAGTTTTGAGCTCGAGCGTACTGCCAAAGGTTTGGTTACAGTTTCGAGATATGCCCTCAGCTTGATGCTCAAATCCTCAGGCAATCGGGAACTTACAAATTCCGAAAGGAGTTCGGAATCGGTTATATTTGAATTGATCACATATTGCAGACCATTGTTTTTGATAAACCAGTCGAAATAATCTGTAGCTATCACAATGCTGCGTGGAATCATGACCTTTATCCCCTCATACTTTGTAAGCATATTGTATTTCTGCAACATGCTGTTGAGATATGCCAGACCCCTTGCCTTTCCTCCTAAAGAGCCCTCACCCATTTTTGCATACCACACATATTTGTTATAGTTGTCGGGATCAAATTTTGCAATTATGCCCTGCCCTATCAACATTCTGTAATCCTTAAACTTGCGTATTATCACTTTACGCACAGCTTCCATTGTGGTATAATCCTTTGAAGCAAGTTCCTTTATACCTCTTGCCAGCAGGAACAATCCCCTTGCAAAGAGCCATTTTGATATTCTGTTGCGCGATGTATGGTAGTGCAGCACATCATCCGGAATCTCGTTGAGAATACTCTGCATACTCTTGAGATCCTTTGCCACACCAAGCACCTCCCCTGTTTTCAGATCCCTGAAGATAAAATCGCCAAAAACAAACTCCTCCCGTATATATTCACTGAGTTCGAGAAGCAGGGTCATTGAGTATTTTACTATAAATCCGCAACCCAAAGCCTCCGCCTTTTCACGCAAAGACTCCTGGCTCGACTGCAGGAGCACCGGCATATATGGATTGTCCTCCTTTATCATGGCAGCCAACTGCAGGCCTGCCTCCAGATTCTCCTCAGAAGCGGGTGCATTCCTGTGCATCGTAAAACCGATATCCGAAATTACTCCCAACAAATTCTTTTTATACTTTGAGTATAGCGATTCGGCCTCTTCATAATTGGTGGCAAGCAGAATTTTTGGACGGGCTCTCTTTCTCATCTTCTGCTGCTGCTCGTTCAGTGTCTCCTTTAAAAACTCTGCGCTCTGCTGTAGCACAAGTTTGTATATGGTAGGCAGATATGTAGAATAATACCTTACAGAATCCTCCACAAGCAGAATGCACTGTACTCCTGCATGTATTATATCATCATCTGCATTCATCTTGTCCTCAATGAGTTTTATGATTGCAAGAATCAGATCAGCATTACCATTCCAGCTGAAAATATAATCTACCGCAGAACGATCCTCCTTTTCAAGCCTTCTGAACAGCTCTTTTGAGAAGTTGGTCAGAAGCACTACCGGTGTATGGAACCCTTTTGCCTTTAAATGGGCCGACAATTTGAAGACATCGGTATCGGCCGTATTGAACATATTGATTATAAGGTCGAATGAATAATCCTGGTCGAGCAACTCCTTTGCCTGGGCAGTTGTTGTAACCCAAACAAATTTTGGAGGATTGCTTATATTCAACTCTACATACTCTTTATACAGCTGCGCTTCAATCTGTCCGTCTTCCTCCAGCATATATGCATCATAACTGCTGCATATCATAAGAACCTTTCGTATCCTCTTTTCCATAAGTATTGTGTAATTGGTTCTTTTTAAGCCAGATAAAGGAGAAATTTCAATATAGTCCATAAATTAAGCAAGTGATTTGTAAACAAAACAATTTGTGTAAAGTTAATACATTTTATAAAAATATACCCATCAAAGGTTCTTTTTAAGTATTTTTGCAAAAATAAACTTTATGAGCATAAAATCAGGCATTCCTACAGAATTGGGAACAGAAAAAATTACAAAGCTGCTCCGCCAGTATGCAATACCGGCCATTATTGCCATGACAGCATCGTCGCTGTATAATATGGTAGACAGCATATTTATCGGGCATGGAGTAGGCCCTCTTGCCATTGCCGGCCTTGCGCTGACCTTCCCACTGATGAATCTCGGTGCAGCATTCGGCTCTCTGGTTGGTGTTGGAGCTTCAACATCCATATCTGTGCTTTTGGGCCAGAAGAACTACGATATGGCGCGTAATGTATTGGGCAATGTCCTGACTCTCAATACAATTATAGGAGCAGTATATATGGTTGGCGTATATATGTTCCTTGACCCTATCCTCTATTTCTTTGGCGCCAGCGAACAGACTCTCCCATACGCCAGGGAGTATATGGAGATTATTCTCTTTGGAAATATCGTTACCCACATGTATCTGGGCCTCAATGCCGTACAAAGGGCATCCGGTTTTCCCAAACAGGCAATGTATGCCACAATATTCACCGTTATAATCAATACAATCCTCGACCCTATCTTCATATATCTGTTCGATATGGGAATCCGAGGAGCAGCGGTAGCAACAGTCATAGCACAGTTTCTTGCCCTTATATGGCTGCTGAAGATGTTCTCCAACAAAAACAATGTGGTTCACTTTGCAAAAGGTACATACAGGCTTGTGCCGAGAATTGTAAAGGATATACTCTCTGTTGGTGCAGCACCATTCTCAATGAATATGGCAGCCTGTCTGGTAGTGATAATCATAAACCAGGGTTTGCACAGGCATGGCGGAGACCTTGCCATTGGAGCTTATGGCATAATCAACAGAATAACATTCATTTTCATTATGATTGTAATGGGTCTGAATCAGGGTATGCAGCCAATTGCAGGATATAATTTCGGCGCGCGTAAATTCGACCGCGTAAGACAAGTACTTCTCAGCACAATTGTATGTGCTACCTGCATAACCACACTCGGATTTCTCATTGCAGAGCTCTTCCCAGAGGCTTTCATCAAGATTTTTACTACCGACCAGCAGCTGATGGCAATAAGCAGGGAGGGTATAAAGATAATATTCATATTCTTCCCTATTGTTGGCTTTCAGATTGTTACAGGAAACTTTTTCCAGAGTGTGGGCATGGCCTCAAAAGCCATATTCCTGTCATTGTCCCGACAACTGATCTTCCTTTTGCCTTGCCTGTTGATACTTCCAACCATCTTTGGAATAAAGGGAGTATGGTGGAGCATGCCGATATCGGATGCCATGTCGAGTATGATTGCGGCATTCCTTCTTGTTACTCAAATCAAAAAATTCAAAAAAGAGGAAAATGGATTCTAAATATTATATAACCATAGGCCGTCAGTTGGGAGCCGGCGGACTTGAAGTGGCAAAAAAATTGTCGGAAATATTTGATTTGCCTGTATACGACAAAGAGCTGATAAATATTGCATCAAAAGAGAGCGGACTCTGTTGTGAAGTCTTTGAAAATGCAGATGAAATGCCGCGTAACTCATCACGAGGTCTCTTTGGACTGCTCTTTTCAGAAGTGGCATACAATAATCTGGGCAGCAGAAGTGTGCTCGATGAGGCTGAACTTTTCAGAATCCAGAGTGAAGTAATACGCGAAATTGCCTCAAAACAGTCGGCAATTTTTGTGGGACGCTGTGCAGATTACATCCTGCGTGACAAACCCAACTGCATGAATATCTTCATCACTGCAAATGACGCCGAGCGTGTAGCCCGCCTGCGCCTGAGCAAAAAGATGGATGGTTTCAAACATCTGTCAGACTCCGAATTAATTGAGCACATGCACAAGGCAGATAAAAAAAGGGCCGAATATTACAACTATTACACCTACAAGACTTGGGGACACTCCTCTTCATACAATCTCTGCCTCGACTCTTCATTTTTAGGAACCGACAAATGTGCGGAGATTATAGCCAACCACATAAGGGAACATTTCCATGGCCAAAATAAATAAGACAAACGTTGCCAGAATACTAGACACCAAAAAGATACCTTACCAGCTCATTCCATACACTGTAGATGAGAACAATCTGGCAGCAACCCACATAGCGGAGGAGCTGAATGAGAATATTGAACAGGTATTCAAAACTCTTGTGCTTCGTGGCGACCGTACAGGCCATTTTGTGTGCGTGATACCAGGCAATTGCGAAGTGGATCTAAAGAAAGCCGCCAAGGTTTCAGGCAACAAAAAAGCGGAGATGATACCGATGAAAGAGCTGCTGCCCACTACAGGATATATCCGCGGCGGATGCTCTCCTGTTGGCATGAAAAAGCCCTTCCCAACATGGTTTCACCATACATGCCTCGATTTTGAATACATATACCTGAGTGCCGGAGTAAGGGGTTTGCAGATAAAAGTAAAAGCAGAAGAGATTATTTCACTGATAAAAGCCTCTGCCGATGATCTGGTACAGGATTGAAATTGCAATTAATTGCAGGTTATATCAATCACTTTGAGGATATTTCCATCAACGGTGAACCTGATATTGTAACCGGCAAAGGAGATTCCATACTCCCTGTTTGGGTTGTTATGATAAGATGGACGGGGATCGAGTTGCAGAACCTCAATTAGAGAGGCAATTATCTGTTGCTCCCCTATTTTTTCTCTCAATTCCTGCGGAAATACTACCTCCAGCTGATTCTCTTTTAACTGTTCGGTATAACCGCAACGGGCATCAGGGTGCGAATCGGCATACTTTATATATGGTTTGATATCGTATATGGGTGTTCCATCCATAAGATCCGCTCCGGCAACATAAATTACAGGGCCGTTTGCTGGATCTGTATCAATCGAGAGGAGTTCAACGCAGGAGAGTCCAAGCGGATTGGGTCTGAATGGTGATCTTGTGGCAAATATTCCAATGTGGGCATTTCCTCCAAGACGGGGCGGACGGACTGTAGGATGCCAGGTGCCCGGAGTATGGAGGTTCGCAGAAAACTCCCAGATCAGCCAGATATGCGAAAATCCCTCAAGAGCTCTGAGCGCTTCTGCATTGCGGTACTCTTTTTCAAAAATAATAACCCCCTTCAACCCCTTTGCAAGACCACTCTGGCGCGGGATTCCAAACTTTTCAGAGAATTCTGTATGTATACGGGCAATAGGTCTGATCTCCATAACTATCGGGCTGCAACAATATTCCAGACAAATCTTATTACATCCGCTATAATCAGAACAGGTGAGGTTATGAGCAGAATCCACCCCCAATCTTGCAATGTAAGCGGAGCTACACTGAACATTGTTCCGCCGTAGGTAACAATGAATATTTGTCCCACCAAAATAACCAGAACTATCCACAAGAATCCCATGCTGTATGATTCTTTTACCTTTTGGGGCTCTGTAAAAATTCCTATGATATCTTGCAGAAGACTTCGGTTAGTGTGGAAATATTTGGCATTAAACAGATTCCAGAATTGCAACATCACAAAAATTGAGAAAAACAGACTCAATTCATAACTGCTCAGATGGGCTTTGATTTTGGTCATATTGGTAAAGTCTGTGAAGAATACTTTTACAGAATCCAATGAAACAAGATCACTCACAGAGTTTATATCGATATGCCACAACAGCTGCCATAATCCGGCCAGTATCACAAAGAAGAGCAGGCCTGTTCCAAGTATCCTGAGGAGCATCTGCCTGTTAATGATATGGCTGTTTGGCTTGCGTGGCTTGTCGAACAGCACTCCTTTGTCGGCAGGCAGCGAAGAGAGGGCCATTGCCGCAAAAGTATCCATAATAAGGTTTACCCAGAGCATCTGTGTAACTGTAAGCGGAGAATCCAATCCGATAAATGAACCCAACAGAACAATCAGGCAGGCGCACACATTAATGGTCATCTGAAAAATAATGAACCGACGGATATTCTGATATAGTGAACGTCCCCACATTATGGCTTTGTTTATGCTTGAGAAGGAGTTGTCGATAATTGTAATATCACTCGCCTCCTTTGCTCTTGATGTTCCGTCGCCCATTGAGAGACCAACCTGAGCCTTGCTCAAAGCGGGAGCATCATTTGTGCCGTCGCCTGTTACTGCAACAACTTCGCCTATCGACTGCAACAGCATGACAAGTCTCGCCTTGTCGTCGGGACGCGCCCTGGAGATAATCTTGAACTTCTCATCTCTCAAAAGCTCTTTCGCCTGTTCATCACTCATTGCAGCAAACTCAGGCCCTGTAATGCTCTGTTTTTCATCTTCTTCCAGCAGGCCTATCTGACGGCCGATTTCGTTGGCTGTACCTGGAGTATCACCTGTAACAATGATTACTCTTACACCTGCGCTGTTTTTACAAGTATTTATTGCCTCTTTTACATCATCCCTTATAGGGTCGGCAATACCAACTATTCCCAAAAATACAACCTCTTTGGAATCATTTTCGCCCAGACGCTGATATGCAAATCCAAGCGTACGCATTGCCTTGCCCTGATATTGGAGCAACTTCTCTCCGATATGCTCCTTTGTAGTGCCTCCGGCAATGGTATCGCACATATTGAGTAGAATTTCAGGCGCTCCCTTTATAAACCTTACCGGACTCTCCCCCTGCTGCATAACAGCTGTGGTCTGCATATATTTTGTTTCGGTAGAGAATGGAATCTGGGCTATGTCTGATGCTCTTTTCCTGTAAATGCTGTAGTCATAACCACTATTGAACATCCATTTGAGAAGTGCCACTTCTGTAGGATTGCCGATAGTTTCCATCTTGCCGTCACTCTCTTTGTAAACCTCTGCGGTGGAGTTTACAGCCATATTCATGCGGATAAGTTCCAGCTCCTGCTCACCTCCGTAGAAATCGCTCTCCATCACCGTCATCTGGTTTTTTGTGAGAGTTCCGGTTTTGTCGGTACAAATAACGGTTGCAGCCCCCATGGTTTCGCAGGCGTGCAGCTTGCGCACAAGATTATTCTCTTTGAGCATTTTGCGCATACTCAGTGCAAGGCTCACTGTTACGCTCATCGGAAGTCCCTCCGGAACTGCAACAACAATAAGTGTAACGGCAATCATTATCGAGCCGAGTATGAACTCTGCAATTTCAATGAAATTGTTGTTGTTTGAGAAATCTCCGTCGAAAAAGAAGAAATAGACCATTCTTCCAACAATAATTAATGAGGCAATGACAAAACTTGCAATTGAAATCCATTTTCCCAATTGTGCAAGCTGTCTGTTCAGCGGAGTCTCAACATCGCTTCCCTCCTGAGTGCGGGCAACACCTTTGCCCTCCTCTGTATCCATTCCAATTCCGGTAACCTTAAAGACTCCTGTACCCTCGATAACTGTAGAGCCTCGCAACAGAAAGTTTGATTTGTAGGTTGCATCGCTGTCGAACTCACTCTCAACTGCAGTTTTGTTGGCATAGAGCTCACCGGTAAAATTTGATTCATCAATACGCAGGGAGGTGGATTCCAAGAGAATACCGTCTGCAGGAATTTCGTCTCCGCTTTCGAGTTTGACAATGTCGCCCACCACCACATCATGCTTCTTGATCATCATTACATGCGGCTCCCCATTCTTTGTCTTTCTGCGGATTACCTTTACCGGACGTGCATCCTTCACTTTATTGAGGACTTCAAACTCCTTTCCTGCCTTCACTTCAAATATGAATCCCACACCGGTAGCCAGCAACAATGCTGTAAGTACTCCCGAAGGCTCCAGAAGAATAGACCAGCCCTTGCCCATATAGATGATTTCATATATGGCAACTATTACCGAGAAGAAGAAAACAACAAGCAGTACTATTATTATAGGATCCTTGAATTTTTCGAGATATTGTCTCCACAACGGCTCTTTTTCCGGTGGCGGAATGATGTTTTTGCCAATGCCGTCAATTACCTGTTCAGAATCATTCGACAGGCATTCATGCAAATATGAGTTCCTTTTGCGCATTTTTTCAATGAAATTTATACATTTTCAAATACAATACGCAAAAATACCCATAATGTTTGTGGCAAGCAGAAATTTACAACGTTGTATTTTCAATTATCGAAACAAATTCTCCATTTGCCTTGATCTTGTAATATGATTCACTTCCCGATTTGAAATGTTCCGGAATGAACATATCCACATTGGCAATATCGCGCAGTGCCCTGATGCGGTTTTTAATATGGTGAACCTGAGTCCTGTCTTTGTACTCTGTTGAGAAGTTTGCCTTGCCTATCCGGTTATATATGCGGTTATACTCTTCGAGAAGAGCTTTTTTATCTTTTTCCGGAATATTTTCCCTCCAGTCGAGCCCCTCCCCTTGTAGAGATTTCTCCACAATCATATAGTACAATGCCGTCTCTTGAGGATTCAATTTTAAGGTAATCTGCTCTTTGGCTTCATCAACAGATTCAAAACATATATTGGCTTTAGGCCCCGAAATGTCCAGAACCAGCCTGTACTCTTTCAACTCCTTGCCAAAGGCAATCAAATCAAAAAGCGAACGGTGAAAACCGGTATATATGAACTTTGGAGTTCTCGGTTTGCTCTCTATTGTAATTGTGCAGCTGATCATCGAGTGGTAGCTCTCTATTATTGAGTGTATCTCTTCAATAACATCGCCTTTCAGCTCCAATTGCAGGAAATTGGTATATTTTCTCCTCTCAACCTCCCTTGAGTCATATTTGTTTACAATGTCGGAATCATTAATTTTTATAAGCAACGACGGCTTGCAGTCTATAAGGTTCATTCCCAATTTCTTATAGAGGAGATCCCTGCAGAATCTGGCAGTTGTGAGTCCGCGCAGATTTTCGCATATATCCATAATCCTCTCATCTGATACCGACGGAATCATATATTTTACAACCTTTTTGAGGTAATCGAGCTCCATTATTGCAAAATCCCTGACAAGTTGCGGAATATAGACAAAATCAAACCCTGCCAACTTGAATTCGCTTGCAATGGAGGTGAGTTTCTGTTCAATCAGCAAAGCTGTTTCACTCTCGCTGTTCTCTATATAAATGGCCTTGAGATTATCTATATTTATGCCCGACTGCGGAATTGAATGGACAGCGGCATCATTCATAAGAACCTGTTCCACTGCAAATATCAATATTGCCTCAAGCGGCACACATACACCGTCAGACATCGACAACTGCTTTAAAGTGCCGACTATCAATTTGCGGCTCTGCCCGTCAAGCCTTTTGAGTATAGAAAGAGCTTTGGCAAAATCTATCTTCTTGGCCTCAATAAGCATGGCTTCCGAGATGGCAAAACCCTCTTTTGAGATGATTTTTTCAAAGAATTGCATCTCATTGGCCTCTACCACAAAATCCGCCTCAATAAGATCGGTGATAACTCTGGCAAATGCTATTTTCTCCTCTCTTGCAAACATTTTCATTTCAGATTAACAAATTGCTTCAAGACTCGGAACATAAGATTGCTGGATTGCCTCAGCAATTGCTGTTGCTATTTCTATTTCGCTGAATCCTATGCTGCTTCCAAAATGGTAGATCAGTTCTGTCTCCTCTTTTGCAATGATTTTGTCGGAAAGTACAATATGTATCATATATTTGAGCATGCCCTCCTTCATTCCGGGATTGATTTCGAGAATTTTTCCCACAGCATCATTGAAGGTTTCGATTACATCGCCCTCCGCTATTTCATCGAGATATTTTCTTGGAAATATATTCAATCCGGCCAATGACTGGATTATCTGCTCAACCTCCTCCTTGCATACCATATCATCGCTGTTGGCTACAATCAGGCCTGTTGCCGCAATGAATCTTGCTGTGTGCTCATCGAGTTCACTGCCGCCAACTTTCAGCAGAATTGATATCAGATCATCCATGCCCTTGTCGAGCTTCTCTTTTGATTTTGCATTTGAAAAGAGGTTAAGTGCCTGTACTCTGATTGGATTAACCGGATGTGAAGCCCGGCTGATTCCCTTGTCATTCAAAAAGTAATCTAATCTGCGGGTGTTGTCGGCAATAAGGGCCTCTATGCTCACATTCATCTTTTCGAGGTCGAGACCCGACGCCAATTTGAAAAATGCCGTTACACAAACATCAAGATTCTCTGTTGCAAGATAGCCATATCTGTCGGCAACAAGCTCTGCTAATTGTTCATGCAGACGGATCTTGTACTGAAGAGTAATGGGAATACTTGACTCCGGCGGAAATACAAAATGGATCAGTCTCGAGAGAGCTGTATCTCTATTTATAAGGTGTCCGAGCTCATGTCCTATCACAAACCGCATCTCATCTTTGCTCATCAATCCGAACAGAGCCGAATTAATATTCACTATGTGAGGTTCTCCTTCATTTTCTGCCGCAACCGAAAAAGCATTTACCGAAGAGTCTCCTGTAATATAAAAATCCACCGGCTCTTCAAACCCCAGTTTCTCCTTTACCTGATGACAAAGCTGATAAAAATCTTTAAGCAGCTCCTTCTCCACCTTCAGGCTATGACCTTCCATTGTACTTCTCCAGTAGGCATCACTGTTTGAGGTCTTCATCTTCTTCAATACCTCCTCTACAACACTTCCCTGCAGGGCATTATAAATTTGTTCTCCTATCTGCTTCTCCAACTCGATAGATGGAGAAAAACGGCCATTTTCTATTTTTTTGTTCATACGGCAATGTTGTAATCTAAATTTTTGCTAAGTTAGCAATTAATTTGCTATCATTGCAACAATGATTGCCACATAAATAGAGCCAATTCTCATGAAACTCAAATTTCTGCTCCGCATCATATTATTATGCTTTTCTGCAACAGCTGCAATTCCAACATCATTTGCCTCAGAGGGAGTTGAATGCAAACAATACAGTTGTGTAATCGACAATACAGAACGCATATACCTTCTCTATCTGCCGAATAATATCAACCGTAACACCCCATTGGTATTTGTTCTTCATGGATATGGTGCAACGGCAGATATGGTTACAGAAAAAGGATTTGGTGAGGCTGCAGAAAAATATGGTTTTGCAGTATGTTATCCGCAGGGCACCAAAGACAGCAGAGGAAACTGTTGCTGGAATGTAGGCTATCCGTTTCAAGAAGATATGCAGACCAACGATATCTCGTTCCTCTGCAAACTGGCAGAAAAGATAGTGAAAGAGTATAAATTGAGCCGCAGGGAGATATTCTGCACAGGAATGTCAAATGGTGGGGAGATGTGCTATCTGTTGGCCTATGCTCCTCAAAAAACCTTTAAAGCTGTGGCCCCGATAGCAGGTCTTACAATGGCCTGGATGCCTGAAAAATATGCCAGACAGCGCTCTATTCCGCTATTTGAACTGCATGGCACAGAAGACAGAGTATCGGAATGGAACGGTGATCCCCAAAATGCCGGCGGATGGGGTGCCTATCTCTCTGTTCCTGATGCCATTTCATATTGGACCGGGCGCAATGGCTGCAGCGGGTACATAAAAGAGTCTCTTCCGCTCAAAACTCCACAATCACACAGGGTCATTTCCCATAAATACTTCAATCCAAAGAAGAAAAAAGGCAAAGATGTATGGCTTTATGAAATTGTTGGAGGCGTGCACTCATGGGCCAATGAAGATATCAACACTGCAGAGGAGATATGGAAGTTCTTCAGTAAATTTGTCGGCACAAAATAAAGAGTAGTTATTTAAAAAGTATTTAAAAATATAACTGATATGCGTTTACTTAATTATTTCCGGGCTATAGCAGCCTCATTGCTGATATTTTCGGCATGCTCTCCATCTGAAAAAGAATTGACAGATCAGGCAATTGCCAAGGTGCTTGAAGAGTTCCAGGCTGTAGGCATTTCTGCCGCTGTAGTAAAAGAGGGCAAGATTGTTTACAACGAATCATTCGGCTACAAAGATCTGCAGAACAAGACGCCTCTTGCCAATGATGATATCATGAGAATTGCCTCAATCTCAAAATCATTCACTGCAACATCACTCATGCAACTTGTAGACAAAGGAGTCATTTCGCTCGATGATGATGTGAGCGACCTGATTGGATTCAAGATCAGGAATCCGCATCATCCTCAGATTCCAATAACATTGAGAATGGTCCTTTCGCATACAGCGAGTATCAGGGATAAAGAGGATTATTTCACCCTCGACCATCTGAATCCTGCCGTTTATGGAGATTGCATTGAGTCTTACTACGAATACAAGCCGGGCGAAGATTACAACTACTCAAACATGGGTCTGAACCTGGCCGGCGCAATACTTGAAAAGGTGTCGGGTGTAAGATTTGATGATTATGTAAGGGAGAATGTTATAAATAAATTGGGATTGTATGGAGGCCACAATATAGACTCTCTCGATGCAGAGAAATTTGCCCTTATCTATTCAGTTGAAGAGGGTGAGTACAAACTCTCTGAAGGTGCATACAGAAGCCGCTCAGAGGATATGCCAAATTATGTCCAGGGATATTCTGCTCCAATATTTTCACCTACAGGCGGTGTGAAAATCTCTGCGCACGATCTGGCAATTTATATGATGATGCACATGAATTATGGCCAGTACAATGGCTTCCGCATAATATCAGAGGAGAGCGCTAAAACAATGCAGACTCCGATAAGGGTAAAACAGGATCCGGATGCAGCGGAGTATGCTCTGTGTCTTACAGAATTTGTAAATTATGTTGATGATGAAAAATACAACACTCCTGGCAACTACCTGATTGGCCACACAGGAGGTGCATACGGGCTGAACAGTATCATGATCTGGAGTCCTGCAGACAATTGGGGTATAGTTGCAATGTCGAACGGATTTAAATCTCCGGAGGGAAAAAGTTTTCTCAAAACTATAACCAGAGCAATATATAACTCCTGTATCAGAGGAGAATAAAAGCGAAAATTTTTGTTTTATCAATTTATTTTATACCTTTGGGGGAGAAAATTTTGAAAGTCTCCCCTCTTTTTTGAGATAATTTGATGAAAACAGCAATAAGAAATATTGTTTTTCTTGCAGTAATACTGGGCTACATTTTCGGCTCATCCGGTTTTACTGTGCATCATTGCTGCTGTAAAAAGCACTATCATGTAACTTGTGCAATCATCAATGCGTGGGAGCATTATGTATTTTCGGGATGCGAAAAAGAGCATCATAACGCAGCCATTGAGGCGATAAGTGATGATGATAAATCCAATTCAAGCATAAAAGCGGCAAAAAAACATTGTGCTGATTTTGTATATACAATGGATGGTTCACAATACAGCAACGAAGATAATCTTCATGCTCCTGAAAACTATCTTGTAGAACTCTTCCAATATTTGCCGGAAGATTTGAATTCTGTTTCCAATAACTTGTATTTCAGTGTGGATTCCGGTCCTCTTTTACACTTCGACACGTCCCATTCCCGTTACCGGCAATGGTGCAGACCGGATATTCTCTGCACATTTTTAATCTGATAATTACATTATTGGCCGTGTCGTATACATTGTGGTGTATGTGGCGCGGGATGGGTGTTTATATATGCGCCCTATGACCGGTTTTTCATTGATCCTTTTCAAACGAAAAATTATTAATTTATTCAATACCAAATTAAACTATTTTTAAACAAATGCCTATGAAAAAACTATTTATTTTCAGTTTGTTTGTAGCATTAGCGTTTGCAAGCAGCATAAATGCTAATGCACAAAGCAAGGCAAAGGTAAATGTAAGCGGACAAGTCTTTTCAGTGTCAACAACTGGAGCAGACAGCAAGGAATCGGTTCCGTTTGCAGTTGTCATTTTGCCGGAGAGCAGTATTGCGGTATCATCAGATGCCGATGGTCTATTCTCTATTCCAAACATCACTCCGGGCGTTCATAAAGTGCAAATCCAATCTTTGGGTTACCAGACATTGGATACCACAATGAATGTACTCGCCAACAGAGAGAACATTTTTGAGTTTGTACTCTTGGAGTCAAACTTCCGCATGGAAGAGGTTGTTGTAACTGCACAGGTTTCAAAAGCCGGTGCCGCTACATCATCTATCATCAATAAGAGCGCAATGGAGCACTTGCAGACAACATCTTTGGCAGACATCATGTCATTGCTTCCTGGTGCTTCCCAACAGAAACCAGACTTGCAGGGCGTTTCAACAGCATCTGTTCGTGGTGGTAGCTCATTGGGTACAGCCGTTATCGTAGACGGAGCTCCTATGTCAAACAATGCAAACTTGCAGGTTCTTAAACAAGGTGGTTCCAGTGGTACAGGTTCGGTTTCTCCTACAACCGGTATCGACTTGAGAACCATTACAACCGACAACGTTGAGAGCATTGAGGTTATCCGTGGTGTTGCACCTGTTGAGTATGGTGATATGACAGCCGGTGCCATCATTGTTAATGCAAAAGCAGGTTTCCAGCCTTTGACAATCAAATTAAATGTAAACCCTAATGTATACTCGGCTTCTGCAACACAAGGTTTTGCACTTGGTCAGAAAGCTGGTAACATCAACTATGCTGCCGACTATGCTTACAGTGTGGATGATCCAAGAGAGGGTTATGACTATTACCAGCGTGTAACTGCTAAAGTAGGTTATACCAACACATTCGGCAGATTCTACACCAACAACTCATTGAGTTTCCTTTATACATACGACAGAGGTTTCCCTAACCCTGACGATGAGAATGATAAAAACACTTTCTATCAGAAAGACTATGGTATCCGTTTCACCCATAATGGTCAGTTCAATGCCAATGCAAACTTCTTCAAGAGCTTGCAGTACAACGTATCATTCAACTATACAAACCGTCACAGCTTCTATGAGGACGAGGTTCAGCAAGGTGATGCACCATATTCTACCTCTAAAGTAGATGGTACTGTTTTGTCGAGCTACTTGAACGGCCATATTTATGAGGCTGATAGAGATGGTAATATCTTGTCAGAAATTACCAATTACGATCCGAGCAAGGTGGGTTATGCCAAAGCGTGGATCTTGCCTACAAACTATACTTCGCAGTATGACATTTTTGGTAAAGAGCTGAACACATTTGCCAAAATCAAAGCAAACTTTGCAGGTGATTGGGGCAGAACAAACCACAGACTTGTAATTGGTGCCGATTTCAAGAGCGACGGTAACGTTGGTGAAGGTAAAGTTTACGATGTCAACTTCCCTCCAATCAGAAGTACTTCAGGCTCTGTTATCGAGGCATACAGAGATAGAGCATTTAAAGATATTCCATTCATCAACCAGCTTGGCGGTTATCTTCAGGAGACTTTCTCAATGGATATTGCAAAACGCAAACTGGAGTTGGTTGCAGGTTTGAGATACGACCATGTATTTAATTTTGGTGGTGGATTGTCTCCTCGTTTCAACTTCTCATACGAACTTATACCATCTGTATTGAACCTTAATGCTGCATACGGTATTACCCGTAAAGCACCTACACTATATTATTTGTATCCAGAAAGCAAATACTATGATGCTTTGAACTTCGACAACTCACTCTCAAACAACATTGCCGACGAGCATAAGATGCAGGTTATTACAACTTATGTAATGGACAGAAAAACCGATGAGTTGGAGATGATGAGACAGGACAAATATGAGATAGGTCTCTCAGCCAATATCGGCAAGATGTTCTTCTCAGTTGTTGCTTATGAAGAGAGAGTTGACAATGGTTTTGGCATGTATACAGATCCTGATGATTTGAGACTTATCGAATTTGTTGAGTATACTCAAAATACAGCCGGCTTTGATCCTGAGACAGGTGCTCCAAATCTTGTTCTTGATGAAAATGGAAATCCTACCCTTAAAGAGAAGGCAAGAAACAACTACTTCATTACAGCAAATAATCCTGGCAACAGAGATAGATACAGAAGAACAGGTCTTGAGTATGTTCTCAACTTTGGTAGAATTGATGCAATCAGAACTACTTTCCAGGTTGACGGTCAGGTCTATACCACTAAATATCTTCCTACAGACACCTATTCATACTTGAGCAGAACTCCTTCTGGTGCAGCAAGTGATTTCTCAAAATATCCGGATAGAGGTGTATTCTCTAACCTTGAGATTGGAAGTGTATCATATACTGAGTACATTACAACCAACATCACAGCAGTTCACAACATCCCTAAGATCGGATTGGTTATCTCAGCTAATGCACATATCCGTTGGGCTTCAAAAAGCTGGGAAAACTATACAACCAAAAAAGATGTGCTGATAATACCTAAATATTGGATTCCTCGTACAGATGCTACTATCGACGGTATTGATTACCAGGCAGGCCAAATGTATGACTTCAACAAAGAGTGGGCTAATGAGGATAATCCTAACTATGAGAGATTCCAATATCTGTTGGCTACTGACTCATATAACTGGGATACACTTTGGAGAAGAGAGAGAACATACGAACCAACTGTAACAATTGGTCTGAATGTATCTAAAGAGTTCGGCAAAATGTTCAATCTTTCATTCTTTGCACAAAACATGTTCCGTAGCAGCCGTTTGCAGGAGCAACTATTGAGCCCTGGCAGCTATACACGTATAGGTGGTGGCGGATTCTATTTCGGTCTGCAGCTGAATGCTACTATTAAATAATATATGGAGATACTGATATGAAAAAATCATTTAAATTAATATACATTCTTACAATTCTTGCCGCTTTGTCGTCTTGCGTAAAGATGATGGAGAATGCACAAGATGTTCCTATTATTGGTGAGATTGAAGTAGCATACAAAGTATGTGCTACCACTGCTTTCCAAGAGAAATATGGAGAGGTTGTTGCGGATCCGAACTTTCCTACAGAAGGTTTGACTGTAGATTTTGTCAATTTGCAGAATAATGCTGTTACAAGTGTAAAGGCTGATGCAGATGGCGTTGCAACTGCAAAAGTCTCTCCTGGCGACTACTCTGTAATTGTATCAGGAAAAGTTGAGTATAATGGCTTTACATATATGATGAATGCAACCGAGCCTCAAGTGTCACTTGTTAAAGCTGTTACTAAAGAGGATGCTTTGGCTGCAAACGAACCGATTGTTATCAAACCTGCAAAATTGGGCTCGCTTATCTTCAGTGAGATTTATATCAATGGTTCATCGCAGGCATATTACTTCCGCGACCAAACTTACCATATCTACAACAATGGTGATGAGGTTGAGTACCTTGATGGTGTTTGTGTTGCCCAGATGTACCCTAACCTTGCATCTGCCGGTGGTTCATTGCCAGTATGGCCTGATGAAGATGGTGTCAACAACTATGTATATGCCCTTGTAGTATGGCAATTCCCTGGCGACGGTGATGATTATCCGCTCCAGCCTGGTGAGGCAGTTGTATTGGCACAAGAGGCCCGCAACCACTATGAAAACATGACAAGCGACGAGTATATAACTATCGACAACTCTATGGCCAACTGGGAGTGTTGGGCAGGTAACGCAGGCCGTAACAACCCAGATGTTCCTAACATGCCGCCTCTATTCACCGGTGGTATCAACTGGGGTTACCAATGGTTGACAACAGTATTCGGTCCTGCACTTTGTATATTCAAACCGGATGATGGTACTGTAATGGGAGAAAACTTCTATGACGACAGAGCGAAAAACTGCCAGCATGAGGTTAATAAAACTACCTACTATGCAAGAATCCCTGCCAACTGGGTATTGGATGGCGTAGAGAGTATGGAGGACCACTCACTATTGGGACAAAAACGTATTCCTGGTTTCGTAGATGCAGGTGCTGCAGCAGTTGGAGCATCTTACCGTGCAAATGTGATTGCAAGAAAAGTTGTCAGCAAACGTGCCGACGGTACTCCTATTTTTGCTGATACCAACAACTCTACAAACGACTTTGAGCTTATCAATGGCCCTGTTATTAGAAGATATGGCCAAAAAGCTCCGGCTTGGGATGGTACTAATAATAACTAACATTAACTTAAACAGATAGTAATGATTAAGAATATATCTAAAATAACAGGTTGCTTATTCTTGATGGTAGCTTCCTTTAATCCAGTTCTTGCTCAGGAGAACCAAACTCCTGCTTCTGTTGAAAAATTGAAGATGCAGAACATCTGGATGAACAATACCAACAATGCTGCTGCCGGTGTTGTTGATGCATCTAAACTATACAGCGTATCATCAGTCGGATATTCTATGGATAAAGGCGATTTCAACTACATCCAGGCAGGTGATAACAACAGTCAGATCTCATTGGCATCTGAGGGCGGTGGAATTTATGAGAATTTGAACAATATGTTCATGTTTGGTAAAATCTCTTATACCCGCGATGTGCTTAACGGTGCAAAATTCAACTGTTTGACATACGATCCTTTTAGAGATGTACCTTTCTTGCTTGGTGATACCAACTCTTCAAAATGGATCAAACAACAATATGACCTTTCAATGAAAATGGCAACTCCACAGTTGTTCAATTTCTTGACTTTCGGTTTGAGAGGTGCCTATATGACAGGTCTTGCCGCTAAACAGGTGGACCCTCGTCCTAAGATGGATGTTTCAAACTTTGAGTGGGGCGTTTCTGCTTTGATGAGCTTTGGAAACCACCATATCGGTTTGGATTTCAACCACGCAAACAGAAGAGAGGATGGTGCCGCAGGTATTCAGAATTCATTGAATACTTCAAGAGCATGGGACTATGTTGCTCCGGGTTTCTTCAGAGAGGCTGAGTTCTCTTCATTCGGTTCATTGATCAATGAGAGATATTATCACGCTCACACAATGGGTGGCGGTGTTCAATATGGTTTCAAAAATGATCACTGGAACATTTTGCTGTCTGGTAACTACCATCAGAGAGTGGAGGATGTAGACAATGAACAGTTGGATGCCAGTCCTGGTAATACCAAAAAGACTATCGGTACTGTTAAAGAGGATACCTATACCGGAAAATTGATTGCAAATTACACTTTCAACAACGGTAACATGCTGGCATTTAATGCTACATACCAAGACAAGAGTGTAGATGGTATCGAGTACTTCCAGGAGTTCGACAATTCATTTGAGGTGAACAGCTGGGTTGTGAAAGCAAAATATGTAAGATCAAATATCTCTAAAGTAAACACAGAGATCAAGCTCGACTATATTGTTAATGACGGCAATGCTTACAAATGGTGGTTTGGAGCCAACTACGCTTCAAGAACCAATGACTGGTGCTACTACTTGCCTGAGGCATATCAGGATGTAACCAACAATATTTTTGGTGTACACGCATCACGCCATATTGCATTCAATGACAAACACTCCTTGACAATCAAGTTGAATGGTGGCTACTCTTCTAACAGTGAAGCATTCATGAAATATGAGGGTGAGGGTACTCAAGCCGACAATGTTGGTTGGACTCATTTCACACTTAGAGATTTTAACTATTTGACTACAAATTATGCAAAATTTGGCGGTGAACTTTCATACGCTTTCTCAGGATTCAAATCATCTGAGTCAATGTCATTGTTCTTTACAGTAGCATTGGATCACTATGCACCGGATTCTGATGTGTTCAACAACCGCACAATTACAAACTTTAAACTTGGTATAGCTTTCTAATAAAGCAACCGGATGTTGTTTGAATTGAAATTTTGAGGTTTCATAGGGTGGCTAAAAGTCATATTGGCCACCCTTTTTATAACCTGTAATTAAATAAATCATTTATTTACTGAATATTAACAACATATCAAGTAGTATAAAAATGAAGCATAAAACATCTATTTTCTCACTATTTCTGGCTGCAGCTGCCCTACTCACTTCAGGCTCTGCAATGGGACAGAATATTGAGAAACCTTCAATCCAGGGCAAGACAAGCTATGCTGTGGTTGTAGACCAGACTACACTGGAGAAGTGCCGCGCAGAGATCGACAGCTACAAAGCAGTTGTTGAGAGTGAGGGCCTTCCTACTTTTATTGTTGCCAATAACTGGAACTCTCCCGAAGAGGTGAAAACCATTCTTAAAGACCTATACAAGAAGAATAACCTTGAGGGTGCATTTTTTATTGGTGATATTCCTATTGCAATGGTTACAAAAGCACAACACCTCACTACTGCTTTCAAGCTGAGTGAGCGTGAAAATTCACTTTTTGATGCTTCTGTTCCTACAGACCGTTTCTATGATGATTTCGACCTTGAATTCGATTTTATAAAGGATTCGACAAACGGCTTGTTCTTCTACTATCAGCTTTCACCTGTCTCTCCACAATACATCGAGTGCGATATCTACTCGGCCCGTCTAAGACCACAGGCAAGCAATGGTGACAAATATGAGCAGATCAGCAAATATTTGAAGAAGGCTGTGGCTGTTCATAAAGAGCATAACCATTTTGACACTTATGTCTCTTTTACCGGTCATGGTTCCCATTCAGAGTGTCTGCAAGCATGGAGATTTGAGCAACAGGCCCTTTTGGAGCAATACCCAAATACATTCAACAAATACAACACAGCCAAATTCATCCGCTACTCTATGGATCTTTACACTAAAGATTATGTAATTAGAGAGCTAAGACGCGATGATCTCGACTTTATGGTTATCCACGGTCATGGTATGCCGGAAAGACAATACCTCGAGACCTCCCCTAACCATATCAAGATGGATCACCATGAGCTTGTCAAATATGATTTGAGAAACTACATGAGAGATACCAGAAGAAAAGGCCCTGAAAAAGCCAGGAAACTTGCTGAGAAATGGGGCTTGGATTCAACTTGGTATGCAGGTTATGACACTGCTGAGATGATTCAGAAAGACTCTACAGAAGAGGCAAGAACAGGTATTCTGATTGGTGATGTTGATGCAATTGCCCCTAATGCAAGATTTGTAATTATGGACTGCTGCTTCAATGGCGATTTCAGATACGACGACTTTATTGCCGGCAAATATATCATGACCGAAGGAAAATGCGTTGCAGCATTTGCAAACAGTGTAAATGTGCTGCAGGATATCTCAACCTTTGATCTGATGGGTCTTCTCGGCCAAGGTGCAAGATTGGGTAATTGGGCAAAATACAACAATATTCTTGAATCGCACATTTTTGGCGACCCTACATTCCACTTCCATGCACCTCACTCACATGCTCATGCAGGTGATGGCCACCACCACTCACACGACATCAATGAGATGATGGCAAACAACAGCAACGATTTCTGGCTGCATCATGTCAATCATCATAATCCTGATGTTCAAAATGTTGCCCTGATCAAACTTCTGGCGAACAATTACAAAGGCATAGAGGATATTCTACTTGAAAAAGTTAAAGAATCTCCATATTCAATTGTAAGATGCAATGCACTTAAACTTCTCGAAAAGACCAACAGCCGCCAGTGGCATGAAGCTTTGAAAGTTGCATACAACGATAACCTTGAGTTTACACGCCGTATAGCTGTCAATAGAATGGGGGCTTGCGGTAATCCTGAGTTCATCCCTTATCTTATTGATGCGTTTGTAAATGATTATGCTGCAATCCGTGTAAAATTCAATCTCAAACAATCATTCCGCTGTTTCGACAAAGAGCTTCTCCTTGCAGAGGTTGAAAAATATTTTGCCGACAAATCATTCTATCTTGCCGATACATTCAAAGAGGAGATCATCAAGATTGTAAATGATGATTATGCAGGCGATTCTATCGGATCAATCAAAAATAAAGAGGCAAAAATGCGAAACCGCATATCGAGCGTTCTATTCCTGCGCAATGTGCAATACCATCAGATTGTTGATGAGCTTTTGTCGATTATTCAGGATAAAGATGAGGATCCTGAGTTGAAACAATATATTGTAGAGTCTCTTGCATGGTTCAGACACTCAAAAGAGAGTGAAAAGATTGTTTCTGTTTTTGAAAAAATGTTGGCAGAAAAAGAGTTTGCCACTCCTGGTATGGAGAGGGAACTTGTTCAGGCTTGCTCACGTCTTAAATCAGTTAAATAATGCGAATGAGTATGAAAAAGATATTGTTATTGATTGCTGCAATTATCTGCACAGGTCAGGTATTTGCACAAAAAGTTAAGGTAACAAAACCTCTTACCAAACAGAGCAACTCGTTTGCCATTGTTATTGACAATGTTACCTACGAGAAAGTTGGCGATGATGTAAGAGCCTACAGAGATGCTCTTGAGGCCGACGGACTTGCTACCTATATTATATGTGGTGCTTGGGAGAATCCCGATCAGGTAAAAGCCCAGATTAAAAAAGTCTACGCAAAAGCCAAGAACTTTGAGGGTGTAGTATTCATTGGCGATGTGCCTTATGTTATGGTACGCAATGCACAGCACATGACTACAGCCTTCAAAATGGATGAGAAGAAATTTGATATCGACCAATCTTCTGTTGCATCAGACCGTTTCTACGATGATTTGCACCTTGAGTTTGAGTTCTTGCAGAAAGACTCCATCAATCCAAACAAGTTCTGGTACAAACTTACCGAGACTTCTCCACAAACTTTGAACCCTACCTTCTATTCGGGCCGTATCTTCTACCCTCCTATGTTGGGTGGCGACAAATATGAGGCTATCGGCAAATATTTGAAAAAAGCAGTGGAGGCCAAAAAGAATCCTGACCTTCTGGATAAAATGGTAACATTTGCAGGTCATGGTTACAATGGCGACTGTCTGTTGGTATGGCAAGATGAGAAGATTGCAATGAATGAGAACTTCCCATTCTTGGGCAGAGACCACCAATCATTGAAACAATTGAATTTCAGAATGGACAAATACATGAAATATCAACTGTTTACCGAGTTGGAAAGACCTGGCATCGATGCCTTCTTCTTCAATGAGCACGGTTCAATCGACAAACAGCACATTTCGGGCAGCGGTCCTGAATTCATTTCTACTCCGGAAGAGCGCATTGAGGCATTCCGTTCTCAAGTTAATGATGAGTTGAGATGGATACCAAAAGCTGAAAAAGAGAGACTTATCAAAAAATTCATGGCTGAATATGGCGTAAACGAGAACTTCTTCAAGGCTAAAATCGATCCAAAACCGGAGGTTGAACTTGCCAAGAATGATCCGGATCCTATCATCTTCAGCCTTGATGATATCAAAGCACTTAAACCTACCCCACGTTTTGTAATGTTCAACGCGTGCTACAACGGTTCATTCCACAGACCTGGCTATGTTGCAGGTTATTACATTTTTGGCGACGGCAGAACAGTTGTTTGCCAGGGAAATACCGTTAATGTGCTTCAGGACAGATGGACATACGAGATGGTTGGTCTGATCTCTCATGGAGTGCGTATCGGTGAGTACAACCGCATGATTGCCTCTTTGGAGGGCCATATCATTGGCGACCCTACATTCCACTTCCGCGAGCAGGAGGGCTCTACCCTACGCCGTGATGCAGTTGCACGTGCAAATGATGCAGAGTATTGGGAGGCACTTCTCGAGTCGCCGTATGCAGATATCCAATCATTGGCTTTGAGAAAACTTACAGATCTGGGAGCATTGGAGTCATTTGATATCCTTGCCCACATGAAGAGATGCAAATTCGGCACAACCCGTATGGAGTGTATCAAACTGTTGAGCCGCTTCCGCGACGACAACTACATCGAAGCTATCAGAACCGGTATCTACGACAGCTATGAGCTTACCCGCCGCAATGCTGCCGATTATGCGTGGAGAAGCGGAGATACAAGATTGTCGGAAACAATTATTGAGGCCTTTGCAAACTATCCTGAATCTCAAAGATTGAACTACAACTTGCAGAAATGTATGACCCTTTTCCCTGAGAAATCCTTGAGAGAGGCTCTTGATGTGGTTAAAAAGGATTTTACAGATCTCGATGTTGATGCAGCTGTAAAAAGAGTTGAGGATATGATTGAATACCAGCAGGAGTTCAAGAGAAGCTACACTTCAACCCTATTCGACAATAGTGCCTCGTTGAAAGAGCGCATTGCAGCTTCGCGTTGGATGAGAAACCACACTTACCATGACCATATTGGTAAAATGCTTGAGCTTATTGCCGACAAATCACAGGAGCTTGAATTGAGAGTGAATGTTGCCGAGATGTTGGGCTGGTACCACAAATCTATGTTCTGCCAACAGATTTCCGACGGCTGTAAAGCTATTCTTGCCGACAAGGAGATTGAGGAGGAACTGCGCAAAGAGCTGGTTCAAACCATTAATAGAGTCAAGTAATAACTTTAATTATTAAAAAAGATGATTCGCAAAATCAATATGTTACTTATGGTGCTTATGCTTCTGCCAATGATTTCATTGGCAAAGCGCACCATAATCAAACCATCTGTAAAAACCCCTACTTCATTTGCAATTATTGTAGACCAGAAGACATTTGAGGCTGTCCGCCCAAGTATCGAGGCATACAAAAAAGCAGTTGAGAATGATGGATTGGCTACATATATCGTAGCCGATAACTGGTGCTGTCCGGATGAAATCAAGGCACAGCTTATGGAGCTTTCAAAGGGCAAAATGCCTATTGAGGGTGCTGTTTTTGTGGGAGATATTCCTGTTGTAATGGCACGTGATGCCCAACACTTTGCATCTGCATTCAAAATGAGTCAGGATGAGGACTGGAAAGAGTCTTCTGCCGGCACAGACCGTTTTTATGATGATTTCGACCTCAAATGGGACTTTATCAAACAGGATGAGGAGCTTCCTCACTTCTACTACTACTCATTGAGGGCAGATTCTCCTCAAAAAATCTGCACAGATATCTACACAGGCCGTATCCGCGCAACCGGTGATGACAAATATGCCAAAATTGAGAAATTCCTTGAGAAAGTTGTAAAAGCACACGCTGAGCAGAACAAACTTGATGATTTGTTCATCTTCAGAGGTAAAGCCTACAACTCAGAGGCTAAAGAGGGCTGGTCTGGCGAGCAGATCACATTGAGAGAGCAGATTCCTTCATTGTTCACATACGGCAATACTGTACGTTTCATAGATTTCGAGACCAAATATCCTGCTAAAAAATATGTATTGGAGTACTTGCGTCGTCCTACACTGGATATTGCACTTGGTCACCACCATGGCTCAGAAACAAGACAATACATGAATGATATCCAGAATGCTTCTACCACAAGCGAGGCTTTGGATATGGTTAAATTGTATCTGCGTAACAGAGTTCAGCGCGATATTACCCGCTCTAAAATGGATCCTGAAGAGTCTATGAACAACTGGGCCAAAGAGGTTGGCGTTCCTGTAAACTGGATTGATACAACTGCCGCAACAAGAGCTGCCGACAAGGCTCGTCAGTATGAGATGGATATCTACTTGGAAGATATCTATGCAAACAACCTTAACCCACGTTTCATCATGTTTGATGCCTGCTACAACGGTTCATTCCATAGAGATGACTGTGTAGCTCACGGTTACCTTTACGGAGGCGGCAACACTGTTGCAACTCACGGTAACACCTTGAACAGTATTCAGGATAAACATCCTAACGCATACTTGGGTCTTTTGGCAAGCGGTTTGCGCATTGGCCAATGGGCAAGACATGCTCAGAATTTCCTTGGTGCACACCTTGTAGGTGACCCCACTTACAAATGGGTCAATACAGCTACTCCTGAGATCGACATCAACAAAGTAATCATCTCAGAGGCTGGAAACAACGCATTCTGGTTGGATATCATCAATAACAACAAATATGCAACTACAGGTTCTGACTGGCAGGCTATGGCTATCAGAAAATTGGCTGACAACAAATATGAGAAGCTTGATGAGCTTGCAATGGAGGTATTCAAATCTTCACCTTTCGGTAGTGTGAGGATGGAGTGTTTGAAAGCTCTTTACGAGAACAACTCACCAAAAATTGTTGAGGCAATCATCATTGGTCTAAACGATTCATACGAGCTTGTACGCCGTTTCAGCGCAGAGTACACAGGTTCAATGGGTCATGATGAGTTGATTCCTGCTCTTGTAAACGCTGCAATCAACGACAGAATCTCAGTTCGCGTTGAGTACCGGGCATCAGATAACCTTGCACAGTTCGACTGCGCTAAAGTATGTGCAGAGATCCGCAAACAATTTGCTGAGCAGAAACACCTTCTTAACGCAGAGGAAAGATGCGAGGAGATGATTAAAGCTGTTACAAGAGCCAGCAGCCGCGCCAACAGAACCGTTAAATCTTTAGAGGACAAAACTCAGAAAGAGTCTGAGCGTCTGTTCAATATTGTAACTCTCCGCAACTACCAGTACCATCACATTGTTCCTGAAGTGATCAAATTCATTGAGGACAACTCACAACCGGAAAAACTGCGTGTAGCTGCAATAGAGGCTCTCGGCTGGTTCAACCGCTCATACCAGGCTGGTAAAATTGCAGAGGCTTGCCAGAGAGTAATGGCTTCTGATGCTCCAGAAAAGGTTAAAAACGAGGCTCAGAAGACTCTTGGAAGATTGCAGTAATCTTCTATACTTCTATTCAGCTCTGATTAATAGGGGCTTACCCAAGAGTAATATTTACAGAGAAAGATCCCTGCCGGAAGTAATATTCTGGCAGGGATACTTCATTTAAAAGGTGCCTTTTTACTGGAGTTTCTTCAGTTTTATGATTGAAATGCCATATATGTTTACAGGCAGTTCCACTACTCTGTCGCGGCCAAGAGAGAGTTTTGGCAAATCTGAACCTCCATTGCATGAACTCTCCTCCAGAAGATTTTCGGCAAAATATTCACCCTCCTGCAGATTCCAGAAATCAAACAGATGCTGCGGCAGTTTTACATTGAGAGTTTTTGCACTCTGCGAAAAATCTGCAGCAATCAGAATCAACTCACTGCACTGCGCCTGTGAGCCATTTTTGCAGGACTCTTTTACTTTTCGGGCAAAGACAAAATTATTATTTGTATCAAAACCCGGTGTGTCAAAATTCGCATACTCCAGATCGTAGGTTTCTCCCTCCTTTATTGCCTTCTGGTTCATTGCAATGGCAAAAAGCTTGCTATAAACTCCGTAGAGCTCCTTTTCTGCCTCTTCCAATCTGCCTTTCTGCCATCTGACTACCGATGGTGCGGAGCAATAGTCAAATATGGAGGTGCGGCCATCCATGCCGCTGAACCCTTCGGCAAGCATTCCCCTCTCACCGAATTCCTGTCCGAAATAGAGCATGAATGGGGCTGTGTTGAGCATAAGAGAAACTGCAAGTTCGGGAATTGCCCTAAAGGGATTGTCTATATTGAAATCAGAGGCCACCCTCTGCTCATCGTGATTCTCCAGAAAGTTGAGCATGGAGTATTGCATATCGCCAAGAGATTGCCAGTTACCTGTTAGCGAGCTTGCCGGAGAGAACCATGGAGCTTTCCCCTCAAAGCGCTGGGTTATTACTTTAAGATTATCATAGAGCCCCACTTTATCATACAGATAGTCAAATCCCCCGGTTTTTATATATGAATCATATTGGG
Source organism: Candidatus Egerieisoma sp. (assembly GCA_045588775.1). Classification (GTDB taxonomy): domain Bacteria; phylum Bacteroidota; class Bacteroidia; order Bacteroidales; family UBA932; genus Egerieousia. The sequence continues at coordinate 59,771 of JAZNEW010000024.1, read as the reverse complement.
CAGGATTATATACCTCAGCAATAAAAATTACCTGAGGATAGACTCTCTTTACCTCAGCTATTGCCCAATGCCAGAACTCAACCGGCACCATCTCTGCCATATCACAACGGAAACCGTCTACCCCTTTTGAGGCCCAGAAAAGAAGCACATCCAGCATCATATCCCATGTTTTGGGACGCGGTTCAAAGTGTTTTGCTCCACCGCCAAGATAGTCTACTCCATAATTGAGTTTTACTGTTTCGTACCAGTCATTTTTACCCGGCGAAGCTGCAAAGCAGTCATTACCCGTTGCCTTTGCCGGAAATTCTCTGTATGATTCGCCACAAACTGCAACTTGCGACAAATCAAGTTGCTGCCCGGGAAGATAGTAGAAATTGTTCCGTGGCGAAAATGCCAGCTCCTTATTATCCCCTTCTCCAAAATCCACAACCCCCTCCGGCGCCGAGTCTGAATTGTACTCCCTTGCCAAATGATTTGGAATAAAGTCTATAATAACCTTTAAACCAGAGGAATGTGTGCGCTCAACAAGTGCGTGGAACTCCTCCATCCTATCTGGAACAGAATCTGCCAAATAGGGATTTACATCATAATAATCCTTTATGGCATATGGCGAACCTGCCTCTCCTTTGATAACTGCGGGATTATCCTTTTTTATTCCGTACTCCTCAAAAGAGCTCTTTGTAACATGCTCAATTACACCTGTATACCATATATGTGTAACCGACAGTCTCTTGAGTTGCTCCAAAATCTGTCGGCTCACAGAACTGAATTTTCCACTACCGTTCAAATTGAGAGAGCCTCCCGGAATACAATTTTCATTTGTATTTCCAAATACTCTCAATAAAAGTTGATAAATGATAAATTTACTCGACATACCAATATTCTCTTAATCCAAATATCTGATAACTGTTAAAAGCTACATACTTGAACTCTTTCTGCAAAAAGTAAAATTAATAAAATTTAAACAGTTTCTAACACCACACGCTCTGTTCCTATAAAAAAGATCGGGAACCTGCCGCTGTGGCCGATACCCGATCGCATATTTTTGGTTTCTCCCTGCCTGTTGCTTCCGCTTTTGGAAGCACCGTTGAGAAATTCCGCAGCAGGAAAATTACCAGTTAAGAATCTTTCTGAAATCGAAATCTTCTGGATTTGCAACATATTTCTTTGCAGCCTCATAATCTGCAGGAGTAATATAGTGCATAAGGTTATCGAAGATCTGCTGTACTTTATCTGTATGGATATTAACTCCACGAGGAGGGATCTTGCCTGTTGCAGGATCCTGCATATCTTTCAGATAGAGTGATTTTACATTTCCGTTAAGGTCTACATAAACCATACATCCTGTTGTACCCTCTGTAAAGAGTTTGTAAACGCCCATACCCAATTGTGAGCAGTACATAAGGTCGTATGCAAAAGGAGTTACACATCTTACCTCATATCCTATCTCAACCGGACGTGATTTTACAGAGATTCCCAAAACTTTCAATTTGTTCTCCAACATCTCGTTGAACAACTGAGCTTTGGAAACTTTACCCAACTCAGGATGGCCATGCTCGTCGTATGTGAATTTAACGCCGCTTGCCTCAAGCTCTTCGTGGCTCAACTCATGGAATACACCCTCCGAAATCATGATTGCACCATAGCTGATACCCATGATCTTTCTCTTGATTATAGAAGAGATTGCCATGTTGATGATCTTCTCCGCAGTAATCTTTGTTTTGTTGAACATTTCTGGGATAACAATCATAGGATAGTGGCAAGTTGCGCCGATACCAAGTGCCAAGTGGCCTGCTGAACGGCCCATTGCAGATACTACAAACCAGTTTCCGCTTGTTCTTGCATCCTCATAAATTGTTGCAGCAATCTTTGTACCTTCACCTTTTGCAGAGTGATATCCGAAGGTAGGGATATTCTGTGGAAGTGGAAGGTCGTTGTCGATAGTTTTTGGAACATGAATATTTGCGATAGGATAATTCTTCGCCTCCAGGAATTTGGCAATTCTGTTTGCAGTAGAAGCAGTATCATCGCCACCAACTGTTACAAGCAGTTGAATATTGTTGTTCTTGAAAAAGTCAAGATTGAAGTTTTCTTGAAAATCTACCTCTGTAGGTTTGTAGCGGCTCATCATAAGGTAAGAACCGCCTCTGTTGAAAATCCAGTCAGCTGTAATGAAGTCCAACTCGCAGAAGTTTGGATTTGGAGAGAAAAGGCCTTTATATCCGCCATGCAAACCCAACACTCTGTAATCATTTTGAATAAAAGTCTTTGCAATACTGCCTACAACAGTATTCATTCCCGGTGCAGGACCACCGCCAGTAAGAATTACAATTGATTTTTTCATTATAAATACGATCTGTTTATCTTTCCGGGCGCAAATTTATTACATTTATTAAAATTATGCGTATTTTTGTTAGTTATTTTTTGAACAATGAATAAAAAAGAGGCAAAACAGCGTATTGAGGCTCTACGCAAAGAGCTGAATACTCATAATCATAATTACTATGTATTGAATAATCCTGTAATCACAGATTTTGAGTACGACATTCTCATGAACGAACTTCAGCAGCTCGAAAAGCTCTACCCTGAGTTCGGTTCGGCAGACTCCCCTACACAAAAGGTGGGCAGTGATCTGTCGGGAAATGGTGTGCAACAGAATTTCATGCAGGTTGCCCACAAATATCCGATGCTCTCTTTGGCAAACACCTATGATGCAAATGAGCTTTACGCTTTCAATGAAAGGATTGCAAAATCTACAGACAAGCCATACACTTTCAATTGTGAACTTAAATTCGACGGCACTGCAATATGCCTGACATATATCAATGGAACTCTCGCAAGGGCACTTACACGCGGAGACGGCTCCGTTGGCGATGATGTTACACTGAATGTAAGGCAGATCAGCTCAATTCCGCACAAACTGAAAGAGGGAAGCGGTTACCCTGCAGAATTTGAGATCCGTGGAGAGATATATATGCCTTATGAGGCCTTTGACAAGCTCAATTACCAGCGTGAACTCGACGAAGATGCACCATTTGCAAATCCGAGAAATGCAGCATCGGGCTCACTTAAATTACTCGACAGCAATATGATTGCCGAGAGAGGCCTGGAATGTACCCTCTACCACCTTATTGCCCCTGAATTGAATGTCGATACCCACACTCAGGCGCTCAAGATGGCCGCATCATGGGGGCTTCCCGTTTCGGAATATTCGAGGGAGTGCAATAATGTTGAAGAGATTATCGCATATATAAACGGGTGGGATACAAAGAGAAAGGCCCTTCCATTTGCAACCGACGGAATTGTGATAAAGGTCAATCAGCTTGATCTGCAGCGCAGTCTCGGTTTTACAGCAAAATCACCACGCTGGGCCACTGCCTATAAATTCAAGGCAGAAGAGGCTCTTACACAATTGCTCTCCATCGATTATCAGGTTGGAAGAACCGGCGCAATCACTCCGGTGGCCAATCTCGAACCTGTGCAGCTGTCGGGAACCATAGTAAAGAGAGCCTCACTCCACAATGCCGACCAGATGGAACTGCTCGACATTCACCTGGGAGATTATGTATATGTTGAAAAGGGTGGCGAAATTATACCAAAAATCACTCGCGTAGAGGCCGGAAAAAGGGCTCCTGAGGCTGTCAGAGCCATATTTCCAAAATATTGCCCCGATTGTGGCACTCCGCTTGTAAAGGATGAGGATGAGGCCAAATCCTTCTGCCCCAATTCAGATGCCTGCCCGATGCAGCGAAAGGGTAAATTCATCCACTTTATAGGCCGCAAGGCAATGAATATCAACGCAGGAGAGGCTACAATAGAGCAGCTGTATTCCAAAGGATATATCAAGGATTTGAGCGATTTGTACAAGCTCTCAGAAAAAGAGCTCTCAACATTGGACAAATGGAAAGAAAAATCTGTTTCAAAATTTCTCAAATCAATTGAGGAGAGTAAACAAAATCCTTTCCATAAAGTTTTATTCGGACTCGGAATCAGATTTATTGGGGAGACAACTGCAAAGAATCTGGCCGGAGTTTTTGGCAATATCGACAATCTAATCAAGGCAACCAGAGAAGAATTGCTGGCCACTGAGGAGGTTGGAGAGAAATTGGCCGACTCACTATTGGGTTATTTCGCAGATCCTGACCACATAAGGATAATCAATGAACTCAAAGAGGCAGGGCTCAATTTCAGCGAAAATAAAGATGGACAGATGCTGCTCTCCGAGAAGTTGTCGGGAAAAACCCTTGTTGTTTCGGGGGTATTTTCTGCGTCGAGAGAAGATTTGAAAAAATATATTGAAGCTCATGGCGGCAAAATAGGCAGCTCCATATCGGGCAATACCGATTACCTTGTTGCCGGCGAAAAGAGCGGTGAGAGCAAAATGCAGAAGGCTCTCAAATTGGGCGTGCAGGTGATAAGCGAAGAGCAGCTCTACAATATTACAGAAAACTGAAAAGTATTATAAAAGTATAAAATTATGAAAGAGACAAAAATTACAGACAAAATATGGTATGTTGGTGTAAACGACAGACGCAAAGAGCTTTTTGAGAACAATTGGCCGCTGCCTTATGGCGTTTCCTACAACTCATATCTGATTGATGACACAAAAAGTGCATTGATAGACACTGTTGAGATTGGATCATGCAACGATTATATTGAAAAAATAGGCCGCATATTGAATGGTAAAAAGCTTGATTACCTGATAATTAACCATCTCGAGCCGGATCATGCGGGCATGATTTCTGCAGTGAGGGCCTCCTACCCCGATGTTACACTTGTAGGAAATGCCCAGACATTCAAGATATTGCAGCACTACTACCCCATTGACCAGCAACATTTTCTTCTTGTAAAAGATGGCGATAAACTGGAATTGGGTGAATCGGTACTTCAGTTTGTGCTTGTTCCATGGGTACACTGGCCCGAAACTATGGTTACATATGAGGTATCAACCCAAACACTCTTCTCTTGCGATGCGTTTGGCGGCTTTGGTACAATAGATGGCGGACTTTTTGACACCAACAACAATTTTGATGAGTTCTATCTGTCGGAAATGAGAAGATATTATTCAAATATTGTTGGAAAATATAGCAATATGGTACAAAAGGCCTTTGCAAAACTGCAGGGTGTGCCTGTAAAAATGATTGCCCCTTCACACGGTCTGATCTGGAAAAATCCGGGCAAGGTAATGGAACTTTACAACAACTGGAGCACATACAAATCTGAGAAAGGTGTGGTTGTGGTATATGCTTCGATGTATGGAAATACTGCACAAATGGCAGATTATATTGGCAATCTCATTGGCAGCAAGGGTATTGAGGTGAGGACATTTGATGTGTCAAAGACCCATGTCTCTTTTCTGCTGAACGAAATATGGAAATACAACGGACTTGTACTCGGCACATGCGCCTACAATACAAAAATGCACCCTATGATGGAGCATCTGTGCAATGAGATAGATTTGTCGCAACCAAAAGAGAAAAAAGTTGCACTCTTTGGAACATCTACATGGAACGGAGCAGGTGTTAAGGATCTGAAAAAATTTGCAGAGGAGTATGCAGGATTTGAAGTTATGCCTACCGTTGTGGAGACATTCGGTTCTGTATCACCTCAAAAGGTTGAAAAAGAGATAGCAACTATGGTTGAAGAGCTTGTAGCAAAACTTTAATATTTAATATATTGGTATGATGGAGAATATTAAACCGGGAATGGAAAATCGTGCGGATATGACTGTTACATCAGATGATACCGCAAAAGCATATAGCTCAGGCGCATTGGAGGTTTTTGCCACTCCGGGCATGATTGCCCTTATGGAGTGTGCTGCTTTTGAACTTCTTAAAAAAGAGGGGGCCGACAGTGTTGGAACTGATCTCAATGTGCAACACCTCAGGGCATGCCTGCCGGGAACAGATGTCTGGGCAGTTGCAACAGTTGCTGAGATTAACGGAAATTGGGTGAAATTTGATGTTGCCGCCTACGACTGCAAGGGTGAGATAGGCAAAGGAACCCATACCCGTTACATTATTGATGCAGAGAGGTTTATGGCAAAACTGCGCAAATAGGATATTGTACAATATAACAACTTATACCGTTGAAAGATCTTTGGGAAGAAATACTGAATCTCTACAAATGGTTGATAAAGTTTATAACAGAGGATATCTGGAAGCTCAATATCGATGATTTTGGAAAAGCAAAAAGAAGAGCTATCAAATATCTGAAAGTTGCCTTGATAACCATAAAGAAATCGGGAAACGACAAACTTGGACTATATGCCGTCTCCCTGAGTTTCTTTTCGGCCATGTCTGTTGTTCCGTTTATAGCAGTGGCACTCGCTGTAACAGGTGGTGTGGGGTTTGAAAGGAAGCTGCAGGATCTGTTGTTGGAGAACTTCTCAGAGAAACAGGAGATCATCAATTGGCTGCTGCAATTTGCCAACAATATCATAGAGAGCGGACAAAAAGATATATTTGGGGTAATCAGCTTCCTGCTCTTTACATGGATTGTAATCTGGATGATTCTGAATGTAGAAAAGAGTTTTAATGAGATATGGAATGTGGAACGTGGACGCTCCATCGCAAAGCGGTTTCTCTACTATTTTGGTATACTCATAACCGCACCTTTTATAATAATAATCTTCCTCTCGGTATTCTCTGTGTTTACAAACCAGATCAACAATATAGGTTTTGGACTCAAACATATGGAATCGATAGGATTTGCCATGCAATGGATTCTCTTCTACGCCACCATTCTCTTTACATTTACCGTAATGTACAAATACATACCAAATGTAAAGGTTCACTTTTCTGCGGCATTCAATGCGGCTGTAATAGCAGCGGCAGCATTTGTAATAATGCAGTATCTCTATATGGAGACCCAGATTCTGGTGTCGAGGATAAATGCTGTGTATGGAGTATTTGCCGCAGTTCCGCTCTTCCTTATATGGATGAATATAAGTTGGGTAATAATATTGGTAGGGGCCGAAGTTTCACATGCTTTCCAATATGTAGACAGAAACCTGCCGGATGTTTTACTAAAGAAAAATTGAATTAATGAATTTCGGATATGGATATGAAATTGAATATGGAACTCTCAAAAAATGCTGTTGATTTCATAAATGATGACTATCTGCACGCTTTGATTGAGAATACAAAAGAGGATCCTGCAAGAATCCGCGAGATTTTTGCAAAGAGCAAACGCAAACAGCCCCTCTCTGTAGAGGAGACTGCCGCACTGCTTGCCATAAAGTCAGAAGAGGGTCTCAATGAATTGTATGAAACTGCAAGAGAACTCAAACGCTCCATTTACGGAAACCGTATAGTGCTGTTTGCTCCATTATATGTGGGAAATCTCTGTGTAAACAACTGCAAATATTGTGGTTTCAGAAGCAGTTCAAAGAATACCGTAAGAAAGACACTCAACCAGCAGGAGCTTGTTGATGAGATCTATAACCTCGAAGACGAGGGGCACAAAAGACTTATTCTGGTTTTTGGCGAGGCTCCAAAATATACTCCACAATTTATTGCCGATTGTGTAAGAACCTGTTATGCAACAAAAAAAGGCAATGGAGAGATAAGAAGAGTAAATATCAATGCCGCTCCGCTCGACGTTGAAGGATACAAGATAGTAAAAGAGGCCGGAATCGGCACTTTCCAGGTATTTCAGGAGACCTATCATAAGGAGACTTATGCAAAATATCACCCTGCAGATACAATCAAAGGCAACTATATGTGGCGTCTGAATGCAATGGACAGGGCCTTTGAAGCGGGTATTGACGATATGGGCATAGGTGCGCTATTCGGATTGTACGACTGGCGTTTTGAGGTGCTTGGACTTGTAAGCCATGCAATACATCTGCAAACCACTCATGGAGTTGGGCCTCACACTATCAGTTTTCCAAGAATACAGCCTGCGCAGGATCTAAATATAGAGCTGCCGTATAGGGTTACAGATGAGCAATTCAAACAACTGGTTGCAGTACTTAGACTTGCAGTTCCCTATACCGGCCTGATAATGACAGCACGCGAGAGCAAGGAGATCAGAGATGCCGTTATAGAGTTTGGAGTTTCACAAATAGATGCAGGTACAAAACTCGAAATCGGAGGCTATCAGAAGGAGAAGAACAAGGATCAGGAGCTAAACAAAGAGCAGTTCAGAATTGGCGATACAAGAGAGCTTGATGAGGTTATATGCTGGCTGCTTGAGAGAGAGTTTCTTCCAAGTTTCTGCACCTCATGCTACAGATTGGGCAGAACAGGAGAACACTTTATGGAATTTGCTATTCCTGGCTTCATAAAACAGTTCTGCACACCAAATGCAATGCTTACATTAGCTGAGTATTTAGAGGATTATTCGAGTCCCAAGACCAAAGAGACAGGCTATAAACTGATTGCAAAAACACTTGAAAATATGCCTGAGAGTGAGCAAAAACAAAAGATTCTCACTAAATTAGAGGCCATAAAAAACAGTAAACGCGACTTATTGTTCTGATTATGTTCACAAAAGAGGATAACGATTTGATTTATAGAGAATTTGAGTCATTGCGTCTTGCAAGTCTCAAAAGGTGCGCCAACAAAGAGGAGTACGAAGGGGTTATACGTGCATTTGAATTTGCCAACGAAGCTCACAAAGGGGTCAGAAGACGCTCCGGAGAGCCTTATATTCTCCATCCTATTGCTGTGGCAAAAATTGTGGTACAGGAGATAGGCCTGGGCTACAAGTCGATAGTAACTGCTCTGCTGCATGATATTGTCGAGGATACAGAATACACAGTGGAGGATCTGTCGAGACTATTTGGAGAAAAGGTTGCATCTCTTGTAGACGGCCTTACAAAGATCAAATCGGCCATGGACAGCAACCACAACAAGGCCCAGGGAGGTGACCAGAATGCCAAACTCTCAGAAAATCAAGAAAAATCGTTGCAGGCAGAGAATTTCAAACGAATACTTCTTACCCTGAACGATGATGTCCGCGTTATCCTTATAAAATTGGCCGACAGGCTTCATAATCTGCGCACAATAGATTCGATGCCGGAGCGCAAGAAAGACAAGATATTGAGCGAAACAATGTATATCTTCATTCCTCTTGCACACAGGTTGGGACTATACAGCATCAAATCTGAAATGGAAAACATCTGGCTGAAATTCAGACAGCCTGATGATTATGCCTACATTCAGAAAAAGCTCTCGATATACACACAGGAGAAGGGTTGCGATATAGACCGTTTTATTGAACCGATTGAGAGAATCCTCAAAAATGAGGGCTATCAGTTTACTATAAGCAAAAGGACCAAAACTCCCTACTCCATCTGGAAAAAGATGCAGAACAAGGGAATACAGTTCGACCAGATATACGACCTGTTTGCCATACGTATAATTTTTGAACCAAAACAGGGAATTACCGAGCGCCAGCAATGTTATGATATATTCTCACTCATCTCTGCAAACTACATTTCAAAACCCGACAGACTGAGGGACTGGGTTGGCCGTCCGAAATCAAATGGTTATGAAGCGCTTCACTGCACATTGATGAGTACTTTGGGCAACTGGATGGAGGTTCAGATCCGCTCAAGAAGAATGGATGAAATTGCCGAGCGCGGTCTTGCTGCCCACTGGAGCTACAAAGGAGTGCAGAAAAATGAGAGCGAACTCGACAACTGGCTCAACATGGTAAGGGAGGTACTCGAAAATCCGGATGTGAGCGCACTGGAGTTTCTCGACAAGTTCCATGCAAGTCTGCTTTCGTCTGAGATATATGTATTTACCCCAAATGGCGAGGCAAAGAAATTGCCTAAAGGGGCAACTGCATTGGATTTTGCATTCTACATACACTCCAAAATCGGAGAGAGAGCCATTGCAGCCAAAGTGAATTTGAAACTCGTTCCCCTCTCCTATGCCCTCCAGAATGGCGACCAGATTGAGATTATCACAGCTGAAACACAGAAGCCGAAACGCGAATGGCTTGATTTTGTAACCACAACAAAGGCCAAAAGACAAATATACGAATCACTCAAAGCCGATACCAAAAATACCATTAAGGAGGGACAACAGGCTTTGGATAAAGAACTTGCAAGGCTTGGTGTTACACCTCAGAACAGAGTCTTCAAAAAATTGTTGCTCGAATACAATGTCAATAACAAAGATGAGCTCTACAATAAAATAGGTACAGGACTTATTGATTTGTCGGGATTGGAAAAGATATTGAAGAAAAATAACGAGAACAAGTTTGTAAAATTCTGGAATCTGCAATTCTTCTTTGGCGGTTCCGACAAAAACAGGGATGAAAAGGAGAATCCCGATGGCAATGAGGCTCAAAAGGGCAAAATCGACAAGAAAAAAGATTATCTTCTCGAAGAGAATCCTTTAGACAAGACACTCTCCTATAAAGTGGCAGAGTGCTGCAACCCTATACCGGGCGATCCCATTATTGGTTTTCTCGACGACAACAATGAAGTTATAATACACAAGAAAGTGTGTCCTCATGCTATTTCACTTGCATCGCGTCAGGGCGGTAAAATAGTCAATGCCAAATGGACCAAACATACAATTCTCTCATTCCTTGCCCGCATAGGCCTGAAAGGTATAGACCGTATTGGAATAGTGAATGAGATTACAAAATACATAACACTGGTATTGAGCGTAAATATCAGAAAAATCCACTTTGAAACTCACGACGGCATATTTGAAGGCTACATAGACCTCTATGTGCACAATACAGAAGACCTTGATGTTATAATGAAGAGAATGATGAAGATAAAAGGTGTTGAGAGTGCCGTAAGAACAGATATCAAAGAGTAAGACAGACTTTTATGAACAGATACATAACATATATAAAAAAGAACATATACAAGATTATCACCATTGCACTGACAATTCTTTATTGTACCCATACATCATCGTGTGCAAATACATCCGGAGCCCCTACAGGTGGTCCGAAGGATACTATTGCGCCTGTTATCCTTGCTACATCTCCCGATTCAAATGCCACAAATGTACCGGTACACAAAACATCAATAACACTCTCTTTCAACGAATATGTGCAGCTGAAAGATCCTGCAAAAAATATATTTCTCTCCCCTCCTCAGAAAAAACGTCCGGAGACAAAAATAAAGGGCAAGAGCATTGTTGTAACATTTCCTGCAGATCTCGACTCCAACCGCACATATGCCCTGAACTTTGGAATGGCCATTGCCGACAACAACGAAGGCAATCCCCTGCCAAACTATGTCTACAGCTTTTCTACAGGTGATTCGATAGACTCCATGCTGGTAAGCGGCACTGTACTTGACTACACAACACTGCTTCCGCAAGAGGGTATTTCAATTGCCCTCTATGAAGAGCCTAAAGACTCATCGGTATTCAACACACTGCCGAGCGCCGTTACAAAGAGCGACTTGTGGGGCTATTTCTGTTTGAGGAACCTCAAACCGGTTCCGTATGCCGTATATGCATTTAAAGATGAGAATAACAACAATTTATACGATCCGGGCATAGAATCCGTAGGATTTCTCGACTCTCTCTTTATCCCGACAGTTGTGATGGAGAAAGGGATGCCGCAAATTGCAACTTATGATATGAAAGACACCATATCGTGCCTTATGCGTCCAAGTGAAATGGAGATGTATGTCTTCAAGGAAAAACCTACTGTGCAATATATCGACTCATACGAAAGAGTTACAAGACGCGGTGCCTACATTACCTTTGGAGCCCCAAATGTAATAATAGACTCCTTCTCAATCAAAGGTATCAAGGAGGATAAGATTATAAAACAGTTCAATTCAACATTCGACAGTCTCTCTTTCTGGATCAATGAAGGTTCAAATCTGCCCGACACTCTTTATCTCGGCATAAAGTACCACAAGACAGACACTTTGGGCAAACTTGTTCCAACTGTTGAGAATCTGAAACTTGTTGCTCCATTTGAAAAAGACAAAAGGGCAAAGGACAAAAACAAGAATCTGCAACAGAAGACCGAACGTTCAGACCTGCTTAAATTCTCATTGAACGCCGACGCCAAAATGGTTGAACAGAATGGTTATGTGCTTGAATTTACAGAGCCGCTGCTCACTGCAGGGTTCGACTCCATTCGCTTTACCATGAGTACGCCGAGAGGCATAACCACCACAGAAGAGCTTCTTATCACCCAGGACAGCACCAATATCAGGAGATACACCATGTATCCTAAGAACGGTTTCAAGGCGGGCAATGATTATGAGCTTGTTATTCCACACGCCACATTCATGGATATAAATGGCTTTACCAATGATTCCACATACAACAAATTGATTCTCCCTTCAGACGACAGACTGAGCTCCATTACCCTGAATATGGAGAATGTTGATGCGAGATACATTGTTGAGCTTATTGATGAAAAGAGAACAAAGGTATACCGCAAGTATATAATCAACGATGATGCGCAGCTGCTCTTCCCATATCTGGATAAAGGAAAATACTCGATCAGAATTACCGAAGACAAGAACAGCAACGGTCTGCTCGACACCGGCTCAATTCTCGAAAAGAGACAGCCCGAAATGGTAAGGCTCTACAAACTCAACAATGATGAGGCTGTTATTACTCTCGAAGAGAAGACCGACCTCGAACAGACTGTAGATGTAAATCTTCTGTTCAATGCAGAAACAAACACACAAAACTAACCTCCAGACTACTATGGCCTTTAGAAAAGATATTATAAAACAGATATTTTTGTTTCTGATTGTACTCTCCGCATTCGCGCCATCCGCCCTTGCCCAGAATACAAACGACACACAAAGGGACACTGTCAGAACTATTGACATCTACAAAGAGTTCAGCGAAACCTCTTTCGAAAATGCCACCATAAAAATTAAGGACAGCACAATCCTTACCCAGCATCTGATAGGTGTAAAAGGAGGCTATTCAATTGCAAAAGTGAGTTTCAGCCAGGCATTTGACCACACTGGCATAAAGACTCCCATAAATTTTGGAATATACTACACATATTACCACTCTTTGTGGAACAGTATGCCCTATTTCGGATTCCAAACAGGTCTCGAATATGCTGAAATAGGTTACAATCATGTAACCAAAGACCAGGACAACAACATAGTATCTGAACAGGCACAGATATACCAGACCATCCAGCTTCCGCTTACCAGCCAGTTCAGAATTGATTTCTGGAAAATGAGACTGCTTGTAAATCTTGGCCCGTACGGATACTACATAACCTCCACAAACATCAAAGATGGTATACCCGAAACCACCAACAAAGCTGGTGTAGGTATAATGGGTGGTGGCGGTCTGGCCTTTGTATTCAAACCGGTAGAATTTCACCTTGAATGCAATTACAAATATGCCATGTCGCATTTTTGCAATCCTAAAATTTATTCAGAAGAACATTGGGTCTATACCCATGCCAATCAGCTCATATTCAGTTTGGGACTATTTTTCAGACTTGGAGATGGCAAGTAACAAAACAGATCAATAATTATGACAGCCGGAACATTAGAGGTAAAAGTAAAGGATATTATCATTGGCGGTAACAATCCTATAGTTGTTCAAACTATGTGCAACACCCACACTCAGGATGTTGATGCATCTGTAGAACAGTGTATTGAGATGATTAAGGCAGGAGCTCAGATTATAAGGCTTACAACTCAAGGATTAAAGGAGGTTGAAGCTCTCGAAGTGATCAAAAACAAGCTCGTATCAGGCGGATATACCACACCTCTTGTGGCAGATGTCCACTTCAGTTCGGAGGTTGCCATTGCTGCAGCCAGAGTTGCCGACAAGGTAAGAATCAATCCGGGAAATTTTGCCAAAGAGCATAGCGAGGCCCAACGCCAGTTTGCAAAATTCATTGCAGTATGCAAAGAGCATGGCACTGCTGTGAGGATAGGTCTGAACCACGGCTCGTTGGGAGAGAGAATCATAAATCTTTATGGCGACACTCCGCTTGGCATGAAAGAGGCTGTAATGGAGTGGCTGGATATGTGCATTGAGCATGACTTCTACAATGTTGTTGTATCGCTCAAAGCCAGCAATACCATTGTAATGGCATCTGCGTATCGTCTTCTGAAGGAGGCCATGGCTGAAAAAGGTGTCAATTTCCCTCTTCACTTGGGTGTTACCGAAGCTGGAAACGGAGATATGGGCAGAATAAAATCGGCAGTGGGCATAGGTGCGCTGCTGGCCGACGGTATAGGCAACACCATACGCGTTTCGCTAACAGAAAATCCTATTAATGAGATACCTGCAGCCCAGACAATCGCTGATTACTTTGCTAATTATACCAACACGAATTGCAAAAACTATTGGAGCGACATTGCAGTGGTTGAATCACAGATCAAAGAGGGCAAAACGCCGTCGGTACACTTTAGTGCAGAAAACTGGAATGAGTTCATAATCAAGGCATCATGCCTGTTCGGACCGCTTCTGCTCGACAAAAAAATTGACGATTTTCAAGTAAGCGCAACACTTGGTGCAGAGCTGCTGGCTGAGAACGACCCTCAAATAGCTGAATTCAAAGATAATCTCATGCAGGCTGCCCGCAGGAAATTTACCAAACCGGAGTATATCGCCTGCCCAGGATGCGGCAGAACCCTATACGACCTCGAAAAGACTTTCAATGAGGTAAAACAACGCACATCACACCTTAAAGGAATGCGTATTGCTGTTATGGGGTGCATTGTAAACGGGCCCGGAGAGATGGCCGATGCCGACTATGGCTATGTTGGAGAGGGAAAAGGCAAAGTTGCCATCTATCGGGGTAAAGAGCCTGTAATGCGCTCTGTACCTCAGGAAGAGGCAATAGATGCACTGCTGCGGATTATTGAAGAGGATGCGGCAGAGAGAAATTAAAAACTCAAACTGAAAGGTTACGCCCTTTTGCAGTACAACCGTCCCTCTTCTGCCTTGATTACCACTATTTCGGAACCCTTTGCCGCAAATCCGGTGTTGATTTGCGCATAGTATCTTTTGCCCTCGATCTCTACTGTTCCCGACGGTTTGAGATCTGTTACAACAACTCCGCAACAACCTGCAAGATGCTGCAGCGATTCTCTCTCCACGCCAACAAATCCGGCCTCTTGAGTGAGATCTGTTTTTAGTGCTATCTGCGAAAAGGCTTTGGTTCCATAGAGTCTGGAGGCCAGATATATTGAACCGAAGAGCGATATGGTTATGCTTACAAGTACTGTTGCAAAAGGTTTTAGCAGAGGTCTTATATTGAATGAACCCTCCTCCAATGTCAAAAGATCATTATCGACCATGGCAAAAGCCAAACCCACAATCATACAGATGATTCCGCTTATACCGGCAACCCCAAATCCCGGCAGGACAAATATTTCAACAGCCATAAGGAGTATACCTATAATAAAAAGCGCAATTTCCCAATTCTGCACAACTCCTTCGAGATATAATGGCGCAAAATAGAGCACCGCACCTGTTATCGCCGCAATCAATGGAAATCCTATGCCTGGACTCTGCATTTCAAAATAGATTCCTCCAACTATAAGCATAAGGAGAAGCCCCTGCAACATAGGGCTCAGCAGAAAGTTTATAATTTTATCAAGAATGCTCTCTTTCTGGTAGATTATTTCGGCTTTTACAGTCTCTTCACCATTAGCGCCTTTATAACCATAGTTGCCGGTCATGATGGCAGATATAACCTCATCAACAGAGCTTGCCATTCCCTCGCAATAACCATTTTCAATCGCCTCACTTGGAGTGAAGCTCAGAACACTGTCGCGGCTTACCATTGCCTCAGCAATAGAGGGGTCTCTGCGCCAGAAAGATATTGTATCACCATTTGAATCAAGTTCATATCTTTTTCCATGACTCTCTGCTGTTGAGCGCATCATCCCGCGCATAAAGGATTGATATTTGTCGGGCATAACCTCTCCTGCCCCATTTACAACCGTTGCAGCGCCAATGGAACTTCCTGTATTCATATATATCGAATCACATGCTATTGATATCAGCGCACCGGCAGAGGCGGCCTGTATGTTTATAAATGATATTACAGGCATAGGGGCGTTGAGGATTGCTGTGCGGATACTGTCGGCAGCATCCACAGCTCCGCCGTATGTGTTCATATCAATTATGCAGTAATCTGCCTCTGCTGCAACCGCCTCCTCCAACCCTTTTCCAATTGTTCTGAGAGCAGATTTGTCGATATCCTTATGCAGTTTGATTACATAAAAAATCTGTTTCGAATCCAACTGCTTTCCAATATTCTGGTCATCTGCTCCAAATGTGGAAAACGAGAAGAACACAAATGCTGCGCAAAGAAAGATGTATTGATATAAATTCTTCATATACAATAATTTACAAAAAATAATACAAATCGTTTTAATCAGCTCAACGATACAAATAGTGTCAAAAACAGCGGAACTGAAAAATCAACTGCAACACCATGAAAAACAGATACAGGAACAAAGGCATTTCCTGAATATCTCTGAATTATAGGGAGAGTTGTATCCATTGTTGTTGCTCCTCCTGCCGATATTGGAGCCAACGGGCCAAAAAGTCGTACCAATAATGGAGCAAATCCAATTGTAAGCAATTCGCGTATAATATTGGCGGCAAGTGCCATTGTTCCAATTTCTGCGCCTCTGGCCTCATTCAGCAAGATACTTGATAATGAATAGTAGCCAAATCCTGCACTAATCGACATCGTATCTGCCAGTGCCAGCTCCCTTCCCCCACCATAAAGTGCAATTGCCTCTATAATTCCCCATGCGGCAAGCGCCCCTGCAAATGTTCCTGCCATTGTTGAAATTGGCAAAAGAAACATTCTCTTCGGCTGGGATTTTATTGTCCTTGCCAGTTCTTTGTCGAGGCCCAAACTCATACCCACCAAAAGCATAAGCAGATATAATATGTATCTCGACAATTCCGACAGATCAATATCCTCAGGAACCACTCCGCACACTGCAATAACCAATCCCATTGCAAATGCCGACAATATCATCACACTCCCTTTCATCGCCCGTTTCTCCCCTTTATGAACTTATAGAAAACTCCTGCTGCCAATGCGCTGCCGGCTACAGAGAGAGTTGATATTATTACGGATGCCGTTCCTATATGTGCAAATTCGGCCAAAAGTTTTTCATTCATCCCCACCTCGAGTCCCAAAACAAAGAGCAGCAAGCAGATGACCGCCATTATGCCTGAAGATAATGAAAACCCGACCTTTCCTCTCAGAAACCGGCCAAGCACTATTCCAAAAAACATAATGAGGATTGCAGTATACATAAATAATTTACAAGAACCTGTTCAACCTATTTGGATATCCTGAAGCCCAATTTGATTATAAGTTTCAATGTTTCGAGGGCTGTATCGCGGTCGTATGCCTTCTCAACATCGGGCAGCTCATCATACGGAACAAGACAAGGATGCAGCTTTAAAGCATCGCTCCGCTCCTGCCCGTATCTCCAGCCTTGCTCAATTCTGCTCTGTGCCCAAACTTCATGAACATTTTCTGCCATTTTCTCAATAAGTTCATCCAACTCTTGTGGCAACCTGATATCACTTGTATCTACCGGTTTTGGTACATATCTTTTTTCCATTGCTTTACTTGTGCCTAAAATATCCTTTATAAAACAAATATACGGAATTTATAAAAATACCATTTACTTTTTTCTATGGAAAGGCGTTACAAAAGCTGTGATAAAACAAAACTCCCCGCAGGAATTGAAACCTGACGGGGAGTCTCTGTTTAAAGAGTGATGTTTGTTATATTAGATTGCAACATTTCTGTAAACCATCTTGACAACTTTAACACCTGTTTCAAATACTTCGTGAACAACAGGAGTTACATTGATTGCATTCTGGTTGTCTTCTATATTATATCCGTATATTTTGCCTTTAGCACCATCGTATGTAGCTACCCAAATATGTTTGGTGTCGTTGTTTGACTCATAATCCATAGCAAGATAGGTAATTTCGCTATCGAATGTATTCACAAGTTTACACTCATTACGAGCATAGTCATATGCATAAAGTTTTGCACCAACTGAGTAAAGGATAATTGGCTGCATTGAGAAGAATGTATAGTACTCTGCTTTATCAAAATCAACAGCAACAGACAAGTCTACATCATAAGCAGCGTGAGCTGTAATAGAAGATGCTGAAGCAACAGTGAATGTGTAGATGAAGTGCTCACCATTCTCATTGTTCATCAAAGCATAGCTTCTGCCGGCATTGCCATAACCGTTCTGGCCATAAACCAAATCACGCACAGGAGTGTATTTTGTCTGGTCAAGATAGAACGGAGTTCCAGTGTTTGACATTTTGGTACAGTATGTAGGCGCTGCATATGATGAGTAGTTACATCTTGAGAAACAGTGGTTTGTTTCATCAAACAGCATAATTGCCGATACAGAAGCTGCATTATCCTTGTGGAAAATGTAAGGAGAGAGTTTGAACAACTCTGTTGAAGCTGTGCTGTAACGGTTGAATGGGTTACCATAAGCTTCGGGCAAAGACATCATTGATGTAGAGTATGCAGCATCTTTGGTCAACATGATTCTGTTATAGCTACGGCAACGGTTTGTATTTGCTTTGCCAAAAGGATGAGGAAGGATATCCATCAACTGCTGTGGCTTGGATACAGGCACAGTAGGGAAAATGAATGTATTAGGATCAGACATTTCATTCATCTCCGCAAACTCTGTGAGGCTTGCACTCTTCTCCAACTGGTATGAACCGTTCTCTGCTATAACCCAAAAGTTGATTGGGTCAGCACTATAATAATAGCCTGTGAAAACGGCCGACTTTGCACCTTTAAGACCTTTAGTGTTGTTATATACATTGCTGATAACTGAAGTATCTCTACCTTCGATAAAACTCATAAAATCCATACCTACAGTACCATCAGCCTTGTCACCTACCAGATAAAAACCTCTAACCATAGGACTCACAATAGAAAGGCTTGTTTCGTATTCCCACTTAAGACCTGTAGTGTTGTCGGTAACGGCAAAGTGAAGAGAATAGTTTGCAGGAGTAGACTCTACAAAATAGTTCAAATTACGCTCGGTACCAATAGTGTAGTGATTGTGTTCAGTAATACCATTATCACACAGGAACCACTCATAAGAAAGATTTGACTCATCAGAAGCACTCAAGCTTCCTTTAATCTCAGGATTGATTGTCAATGTCTCCTGTTTGGCAATTACACTGTACGACTCCTCAATGCCTGAAATCTCGATTTTATTGATCTCCGACATTACATCACTACCTAAATCATTGATACAAGAGACACAAAATGGCATCAAGAACAAGAGACTAATATATAATACTTTTTTCATAATGCTCATATATTAATTGTTTAAAAACTCAGACATATTGAAAGCTGTCCAGTTATCGTTACCGTAGTAATCAGATGGATTGATGAACGGGCTCCAAGGAACAGTAGTTGCATCTACATAGAAGAACATCATTGTACCGTCCTCGTCCAATACTGGGGTCTTCTCCTTTGCTTTCTCCATTACAAACTCTGCACAACTCTGTGCAACTGCAGCCTGCCGTGCAGTAGGCATTGTTGCAGTTGATGAATAGTCCTCAATTGAAGTGTTGGTAACTTTCATCATGAACTTCCATTTTGTAGGAGAGAATCTGCCAAAACGGCCTAAACCGTTTTCATCATTACCTATCCATCTTGCAGGTTTGGTCATAACATCAAACACAAAAATATTGTGGATGCCTGCATCGTGGTTATAATCAAAAACTGAGTTTGCTTGAGGTGCATACTGCTCAGGAGCTTTGCCGAAATCTTTATACATAAGTGAAAAATACTCATTTTCCTGAATAGCCAACTGAAGCAGCAATGTGTCATCTTTCATATGCTCTTTTCTGTTGAACACAAGATGTACATTTGTTTTGGTTTCACCTGCCTTGATTGTATAGGTTGCCTGCAGACCCTCATAATCACCGGACTGTACAGTGGTGCTATCCTTTACTTCAACAATGGTGAAAGTACGGTCGATATTTGACGGCATACCTGATACACATACCGGCAAGTCAAGTTCGATAGTATTATCGTTGGTAGTACCGAAAGATACTGTAGAGTAATACTCATGTGCCCAAAGAGCAGGGTCGATCCACTCGGCACCGCTGCGGATATCAAAATAGATGGTATCTTTTCCCTGATATGTCATAGGTTCCTTTTCACAGCTTGCAAAAAGCGCAGAAAAGAGAAGAGCTACAAGGCAAAAGAGACTTATATTTCTTTTCATAATTTCCAAATTTTAAATAATTAGTTTAAACGTTTGTCTGTTTCAACCTTAGGAAGAGGCCATACATAATCCTCAAGTGCCATAGATGTCTCCACTCCATAATATGCAGGATAATAGAAGTCATCTGCAGTACAACCAAGAACAGATGTTTTTGCATGTCTCTTGTAGTAGAAATAGATCTGTCCTTCACCAATGGTCTCACGACAGAACTCATCATCTATATAATCCTGCAAATCCTCTTTAGTTGCAACTGCAGCTGCATCAATATTCACACAGTTTCTGTGCTCACGGATTGCATTCACATAACCAAGTCCCTCAGTTACATCAGTACAAGTCTCCGCTGCAATCAGATAAATCTCAGACATACGGAGCAAAGGAATCATATATCTCCTTGTAGCTGAAGTCTGGATATCCTTGTATTTTCCGAATACAGTAACTTGATGCTCTTTAGTTCCACTAGTCTCTGTACTCTCCTCAATAGTGGCAACCTCCCACATCTCGGTACGGCGAAGGTCATCAGTCTGATCAAAGAACCAGTGTATTCTAGTTTCATCATTATCGCCGTCCATTGTTTCGCCATAGAATGTAAGGGCATTGCTGTAGCTTGTAGTATTCTTGAACAGGTTGTTGTAAGTGTTTACTCTCTTCAAGTTATAGAGTCCGAACATAACCTCTGTTGAGAAGATAAGGTCAGGTGCAGATGTTGATTGGATATTTGTTTTAGGAGTCCAGTCGAAAGTCTTCTTCTCCTCTACCTCAGTGATAATTGCTTTGGCAGTTGCGTAAGCATTTTCGGTATCACCTTTCCACAAATATGCACGTGCCAAAAGACCTTGAACTGCGTAATAGTTCAAGCGGTATTGGCGGTAACGAAAATCTGCAGTCTCGTTAGGATCTTCAGAATCGCTGTTCAATACTCCATCAGTACGTACTGCATCGTTTTTCAGAAGTTCAGAAGCATCCTGCAAATCTTTGATTACTTTTCCCATCACTTGCTCAGCAGAAAGCAAAGGTTGGATAGTTTTGTCGGTAGTAGCTTGATAAGGGATAGTGAGATTTGATTTTGTTACATCTGAATAGATAGGGCCATACAGACGGAACAGATCAAAGTGCAACATTGCCCTCAATGCCAAAGCTTCACCTTTAATATACGGATAATAGTTGGGGAATATTACGCTATCCGCCTCATCGCATTTTTCAAGCAACACATTGAGGTTTGCGATAAGATTGTACATGCCGGTCCAAAGGTTTCCGGAAGTACTTTCAAATGTACTACCCTCAAAATCATAGGTAAAATATGAATAATAATTGTGGGATGATGTGATATTGTACAATTTTGCCATAGCATCAATCACACCCATAGAGAGTGTTGAGCCGTAGTAGGTATTCATTTTGGCATATACTCCGTTAAGCACAGAGGTATAACCTTCATTGGTTTCAAAGAGCTTATCCTCCAGAATGGAGTCTTCCAAATCTACAGCCAACCAGTTGCTGCAAGAAACGGTTGCGCAGAAAAGGATGCTTAAAGCTACAAAAAGGTTTAATATTTTTTTCATTTTCATAAATTCAAAACATTAAGTAATTAGAAGCGCAAACCGATTGATGCCGATATTGAGCGCTGGAACGGATATGAAAGACCACGCTCCTCTTTTACAGTTGAGATACGGAAAATATCATTCATGTAAATTCTGAAATTCAAAGAAGATAATCCCAAATTCTTCATCCATTGGGCTGTTGTTGTTTCATAGCTTACATAAACAGATTTACACTCAAATGTATTGTCATCCTCAATAAATCTTGATGAAATTTGAGTAGGGGTTGTGTCGTCGATTCTCTTGAATTTGGCAACATCACCAGGTTTTTGCCAACGGTCGTGCAAAGCACGTGCATCCTGATTATATTTCAATGATGTTTCTGAGATATTCTCTACTTTGCTGAGCAAAGTATTCAATACAATCTGTCCACCCCAACGGTAACGGAAGTTCATACCAAGTCCCCAACCTTTGTAACGGAGTGTAGAACTTATGTTTCCATCGATATCCGGTGTAAGGTCGCCACATACTACTTCCTCTTTATTATCCCATTCGTAGGTATAAGTACCATCTTTTCTGATGAATACCTCATTACCGGTCATAGGGTCGATACCGGCAGATCTCACTGCCCAAAGAGCTGTTGCGCTGGCTCCATCATAGTAACGGACAAGGGTTTGGTTTGTACGTCCCTCCTCATTCCATTTGTCCAGCATATTGCCAATCTTGTCATACTTGGTCTTGGTGTTCAACATGTTTGCAGAAAGAGTCCATCTCCAGTCATTTCTACGCAACACATCGTAGCGTATAGTAAGTGAGAAACTCTTGTTTTTGGTTGCACCAATGTTCATAGGAATGAATGATGTACCGGTAGATGTTGGCTGATCGATAGTCAACACGATAGGGTCAGTATCTTTCATGGTATAGTCGGCAGTGATATGCAAGCGTGATTTGAACATATCAAGGTTAATACCAATATTCTGCTGGGTTGTACGCTGCCACTCAAGATTTTTGTTACCCCACTGGCTGATGAGTGCTGAAAGACCAAACATATTTACATAATCTGTATAGTAGTTGTAAACGTTGTTTGCCAATTTCACATTAATGTTGTTTGTACCAGGGTTACCCAAAGAGTATCTGATTTTCAGGTAGTTTACAACACCTGATTTGTCAAACCAATTCTCATTGTGGATATTCCAAGATACACCAAATCCCCAAGTGGTTGAGAATGGGTTGTTCACACCATAAACAGATGCACCGTCTGTACGCAAGTTGATATCAAACAGGTAACGGTCTGCATATGAGTAGTTACCGTTAATATAGAAGCTGGCCAAACGGCTGCGGCTTACAGTTGAAGAAGGTTTGCCGCCTTCCGGATAACCGGTTGAGAAGTTAGGGTTGTAGAACTGGTCTGAAATGTAACCCTGAGCCATATAACTGCTCATCTCGCTATCATTCTGAGTCAACTGTGCACCACCAATAACGTTATAGGTATGTTTCTTTACAGAACCTGCATAACTTACAAGGAGGCTTCCATCCAAATTGGTGCTCTTGCTGTTTGTCTGTGAATAAGTACCTCTCTTAAGTTGCTCTGTATTTGTAAACATAGAGGCGTACGGAGAGTTAAATGCTGCAGACTCATCTTTGTTAACTGTCAAACCCAATTTACCAACAATACGCAAGTTTTTGATTGGAGAGTACTCTACATTAAAGTTATTGTTGAATGTAAACTGGTTACTGCCACTGAAACTCTTCTGCTCATAGTCCCACAATGGGTTGTACACATATTCTGTTCCCGACAATGACTCATACGACTCAAGCACTTTGTAAGCCTGTCCGTTCTCATCTCGTTTTGCATAGTAAGGGTTTGCATTTGCAAACTGGCTGAATGGAACAACATTGTTATCTGCTTTGGTATGGTAGATATTTGTCTGGTTAGAGAAGTTGAACTTGTTCAAACGGTAGCTCAAATTTACAGAGCCATCGAGGTTCTCACGGTCAGATCCCTTCATAACACCCTGGGTATCTTTATAACGCAAAGTAATGCCATAACGGAAGGCAGAATCACCACCCTCTGCATTGATTGAATGGTCATGAGTGAATGCTGTACGTAGAGGCTCTTTAAGCCAATAAGAGTTCAAGCCTGCTGCTACATTCTGCAACCGTGAATAATATAGGGAGCGCTGCTCGTCCCTGAGAATCTCACCATTTGCATCAAGCACACCATAATAACCAGAAAGTTTCTCAAACTGCAATTTCTCTGCAGCGCTCATCATGTTATAGTCGCTCAAATCTGCCCAAGCAACCTGGAAATTACCATTATAGCTGAATCTGAGTTTACCTGCCTCAGGTTTCTTTGTTTCAACTACGATAACACCGTTTGCAGCTTTTGCACCATAGATAGCAGTTGACGCAGCATCTTTCAAGATTGTGATACTCTCAATTCTATCCATACTCATATCGCTGATACGTGCAAGAGTTGTCTCAAATCCGTCGAGAATAAATAGTGGCTGGTCTGGATTTGAAGCATAGGTATCGGTAAGACCATTGATACTGATTGTACCGTTGATATTAATTTCTGCCAAAGAGTTAGGGTCTGAACCCATCAGGTTGTTCTCCAAAATTGAAAATGAAGGGTCGATCAGACTCAAACCTTGAAGGATGTTCTGGTTACCTGCCTCTTTGATCTTTTCAGAAGAATAAGTTACTGCAGAACCGGTAAAGCTCTCAGTATTTCTTCTGTAGATACCGGTTACAACCAACTGCTCCAACATTGTAGCATCCTCTTCGAGGCGTACTTTAAGTTTGTTGGTATTTTGAACATAAACCTCCTGGGTCTTCATTCCCACATAAGAGAATTCAAGAGTGAAGTTTTTATCCGCCGGCATTGAAATTTTAAAATTACCGTCGAGATCAGTTGTTGTACCAATAATAGGTTTTGAACCCTTTACCACAACATTAACTCCAATAAGCGGTTGGTCTTCATTATCGACCACAACACCGGAGTACATGACTATCTTCTGTTGAGAAGATTGGTTTGAATTTCTGCTGTTTGAGGATTGTGCCGCAGCTGTAAAAGATACCAACATACAGCACAACAAGGCGAGCAAAGATAGATTTACTTCCCTCAATTGCTTAAAAATCAATCCAAACCCTTTTAGGAAACTGTTATTACACATAGGTTTGTTTTGTTAAATAATTAGTTAATAGGTTAAAATTTATTACCACTTTTTATATAATCCCGACACTAAAGTCAAGATCAAGAGGCACAAAGGTAATATAAAATTGTAAATTACCAAGTCTTAAAACAAATTGGTGTCGGTTTATATATTTTTTCTATATTTGCAGTTCATTTTAATATCAGCGTAAGATGACACTTATCAAATCCATTTCGGGTATCAGAGGTACTATTGGAGGAGAAATAGGCAATTCCCTAACTCCCATTGACATTGTTAAATTCACAGCGGCCTATGCCGTTGAGCTAAGGAGAAGAGTTCCTGGAAAAGAGAGATATAAAGTTGTAGTTGGCCGCGACGCCAGAATTTCGGGCAAAATGGTGGAATCCATTGTGTGCGGAACGCTCATGGCTTGTGGAATAGATGTGGTGAATGCAGGTCTGGCTTCTACTCCAACCACCGAAATGGCCGTTATCTTTGAAGAGGCAGATGGCGGTATCATTCTGACTGCATCCCACAATCCAAAACAGTGGAATGCCCTCAAACTTCTCAACGAAAAGGGAGAATTTCTCAATGCCGCAGAGGGTGAAGCACTGCTTGCAGTTGCAGAAAAGGATGAATTTGTATTCTATGAGGTAGATAATTTAGGCTCGATAGTTACCAAAGATTTCACAGAGGCCCATATTGAGGCTGTACTCAACGATCCGTTGGTTGATATGGAGGCCATCAAAGCCAAAAAATTCAAAGTTGTGCTTGATGCTGTAAATTCAGTTGGAGGATGCACTATGCCGCAACTTCTCCAGAAATTGGGTGTTGAATGTATCTGTATCAACTGTACTCCCGACGGAAACTTCCCACACAATCCGGAACCGCTTCCTGAGAATCTCATTGAGCTGAGGGAGAAGGTTGTTGCCGAGAAGGCCGATCTGGGAATCTCTGTAGACCCTGATGTAGACCGTCTTGCACTCATTTGTGAAAATGGTGATGCCTTTGGCGAAGAGTATACACTGGTTTCTGTTGCCGATTATGTTCTGAGCAAAAATCTTGGCAATACCGTATCAAATCTCTCATCTTCAAGAGCTTTGAAAGATGTAACAGAGGCAAAGGGAACTTCTCATTTTTCAGCTGCTGTAGGCGAGGTTAATGTAACTACAAAAATGAAGGAGGTTGGAGCCGTCATTGGCGGAGAGGGCAATGGCGGAGTAATCTATCCAAATCTTCACTATGGCAGGGATGCATATATTGGAATAGCCCTGTTCTTGAGCAATCTTGCCCATAAAGAGATGAAAGTTTCTCAGCTGAGGGAGACCTATCCGGCATACTTCTCGTCAAAAAACAAAATTGAATTGTCGGACAAATCCTTGATAGACAAGATTCTTTCTACAATCAAAGGAAAATATTCTAACGAAAGGGTTACTGATATCGATGGCGTAAAAATAGACTTTGATTCCCAGAGGACTTGGGTACATTTAAGAAAGTCAAATACAGAGCCTATCATCAGAATTTACGCAGAGGCCCCTACTCAGGAGAGCGCCGATGCTTTGGCCCTGTCGATCATCAACGAGATTAATGCCATTATAGGCTAATACACAGAATTTGTAAATACATCAGAGATGTTTTCATTCAGAACGACGCCTCTTGAACAGCAACCGGACTTGTTGCTTAAAGGGGGCAAATTGGGTATTTTGTGCAATCAGACAGCCTGGCATCCCGAAACCGGCGAATATCTGTTTGAAACTTTTGCCAGAAAAGGACACCTGAAAAGGGTATTTGTTCCGGAGCACGGATTGTTTGGAGAGTTGCAGGATCAGGTAAAACTGGATACCACAGATGCTTATAGCAAAATCTGCAACGATGTTGAATTTGTTTCGTTGTATGGCAATTCAGAAGAGAGCCTGTATGCCGCTGCCGACAAACTCTCGGATCTGGATGTCCTTATCATCGAACTTCAGGATGTGGGATGCAGATACTATACATATATAAGTACTATTTTCAATCTCTTCAAGACCCTGAAAAAGTATGATATAGCTCTTTCGGTCTACATAATAGACAAGGCCAATCCTGCAGGACGTCAAGTGGAGGGAACTATGCTGAGAGGCGGTTACCGCTCATTTATTGGTGTTGAAGGCATTCCTCACAGACATGGCCTTACCATTGGTGAATTGTCGTATTTTCTTTATAATGAAATAAATGCAAAGTTTCCGCTGCATATAATTTCATATAAGGCAACTGAGGGCAACAGAAGCCTGCTTCCGTGGAGCATACCTCCTTCGCCAAATTTTCCGGGACTCTTTACCGCCCATTTTTACAGCGGACAATGTTTGTGGGAGGGCACAAATGTGAGCGAAGGCAGAGGAACAACAAGACCTTTCGAACTCTTTGGAGCCCCTTTTATGGAGGAGCTGGCAACATATAATGCAAAGAAGGGCTTCTCTAACTGGAATGATCCGTCGGGGCCACTATATGATGAGGGAGTTTTTGTAAGGTGGATGAAATTCATACCTGCATTCCACAAATATGAAGACGAGTGCTGTTTTGGATTTCAGCTTCTGCTGAACCCAAATATGCAATACCATGCACTGGCACACAATTTGCGTATAATGAGATTCCTCAATGACAATTGCAATGGTTTTGCCTTCAGGCCGGGAAAATATGAGGCAGGTAATGACAAAACGGCAATTGAATTGTTATTGGGAGATAAGGAACTGATTGATTTTGTAAAGGGTGATGGAGAGTGGAAAGATATTAAAGAGCATATTAAAGTGGAGGAGCAGAAATGGATCAGAAAAAGCAAGAAGGCACTCCTTTACGAAGATGAACAGCTATTCAGAATAAAATAACCAATAAATAATGAGAATATGGCAAATCCGGTATTAAATGACGCAATTTTCAGAAGGGAGGCCTCTGTAAGCCAAAGTGGAGTAATGACAGTGAAGGGAACCGTAACAAAAGCATTATTGCTTCTTGTATTAGTTGTTGCGGCAGGTGCCTACACATGGAAAATGTACTACGAAGCCATTAATCCCGCTTCAATTACAGGATGGATGTGGGGTGGACTGATTGTAGGTTTCATCAGTGCAATGATTATAAGTTTCAAACCAAAAACTGCACCGTTTCTTGCGCCGGTATATGCGGCGGCAGAGGGTCTTGTACTTGGAGCAGTTTCGGCAATCTACAACAACGCATTTGCAGAAACTGCTCCGAATATCGTAACAAACGCCGTTCTGCTCACACTTCTGTGTGCATTCATTATGCTCACTGTATACAGAAGCGGAATAATAAAAGTAAATGGAACATTCATGAGAGTACTCTCAATCTCCCTGATTACCATACTTGTTTTCTATTTGGGAGGTATAATTCTCTCACTCTTTGGAGTTGATATGTCATTGCTTTACGGCAACTCCCCACTAAGCATTGGAATAAGCTGTGTGATAGTTGGTGTTGCAGCTTTCAGCCTTCTGGCAGATTACAAATTCATAGAGGATGCCGCTGCATCAGGGGCTCCAAAACAGATGGAATGGTATGGTGCTTTCGGCCTTATGGTTACACTGGTATGGCTATATCTGGAGATTTTGAAGCTGTTGGGCAAAATCAACAGCAGGGAATAGCAGATATCCAATGCTCTCAAAATAAAATTTTAAGCAGTTTCTTATTCATTTGTTTTGACAAGCAAAATAAATTGCTATCTTTGCAGCCGATTTTCTAGAAACTTATTAATTTAATTAAATTAAAACAAAATGAAAAAAGGTATTCATCCCGAAACCTACCGTCTTGTAGCTTTCAAGGATATGTCTAACGAGCAAGTGTTCATCACACGCTCTTGCGTTAATTCAAAAGAGACAATTGAGATCGATGGTGTAACTTATCCGCTTATCAAACTTGAGATTTCAAATACATCTCACCCATTCTACACTGGTAAGATGAAATTGGTTGACACCGCAGGTCGTGTTGATAAATTCTACCAACGTTACAAAAAGAAATAGTGTTGGGAAACCGCAGTTAAAGAGAGGAGTGATTTTCAGAATCGCTCCTCTCTCTTTTGTATACCCCACTAACAACACTTCTACCATCATTATTCCCCTCATCCGTTAGATTTTTCAAGAGATAAGAGTTATATTTGCAATCAGACCTGTAAAAAATGAAAAATACCAAAGAGATAATAAGCCGTCTGGCGGCCGAATACAATAATGAAGAGTATTTCAGAAATGACCCGATAGCATTTCCAAAACACTTTGCAAAGTTGTGGAGAGAGGGAAAATGCAGGATTGAAGATGTGGAGATTGCAGGAGTCATTGCCGCGCACCTTGCATGGGGGCGTAGGGATATGATTGTAAGGGACTGCAACAGAGCCTTTGACCAGATGGGCTGGGCACCATACAAATATGTTATGGAGGGAGTCTACAGAGATGATGACACAAGCCTTCACCGTACCATAAAATGGAGCGAATTTGCAGCAATCTGCAAAAGGTTGAAAGAGTTCTACAGCAGCAACAACTCTTTGGAACAATTGTCGGCGGAGCAGATCAGAACCCGTATTTATGGGCAGAAACCCGATCCTAAAGCCGCCAACAAAAAGATACATATGATGCGCAGATGGATGGTCCGCAACGATGGCATTGTAGATCTCGGCATATGGCAGAACACCTCCCCTGCCCACCTTATAATTCCTCTCGATGTGCATGTACACAGGAGTGCAGTCAATATGGGAATTACCACAAGAAAAGGGGCTGATATCAAAACCGCTGCTGAGATAACGGAATTCCTGAAGGAGATATTTCCGGATGACCCCTGCAAAGGCGATTTCGCACTATTTGCCTATGCTGCAACCCTACGTGAAAACTCAGAAAAAAAGAACAGATAGAGAACAAATAAAACATTACACCATGAATATAACAAGATATCTTTTTGCTCTCCTGCTTGCGATATGCTGCATTACACTGAATGCCCAAGTCAAAATGGATTCACAAACAAAAAACTGCAGTGTGCAGTTCTTTACCAACTTCGAATCAGGCTCACTGGATAGTGTCAGTGTCAAGGAGATTATGTCAATACATGCCCAAATGGAAATGCCTCAGACTAAAATGGTCTTTGATATATTTTCGAGATTCGACCCTGAAAACCCTGCAGACCCTACTCTGCCGCCAAGTGCAAGATGGTATCACTTTCTCATGACCGGTGTCAAGGGTAAGGAGATTCAGCTGAATGTGCACAATTCAGATGCCCGCCGTCCATTCTATTCCTATAATGGAAAGGATTATGAACGCTTCAGCGAGCAGGAGTGTACTCCTGAAAATACAATCTGCAAAAAATTTGAACACGACAGTGTTTATATTGCATACTTCATCCCATATACCGAAAGCTATCTCAAATCACGCATTGCCCAATGGAGCAAGCGGTCGTGCGTAGAGACCATAAGTATTGGCAAAAGCGAAAACGGCCGCAATATGCCTCTGATGATTGTTACAGACAAAACTGTAGAGAATAATGGCAAAAAAAGAGTTTATATACATGGCCGTACCCATACAAGCGAAACTCCGGGCAGCTGGCATCTCGACCAGATGATAGAGATTCTCACAGGTGAGAGCCAATATGCAGAAGAACTTAGAAAAAATATAGTTTTTTATATTCTTCCTTTTACAAATCCCGACGGAGTACAGGAGGGTATGTCGCGCTCCAACAGCAACGGAATAAACCTTGAGGTAAACTGGAACTACCCCGATTCGCTCACAGCTCAAGAGGTAAGGAACATGAAAAAATTCCTGACAGAGCTTACAGGCAGCACAACCATTGATATTGTTCTCAATATGCACTCACAGAGTCTCAACCAGACAACCTACTGGGTACATAAAGCCGGAACAACCTCAGAGAGATATTACAAAGATCTGATGCTCTTTTCAAATCTTACAATCGACCGCAACCCATATTTCAGAAAAGATGACCTCAAATTTTCAAATGTGTCACCAAAATATGTCGAAGGATGGTTTTGGGAGAATTTTAAAGAGAAGAGCCTTGCAATAACATTTGAAACACCATACACTTTCTACAACAACAAACCCGAAGGTGAATGGGTATCGCTCGAAAATCTCAGGGCAATGGCCATCAACAATATCCATGCTATAGGTGATTATCTGCAGATACCAACCTCCGAAAGGATAATTGTTCCGGAGCCTGCAAAGGGCAGAGGATTCAAGAGAGCCACAGATATGCAGCATATTTACTTTGGTGATTCATATTTGGTTGCAAAAAAGGAGAATGCAAAGGTAAAATACACTCATAAAAGAGTTCCGGCAGGCAGCTACACAATTTACAAATGGAATGCAGGCGAAAACCTCACAACAAGCAAAGAGGGTGAAAATGAGTGGGTTGAAATAGGCAGATGCACCCTGAAAAAAGATGGTAAATTCAAATATACCTACACAAGTCCAACCATTGGAGAAACAGCCGACAATATTCTGCTGGTAAAGAAAAAATAATTGGAAAATACAATGTACAAACAATACCTCGATCTGTTTGGCGTTACACAGGCAGATCTTCAGAAATTGATAAACATTGCTCTGGAACAGGGTGGAGATTATGCCGATCTCTATTTTGAACACTCAATAAGCAATGAACTGGCCTTGAGAGACGGACAGGTAAATGCAGCTGGTTCACATATCGATTATGGTGTGGGAATACGTGTAATCAGCGGAGACCAGACTGGTTATGCCTATTCAGAAATAACCTCAATGCCACAAATGGAGGCAGCCGCCAAAGTTGCGGCAAGAATTGCAACTGAGAAGCATAGCCGGTATATACCTCCACAAAATATTACCCTGCTGCAGGGAAACAACTACTACCCTATTGTAAAGGGATGGGATCAGACAACAGTAAATGATAAAATACCATATCTCAACCGGCTGAACCAACTTGTTTTTGATGCCGACAAGAGAGTTGTAAAGGTTATGGCAAGAATCTCCGATTCAATTACCAAAATCCTCTTCTACAACTCATTGGGCGAGACATACGCCGATTTGAGACCTATGGTGTCGGTTACTTGCAATTGTGTAATGCAGCAGAATGGCAAAATTGAGAGTGGCGGAACATCTCGCAGCTTCAGAGCCGGTTTTGAAACCCTTAATGACACCATTATTGAAGAGATGGCAGGTGAGGTTATCGAAAAGACAGGTTTTCTCTTTGGCGCAAAACAGCCAAAAGGTGGCCGGATGCCTGTTGTAATGGGAAGCGGAAGCTCCGGCATTCTTCTCCATGAGGCTGTAGGACATGCTTTTGAGGCCGATTTCAATAGAAAAGGAACCTCAATTTTCTCTGATATGATAGGCCGACAGATATGTCACAACTCAATAAACATCATAGATGACGGCACAATTGCAGGAAACAGAGGTGCTGTCAATTATGATGATGAGGGTACACCCGGACAGAAGACCTATCTTGTAAAGGATGGCATCCTGAACTCTTACCTGCACGACAGGATAAGTGCAAAATATTACAACACCAATCCAACCGGAAACGGCCGCAGGGAATCATTCAGGTATATGCCTCTTCCCCGTATGAGAGCAACCTATATGGAGAGCGGCAGCATTACAGAAAACGATATCATAGAATCTGTAAAATATGGAATCTATGCCGACAACTTCTCAAACGGACAGGTGCAAATTGGTGCAGGAGACTTCACATTCTTTGTAAAAAGCGGATATTTGATTGAAAATGGCAAACTTACCCAGCCGATTAAAGATATCAACATAATAGGAAATGGCCCTGAAGCTCTGAAGGATATTACTGCAGTTGCCAACAATAACCGTATAGACAACAGCACCTGGACCTGCGGAAAAGAGCAGTATTGTCCTGTATCTTGTGGAATGCCAAGTGTGCTGGTAAATGCTCTCACAGTTGGAGGCTCTAACTGACCATACCACTATTAACAATGAGTAAC
Organism: Candidatus Egerieisoma sp.; assembly: GCA_045588775.1. Taxonomy (GTDB): domain Bacteria; phylum Bacteroidota; class Bacteroidia; order Bacteroidales; family UBA932; genus Egerieousia. Next base: position 26,930 of record JAZNEW010000024.1, on the reverse strand, counting down.
ACAATGGACAACAATATATTAAACAATCAAAAAGAGAAAGAACTGGCCAAACAGGCGCTCTCCATCTCACTTGAGAATGGAGCCGAGCAGGCGCGTGTAACGCTCAATATGGGTATCCAGAATGCCTTTTCTGTTCTCGACGGCAAACTCGACAGACTCCACATGGCCAATGACCGTTCCCTCTATATCCAGCTATACAGCAACGGAAGATATGGAATCTTCTCCACAAACAGAATGGAAGTGAGCGAGCTGGAATATTTCATAAAGCAATCTTTAGCTGCAACATCCCTGCTTGCCGAAGACAAATGCAGAACACTGCCCGACAAATCACTCTACTACCCGGGAGGTGGCGAAGATCTCAACCAATTCGATCCTGCCATCCTTTCACTTGATCCCGACATTAAAAAAGAGATTGCCTTCAACACATACAGCGAAATAGAAGGGAAAAGCAAACTTCTTGTCAGTGCAAATACAGAATATGGAGATTATATAGATTACCAGTATCTTGTAGATTCACAAGGTTTTGAAGGAGAACTTCTTCAGTCTGGATTTACCATAAGCGCAGAGTGTTCGGTAAAAGGGAAATCAGATGCAAGACCCGAGGCATGGTGGTACGACAGTTCAATGCTGCTTTCTGACTTCAATCCCAAAGGATGCGGAACAATAGCATTGGAGAGGGCATTGGCAAAGCTCTCTCCCCGAAAAATAAAGAGCGGAAAATACAGAATGATTGTAGAGAACAGTTGCGCAAGCCGCCTGCTCTCCCCTATTATTTCGGCCCTCAATGGCGACAATATCCAGCAACAGAACTCATTTTTATTGAATATGCTCGGCAAAAAAATCTTCCCCGAGCACTTCAACCTTATAGATACCCCACATATCAAAGGAATGGCAGGATCACGCTGGTTCGATGCGGAGGGCATTGCAACAAAAGATATGTCAATCATTGCCTCAGGCGTTGTAAATACCTATTTTATAAATACTTACTATGCAAACAAAATGGGTGTGCAGGCAACAATAGAGGGCCCGTCGGTTCCATCATTTTCAACCAATGGATATGATAAACAATATCAGGATCTTTCACTTGAACAGATGATAAAGATTATTGGAAACGGTATTCTTGTTACAGGATTCAATGGCGGCAATTGCAATGGTACAACAGGAGACTTCTCGTATGGAGTGGAGGGCTTCCTTATAAAAAATGGAGAGCTGTCGCATCCGATAAGGGAGATGAACATCACCGGAAATATGGTCGATCTGTGGAACACACTCCTCTTTTCGGGCAATGACGCACGCAGATGCACAAGATGGCAAGTTCCCTCTCTCGCATTTGAATCTGCAGATTTTACAGGGTTGTAGCAATTTTTAGTGTATTAGTTATAGTCCCTGCATTTTATTTTTAAGAGTATATTTTGAATATGACAAATATGAAAAGACCTACTGTTTTTTTAGCCATGCTGCCTGTGATTGTTCTGGTAGCGATATTGACTATTGGAGTATATCTGTTTGGTGATGAACTCACTTCGGGGCCATCGCAGATTGCATTGCTTACAGCCTCAATTGTAGGTGCGGCAGTGGCCATTCTCCATCTGAAGATTCCATGGAAACAGCTCGAAGAGGGCATGCTCGACAATCTCAGCAAAACAGGCAGCGCAATCTTCATTCTGCTTATGATTGGAGCGCTTATTGCGTCGTGGACTCTTTCGGGAGTTGTGCCAACGCTTATCTACTACGGTTTGAAGATTATACATCCATCTGTTTTTCTGCTTGTTATATTTTTATTCACAGGTATTATCTCGATAATGGCCGGAAGTTCCTGGACAACCATAGGTACCATTGGAGTAGCTATGCTCAGTGCAGGAGAGATTTTGGGATTCCCAACCGGATGGCTGGCAGGTGCAATCATTTCAGGCGCATATCTGGGCGACAAACTCTCGCCGCTTTCAGATACAACCAATCTGTCGGCAAGTATCTCCGAAGTGAATCTCTACAGCCACATACGATATCTGATGATAACCAATGTACCGACATTTGTGATCTCGGCAATTGTATTTGCGGTAGCGGGCTTTCTGATTCCGTCGAGTTCCCAGTTGGATATAGAAGAACAGTGCGTGCAAATAGCGGGAACTTTCAATATTTCACTCTGGCTGCTGCTTATTCCGGGATTCACAATCCTGCTCATATTCAAAAAGGTATCACCATATATCACCCTCTTCCTCTCGGCAGTTGTAGGTGCTGTAGTTGCACTGTTTGCACAACCAGAAATTATCTCACAAATCACACCTTATGCAGAGGACAACATTCTCAGATACATTTATGCACCTCTGAAGATGCTCTCTTCGCAGGTTGAAATTGAGACAGGTAACGAAATGCTCAACACACTGGCCTCTACCAGCGGAATGGGCGGTATGATGAATACAATATGGCTCATCCTCTGCGTTGTAGCGTTCGGAGGAGTTATGGAGGCAGGCGGATATATAAGCGTCGTTACAGAAAAGATGTCCAGATTTATGAAGAGCGCAACATCTCTGGTAAGTTCTACAATCGGAACATGTATCTTCTGCAACCTAACTTTGTCGGACCAATATATGTCTATCCTTATTCCGGGAAAGATGTTTTCAAAGGCTTTCAAAGAGAATGGCTATGCACCAGAACTGCTCAGCCGCTCATTGCAGGACTCCGCTACAGTAACTTCTGTGCTGATTCCGTGGAATACTTGCGGAGTGGCTCAATCAAGTGTTCTGGGTGTTCCTACATTGGTATATCTGCCATATTGTATATTCAATATCATCTCCCCTATTGTTTCGATAGCAGTTGTTGCAATGGGATATAAGGTATTAAAACTCGACAAACCGGCAAATAAAGGGGAATAATTGCAAATTAAAGATAAAATAACTTGTTATATCAAAAAAAATGAGGCACTTTTGTAGCCTCAAAAAAACGTATAAAAAATGGAAATTCAATTAAACAAAGTTGTTTCGTTATCATACACATTAGAGGTAGATGGCGATATCATTGAAACTGTAACTGCAGAGAAACCTATGCAGTTCATATTTGGTACCGGCTACCTTCTTCCTAAATTTGAAGAGAATGTTGCAGGCAAAAAAGTTGGCGATACCTTTGATTTCAAACTTGCTGCAGAGGATGCCTACGGCACAGTAGATCCTGAGGCAATTGTAGAGTTGCCAAAATCAGTATTTGAAGTAGACGGCAAAATTCAGGAGAATGTTCTTTTTGTAGGAAATGTACTTCCAATGATGGATTCAATGGGCAACCGTTTGAATGGCGCTATCGACGAAGTGAAGGAGAATACAATTGTAATGAACTTCAACCACCCTCTTGCCGGTGCAGAGCTTCATTTCTCAGGCAAAGTTGAGGCAATAAGAGAGGCTACTGAGACTGAGCTTACCAATGGACTTTTCAATGAAAAAGTACAAAGTTCATGCGGTGGCGGATGCTCAACTGCAGGCGACTGTTCTTCATGCGGTTGCGGCGGATGCCATTAACAGACTGCTCGGCAGGAGTATCTGCCAGAGTATAAAAAATATGCGAAGCGGCTATCTGAAAGCCGCTTTTTTTTATAAATTCTTGTTGCAGGATGGCTCAAGAAAAGTTATCTTTGCATTCCGTATGAAACAGGGTTTTGATAACGAGAAGTATCTTAAGATACAGTCTGAACAGATCAAGAAGAGAATTGAGCAGTTCGGAGACAAGCTCTATCTGGAGTTTGGAGGCAAACTATTTGATGATAACCATGCAAGCAGAGTATTGCCGGGATTTGAACCCGACAGCAAACTGCAAATGCTGATTCAACTCAAGGATATGGCCGAAGTCCTTTTGGTCATCAGTGCCCTTGATATAGAAAAGAATAAAGTCCGCGGCGATTTGGGCATCACATACGATGAGGATGTGTTGCGCCTGCGCTCCGAATTTGAAAAAGTGGGGCTCTTTGTAAGCAGTGTCGTTATAACACACTATAACGGACAGGCAAGTGCCGATGCCTACAGGGCACGTCTGGAACGTCTTGGTATCAAAGTATACTATCACTATACAATTGAGGGTTACCCGAATAATGTGGCGCTTATCGACTCCGACGAAGGTTTTGGCAAAAATGATTATGTGGAGACCAGCCGTCCGCTGGTTGTGGTTACTGCACCAGGACCGGGAAGCGGAAAGATGGCGGTGTGTCTGAGCCAGCTGTACCACGAGAACAAGAGAGATATAAAGGCCGGTTATGCCAAATTCGAAACATTCCCTGTCTGGAACCTGCCGCTCAAACACCCTATAAACATAGCATACGAGGCAGCTACCGCCGATCTCAATGATGTAAATATGATAGACCCGTTCCATCATGAAGCGTACGGCACCATAGCAACAAGTTATAATCGTGATATTGAGATTTTTCCTGTATTAAACACTCTCTTTGAGGGTATCTACGGTGAGAGTCCCTACAAATCACCCACAGATATGGGTGTAAATATGATCGGATTCTGTCTGAGCGATGAGGAGGTATGCAGCAAAGCTGCAATGGAAGAGATTATCAGAAGATACTACTACGCATTGTGCAATCTTGCAGAAAAGGGTAACAACGAGAGTGAGGTGAACAAAATCTCACTGATTCTCAAACAGGCCAAGATTACTACTGAATTCAGAAAAACCACAATAGCAGCCAAAGAGCGCAAAGAGCTGGAGGGTGTACCTGCTGCAGCAATTGAACTGCAGGACGGAACAATAATTACCTCACGCACAAGCTCACTTTTGGGCCCGAGCGCTGCATTGATCCTTAATGCAACAAAACACCTCGCAGGAATTCCACATGATGTGCAGCTTATTCCTGAAGAGATGATTGCCCCTATTCAAAAAACAAAGGTAACATACCTTCAGGGAAACAATCCGAGACTTCACACAGACGAAGTTCTTGTTGCACTCTCCATGTTGAGCAACAGCGATGAAAATTGCCGCAAAGCGATTGACCAGCTGCCAAAGCTCAGAGGCTGTCAGGTACACTCCACTGTAATGCTCAGTGAAGTAGACCGCAAGATCTTCAAGAAACTTGGTGTGGGCCTCACTTGCGACCCTGTGAAGAAGATTAAATAGCCAAATCTGCTAATTGTAAGTTACTGACTGTTACTGGCTGGTTGCTGGTTGTCAATTGTTGGTTGCTGGTTGTTGGTTGCTGGTTGCTGCTTATGCAGGCAATTTACTCCTTGCTGCCTGTAATTTATCCCTTGCTGCCTGCAATCGCCTTCGCAACATTTATTCCATCTAATGCCGACGAAACTATACCTCCGGCATAGCCGGCCCCCTCACCACAAGGATATACCCCTTTTAAAGAGATATGCTGCAAGGTTTGCGGATCACGCGGGATACGTACCGGCGATGAGGTTCGTGATTCCACCGCAAGCAGCAGCGCACTTGAGGTGTAGTACCCCCTCATCTTTTTATTGAATTCACCAAAAGCCTTACGCAAACGATCTGCCACAAACGGCGGCAACAACTCATGCAAAGGTGCCGAAACAGCACCAGGCACATATGATGTTTCTGGTAAAGATTTTGAAATTCTTCCATTTACAAAATCATCCATGCGCTGTGCAGGAGCCTTTATCGAGCCTGTATAATCAAACATCTTACGCTCGACATCCTGCTGGAAACGCAATAACTGAAGCGGGCCATATTTCTCATATTCAGGAACATCTTCAGGCTCTACAGAGACAACAATTCCTGCATTTGCCCATTTTGAATTACGCATTGAGTTGCTCATTCCATTCAGCACAGCTTCTCCCGGCCCTGTTGCAGATGGAACAAGAATGCCTCCCGGACACATACAGAACGAGAAAGCGCCTCTGCCATCAACCTGACAAACCAATGAATATTCGGCTGCCGGAAGTTTAGAATGATATTTGCCCCTATATTGAATTTCGTTTATCAACTTTTGCGGATGTTCCGCCCTCACTCCAAGTGCAAAACCTTTGGCCTCAATCTCCCAACTCTTTTTATGGAACAGTTCATACACATCCCTTGCAGAGTGGCCTGTGGCGAGAATCACATCAGGTGCAGAGAATACGCGCAATGCCCCATTTGAAACTGGCTCTCCTCCAGAATCCGCAGCAACAAACTCCTCCTCCGAATTTCGGCACGACACACTCCAAAGCCCCTCTTTGAATTCAAAATCAACAGCATGTGTATTGAAATGCACCTCTCCGCCATGCTCTATGATACAATTTCTGATATTTTCGATAATACGGGGAAGCTTGTCGCTGCCAATATGTGCATGAGACTCAATCAGAATATTTGGATCTGCTCCAAATTTTACAAACTGGTGCAGCACCTCCCTGATATCTCCCCTTTTATTGGAACGTGTATAGAGTTTGCCGTCGGAAAAAGTACCGGCACCACCCTCTCCAAAGCAATAATTTGAATTGGGATTTACCACACCCTCCCGAGAAAGTTTGGCCATATCAAATTTTCTGGCATGAACATCCTTGCCCCTCTCGAGGATAATAGGTTTCTTGCCGTTCTGAAGGAGTGTAAGAGCCGCAAAAAGGCCTGCAGGGCCTGCTCCAACAATAATTACACTCTCTTTAATGGAATTTGAAGCAACACTCCTATACTCGGGTATTGAGAATTTTTCCAACAACGGCTCACTACCCCAAGTTATCTTTACTCTATACCGGTAAAGCACTTCGCGTCCCCTCGCATCCAAGGATCTCTTTACAACCTCATAACTTGTAATCTGCCCATATCTCAAACCGGCCTTTCTGGCCACGGCTGCAAGCAATCTGGTGGTATCGGGGGTATCAACCGCTCTGAATGTTACTTCTATCTCTTTCATCTGCAATTATTTATTCTCTACCTTAAATCTCCTCTATTTCATATCTGCCGCCCTTGATATAGGAGCAACATCAATATCACAAACAAGGCCCCGACGGAACTTGCACAAACCGCTCATTGCAATCATTGCAGCATTGTCAGTAGTGAATTTGAATTCCGGTATAAAGGTTGTCCAGCCCCGTTTCTTGCCTTCATACTCAATCCGGTTTCGCAATCCTGAATTTGCAGAAACACCGCCTCCGAGTGTGATGGTCTTAATTCCAGTCTCTTTTACTGCCTTTATGAGTTTGTCAAGAAGAATATCAATCAGATGTTTCTGGAATGATGCACATATATCGGCCTTGTTCTCTTCAATAAAATTCTCATTCTCTTTCAACTGATCCCGCAAGAAATAGAGAAGAGAGGTCTTGATTCCGCTAAAGCTGTAATTTAATCCGGCAATATGAGGCTTGGAGAATTTGAACTTGTTCTCATCACCCTCTTTGGCCAACTTGTCTATTACAGGGCCACCCGGATAGCCCAATCCCATCATCTTGGCACATTTGTCAAATGCCTCTCCAACTGCATCATCAATGGTATGGCCAATAACTTCAAAGTTAAGATAATCAGTAACCTTAACTATCTGGGTATGACCGCCTGAAACCAACAATGCCAAAAAAGGAAATTCAGGAGAACGATTCTCCCTGTCTGCTTGTTTTATGAAATGTGAAAGGATATGGCCCTGAAGGTGATTCACCTCCACCAACGGCTTGCCCAACGAAAGAGACAATCCTTTGGCAAAAGAAGTTCCTACCAATAGTGAACCCAACAATCCGGGACCTCTTGTAAATGCAATTGCATCAATATCTTCGAGTTTGATTCCTGCCTGTTTCACTGCCTGATCCACAACGGGAAGGATGTTGATCTGATGTGCGCGCGAAGCAAGCTCGGGGATTACACCTCCATAATTGCGATGCACATCCTGACTTGCCATTACATTTGAAAGCAAAAATTCATCTCTGAGAATTGCCGCAGATGTATCATCACATGAAGATTCTATGCCTAATATTAAATAACTCATACAGTAGTCAATTTTTTTACAAATCTACTCAGATTTTTTAATTATTTTTGTTATTTAAAATGCTTTTATACCGTAAATTTATCGGAACTATAAAAAAAATATTGATCTGGCTGCTCCTTGCCCTATTGACTATTCAGGTGGCAGGATATATGGCGTTACAGTTTCCTGCAACGCAAACATTTATTATACAAAAACTTACAGACGTTGCTTCCAAAAAGATAAACGGTAAAATCAATGTGGGAAAGATTCACTTTGTCTTTTTCAACAAATTAATTCTTCAGGATGTTTCTATAGTTTCAGATGAGCAGTCACCATTGCTTGACTCTCTCAAATTGAATTTCGGCCAAAGCGACACTCTCCTCAGCTGCAAGAAACTTTCGGTTTCGATACATACAGCAGATCTTGCCAGGCTTCAGGTAAATTTGAAGAGCGTTTATCTGAAAGGCGGTGTATTCAATCTGCAGAACGAAGGAGCCGAGGGAACCACCAATTTGTCGCGCATTTTCAAAATAGATAAAAACAAAGAGAAGGATAGTACAAAAGGTTTCCCTATCAATTTGTTAGCCAACAGCTTAAAAATAAAAGACTTCAGATTTACACTAAATAATCCCGACAAATTTGTTGAGAAGGGCGACAGCATCATAAATTTCTCCAACCTTGATGTGTCGGATATAAATGTGGATATAAACAATGTGCGGATCGAAAGGGATACCATTTTTGGAACAATCCGCAACATTTCAGGAACAGACAAGAGCGGATTCTGCCTCAAACAGTTGAGCGGCAATATTGAAGTCAGCTCCACAGAGGCCAGAATCAAGGATATACAGCTTGCCGACAATTATACCAAAGTGAATGCGCGGTATTTCTATATGCAATATGAGAGTCCCAAAGATTTCTCGGACTTTATAAATTTGGTAAAACTGGGAATAGATTTGGATGATACATATTTCAGTTTCAAAACTATAGGCAGAATTACCCCCTCTATGGAGGAGAGTACACTCGCATTGATTCTGAACGGGTCGGTAAGTGGTCCGGTGGCAGATTTGCGCAGCAAGAATCTCAGCGCAACATCGGAATCCGGAAAAACCCATATCGATCTGAAGGTAAGGATGACAGGTCTGCCCGATATAAGACAGGCAATGTCGGTTGTTGAAATTGAGAATTGTTATACAACAAGCCGGGATGTTGCTAAAATTGTGGCAGGCATAACAGGCAGAAGGGAGATTGCATTCCTCAAAAAACTCTCACCTGGTGTAAGATACTCGTTCAACGGAACATTGGCAGGTCTGCCGGACGATTTTGTTGCAAACGGACTCCTCTCTTCAAAAATCGGCAGCATAGATGTAGACATATTGCTGAAAAATGATAATGACCGGAATGGATTCCTTATACAGGGTAATGTGGAAAGCAAAGATTTTGATGCAGGCAAACTACTGTCCAACAACATTTTGGGTGAGATTTGCGCTACAGCATCACTCTCGGCACTGATTGGCAGAAATGATGGAATCTCATTATCGGCAGACAGTATCAGAATTGGCAAACTCGAATTCAACCAATATGCCTATTCAAACATATTTGCAACAGGAAAGTACAACAACAAGATATTCGACGGCAAGATTATCTGCCATGACCCAAATCTCGATTTCATTTTTCAGGGACTCTTCTCATTTGACCCGAAAGCAACAAGCAAGTATAACTATTATGCCGACATTCCTTATGCAAATCTGTCGGCCCTGAATATTGATAAAAGAGACTCAATCTCGATACTGAGCACACGTACAATCGCCGATTTTACATCGTATGAAGGGAAAAATATTGTAGGAAACATAAATATCTTCAACACCCGCTACACAAACAGCAATGGAGATTTTAATATAGGTACAATCAAGTTCAACTCACATGATGCCGACAACAACTACAGCATGGCCCTTCAGGCTCCATTTATTGATGCAACCTATAATGCAACAGCTCCGGTTACATCATTTGTAAAAAAGATGGCAGCACTAACCCTGCACAACCATGCAGGAGGCTATTTTGCAAAAAAATCGGGGGGATTTTTTGACTCAAAATCAATGGAAGAGGCGCTGGAGGAGCATGATGATTATCAGTTCAAACTAACCACTTCCGATATGCGTCCTATATGCGAGCTGCTCATGCCCGGTTCGTATATTCAGGAGAATACAAATATCGATATCAACATTTCAAAAGAGAACAGGCTCGATTTCAATTTGAATTCGGGCAGGCTTGCAATCAAATCGAACTATCTGAAGGGTGTTGGCCTCAATATAAACAACAGGGACTCGGTTCTAAACCTTAATCTGGAGAGCGACAATATTCTCATTGCAGGGTTAAGGATGGATAGCTCTTCATTCTCAATCAGGGGCTCCGATGATCTGCTTAAGGCCAATTTCGGTTTTAAAAACGATTCCACAGAGAATAATTATGCATATCTGTCTACCGATCTGCATTTTAAACCCGACACTTTGGTGGTTGGCATAAATCCGCAATCTTCGATATCGCTCAAAGGTGATAAATGGAACTTCAACAAGGCTACTATAATGTTGGCCGACAGCTCTGTACACATTGGCGGATTCAATCTCTACAACAATAACCAGCACATTTCGGCCAATGGTTTCCTTTCAAAAGGTAGAGAGGATTCACTGGCTCTTAACCTCAATAATTTTGACATAAGCATACTCAACCTCTTCCTTAACCGTCCGTTCAAGGTGGAGGGCTATTTTTCCGGATCTGCCAACCTGTCGGCAAACAGGAACAATTCAAATATTTATGCCGACATTACCGGTGATTCTGTGTATGTGTATGACAATCCTGTAGGTACAATGAAGATTATGGGCAAATGGTATAATCCCGACAAACGTTTCAATGTGCTTGTGAGCAGTAAACGCAACGGAAAATCAAACCTCATGACCACAGGTTACTACAAACCGTCAAACAACAATTTATACCTGACAGCCGATTTCGATGATTTTTCTGTAGCATATTTTGAGCCTTTTTTGAGCGATATCATTACAAAATCAAGCGGCACAGTGTCGGGAAAACTTATCCTGTCGGGCCCTCTCGACAAACTTACTCTCAGCAGTAAGGAGTGCAATTTCGACAATCTCAAATTTATTGTAAAATATACCCAAGTCCCATATACTCTGTCGGGTTCGGTTACTCTTAATGAAAATGGTCTTTTTGCAAAAAAACTGACTATAAGCGACCAGTTCGGCAATAAAGGAAGAGTCTCCGGAGGTCTGAATTACCGCTATTTCAGAAATGCCTCTCTTGATACACGTATCGATTTCCAAAATCTGCAATGTCTGGCCACAGAGGAGAAGGATAATGAACTCTTTTATGGAAGTGCCTTTGGAAGCGGCTCTTTTGGCATAAAAGGGCCTTTCAACAAATTGTTGCTCGACATCAATGTTGTGCCGGGAGAAAATACGTCCATGCACATTCCGCTAAGTTCAAGTGCCACTGCTTCGCAGACAAATCTCCTCACATTTGCAGAACCGGAATATGAACAGGTAATCGACCCTTATGAGCAGCTCATGGCAAGCGAGAAAAAGGAGAAGGCTGCCTCCCAGATGCAGGTTCTGCTCCGTGCCAACATGAACACAGATGCACAGATGCTCATTGAGATAAACAAATCTCTCGGTGACATTATCTCAGCCAATGGAAATGGCCTGATAAACCTCGATATAAATCCGGCAAAGGATGTGTTCAATGTTTTTGGTGATTACAACATCAATCAGGGAAAATATAAGTTTGTATTGTCGGGTTTTGGTTTTGCAGCCAAAGATTTTATAATACAGCCTGGCGGAACAATCCATTTCAATGGCGAAATAGAGAATACAACCATCAACCTTACAGCAATTTATAAAACAAAAGCTGCAATCAACACACTTATAGCGGATACCAGTTCGGTAAGTACCAGACGTAATGTAAATTGCGAAATTCTCATGAGCGGCAACCTTATGAATCCAGAGTTGAAATTCAATATAGATATTCCGGATCTCGATCCTACCACCAAAGTGCGGGTGGAGGGTGCCCTCAATACAGAGGGAAAAATACAGAAACAGTTTGCTGCACTCCTTATTTCGGGAGGATTCCTGCCTGATGAGCAGTCGGGAATTACAAATAATTCAACAATATTGTATTCCAATGTTTCTGAGATGCTCAGCAATCAGATCAACAATATATTCCAACAACTGGGAATACCGCTCGACCTCGGATTGAACTACCAGCCCGGAGAAAGAGGCAATACCGATATATTTGATGTAGCTGTCTCCACCCAGCTTTTCAACAACCGTCTGCTCGTTAATGGAAATATTGGAAACGACCCTTATGCCGACAACACAAACAACCGTGGTGTAATAGGCAATATTGATGTTGAATACAAATTGGATCCAAGCGGAAGACTCCGCATCGCCGCATTCTCACATGCCGCAGACCAGTACTCCAACTACCTCGACGACAGCCAGCGAAGCGGTATTGGTATAAGCTACCAGCAGGAATTCAACAGAATCAAAGATATTTTCAGAAGAAAGAGCAAAGAGCAGAAAGAGTTTGAAAAGAGGCAAAAGGCAATAGAGCGCCGGGAGAGGAAAAAACGATAATGGAGCTATAACCCGGCATACCAAAAATTATATTCTATTGCGTTCCATAATTCCAAGAAGGATTCTGAATATTACAGAAATTGCCAGAAAAGTTGTGCCAACGCGCAACTCCATAACAATAAAAGATGAGTTCATCTTAAAATTCAAAAGCAGCATAGCAACTATAAAGACATCTATCATATTCCACTTGTCCAGATCAGAGGAGAACTTGAAGTGTCTGTTAAAAAAAAGACTCAGAATGAGTTCCAGATACTTCAATATGGGAAAAACTACTGTAAAGACAAGTATGATTAATGCAATCAAAAAGTCTCCCGACTCGTAAAATATTCTTACCGAATCAAGGAGATTGACCTCTTGGGTCTTCAAAGATATGCCTATGAGGCTATATTTGGTTGCCATAATGGGATACACTATACCCAACACATAGAATATAATGGATCCCATCAGCAACAATATCTGTATTACCTTTAATTTACCCATTCTACAGCAAGACTGTCGATAGTTTTTCCTACATCTTCTGAAGCATTTATGATCTCTTCTCCAAGTTCCTCCATATCTTTCTTCACTTCATCCAGATCAATTGAATTGACAAACTCCTCTGCGGTATCTTTGATATCCTTTGCAGTGTTGTCTATATCTTTTTTGATACCCTCCACATCCACAGACTGCATAAGCTCATCCAATGTGGTTTTACCCTCAGACAAAGCCTTGTAGAATGCATATTTCAACTTATGCTTCTGTACTTTCAGCTCTTCTGTAAAGGTCAGCTCACTTTCAAATTTCTGATACCATTCACCGGCAAATTTTTCATATTTCTCATCAATCTTGGCCCAATCTTCCGGTGTGTAGGTCTTATGTTCCAGTGAAACTTCTTCAATGAATGATTGAAGCCTCTCCATATACTTCTCTTTGGATGTTGGGGCACAAGAGAACATCAGCATCATCACAATGCCCAATAAGTTGATTTTTACAAGTGTTTTCATATCCATAGTTCTATTTTTATAATAATATACTCTAATTTTTTAACATACCGCACTCTATAACTCCACCTCGCTTACCTTGCCTATGAGTTCTTTGTTGTATGGCCGCTCAACCTTGATGTAGTTGCCGGTGTAGCCATACATCATTCCCCCTTTTTGGGTTGATTCAAAAAGAACCTGCTGTTTTGTTCCTTTGTAGCGGTTACAATATTCCAGATGGAGCTGATTGCCCAATTCAGAAAGTCTTTCAACCCGCAATGTCTTTACGCTCTCCTGCACCTGGTCGGGCATAACTGCAGCATCTGTATTGCTTCTGCGCGAATATGGAAAAACATGTATGAATGCAGGTTTTACCCTCTCTTTCAAGAAATTGTAAGTTGCATCAAAATCCTCATCACTCTCACCGGGAAATCCCACAATCACATCAATACCAAAGAAGACATCGCCCATTATCTGTCGGATCATGGCAATTTTCTCATAAAACATTGAGGTATTGTAACGACGCCTCATACGGGCCAACACCTTGTCGCAACCACTCTGAAGAGGAATATGAAAATGGGGCTGGAACTTGGTTCCGGAGGCTATCCACCGGATAATCTCCTCATTAAGCAAATTGGGCTCTATTGATGAAATGCGATAGCGTTCGATACCATCCACATCATTCAACGCCTTCAGCAGATCTATGAACTTCTCTCCCGTTGTACGGCCAAAATCTCCGGTATTCACACCCGTAAGCACAACCTCCACTATACCTTTTGCTGCAATCTTCTCTGCCTCTGCAACCAAAGTTGCAATACTCAAATTACGGCTCTTGCCCCTTGCCAAAGGAATTGTACAATAAGAGCATTTATAGTCGCATCCATCCTGCACTTTAAGGAAAGATCTTGTACGCTCTCCCTGTGAGAAGGCCGGAAAGATACTCTTTACCTGTTCAATGGCACATGAGTAAGAGAGAGCCTCTCCCCTTTTAGCAGGATATTCATTTACAAGTTGAAAAACATCACCTTTACGGTCTGCACCCACAACAATATCCACACCCTCTATCTGCAATATTTCCTGTGGCTTCAACTGGGCATAACAGCCTGTTACGGCAATAAGTGCCTGCGGATTCTGTTTGTGCAGCTTTCTGATGAAATTACGGCATTTCTTATCGGCATGCTCAGTTACAGAACAAGTATTTATAACATATATGTCAGCAGGTTTATTTTGCGCAACACGCTCATACCCAGCCTCAATAAATTGCTGTGCAATTGTTGAAGTTTCAGAAAAATTAAGTTTACAACCAAGTGTCGCAAATGCTACTGTTTTGTTCTGCATATATAGCCTTATAATTGAAATACAATTAATTAAATATATCTGAGCCGATAATTACAGGCTCATTGTTACCCTCGATGACCCAACTTTGCCACCAAGCGGTGGATTAAGTTTGTCTATCCTCACTTGGGCCGCAGAGATATATGGGAACTCACTCTGCACACTCTTCAAGATGCGGCCGGCCACATGCTCCAGCAAATGCGAAGGTATCTCCATCTCTCTCTTTACAATATCATACAGAATCTGATAATTGAGCGCATCATTTATATCATCTGTTTCCGACGGTATTTTACAATCACACTCAACCCAAATGTTTACAATAAATTTATTGCCGATAATCCTCTCCTGTTCAAAACAGCCGTGGTGGGCAAAAAACTCCATATCAACCAATTCTACTCTACTCATTGCTCGTTACAATATAAATTTCAACTCTCTTTAGGCCAGCATTACAAATACACAAGGTCTCTTGCCAATCTCCACCATCTCCTTTTTCCATTGGGCTACACTCTTTGTCTTTATAAACTGTGTGGGAAGGGTAATATCTGCTGCAATACAGATTCGTGTAGTTGGAGCACACACTGCAAGCATATCGGCAAAGAGCTGTCCATTACGATAAGGCGTTTCTATAATTATCTGGCTCTGTTTCAGTTGGGCGGAGACTTTTTCTATAGTTTTCAATTTGTTGCGCCTCTCTTCGGGTTTTACAGGCAGATATCCGGTAAATGCAAAGCATTGTCCGTTAAGTCCGCTTGCCATAAGCGCCAGCATCAGCGAAGATGGCCCGACCATAGGACGAACCTCAATATTGTTCTTATGGGCAAGTTCCACCAGATATGCCCCAGGATCAGCAACTGCAGGAAGACCTGCCTCTGATATCAGCCCCACATCATTTCCGTTTTTCAGAAGTTCAAGATACTCTTCTATCTGCCTGGCAGGAGTATGCTCGTTCAATTCAAAAAGCTGAAGTTCTCCTATTTTTCCCTTCAGTCCCGCCCTGGAGAGGTACCTCCTTACAGTACGCAACTCTTCAACAACAAAATATTGCAGTGTGGGCAACAATTCCAAAACACCTGCCGGAATCACCTCAGCAGGCTCATTTTCACCTAAAGGAGAAGGAATAAGATAAAGAATACCGCTCATCAGAACAACTGTGTAATGATTTTGTTAAAAATATAAGTTTACAAAGGTAGCTATTTTTTTCTACCTTTGCAGTGGTATTAGCAACATGACAAATAATAAACCATCCAATTCAGATATATCAAAAGGTTCAAAAAGCAGAATAACCTTTTTGGGCACAGGCACCTCTCAAGGAATTCCGATGATAGGATGCGATTGTCATGTCTGCAAATCAGATGACCCAAGAGACCAAAGGCTCCGTTCTTCTGCTTTTATAGAGCATGAAGGATTCAAGATTCTGATTGATTGCGGCCCCGATTTCCGTCAGCAGATGCTGCGCGAAAATATCACAGAACCCGATGCCATACTTCTTACACACCAACATAAAGACCATACCGGCGGACTCGATGACATACGGGCTTTCAACTATTTCAGACAGAAAAAAATTGAACTTCAGGCAGCTGGCGCACACAACGGCAATTTTACCAGTTATCTGAATGATGTGGCATTTCCGATTTATGCCGAGCAGCGCGTGCAGGAGGGGCTGAAAAAAGAGTTCTACTATGCCTTTGAAGAGTCCAAATATCCAGGAGTTCCCGATTACAAACTCATCACAATAAGCGACAAGAAGTTTTTCATAGTAAAGGAGGCAGCCCACTCAGAAAATGGAATATTCCAATCCGGAGACCATCTCCAAAAACTTGAGGTTACTCCAATAAGGGTAATGCACTACAAACTTCCAATATTGGGATTCAGAATAGGCAATCTTGCATATATTACCGACGGCAGCTCCATTCCAGAGAGTGAATTTGAGAAATTAAAGGGTCTTGATGTGCTTGTAATCAATACAGTACGCCACACCAAGCATATTTCGCATTTCTCATTGCCGGAGGCACTGGAGATAATCCGTAAGGTTGGTGCACCAAGAAACTACCTCACCCATCTCTCGCACCAGATTGGCACTCATGCCGAACTCACAGAGCTGCTGGATAAGGAATTTCCGTCGGCACCACAAAAAAATGGGCAGCAGGTATTTGCCGCCCATGACTCCCTTAAGGTTGAGTTTTAAAGGCCCTCTCCAGAACCTGTGAGATATTGATAATAAAATCTCCCATCCGCTCGAGTTCATTCACAATATCCAT
This sequence comes from Candidatus Egerieisoma sp., assembly GCA_045588775.1. GTDB lineage: Bacteria > Bacteroidota > Bacteroidia > Bacteroidales > UBA932 > Egerieousia. The sequence goes on along the minus strand of JAZNEW010000024.1, from coordinate 9,865 downwards.
GTAATAGACACTGGTGTGATATTGTTTACCATTATTGTCGAGCTCTTCAATTTCAGAATCCCTCAAATAATTTCTCAAAGTATTGATACGCTCCTCCGCATTATAGGCATTTGCAATATCAACAAGAGTGCCTTTATGTGCAGCATCAAGATTGGTGAGCATTACGGCGTACGCATTATCCACAGCATTTGCCATATCCTCCAATTTTCTAACAGTCTCCGCGTCAAAACTCTTCTTGTGAATATTTCTGCGCGAAAGGATGCGGCTGATAGACTCCCCTGAATCGCCGAGAGACTCCAACTCTCCTATTATCTTGTACATAGCCTTCACTCTTGCCGAAGTGTTTGCACTGATATCTCCAACCGAAACAGCATTCAAAAATGCTGCAATTTCATGCTCTATCTTATCGGAAATCTCCTCATATTTTACCAATTTGGTGCGGAGCTCTTCAAACTTGTCTGCATTGGTTTCGCTTATGGCCAATTTTACATATCCCAATCCATTCCTCGATATCTGGGCAAAATGTATAATCTCATCAAAAGCCTGCTCTGTTGCCAGTTCAGGAGTTGCAAGAGGACCGGCAGATATATATTTCAATCTGAAGAGATCCTTCTCCTGATTCTTAGGAGCCTTGATAATCCATACCACAGCCTTTTCGATATACTTTGTAAACCACACCAATACAAATGTATTGATAGTATTGAACAGAGTATGCAGCATAGAGAGGCCGTAAAGGGCAGCTGTTCCCTCTGCAGATGCAGGATTTGAAACCTTGAACCCTACGGCAGATGGATTTGGCAAACCAAACAGTTCAATAACATATCCTACCAGCATCAGGAATGGAGAAAAGAGTATCAATGCCCATATAACACCAAAAAGATTAAAAATTGTATGCGACATTGCAGCACGCTTTGCCTGTGTATTTCCTATCGAGGCTGCAATATTTGCTGTAATTGTTGTACCGATATTCTCACCCAATACCATTGCACATGCCATATTGAATGGAATCCACCCCATACTGAGCATAATAAGAGTTATTGCCATTGTTGCCGATGATGACTGGAGTACCAATGTGAGGAGTGTGCCAAAAACAAGGAAAATCAATACAGAGCCGAATCCGTGGCTCGACCATGTCTTTACAAACTCCAGTACCTGAGGTGTTTCATTCAAATCAGGCACAGACTCCTTCATAAATGAAAGTCCCAGAAACAACAGGCAGAAGCCAACTATAAGTTCTCCTATGTTCTGTCTTTGATTTTTCTTTGAATTTGAGAAGAGGAAACCGAATATCATCAATGGCACAGCAAGGATTGATATATCGGCCTTGAATCCCAGCCAGGAGACCAGCCAGGCAGTTACTGTGGTTCCGATATTGGCACCCATAATAACACCGATTGCCTGCGCCAGAGTAAGCAATCCGGCATTTACAAAACTCACCACCATTACAGTTGTTGCAGATGATGATTGTATGACTGTGGTAATTCCAAGACCTGTCAGCACCCCTTTAAATGGATTGGATGTCATTGCCGAGAGAAATCCTCTCAACTTATCTCCCGATGCCTTCTGAAGGCCGGAACTCATCAAGTTCATACCATAGAGGAACATTCCCAATGCCCCCAAAAGTGTAAATATCTGAAGTATTCCCATGTTTGAAATAATTTGATTTGCGATAAATGTCAGTTACAACAAAGGAAAGGGCACAAAAAAAGGGTAAGCTGAATATATCGCACCGCTACAACCACATACCCTTGCTGCCTTCCGGCCCTGGGGGAGTTCTGCAGGAGCTGGTCGTATATGACTTACCCGGCTGCAAAGGTAAGCATTTTTCAATAAAAAACAATGGTTTGATATTTATTTTCGTACTTTTGTACTCTTGTACACAATAATCCTTTATCATTCATGACAAATTCATCTTCAAATACCCCTTTCAAACCACTCAACATTGCTGTAGGACTCTCAGGAGGAGTTGATTCAAGTGTTGCAGCACTGCTTTTAAAACAGGCAGGGCACAATGTGATTGCCCTCTTCATGCAAAACTGGCACGATACCACAGGTACACTGCACGGTGATTGCGAATGGGAAGAGGACAAGTTTGTGGCTGAAATGGTTGCAAAAAAAATAGGCATTCCGTTCCATTTTGTAGACTTGAGTGCAACCTATCGCAAAAGGGTTGTGGATTATATGTTCAGCGAATATGAAAAGGGCCGTACACCAAATCCTGATGTCTTGTGCAACAGGGAGATAAAGTTCGATGCCTTTATGCAATGCGCACTGGAGCTGGGTGTTGATTATGTAGCCACAGGCCACTATTGCAAAAAAGATGAATTTGTAAATGAAAAGGGTGAAACTATCTACAGGATTCTGGCAGGAGATGACAAGAACAAAGACCAGAGCTATTTTCTATGCCAGCTTTCGCAGGCGCAGCTCGCAAAAGCACTCTTCCCTATCGGCGATATTGACAAGCCTCAGGTGAGAAAAATCGCCAAGGAAGCAGGACTTCCAAGTGCTGAGAAAAAGGATTCCCAGGGAATATGTTTTGTAGGCAAAGTGGATCTGCCTCTATTTCTGCAGCAGAAACTCAAACCAAAAGAGGGAAAAGTGGTTGAAATTTTTGCAACAGAGCAGGAGCGCGAGCCCTACACAAAAGCGGCATTAAGAGCCGGCGAAACAGTTGCAGATGCCGTTGTGGATGATTCGGAAAGCATTTCCACCAATATTGTCCTGTATACAGATGAAGAGCTGAAAAATTTGTCGGGACCAATTAAATACAAGCCTTCCGACGGAAAAGTTATAGGCAAACATATTGGAGCCCAGTTCTACACCATAGGTCAAAGAAAGGGGTTGAATATAGGAGGCCACAAAGAGAGTATCTTCATTATTTCAATTGATATTGAGCACAATACAATTTATGTAGGAGAAGGACAATCACATCCAGGACTATACCGCAAGGGATTGAAGATAGAGAACAGAGAGGTGCATTGGATAAGGGAAGATCTCAGAATGGCCGTTGGAGAAAAACGCAGATACCTTGTGCGTATACGCTACAGACAACCGCTGCAGGAGGCTACCCTGTATCAGGAGCAAGATGCCCTTTACATTATTTTTGACAAGCCGCAAAGGGGAATCTCTGCCGGACAATTTGCGGCATGGTACACCCACGGCGAAGAGGAGATGATAGGCAGCGGAGTAATCTGATTACTTAATGCAGGTTGTCGAATGCAAAAGGCAACAAATCATCCACAGAGTCCAGTACAAGCACCCTGCCGGCACTTCCTACAATTATTTTTATAGGCGAACCGGCCCTTGTCTGTGATTCAGACAATACCTGCCGGCATGCTCCGCAAGGATATGTAAGGCCCTTTGTAAGTTCCCCATTGGTTTTTGCAACCACAGCAAGTGCTGTTATCTTTTCGGCAGGATACTTTGCATGCGCATAAAAAATGGCAGTACGTTCTGCACAAAGTCCCGAAGGATATGCTGCATTCTCCTGGTTTGAAGCCTGCACGATCTCCCCGTTTGAAAGCCTTACAGCAGCCCCCACATTAAAGGACGAATAGGGTGCATACGACGATTCTGTTGCCTGAATGGCCTTTTCCAGCAATTCAAGATCGGATTCTCCGAGCTCTGCTTTTGAAGCATACTCTGTATAACATATATTAAGCTCTTTTTTTTCCATAACAGCAGCCGATATAATCACAAGTAGAACAAATTTAGTTATTTTTGTCGAGCAATTAGTATGAATATATGATTTTTTCTGCCAAAATACCCAAAAGGCTGCTTTTAAACATTTTTATTTGCATAAATGTTCTGTTGTGCAGCAATTTATACGCACAGAACTACACGCGCAAGCAATATATAGAAAAGTACAGGCATCTGGCAATTCAGCAGATGGAGCAATACAATATTCCGGCAAGCATAATTCTAGCCCAGGCGTGCCTTGAATCGGGTAACGGCAACTCCCGTCTTGCAGTGAAGGCCAACAACCACTTTGGCATCAAGTGCAACAATTGGAATGGAAAAAGAATTTACCATAATGATGATGAAAAAGGCGAGTGTTTCCGCAAATACAACAGCGTAGAAGACTCCTTCAAAGACCACTCCGAGTTTCTGAGAAACGGCAGAAGATACGCATCTTTGTTCGATCTCGAACCGGATGATTACAAAGCCTGGGCACATGGTCTGAAAGCTGCCGGATATGCCACCAATCCAAAATATGCACAACTGCTCATTGATATTATAGAAAAGTATGATCTTAATCAGTACGACACAGACAAAAAGAGCAGAGATATTTCAAGAAAAAGGGCCCGAAAGAATTCAGAGCGCAACCAGCTGCTCAGCAACAGCAGTTTATACAAATATAGCCTCGACAGGCAGATCTTTTCGAACAATCAGGTTCCATATATTGTTGCAACAGGTGCCGAAAGTTATGCCTCACTGGCAAAGGAGTATAACCTGTTCACCAAAGAGATATTGGGTTTCAATGATCTCAAATCGGATTGCGATATTCCTGCCGGCACAATTGTTTATATAGCAAAAAAGAAAAAGAGGGGTGCTGCATCAGTTCATGTTGTGCAAAAAGGTGAGACAATGCACCGGATATCACAGAATGAGGGCATAAGGCTCAAGAATCTGTACAAACTCAACAAGATGGAGTATGGTACGGAGCCTGAACCCGGTAAAATACTTAATCTGCAATAATTTAAAGTTTTATGAAAAAGAGAACAAAAATAATATATCTTCTGTTGGCACTATGTGCGGTTGCTGCAACTGTAGCAGGATACGCATTGAATATCTATTTTACAGATTACAAAAAGAATGTACCGGAAAATTTCTCCCTCTACATAACACCGCAGACCACATTCCTGGAGCTGGCCGACACATTGGCCGGCAGATTGGAGGATGCAGACTCTTTTGAGAAGTGCCTTAAAAGGGAAAATCCCGATTGCAAGATTGCTCCGGGCTTTTATACCTTCAAACAAGGCACTACCAACAAAGTTATTGCAAGAACCATCACAAAGGGATGGCAAACACCTTACAGGCTTACTCTGTCGGGAAATATAAGAGGTAAAGAGAGACTTGCAGGAGTGCTTGGAAGAAAAATGATGCACGACTCCACAGCATTCATAAAGTGTTTCAACAATCCCCAAATTTGGGAAAAGTACGGATTTAAAAAAGAGACATTTATATCGATGTTCATTCCAAACACCTATGAGATATACTGGAGCGAGACTCCTGAGGAATTTGTTGCCAGAATGAAGAGGGAGTATGACAAATTCTGGAACGACGAGAGAGTTGGAAAGGCCAAAGCATTGGGATTGAGCAAAGAACAGGTTTCGACCTTGGCCTCTATTGTATGCGAAGAGAGCATTTACAAGCCTGAGCTTCCAACAATAGCAGGAACCTACATAAACCGTCTGAATAAAGGTATGAGACTGGAGGCAGACCCAACCGTAAAATTTGCACATAATGACCCTACCATCAAGAGGATACTATACCGACACCTTACTATAGACTCACCATACAACACATATAGAATATATGGCCTTCCTCCCGGCCCTATTACCATTCCGAGCATTGCAGGAATAGATGCCGTGCTCAATTACCAGAAGCACAACTACCTCTACTTCTGTGCAAATGAGAAACTCGACGGCACACACAAATTTGCCCGCACATTAACTGAACATAGCAGAAACGCGCGGGCATATCAGGCAGCCATAAGCAGGCTATAGTATTGCTGAGAAATGTTACGACAGTGATTGCTCTTTTACCTTTTCAAGGGCTTTAAGCACCTCTTTGTCATCGCCATTGAGGAATTTTATATATGAATTGAAATCAAACAGATTTCTGAGAATAAAACCTTTGAGATATTTCTTCAATTCAGGGCCTGAGATTTCTGTCTCCATAACAGAAATTTCATTACCTGAGGCATCTGTACGTTTTACCTCCTTAGGCTCTACCCCTTTTTCTTTGCAGTAATCCAGAAATTCACCAAAGAACTTGTCTGAAATATTCAATGATTTCACCAGATCATCTGCACTTTTATATTTACGCACAAGCTGCTCCCTATGATTGTCTACATAACTGTTTACAAAATCGGTAAGCAGCCCTTTTCTTACAATTTCCCCATAGAATGGTGTGTAATGGGAGGTATCTGCCGGGATAAATACATCCGGCATAATTCCGCCTCCTCCATAAACGGTACGGCCCAACCGCAATGTCTTGTATTTCAGAGAATCCGGAAACTGGATGCTATCTTTGCTGAATGTCTCGCCCTTTGAATACCGCTCATAAAAGGCCTTGTAGTAATCTTCTGCCTTTCCCTGCTCGTATGGAGATTGTATCACTCTTCCGCTCGGGGTGTGATAACGGGCAACAGTCAGACGCAACTGGGATCCGTCGAGCAAATTGAACTGCTGCTGGACAAGACCCTTTCCAAATGATCTTCTGCCAATAATTACACCTCTGTCCCAATCCTGTATTGCACCCGAAACAATCTCACTTGCAGATGCTGAATTCTCATCTATCAATATGGCTACAGGCAGATTCTGCAACAATCCCCTGCCGTTGGCATATTCGCTCATACGGTTTACTCTTCGCCCCTCAGTATAGAGCAACAATTCACCTTTGCCAAGAAACTCATTTGCAATTTGCAATGCAGCTATCAGATAGCCTCCCCCATTGCCTCTCAAATCGAGAATAATGCCTTTGCGTTCGCCCCTTACAGCAAGAATGGCCTTCATGATCTCCTGATATGAAGTTGCTGCAAAACGGCTTAATTTTACATAGATATAACCCGGTTCAATTTCGTATGAGGCATCTACGCTGTTGAGCGGAATTTTATCTCTTGTAATCACAAAATCCATAAACTCGGGCATATTTTTCCTCAAGACAGAGACTGTAACTTTTGATCCTCTCTCTCCTCTAAGATAACCATGCACACGCTCAATTGTAAGATTGGTGCCAGAAATCACTTCACCATCAACACTGATGATTTTATCACCGGCCTTGATTCCAACCTTCTCAGAAGGGCCTCCAGGCACTGTAGCCTGAATTGTAAGAGTATCATTAATCAATGCAAACTCCACTCCTATTCCATTAAAATTTCCTACAAGAGGTTCATTCATTGCCTGCACATCCTTTGCTGAGATATAGGCAGAATGGGGATCAAGTTTGGAAATAATGGTCTTCACAACCTCTTCTGTGATTGATGGAAAGTTTACTGTATCGAGATAAAACCTATCTATATTATATAGTGTCTGGCCAATCTTTGAAACCTCTCCTGAAATCTTGTATTCACTCTCATCCCTGAATCCTATCTGGGCCGAAACGGTATTGGAAAAGAGTATCAATATAATGGCTGCAAATAGGCTTTGAAGTAGAAAAAGCCTGCTAAATGGATTATATTTCATAACTAATGTTTAATATTTATAACAAACTCTCATTTATGTTTGTTAAGCGGCACTTCAAATATCGCGCCCTCTTTTGCAGAAAATGTATTTGGAAAAATCTCTTTTGCCTGCTCCAGCAATTCTTCCACATTTTTGTATCTCGACGAATAGTGGCCTATAACAAGTTTTCCTGCCCCTGCCTGCTTTGCACACATGGCTGCCTGGGAGGCTGTTGAATGGAATGTTGCGGCTGCCATCTGCTGGAGTTCATTGCCAAAAGTACCCTCATGATACAGAAGATCAACACCCTTTACCCACTCAGAAAGTTCTTTAAAAGGCGCTGTATCCGAACAGTAGGCAAATGATCGCGGAGTATAAGGAAGATAGGTAAACTCCTCTGCCTTAAGCAACTGCTCATACTCATAACTCTCACCATTTTCATCTGTATCTGTAACAATACGCGAAACATCTGTACCCTCTTTCAAGCGGGCTATTTCATAAAGGGAGAGTTTATAAGGCTCAATCAGATGTTTATGGAGATTTCTTGCAGGCATCTTCTCCTTAAAAAGATAACCGTAGGTCTCCCCCCTATGCTCCAGAGGAAAGGCATACACCTCCAACGAATTGAGATCCAGAATTTTTTCCGGTTCCTTGCACTTTACGGGCACGTGCACTATATCATATTTCAACCCCTCCGCAAATTGCTCTTTAAAAAAGGCCAGCAGACTCTCCATTCTGTATGGAGCATATATATATAAAGGAGCAAGACGCCCCATCATTGAGAAAGTGGAGAGCAGTCCAAAGAGTCCAAACACATGGTCGCCATGCAGATGGGATATGAATATATTGTCTATTTTGCCTAAAGATATACCTGCCTTGCGCATTTGCATCTGCGCACCTTCACCGCAGTCTATTAAAAACAAGCGCTCACGAACCGTAAGGATGTGAGCGCTCGGATATCTGTTGGCAGTAGGGAGGGCCGAAGCCGTCCCTAATGTCGTCAGTGAAAATTCCATCAAATTATTTTGCAGATTTTTCCATTTCGTCTTTCAAAGCAGCAAGCTCACTGATATCACCTAAAGTGGTTTTCTCAATGTTAGCTTTGATCTTTTTAACTGCTTTTTGAGTTGACTCTGCCTCAGCTGCTTTCTCTTTGTTCTCTTTTACCTCAGCCTCTTTTTTCAAATCATCAGCGATTCTGGTGTGTGAAAGAACAATTTTCTTGTTTGATTTGTTGAACTCAATTACTTTGAACTCCAATTTCTCCTCAGCTTTTGCAGTTGTACCATCCTCTTTAACCAAAGCTTCTGCAGGAGCAAAGCCCTCGATTCCATACTCCAATGCTACAGTAGCACCTTTGTCGTTGAATGATACGATAGTTCCCTCGTGGATTGAACCTACTGTAAATACAGTCTCGAATACATCCCATGGATTCTCCTCAAGCTGTTTGTGGCCCAAGCTCAAACGACGGTTCTCCTGATCGATCTCAAGAACTACAACCTCAAGGCTCTCTCCAATTGCAGTGAACTCAGAAGGATGTTTTACTTTCTTGGTCCATGAAAGGTCACTGATATGAACAAGACCGTCAACGCCCTCCTCCAACTCTACAAATACACCAAAGTTAGTGAAGTTTCTTACTACTGCAGTGTGTTTTGAGTTAGCAGGATATTTCTCCATGATAGTAGCCCATGGATCTGCTTTCAATTGTTTGATACCAAGAGACATCTTTCTCTCCTCTCTGTCGAGAGTAAGGATAGCAGCCTCTACCTCGTCGCCAACTTTCAAGAAGTCTTGTGCGCTTCTCAAGTGAGAAGACCATGACATCTCAGAAACGTGGATAAGACCCTCAACACCAGGTTGGATCTCGATGAATGCACCGTAATCAGCAAGAACAACTACTTTACCTTTAACAGTATCACCAACATTCAAGTTAGCATCCAAAGCATCCCAAGGATGAGCAGTAAGCTGTTTCAAACCAAGAGCGATACGTTTCTTTGTATCATCGAAGTCAAGGATAACAACATTGATCTTCTCATCAAGTTTAACAACCTCTTCAGGATGGTTGATTCTGCCCCATGAAAGGTCAGTGATGTGGATAAGACCATCTACGCCGCCAAGGTCGATGAATACGCCGTATGAAGTGATGTTCTTAACTGTACCCTCAAGAACCTGGCCTTTCTCAAGTTTGCCGATGATATCAGCTTTTTGAGCCTCAAGCTCAGCCTCGATAAGAGCTTTGTGTGAAACAACAACATTTTTGAACTCATGATTGATTTTAACAATCTTGAACTCCATTGTCTTGTTAACAAAAATATCGTAATCGCGGATAGGTTTTACATCAATTTGTGAACCTGGCAAGAATGCCTCGATTCCAAATACGTCAACAATCATACCGCCTTTAGTACGGCATTTGATGTAACCCTTAACAATCTCATCTTTGTCAAATGCCTCGTTAACTCTATCCCAAGATCTGAGTG
>JAZNEW010000023.1:0-11381 GCA_045588775.1 Candidatus Egerieisoma sp. | reverse complement strand
AAGATGCAATATTTGCAATAAAAAATAAGAAAAATAGTTTTATGCTTAAAGTTTTTAAGAAATATCCACTATTTCTTTATAAAGTATAATAGGTTTTTCTCTATTTACGCTTTTGTTAAATACAAACCAATGCCTTGTATTTTCATTCTCAAAGAAATAATAGCTGTTGTGAACGCTTTTCAAATCTAAAACAGGGTTGGCAATGGCAGTGTTGTTGAAATGCCACATCTTGAGACCGGATGCCGGTTCTTTTTTAATGGAGAGTCCGTTTGTAACCCATTTTATGCAGATTTTTGCAATATATTCAGGAAAATGCTCTTTGCAGAACCTGTACAGTATCATGGATTTGCTTTCGTAGCTGTAGGTGTGCTCCATAAATTCATTTTTTGCAAGATAATCTGTAATCCGACAGAGAAAATCAGACTTCTCTGTTGCCATTTCAGCAAAAAGATCTCTCCATGAGGAGTCGTTGTACCAATATTCGGTAATTTTTGAAAGAACTGTGCATTTGTACAATTGGTCAAAAGTTATCGAATCGGTCTGGAGCACTTCGTATGGCGGTTCCGGCGAGTAAACTATCCCAAGTTTATCTGCATTTTCTCTGAAGTATGTGCCTGGCAGCAATTTCAAAAGCTCAAGTTGTATCTCGTGCGGGCCAATCTCCATCATCTTTCTTATATCATCTGTAAGGCAAGTGTAGGAGTAGCCCGGAAGACCTGCTATAAAATCGGTATGTACCTCAAATTTTCCAAGCCCTATAAGAAAGTTCAAACCATTGGTGGCGTCTGAGCATTTTCCCCTCCGTCTGCAATTCTCTATCACACTATCATTCAAACTCTGGATTCCGGCCTCTACATGAAGCAGATTTTCGGGTATTAGGGCCAATTTCTCTTTTAATTTTTCATTGAGAAGAGCCGGATGTACCTCAAGGTGAAACTTCAAGATGCCTGCAAACTCTTCAAAGAGGGAGAGAAGGGCAATTGCTCTTCCTGAGTTTGCATTGAAAGTTCTGTCGAGTACCCTTATCTCCCTGATCCCTTTTGAGGCAATCTTTTTGAGCCTCTCCCGTATAATATCTATTGGAAGATCGGTTACTTTGGAATTGTCAATTCCGCTCACACAGAACCTGCAGGTGTTGAAACATCCTCTCGATGTCTCTATCTGCACAAAAGCCTTTGACCAGTTGAAAAAACGCGACTCTTCAGGCGCTGCCAACGATACAAAATCCTGAGTCTTTACAATTTGTTTTGAAACATATTCAGGCTCTGCGCTATTTTTGTCAATATATTCAAATCCGGGCAGCGACAGCCATTCCATAGAGTTTGGCTCTTTAACAAGCAGCTCTGCCATTTTGCAGAAAACCTCCTCGCCATCTCCCTTGAATACGGCAGTTACAAATGGATTTTCAAGCAGAAAATCATGATTGTTACCCAAAAATTCCGGGCCTCCCAGCACTATCTTTGTATCCGGAAGCAGCGCATTGATTTTGCGTAGCATAGAGAGCAGATAATCAATGTTAAAAAGCCATCCTGTTGCAAAAATATAATCAGGCGAAAAACCGGTTACCTGCGAAATTACAGGCTCCTTGCAGCTTTTGATGGTACCGGAGACAATATGCCATTCTATCTTTTTGCCGACATCAGTCGAAATCTGTGCCTCCAGCGCAGGAAATGCCATTGAGGAGTGGGAATATGAAGCGTTTATATCGAGCCAGAGGAATTTCATAGCAGTAATTTTATTTCGGCAAAAATAGAGATTATTTGGAAGAAATATTGTAAATAAGTGATTAGATTTTTCAGCAGATATTACTATCTTTGATATTCTAAAACTACAATACTATGTCTGATGTTTTGATTAAAGGGGTATTGTTGCAGGGATGCAAAAAAGATATTCTTGTAAAAGACAATATCATAGCAAAAATTGCAGAAAAAATTGACATACAAGATGAGAAGAGTTCTGTTACCATAATTGACGGAACAAATAAAGCAGTAATTCCGGGTCTGGTGAATATGCACACCCATAGTGCAATGACACTCATGCGAGGTGTGAATGAGGATTCGCATCTGCAGGAGTGGCTTGATATAATCTGGAAAATGGAGCCCCGTCTGGATGAGGAACTTATCTATTGGGGAACAAAACTGGCCTGTCTGGAGATGATAAAGAGCGGTACAACCACATTCAACGACCAGTACTGGATGATCGGCACTGCCGTTGAAGCCATAAGCGACATGGGACTCCGTTCTTTGAATCCATACGTATTTCTCGATCTGTTTGACCAGTCAAAGGCTGAACAGCTTAAAAAAGAGTGTGTTGAGATTTATCATAAGTCAAAAGACTGGAATCCTCTCAACCGGTTTGCAATTGCAATTCATGCTCCGTATAGTGTAAGTGAAAGTTCGATAAGATGGGCAAGCGATTTTGCAAGAGAGCATGGTCTGCTGGTGCATATACATTTGTCGGAGACAAAAAAAGAGAATCAGGAGAGTCTGCAGAAACATGGAGTTACCCCAACAAGATATCTGCAGAAATTGGGAGTTCTGGGCCCCGAAGTGATTGCCGCGCACTGTGTCTATATCGATGATGAAGATATTCCGGTGCTGGCGGAGAATGATGTGAAGATAGTGCATAATATAAATTCAAATCTCAAACTCTGTTCGGGCTATCGGTTCAAATATAATGAATTTAAAGATGCCGGCCTTACGGTTACATTAGGAACCGACGGTTGTGCCTCTTCAAACAATCTCGATATGATAGAGGCCATGAAGACCACTGCACTATTGCAAAAGGCTTGGAGGGAGGATCCAACTGCGATGCCATTGGATGAACTGCTCGATACGGCAACTGTAAATGGTGCAAAATCTTTGGGATTGAATAGTGGTAAAGTGGAGGAGGGGGCTCTTGCTGATCTGGTCCTGATAGATATAAATAACCACGCATTTACCCCGAATTTCAATTTCCTTGCAAATCTGGTCTATTCTGCCAACAGCTCTTGTGTGGATACTGTTATCTGTAATGGCAAAATTTTAATGCAAAACAGAGTGGTGGAGGGAGAGCAGCAGATTCTGGACAGAGTGAACAGCATATATAAAAGACTTGTTTAATAAATAAATATTCAATTCAGTTATGGACGAAAGGGTTTTACAAATTAATGAGGCAGCCTCATACATCAAAAATATATTGGGCGATTTTGTCCCTCTTGCAGGAATAGTGCTTGGAAGCGGACTTGGCAAACTCGCAGATAAAATTGAAAATCCGACAGTTATACCATATAAGGATATCCCTAATTTTGCGGCATCAACAGCGGTAGGGCACAAAGGCAATTTCATTGCAGGATATTTGGGCGGCAAACCGGTGGTTGCCATGCAGGGACGTTTCCATTATTACGAAGGTTATCCGATGACGCAAGTAACACTCCCTATAATGGTTATGAAGGTTTTGGGTATCAAGTATCTGTTTGTTTCAAATGCTGCCGGCGGCGTTAATTTTGATTTTAAGGTTGGTGATTTGATGATAATTAAAGATCATTTGAATTTGCTTCCTAACCCGCTTATTGGCAAAAATTTGGATGGATTTGGCCCAAGATTCCCGGATATGACCCGTCCATACGAGCCAAAACTTATAAAACTGGCAGAGGAGATAGCTGCAGCTGAAGGCATCGCACTCAAAAAAGGTGTCTATCTGGCAAGCACAGGCCCAACATACGAAACTCCTGCCGAGTACAAATATTTCAGGACAATAGGTGCCGATGCGGTTGGAATGAGTACCATTCCTGAGGTTATCGTTGCACGCCACAGCAGCATACCTGTATTTGGAATGTCGGTAATCACGAACGAGGCCCATGATGATTACGCAGAGGATTATGTAAACGATGGCGACGATGTGGTTAAAGCAGCAGATGCGGCAGCCGACAAAATGACCGTTTTGTTCACAAAACTGATTTCCAGACTGGACTGAAACATTGGACTGAAACCTTAAACTGAAACCAAACTTACCTGAGCCTGATGATTAAAAACCTTATTTTCGATTGGGGAGGAGTTATCCTTACTTTAGATAAAGAGTTGTGCATTAAAAATTTTGCAGATGTGGTGGGCGTGCCTGATTTCAACGAATACCTTACGCCATATCTGCAGAAAGGCTTTTTTGCAGCTTATGAAAATGGAGATATTGGCGATGAGGAGTTCTGCAATGCCATAAAAAAGATTTCAACCAAACCCGATGTGGGTTACAAGGAGGTGGAATTTGCCCTCGATTCATTTCTGAAGGAGATTCCCCAATACAAAGTGGATCTGATCGTGGAGTTGTCGAAAAAGTATAATCTGTATGTGTTGAGCAACAACAACCCGATCTGCTGGAGAATATCACGGAGAATGTTTGATGAATTGTCGGAAATACCTGTTGATGATTTGTTTGAGGAGGTTTTTCTCTCATTCAGAATGAATCTCTCAAAACCGGGTAAAGAGATATTTCTAAAAGTATTGGAGCAGGCCCGGATAACACCGCAGGAGAGTCTGTTTATTGATGATGCGCCTGCAAATATTGAAACAGCAAAGAGTTTGGGCTTCAATATACTGTTTTATGATGTGGAGAAAAATCTGGCAGAGGAGTTAGCCAAAGTATTGGAGTAGAATTATAACCCAACTTGATATGGTAAAATTCATCAGTTTGTCGAGCGGAAGTAATGGTAACTGCTATTATATTGGAGATGAGCAGACTGCATTTCTGATTGATGCAGGAATAGGGCCGAGAACAATAAAAAAGAGGCTCTCGGAACATAATATATCCATAGAGAGTATAAAGTTTGTATTAGTTACACACGACCATATAGACCATATAAAGAGTCTTGGCATTATGGCCGACAGACTCAATCTGCCTGTCTACGCTACAGAAACGTTGCACCGCTCTTTGAGTACCCATTTCTGCACGAGGGGAAAGCTCAGCGGATGTGCAAGAAAGACAAAGCCGGACGAGGCTTTTGAATATGATAATGTAACGATTATTCCATTTGAAGTGCCTCACGACGCCACACAGACCGTTGGCTATCATATAGATTTTAATGGAGTAAAATTTACATTCATAACAGATGCCGGAAATATTACAGATGATATCATCAAATATTCATCAATGGCAAATGCCCTTATAATTGAGAGCAATTATGATCTTGATATGTTGCTGCATGGCGGTTACACTCCCGATCTGAAGCTGAGAATAACAAAAGGCAACGGACACTTAAGTAATGAGCAATGTGCCTCTATAATCAGGAGGGTCTGTCATCCCCAGATGGAGGCAATATTCCTCTGCCACTTGAGCGAAAACAACAACACACCGGAATTGGCCCGCAGGGAGATTTCAAAAGCATTGAAAGAGATAGGAGCAGGGGCACAACTTGTCTGCCTGCCACGCCGCAGCAGTTCGGATATGTATTGTTTCGGCATTTGATAACCCGGCAAATCTGTTTTTACAAAACTTTTTAGATTTTTATTTAATTTTATTTAAATTTGGAACGGATACATTAAAACTAATTCTTATGAAAAATTTAAAATTTAAAATTTAAAATTTAAAATTTTGGCAATTGTACTATTTACAATGGCTAACATCACTCTCATTACAGTTGATACAGTTGCTCATAGTATTGGCTACGAAATATGCTATAACGAATATAAGATTACTTGTCCTTCTTGTAATCAATCAGAGTATGTGCGAGCTACCGGCGGTTACACTAGTTGGGGATATACTATCTATGAATGTCTATTTTGTGGACACATCTTTGAAGGTTTCCCATTAAAAGATGATGATAAAGTATTATGATATGATACAAAACAGAATAATTACAGTTGCCTTTTCATTAATTTTACTCTTCAGTTGTTCTTGCAATTCATCAACTTCATGCGGCAAAGGTTCGTCATTGCCTGTTGTGGATATTGAGTATGCTTTGGAGAATGGTGGGGATGAGGTTGCGTTGAGCAAGTTCTGCTCCTCCATTGAATATATTCCATTGGAAACAAAAGAGGGATGTTATGTTGGATATAAACAAAATAGCAACAATCCACATATTACGGGGGATGATTCGGGCCTTTATTATCTTGACGGCAGTTCCGGATTGACAAAAAAATTTGATTATAAAGGAAAGTATATTACAGAAATTGGCACCATAGGAAGAAGTGAAAATGAGTATCTTAGAGCTACATTTGCACTTATAGATGAAGGAAAATATCATATTTTTGATATGGATGGAAAGAAAATATTGGCTTATGATGGTAATGGTAATGTAGTTTCGTCTTTAGATTTGAATGATTATAAGCAAAAACTTCATTTGCGTGCATTTATGGCATACAAAAATAAAGATCATATATATATTGGTGGGTCTTCAATGCAAAGGAATGGTATTTTTGCAATAGCTGATACAGTTGGTAATGTTTTATATGCAGATTCACTTGTATGTGTTGCAAAACCAGGAAATTTAGAAGAGAAGGCTATAGCTCAAAAGAAGGCTTATTTAGTTTCTATAGTTTGTGGATTGTTTCCTTATAAGGATACTATGAACATATTATATACTTTTTCAGATACCATAAAAGGATATAGCTTTTCTTCCGCACTTGAATGCAGAGACCGTTTTACTATAAATATAGGAAAGGAAGCCGGTATCCCTGATGGGTCTAATTTTGATTATTGTGTAAGGCTTTTAAATGGAATACATCTTGAATGTGACCGGTTTTTGACCCTGACAGTGTGGTACGGTGTGGCTCCTTTGAGGAGATATATGAAGTATACGAATCACCAAAGAAAGAGTGCAGTTTTGCCTGTATACTATGATAAGGTTGGCCGCAATACATTTTTCCTTCCGTATAATGAGCAGATTGGCGATTATGCATTTAAAAATGATTTGGATAACGGGATTCCATTTGTTGCCGATAATATGAAGGATAACAAACTGTATCAGATTATTGATGCCGAAACTTTTATAGAACTTGCAAAGGAGTGCGGATCTGATAAGGCAAAACAGATAGCATCAAAACTCACATACGATTCAAATCCGGTAGTTATAGTTGCAACATTAAAGTAATATAATATCTTCGGATTTATCAGAGATTTTATTCTCCTTTTCCTATTGCGATTGCAATAAGCGGGCGGAACTCAAGGTTAAGAGTTCCGGCCAGTTTTTTTGGATTCTCAAGCATTGCATACGAGCCGTTCAGGCCCATTTCGGTGGCTCTGAGGGTGATTATGTTGGAGAGAACTCCTGATATAAAGTAAATCTCGTTAGAATCACTGCACCCACTGCCAATAAGAATGAATGATTTTGGCAACTTCTCCGGGTTTTCAAAATTCAGGAGTGATGGATTCTGATTTTTCAGAAAATCCAGTATAGCCGAAACCTCGCCGGCATTTACTGTAGGATAATATTGGATTTCTTCCGGTTGTGAATCTGATGCAAATTTGATGAGTTCCCTAAGATGCTGTTCCCTCACAATAATCTTGTTGTTGAATGATTTGCATTGTCTGTTTGCTGCAACAAGTCTTGCAAGTGCGGCTGTATGTTTGTGAGAGTTCCTTGAGGCCACACCCGCAGAGGGCATGGCCTTGAACTCTTCCATTTTCTTTTCTAGATAATTGTCTGCCATGACAGATTGTTATTCCTATATTACCAGGTGAAGTCGAAGCGGATATCGCGTGGAATACCTGCCGCATTTACCCTTTGGATATCAGCCTCAAGGGCAGGTGAGATGTTGGCATGTTCAGCCGAATATTGTTGTGCAAACTCAAAGTTGCCTGTAGCCTGGGTAGTGATGATAAGGTTTGCCCATGCGTCAATGGCTGCGCGTGCCTTGTCGAAATCAATGATATATTTTCCCTCTGCATTTCTTGAGAAAGCACCCTGCTCCTCCATAAAGTTGTAACACATCATGTTTGCTTTGCCATGTGATGATGCAAAACCAAATCTTACCGAACGTACAATTCCGGTAATGAATGTTGCAATGGCCTCCTCTTTGGTGATATCTGTAATTTCGCCCATATCAACAAGATTGCATACCATAAACAGACCAAGAATGTCAGCTTTGCCCTCTTCCCAGCTTGTCTTTTGTGAACCCATTGCTGCATCAACCGGACCTTTGCCATTAACGGTCTCTTTAACACCAAGACCATGTGCCACTTCGTGGAAAGTTACATTCCAGAAGAATGCATCTGCGCTCAAATATTTCAGTTGTGCGGTATCAACAAGAACATCACCGATCGGTTTGAGGATTTTGTTGAATTTTGCCATCATGCTGTTGTAAAGTTGGAGACGGCGAGCTCCTTTTGCCAATTGCACTCTGTCGTCGTTAGGAAGGTTGATTGCAATTGTTTTGCTGCCTGAGTTACAATCTCCTGCATAGTAGATTGCATCATATACATTCAAATCAGAAGATGTCCCTGGAACAAATGTTTTATACTCCGGAGCACATGGCAACATTGTCTGCAATTTTGGAAGCAGACCCACATATTTTGCAAGGTTTGCACTGCGTAGAGAGTCTTTCAAAAGAATGAAACACTCGTATGAAGCTTTTGCCTCATTCAGTTTGTCATCATAATTTTCGATAGGGCCTATAACAATATCCATATTGCAATCTTTCATATCCATCCAGGCCATATCGCTAGCAAAATAATCATCTGTGCGGAATGCTTTTACTCTCTCTGTGAGGTATTTGCGCATACCCTCGTTGGTTGTTAGCTCTGCTGCTTTTTCTAAAAGGGCGCATACTTTTTCCAACTCTTCCTTATACTCGTCTTTATACCAGACACATTTCAAAGAGCCATCCTCATTGCGGCGCAGTACTGTGTAAAGGCTGTTTTTGTCGGGGTCTTCAAATGCGTCAAACTCCTCTTTTGTAATGTCGGCAGGGTAATATTGGCAGCCAAGTCCCTTTTCGCCATATCCTTCAATAAATGGTTTGTTGCTGTCGAGTCTGTCCCATGGGCCATAGTTGATCAGGGCATATTCACGGGCATACTCATCGGTGAGTGCCTCCATAACGGCTTTATCTCCAAATGTCTGTTTCCAGAAGAGATTGTCCATTATCTCGCCAGCCTGACGGAATAGTGAAAGAATCTCTTTGTCATTGGCAGAAAGATTATCATAAAGAGGTGATTTTACCTCTACAACAGCATAGCTTTCAACCTTCTCTTTCAAAGGGTTGTTGCTGTTTTGTGTTCCGCAGGCAATCAGAGCCACAGCTGCGGCAGCAGTTAAAAGTATCTTTTTCATAACAGTTTATTAAATTAAGTATTTATAAGCTTATTGGAATTGCAAATATAATCACAAATAACAAGAATGCTCAAATAGTATTTAGAGCTCTTAAAATATGTCTCTTCCCGGAAGGGCCCTGTAATCTTTCGAGAGTAAAGCCTGCCTCCCTCAATGCCTGTTTTACAATGCCCTTCGAACAATAAGTTGTAAGTATTGAACCAGCCTGAGTGTTCTGTGCTATTTTTTTGAAAATATCTCTGCTCCACAAATGTGGCTGGGTTGCCGGAGAAAAGGTGTCGTACATTATAACAGCAGGGGAGTGGGGGTACAAGGTGCCGGAGAAATATTCGCCTGCAACATCTGCAATATCGCCATTATGTTTTTTCAGCATAAGCTCCGGAGTTATGGAAACCGCTTCTTCCCAGGGAGATGTGTGGATAAGATGAAACCATTCCCTGAGCTGCTTAACAGAAAATTCGGGATGATGCCCGGCAATATGCTCCGGAAAATTGAGCATAATGGCCTCCTGTGGAGTTATAGGGTATTTTTCTATACCATTGTAGCATATTTTTGGAGCAGGCAACCCCTCTGCAATCAGAGATTGTTGCCATACAAGCAGGGCCATGCAGTTCAGTGCTGTTCCAAGTCCTATATCAAAGACTTCAAATTCATTGCAGCCACAGTTTTTGTGTAGAAAATCCACTCCGCAATTGATATAGATATGGCGGGCTTCATTATATGCCCCATTGCTCGAATGGTAGCACTCGTCAAAATCGGCAAGTTTGAGAGTGTGTGAGCCGTCGGCACTAAATACAAGAGAGTGTTTCATACAATGAGTCATTTGCCCGATTTTGCGCTTTTGCTGTAATTGACAAGAAGCACTCCGGCAAATACTGTTACAGCGGCGAGTACTTTGGTGAAACTCAATGTATCCATACCCACATAAATGCTTATTACAATGGCAACTATCGGTTGCACATAAGAATACATGCTTACAAGGGTAGGACGTATATATTTTTGCCCTACAGGTATAAGGAAATAGGCAATGAATGTTGCGCACAGTATGAGAAAGAGAAGCTCCCATACGAAATTCTGTGGCAGTGCTGCATAATTTATGGAAACAACCTCTTTACCTGCAAACGGAAGTGCCATTATTGTTGAAAAGAGAAATATCCATTTCATAAAGGTTACTACAGAGTATCTGGCAATTACAGGTTTGAATATTCCCAAATAGAGCGAAAAGCACAAACTGTTCAGCACAATGAGAATTGCTCCCATAGCACTTGTCTGCACAACTGCGCTGTTTGCACTCATGCTGCTTACAATCAGGTAGATGACTCCGCAAAAACTGAGCAGGACGCCAGCCGCTTTCTTTAAAGTAATGGGCTCTTTCAGGGCAATTGCTGCAATAATCATTGTATTGATTGGTGTTATGGAATTGATTATTGAGCAGTCCATCGGGGTAATCTGTGATATGGCCAGAAGAAATGTCATCTGGGTAAGGAAAAATCCCAGGAGCGAGGCCAGAAATATTTTTGGAAAATCCTTTTTCTCCACTTTTTCTGCAGGCCTGAACAATGAGATAAGCCAAAAAAGCGAGCCTGCACCAATTGAACGCAGGCAAAAAAGTGCGATAGGTGAGATTATATTACTGGTTGTAAGGTCTTTACAAATTATAATATTAAGACCGAATATAAGATAGGCAGTAAATGCCGACAAATGTCCGACAGCAGTTTTATTTTTCATGCTGCAAAAGTACAACAAAGAAGCGAAAGTGAGTGCGAAATGGGGAAAGAATGTTGTCTGTTAGCGATTTAACAGTATTTGCCAAGATGTTACAATACCATCAAATGCCAATGAAAAGCCAAGAAATGACAAAGTTTCGTTACTATACCATTACTTTGATTCTTGATTTCAATGGAGTATATTGGTTGCTGTAACTGATTGAATAGCAATGTTTGTTAAGCGATTGTAGTTGCAAATATAGGAAAATTTCTCATATCTTCGTTCCGGTTTAGCTTCGGCTGATTCTTTTGCACCGATACGCAGTGTTTTACTTACCGTCACTCAACTCTACAAATAATAATTTCGCAAACAAAAAAGTAGAGTTATGAGCAGAAGCACTTTCAGAGTATTATTCTATCTCAAACGCAATGCC
>JAZNEW010000022.1:0-36202 GCA_045588775.1 Candidatus Egerieisoma sp. | reverse complement strand
CAGGCCATGAGCATAAATCTCCTGTTTGAGTTCTTCTATTGTTTTCATACCGTTGCGCATTTGAATAAGCAAATATAACAACATTTCATATAAAATGCTCTCATTGTTCAGATACCTCAAATCTACAATCGGATACTCCATGTCCAACAACAGATTCAAAAATCCCAACAGATTCTTCTTGCTCCGCTCCGTTACGAACAGATGTTTGAAACTCCAATCCACAAACGGATTCAACACGCCACTATCTGCGCTTTTTGCTCTCTTCTCCATCATTCCTCCCACTTTTTCGATCCTTTCAATTTTCTTCAACCTGCTCAATTTTTCAGTCTTCTTCAATCCTTTCAACCTTACCCAAAAATTGTTTTCGTTGCAATCCTACTGCTGAGATCCTGAGCCACACGGCAAACATAGTACAAAGGGATGAAAAAGATGTGCAAAAACGTAAATTTACGCTCAATTGTAAATTCCGGATTCGTAAATCTCAATTACAACACTACAAAGCTGTTTACAAATTCCCAATTTGCGGAGATTTGCCAATATCCAGAGATTTGCTGCCGCAACATGATTTCAAGTTAATCAAACATAAGTTGATCCACTCAGCCCGATCCTCCCCAAATCAAATCCATCTAAATCCATCCAATCCTGGCAAGCTAAACCTAACCTTACCCAATCTAACCCAATCTAACCAAGCCAAACCCAAGCCAACCTAACCCAGCCTAACCCAGCCTAACCTAACCCAGCCTAACCTAACCTGAACTACTCCAATCTGTAATAATCCAATACTTTTAGCATTAGCTTTGCAAAGGTGAAAAATTTCATACTTTTTACTAACTTTGTAAACTCACAAATACCTCAAAAATATCAGTAAAACCATGGCATTCGTTCATTTACATGTACATACATATTATTCTATTCTCGACGGAGCTGCTCCTATCGCCGGTCATTTCAAAAAAGCGGCGGAGGATAATCAGCCGGCATTGGCCATTACTGACCACGGTAATATGTTTGGTGTAAAGGAGTTTCTTAAAGTGGCAAAGGATTTTCCCGATATAAAGCCAATTATTGGTTGTGAGGTTTATGTGAATCCCGAGGGCCGTTTTACAAAAAGGGGTAAAGAAGACCAGAGTGCCAACCACCTCATCTTGCTGGCCAAAAACCTGCAGGGCTATTATAATCTTGTAAAACTGGTTTCGCTCGGATATACAGAGGGTTTTTACTACAAACCTAAAATCGACAAGGAACTGCTCGAAAAATACCACGAAAACCTGATCTGCTCTTCGGCCTGCCTTGGTGGAGAAATTCCTCAGAAAATAAAAAAAGGGGATATCGACGGTGCCCGCGAGAGCATAATGTGGTACAAGAATCTTTTTGGCGAAGATTATTATCTCGAAGTCCAGCTGCATAAAACAGAGCTTCCGGGTTATGCCGAAGATGTGTATGACCAACAGGTAATCGTAAACAAGGCAATCTTTGAATTGGCTCAGGAGTGCGGTGTAAAGGTAATTGCCACCAACGATGTGCATTTTACACGCAAAGAGGACGGCCCTGCCCACGACAGACTTATCTGTCTTACAACCAATGCCAATTACGATGATGTAAAACGCCTCAGATATACTCAGCAGGAGTATCTTAAAACCGAAGAGGAGATGGCTGCGTTGTTCCCCGAGCATCCCGAAGTCATCTCGAACACCATTGAGATTGCCGATAAAATTGAAAAATACAAAATCGACTGCGACCATATCCTGCCTATTTTTGAGATTCCGTCGGAATTTCCTGATTCAAATGAATATTTGAGGTATCTTACATATAAAGGTGCTGAGAAAAATTATAAGGAGATTACCGATCAAGTACGGGAAAGGATTGATTTTGAACTTGCTACAATCAAAAGAATGGGATTTCCGGATTACTTCCTCATTGTGCAGGATTTTATTGCGGCAGCTCGCGGAATGGGCGTATGGGTTGGTCCCGGACGTGGTTCTGCAGCAGGTTCGGTTGTTGCATATTGCTTGGGTATTACCCATATCGACCCAATAAAATATGACCTCCTCTTTGAGCGTTTCCTCAACCCGGAGCGTATATCAATGCCCGATATTGATATCGATTTTGATGATGATGGAAGAGGAAAAGTACTCCAGTATGTTGAGGGAAAATATGGAAAAGACCATGTCTCTCATGTGGTTACATTTGGCACTATGGCAACAAAGAGTGCCATTAAGGATATTGCCCGCATCCAGCAGGTTCCACTTGCAGAATCAGACAGGCTTGCCAAACTTGTACCCGACAAATTTCCTCCCGAAATCATAAAGGAGAAGGGTGAGAATGGCGAAGAAATTATAAAGGAGAAGAAGGTGAAGGTTAATGTGGGCAACTGCCTGAAACTTGTGCCTGAGATGAAAGAGGCTTTAGAATCTTCAACCATTCCGGGAGTTAAAGAGACTCTCCAATATGCCCAGAAACTCGAAGGTACAGTACGTAATACAGGTGTGCATGCCTGTGCCATAATTATTGGCCGCGACAACCTTACAGAGCATATTCCAATCTGCATAGCCAAAGATAAGGAGACCGGTGAAGATATGTGGGTTTCGCAATACGAAGGCTCATTCATTGAAGATGTGGGAATGTTGAAAATGGACTTCCTCGGTCTGAAAACGCTCTCAATACTCAAGGAGGCTGTTGCCAATGTCAAGAAATCCAAAGGAATAGATGTTGATGTAGATACCATACCTATCGACGACAAGCTTACATACGAGCTCTTCAGCCGCGGAGATACAGTTGCAATATTCCAGTTTGAGTCGCCAGGAATGCAGAAATGGCTCAGGGAGCTGAAGCCTACCCGTTTTGAAGATCTTATTGCGATGAATGCCCTCTACCGTCCGGGCCCGATGGATTATATTCCGGACTTTGTAGACCGCAAGCAGGGACGCAAAAAAATTGAATATGACCTCCCTCAGATGGAGGATATCCTCAAAGATACCTACGGTATCACTGTATATCAGGAGCAGGTGATGCTTCTCTCCCAGAAACTTGCCGACTTTACCAAAGGTCAGGCCGACGGACTCCGCAAGGCTATGGGTAAAAAGCTCATAGACAAGATGATGGAGCTCAAAACCCTTTTCTTGGAGGGAGGTATTAAGAATGGCCATCCGGCGGAGATTCTGGAGAAAATATGGAAAGACTGGACAGCCTTTGCAGCATATGCATTCAACAAATCGCACGCAACATGCTATGCTTGGGTTGCCTATCAGACCGCATATATGAAAGCCCACTATCCTGCCGAGTTCATGGCGGCCAACTTGAGTAAGAACCTCAACAATATTGAGGAGATTACCAAACTTATGGACGAGTGCAAAAAAATGGGAATAGCTGTTCTCGGTCCAGATATTAATGAAAGCGAACGCCGCTTTACCGTAAACAGAGCAGGCAATATCCGTTTTGGCATGGCCGGAGTGAAGGGCGTTGGCGGTGCAGTTGTAGACAGCATTGTTGAAGGGCGTAAAGAGAGACCATACGAAAACATCTTCGACTTTATTGAAAGGGCATCCAAGTGCGGGGTCGTAAACAAAAAGACAATTGAATCACTTGTATACGCAGGCGGTTTCGATTCATTTGAAAATATGCGGAGAGACCAGTTCTTCTTGCCCAATTCAAAGAACGAAATATTCATAGAGGCTCTCTGCCGTTATGGGTCAAAATTGCAAAATGACTCGCTCAGCAGCGGCAATTCGCTATTTGGAGATACAGATGAGGGGTTCAAGCCTACTCCGCCTGATATTCCTGCACCTTCTGCAGAGTACAATTTATTGGAGTTTTTAAAGAAAGAGAGAGATTTTGTTGGAATGTACCTCTCTTCGCACCCTCTCGATATATATAAATTTGAAATAAAAAACTTTGCACAATATACTATCACTGAGGCACAGGAGCTTGTTTCCCAGGCTTCAACGGATGAATCGCTGCACAGAAAAGAGATTTATGTGGCCGGACTTATAAGCGGTATAAGCAAACGCATTTCGCAAAAGAGCGGCAAACCTTGGCTGAGCGTTACTTTGGAAGATTATTCGGGCAATATCAGTTTCAGCCTGTATGGAAAAGATTATGAAAACTTCCTGCAATATATGGAGGAGGGGAATGCCCTCTTTGTAAAATGTGCAATAATGCCACGCTCTTTTACAAAACCGGCAGATAAGGATAATCCCGATAAAAATGAGAGTGCCACACCAGTAGAGTGCGACCTTAAAATCCGTAAAATAGCGCTGCTGGCAAATACAAAGGATGAGTTCATAAAATCATTTACAATCAATTTGCCGGTAGATAAAATAGACAAGAATTTCAACAAAGGTCTCCTTAAAGCAATCAAGGCCAATAAAGGAAAGAAGATGCTTTCGATAAATGTGCTGGATTATGAGCATCAGATTGCAGTTGAGTTCTTCTCCCGCAAATATAAAATTGATGTAACTTCCGAGTTTATCGACTTCATAGAACACTCAAACCTTAACTATAAAGTAGAAACGCAGGTGCATCTCTAATCTGCACCTGCGATAGTTCATCACCTGCTATAGTTAGTTATACTCCTCAAACGCTCTACAGGGCTCTTATCTCAATGGCGGCACCTTCCGGTGTAACGAGGGCTGCGCCTGCATCTTTTGCACACAGATGGCCTATGATATCCACATTCGGGAACTCTTTATGGAATCTTTCGTGTTCGGATATAGGAATGACAAAGAGGAATTTGTAATCATCACCGCCATTGAGGGCAGCTGTTACAGCATCCATATTAATCTCCTTTGCCATATCCATTGTCTGGGAGGCGATAGGAATTTTATCCAAATATACCCTTGCACCGCAATCATGCTCAGAGCAAAGCTGTTTGATTGTGGCAGCGAGTCCGTTTGTTATAAAATAGCCTGCTGAAGGAAGGAGTTTGGCCTCGACAAATTGCGTTGTGGTTTTCGGATTTATTTCGGGACTCAGATATTGGCTCAGAATATATTTGTATTTGCTCAAATCTGGCTGGACATATTTTGATGCCTGCTCCTTGGTAAGTCTGTTGAACATCACTTTCTCTCTTTCAAGCACATGCAAGCCCATATATGCTGCCCCTATATTGCCGGTTATGCAGATAAGGGCATTTTTGTCGGGCTTTGGCTGAGCCTCCAGCACTTTGTTCTTTTGAGTGCCTTGTGCCGAAATTCCTATGGAAAGACCGGTCATTGAGGCTTTAAGCTGCAAAGAAAGATTCTGGATATTATGCTCTTTTGCTGCTGCAACAACACCTGTCCAGAATTCAACAATATCCTCTGCGGCAAAGCGCGCCGACAAACCGAGAATATATGAGAGCGTATGCGGATTATAACAATTGGCATACAAAGGACCTATTGCCAAGAGTGCAGACTTGTATCCAAGATGTTTGAGAGGTGTGTAAACCAAATCAAAATCAACGCCTTCCAGCATCAGTTGGGAATTTGTCATTATGGCAGTTCCGGGAGCGGAGATTTTACCCAACTGCGAATTTTCATATCCTGTTCCATCAAAGAGACGTCTGAGCAGTTCATTTTTTCCTATCTGGGAAATTTGTGTTCTTGTGCCCTCTTTTGGCTCTTTTTTTGCACCTTTTTCTTCCATACTCTTTTTTTTCTACAAAAATATTTAAAATGGATTAACTTTGCACTCTTATGAGCAAAAAGAATAATATAATAGAAGATATAGCCAATGCAGAGTATCAGCATGGCTTTGAATCGAACATTGAGCAGGAGTTCATTCCAAAGGGATTGAATGAAGATATCATACGCCTTATTTCAAAGAAAAAGGGGGAGCCACAATGGCTGCTTGATTTCAGACTTAAGGCCTTTGCCAAATGGCAGGGCATGACAATGCCAAAATGGGCACATCTTGATATCCCTGAAATCGACTATCAGGATATAATATATTATGCGGCTCCAACACCAAAAAAGGAGACAACCGAGATTGATCCTGAACTTGCAGAGACTTTTGAGAAACTGGGTATTCCGCTCCATGAAAGGAATGTCCTTGCAGGTGTTGCTGTTGATGCTGTATTTGACTCAGTGTCGGTAAAAACCACATTTAGAGAGACTTTAGCTGAGAAAGGAGTCATTTTCTGCTCTTTCTCAGAAGCGGTTAGAGACTATCCCGATCTGGTTAGAAAATATCTTGCATCAGTTGTTCCGATAGGAGACAACTACTACTCCGCACTCAATTCGGCGGTCTTTAGCGACGGCTCTTTCTGCTATATTCCAAAAGGGGTACGCTGTCCTATGGAATTGAGCAGCTATTTTCGTATAAATGCAAAGGGAACCGGACAGTTCGAGAGAACTCTGATTGTTGCCGACGAAGGCTCCTATGTGAGTTATCTTGAGGGATGTACTGCTCCGCAAAGGGATGAAAACCAGTTGCATGCGGCTGTTGTGGAGATTGTTGTAATGCAGGATGCCGAGGTAAAATACTCAACAGTACAGAACTGGTATCCTGGCGACAAGAACGGAAAGGGCGGTATATACAACTTTGTCACCAAGCGAGGCATTTGCAAAGGTGCAAACAGCAAGCTCTTCTGGGCACAAGTTGAAACAGGTTCGGCAATTACCTGGAAATATCCGAGCACAATACTTAAAGGCGACAATTCAGTCTCTGAATTCTATTCTGTTGCCGTTACCAACAACTACCAGCAGGCAGATACCGGTACCAAAATGATACATTTGGGAAAAAATACAAGAAGCCGTATTGTGAGTAAAGGTATCTCTGCAGGTTTCAGCCAGAACAGCTATCGCGGATTGGTAAAAATATCTCCAAATGCAGACAATGCCCGCAACTTTTCGCAGTGCGACAGCCTTCTGCTTGGAGACAAATGCGGTGCCCATACCTTCCCTTATATCGAAAACGACAACCAGAGCGCTGTTGTGGAGCATGAGGCCACAACTTCAAAGATAGGCGAAGACCAACTGTTCTATTGCCGTCAAAGGGGTATAACTTCAGAAGATGCTGTAGGCCTCATTGTAAACGGCTATGCAAAAGAGGTTCTCAACAAGCTGCCAATGGAGTTTGCTGTCGAGGCCCAGAAATTGTTGCAGGTATCATTGGAAGGAAGTGTAGGCTGATTATTGTGGGATTATAGATTAATCGTAAAATAACATGTTCAGTATTGATAATATATTATTTACATTGGGTGGACAAAGCGTCAGCTATCTGGAGTTTTGCTCTGTGGTTGCCGGATTGTCTTGTGTATTCCTTGCATCACGTGGAAAGGTTGCAAATTTCTGGATAGGATATATTTATAACATCTTGCTGTTTATGATGTTCTCTCAAAAACATCTCTATTCAGTAATGCTTCTGCAGCCAGTCTCACTGATTATCAACCTTTTTGGACATTACAGATGGACTCATCCAAAGGAGAACGAAAAAGACAGCAAGTCTGAGCTGAAAATCACGCTCCTTACAAGCAGGCAAAGGGCATTTATAATTGTAGGTGTTATTGTTTTTGCATTCGGCTGGGGATTCCTTATCAGCAGGCTTCATATATGCTGGCCGGATCTGTTCCCTGCGGCAAGAGTTCCATTCCTTGATGCGACAGTTACAATAATGATACTTCTTGCCCAATTGCTGTCGGCACAAAAAAGATTGGACTGCTGGGCAGTGTGGCTTGTGGTGAACATAATGAACGGTATTATGTATGTTAAGGCAGGTCTTGTCTTTATGCCTATAGTTGCTGCAGGATATCTTGTCCTTGCAATTTTCGGGTTCAAGATGTGGAGAGCCAAATGGATTGAAAACAAATAATTTGATAAAAACAAAAACTATATATGGAGAATTTGATTGAAATAAAAGATTTGCACGCCTCTATCAACGGTAAAGAGATTTTGAAAGGCATCAATCTTACTGTAAAGGCAGGAGAGGTTCATGCCATTATGGGCCCTAATGGTTCGGGAAAGAGTACATTATCTGCAGTCCTTGCAGGTAAAGAGAATTATGAAGTAACCGGTGGAAGTGTAAATTTCCTTGGAAAAAATCTTTTAGAGATGTCTCCAGAAGAGCGCTCTTGGGCCGGTTTGTTCCTCGGATTCCAGTATCCTATTGAGATTCCGGGTGTTACAAATGTGAATTTTATGAAGACTGCGGTAAATGAGCACCGCAAACAGAATAACCTGCCACCGCTTACAGCGGCAGAATACCTTAAACTCATGAGAGAAAAGCTTGCCATTGTGGAGATGGATCCGGCATTCTCTTCGCGTGGTGTGAATGTGGGCTTTTCCGGTGGAGAGAAGAAGAGAAACGAGATTTTTCAGATGGCCATGCTCAATCCGCGTCTTGCCATTCTGGATGAGACCGACAGCGGACTTGATGTAGATGCTCTCCGTATTGTTGCAAATGGTGTGAACAAACTGAAGAGTCCTGAAAATGCAACAATCGTAATTACTCACTACCAGAGACTGCTCGATTATATTGTGCCTGACATTGTGCATGTGCTCTACAAGGGCCGCATTATTAAAACTTCCGGCAAAGAGTTGGCTTTAGAGGTAGAAAACAGAGGTTATGACTGGCTTATCAATGAATCTGAATAATGACAAATTATATATATACACCCGATAATAACAATCCCGGTTTCCGCTGCAGAGTTCCATTGGAAAAGACTTTGCAACTATTTGTTGCCGACGGTATTATGCAGGAGAGCAACTTTGGGGATATCATTACTCCATACGAGAACAAGGGCTACTCACTACGGATTGGAAAAAACAGAGTCGTAGAAGAGTTGCTGCAGATTATCTCCGTACGCACAGCGGCCTGCACAGAGGATTTGGAGTACAGTTGCAGTTTTGAACTGGAGAGTTGTTCCAATGCAAGGCTTCTGCTCTGTTCACACACATTGAGCGAAGATAATTTTACTACCAACGAGAATATTAAAATTGATGTAGGTGAGAATGCCGTTATGGATCTTGTCATTATGCAGAACGAGCACAACAACTCCACCCATAATGCCAGATTCAATATCTCTCTTGCTGCCAATG
Organism: Candidatus Egerieisoma sp.; assembly: GCA_045588775.1. Taxonomy (GTDB): domain Bacteria; phylum Bacteroidota; class Bacteroidia; order Bacteroidales; family UBA932; genus Egerieousia. Next base: position 27,191 of record JAZNEW010000022.1, on the reverse strand, counting down.
CTGTATTGAAGTTCCACATTGTAACATTGCATGGCGGTGAAATCTCAAATACAATTGAGGTGAACTTGAATGGCAAAGGAGGCGAATGTATTCTCAACGGACTCTATCTTGCCAATGGCAAACAGCGCATTTCCAACAAGATAAACTTATCACACAATGTGCCGGAGTGTCATAGCAGCCAACTCTTCAAGGGTATTCTCGAAGATGAGGCCGTTACCAGGTTCAGCGGTACTATCCTGGTTGCAAAGGATGCCCAGAAGACAGAGGCATATCAGGCAAACAACAATCTGCTGGCCTCCGATTTTGCAAAGGCATATACCCAGCCTCATCTCGAAATCTATGCTGATGATGTGAAATGTTCGCATGGTGCAACTGTAGGCAGCCTTAATGAGGACGAGCTCTTCTATATGCGCTCAAGAGGCATTTCATATAGCGAGGCAAAACTGTTGCAGCAGCAGGCTTTTGCATATGCGGCATTGTCTGGTATAAGCAATACTGAATTGTTGGAGAGATTGTCGGGTCTTGTTGAAAAAAGATTGAGGGGAGAGTTCTCACATTGCCGGAATTGCAGCACACATTGCTGTTAGAGAGTGCTGTAGGGCATTGTTGATTTAATTGTTAATAAATATTGGCAATCTTCCTTTACAGAATCTGTAAAATCATCTAACTTGCATTCAATTTCCGCCCCTGCCATTAAGGGGTCGGTGGCTTGCTTTTTTAACATTTTCAAATACTTACGCTATTATGACAACCTATACCTATCAAGAGGCACTGCAAGAGAGTATCAAATATTTCAAAGGCGACGAGCTGGCTGCTTCGGTTTGGATTGGCAAGTATGCCATGAAAGATTCTTTGGGAAATTTATATGAAAACTCTCCTGAGCAAATGCACAGAAGACTCGCCAAGGAGTTTGCACGTATCGAATCCAAATACCCTAACCCTATGGGAGAAGAGGAGATTTATGAACTTATCAGAGATTTCAAATTCATTATCCCTCAAGGTGGCCCGATGACAGGTATCGGAAACAATTATCAGGTGGCTTCTTTGTCGAACTGTTTTGTGATTGGCAATGATGGCCCTTCTGATTCGTATGGCGGAATTTTGAAAATAGATGAAGAGCAAGTGCAGCTTATGAAAAGACGTGGCGGAGTAGGTCATGATCTGTCCCATATCAGACCTGCGGGAAGTCCCGTTCTTAACAGTGCCTTGACTTCTACAGGTATCGTTCCATTTATGGAGCGTTACTCAAACTCTACAAGGGAGGTTGCCCAGGATGGCAGAAGAGGAGCCCTCATGTTGTCGGTTTCAATCAAACATCCCGATTCTGAGGCCTTCATTGATGCGAAAATGGAACAAGGCAAGGTTACCGGAGCAAATGTGTCGGTAAAAATTGATGATGAATTCATGAGAGCCGCTCTTGCGGGTGAGCAATATAAACAGCAATATCCTATCGATTCTGATTCTCCAAAAGTTGAGAAGATGATAAGTGCCCAGCAATTGTGGCAGAAGATTATCCACAACGCGTGGAAGTCTGCAGAGCCTGGCGTATTGTTCTGGGATACTGTGTTGAGGGAGTCTGTTGCAGATTGTTATGCAGATTTGGGATACAGAACAGTAAGTACAAACCCTTGTGGCGAGATTCCTTTGTGTCCTTACGACTCTTGCCGTCTTATTGCAATGAATCTTTACTCTTATGTGGAGAATCCATTCACCCCTCTTGCAAAATTCAATTTCGACCTCTTCAAGGAGCACACTATCAAAGCCATGCGCCTTATGGATGACCTTATTGATCTCGAAATGGAGAAGATTGAGGCTATTCTCAGCAAAATCAAGTCAGACCCTGAAACAACAAATGTAAAGAGAACCGAGATTGAGTTGTGGGAAAAGATCAAGGAGAAATCTTTGGGCGGAAGACGTACCGGTTTGGGTATCACAGCTGAGGGAGATATGCTTGCAGCTTTGGGTTATACATATGGTAACGACAAAGCCATTGCCTTCTCTGTTGAAATTCAGAAAACTTTGGCAGTAAATGCCTACAGATCTTCTGTGATTATGGCACAGGAGAGGGGCGCTTTCCCTATATACGATACAAAACGCGAGGAGCACAACCCGATGATCGACAGGATCAGGGAGGCGGATCCTGAGTTGTATAAAGAGATGGTGAAGGTAGGAAGAAGAAACATATCGATGCTTACTATTGCCCCTACCGGAACAACAAGTCTGATGACACAGACAACTTCGGGAATTGAGCCTGTATTCCTGCCATTCTATGTAAGAAGAAGAAAGGTTAATCCTAATGATAAAAATGTGAAGGTTGCCGTTAAGGATGAGGTTGGCGACAGCTTTGAAGAGTTCTATGTATTCCACCACAAATTCCTGACATGGTGCGAAGTACAAGGATATGACCTTGAGAAGGTTAAGGCAATGAGCGTGGATCAGATCAATGAACTTGTTGCCAAATCACCATACCACAAGGCAACTTCTGCAGATATCGACTGGGTTGCCAAAGTTAAAATGCAGGGAAGCATCCAGAAATGGGTTGACCACTCGATAAGTGTAACCGTAAACTTGCCTAACAATGTAAGCGAGCAGCTGGTTGCCGAGGTTTACAAAACTGCTTGGGAAGTTGGCTGTAAGGGTGTTACAGTTTATCGAGACGGTTCAAGAACAGGTGTTCTCGTTGCTGCAAAGGAGGAGAAGAAACCTACACTTGGCCCAAGAAAACGTCCTAAATCATTGGAGGCAGATGTTATCCGTTTCCTTAACGGCAGAGAGCATTGGATTGCCCTTGTTGGAAAGACAAACGGAGTTCCTTACGAGATTTTTACAGGTCTTGTTGATGAAGATTCAAGAAGCATCCCTAAGGGAGTTGAAAAGGGTTTCATTGTAAAAGAGAAGGATATAAATACCGGAAAGAGCCGCTATGATTTCCACTTTATCGACAAATACGGATATACCAATATTATTGGCGGTATTTCACACATGTTCAATAAAGAGTATTGGAACTATGCAAAATTGATTTCGGGAGTGTTGCGCCACGGAATGCCTATTGTGGATGTAATCAACCTAATCAATGGCCTGCAGCTCGACAGCGATGCCATCAATACCTGGAAAAACGGAGTTGAGCGCTCATTGAAACGCTATATTCCTGATGGTACAAAAGATGACACCGGAAAGAAATGTCCTAAATGCCAGTCAGACGATTTGATTTACCAGGAGGGTTGCCTTGTTTGTAAAAACTGCGGCTACTCAAAATGCGGCTAACAGTAGAATATGATTGTATATCCTAATGCAAAAATAAATATAGGACTGAAGGTCTTGCAAAAGAGAGAGGATGGGTTTCATAACCTTGAAACTCTCTTTTGTCCTGTAGACAAATGCGATATTCTCGAAATTATTGAGGGGAAAGAGCTTAAAATTGAGCAATATGGCATAAGCATACCTGCTGGTGCAGGTGCAACAAAGGGAGACCTGTTGATGGATCCTAATGATAACATCTGCATAAAGGCATACAATCTGCTGAAAAATGATTTTGACATTCCGCCTGTAGAGATATATCTGCACAAGAGTATTCCTGTTGGAGCAGGACTTGGAGGCGGTTCTTCGGATGCTGCACATACTATTCTGGCACTGAATAAATTATATGGCCTCAATCTTACAGAGAGCCAAATGGCCCAATATGCATCTGCGCTCGGAAGCGATTGTGCATTCTTCATATACAACAGGCCTATGCTCGGCCAGGGTCGTGGAGAAATTCTCTCAGAAATCTCTGCGGCAGGATTGGATGAGCTGCAGAGAGAGTATAGGATAGAACTTGTCCATCCGCCCTACTTTGTCTCCACTGCCCAAGCATACGGAGGGATTGTGCCGCGTAACAGAAAAGAGCAGGAGGGTATTGTTTTACCCGACAGCCAGCCTCTTGCAGAGCTGCTGAACAACCCGATAAACGAGTGGAAAAATGTTATTTTCAATGATTTTGAAGAGACAGTTTTCAAGAAAATCCCCCAATTGGCCCAATACAAGGAGGAACTTTACAATAAAGGGGCTGTTTATGCGGCAATGAGCGGAAGCGGATCAACCATGTTCGGTATATTCAAAAAATAAAAAAGGGTCTCCTGCTACAAAGAGATCCCTTTTCTATGTACTAAAACCTAAACCTACACTATATAGATGCAATAAGCACCATTTTCGTTGCACGAAAAATTCAAAAAAAGTATATTTTTTCTGAAAAAAGTGAAATAAGACTCTATTTCAGATATTTCATAGGCAGCAGAGCTATCAGATAGCCTATCGAAACAACGCCTGCAAAGGTAATTGCAACATCCCAGAACTGCACATGAACCGGATAGGAATCTATAATATAGTTTCCAGGCATTGAGATTATCTCCCATTTTTGCTGGACAAAGCACAATACCAATCCTGTTATTATACCCACAACCGCACCCGACACAGATATAAGCCATCCCTGAAGCACAAAAATCCGCTCTATCTGCTCATCTGTTGCTCCCATGCTTCTGTAGGTCTGCATATCTACTTTTTTATCAATCAGCAGCATCGACAAGGAGCCGAATATATTTACCGAAATAATGAGGATTACAAAGAAGAGTATCAGGTAAACTGCAAATTTCTCGGCGCGCATCATCTTATAAAGGGTATCATTCTGCTCGTAACGGTTTTTCACAACAAAGGCATTTCCGAGAGTCTGTTCCAATTTTTTCTCAACATCTGACTGCGATGCATCTGGAGCCAGATAGATTTCGCACGATGTAACCTCATCGTCGGAGTAGGAGAGCAGTTTGCGTGCTGTTGAGATAGGAACGAATATTCCATTCTGGTCGAATTCCTGGTTCAATGAAATTATGCCCGACGGATAGAGTATTTCGTTATTGAGTCCGGCCATAGGGTTAAGCAGCGAAACATTTGTATTTCTGTCGGGGAAATAGAGTTCAAATGGCTCTATAAAGCGTACACGCAGACGCAGGCCGGATGCAAGCTGCCGTCCGAGTATTACATTGGGGGTTGTGCCGAATTCGGTCTTGAACTCCCCTTCCACAATATTGTTTTCAATTCTGCTGACTCTTCCATAAGAAGTATCAATCCCCTTCATGGCAACTATGGCCTGACGGTTATCATACAATGCGAATACAGTCTCCTCTACAACCGGAGACAAATGCGCCACTTCAGGCCAGGAGCCGATTTCGCAAAATTCGGCACTGCCGGTGGAGAAACTCTTTCCTGTAGAGGGGGTGATAATAAAATCGGGCTGATACTCCTGATAAAATGACTTTACAAGCGTATCAAACCCGTTATATACAGAGAGTATGATTATGAGAGCCATACTGCCAATTCCAATGCCTACAGCACTTATCAGCGAAATTATATTAATCACATTATGGGATTTTTTCGCAAACAAGTATCTCTTTGCTATGAAAAAAGGCAGATGCAAAACAATATACTCTTATTTCTTCAACAACTCATCTATATGCTCAACATAATCGAGCGAAGTATCCTGAAAAAATACCAGTTCCGGTACAATTCTCAACTGTTTTGCAACCAGTCGGCCCAAATCTCCTCTGATGGATTTTGAAGATTCCTGAATTATCTTCATGACCTGTTGCGATTTTGCCGACGGAAATATGCTTACAAATACTTTGGCTACCGAAAGGTCGGGGCTGACACGCACTTCACTCACTGTAACCATAGCACCATCAAATGCTGCCATACCCTTGCTTCTGATGATCTCAGCAAGGTCTCGCTGCAACTGACGTCCTATTTTCTGCTGTCTTGTGCTTTCTCCTTCCATACTCCTTTAGAATTTCAAAATGAAATAATTCTTTTTGCCCTTCTGTACGAGAATGTATTTGCCATTTACCAGATGCTCCTCTGTAAGAAGTCCGTTTACATCGGTGAATTTCTCTTTATTGATGCTCAAACCGTTGGCCTGAATCATCTTGCGGCACTCTCCTTTAGAAGGGAATATATTTGTCTCTACTGCCAGAAGGTCGATGATATTTGAACCGAGTTTCTCTGCAGGCAATTCAAATTGGGGCACACCGTCGAAAACAGAAAGGAATGTCTGCTCATCAAGGTTTTTGAGAGCCTGTGCAGTTGAGTTTCCAAACAGAATTCCTGAGGCCTCAACAGCTTTGTTGTACTCCTCCTCTCCATGAACCATTATGGTAATCTCTTTTGCAAGAAGTTTTTGCAAACCTCTCAAATGAGGCTCCTCCTTATGTTTTGCTATAGCCTCTTCAATAACCTCCCTGCTGAGCATTGTAAAGATCTTGATATACTTCTCGGCATCCTCATCTGCAACATTCATCCAGAACTGATAGAAGGTGTAAGGAGATGTATAGTTTGCATCCAGCCAGATATTTCCCTTCTCAGTCTTTCCGAATTTTCCGCCATCTGCCTTTGTAATCAGCGGACAGGTGAGCGCAAAGGCCTCATTTCCGGTCTTTCTACGGATAAGTTCAGTTCCTGTTGTAATGTTTCCCCATTGGTCGCTTCCGCCCATCTGCAGTTTACAATTCTTGTGCTCATTCAAATAGAGGAAATCATAACCCTGAACCAGCTGGTATGAGAACTCTGTAAACGACATACCCTCTCTTGCCTCTCCGGTAAGACGTTTCTTTACAGAATCCTTGCTCATCATGTAGTTTACAGTGATATGTTTTCCGATATCCCTTATGAATGAGAGGAATGAGAAATCCTTCATCCAGTCATAGTTATTCACAAGAACAGCCGCATTTGGCAGATCTGAATCAAAATCCAGGAATCTTGAAAGCTGTTTTTTAATTGCAACGATATTGTGGTTCAATGTCTGCTCATCCAACAAATTGCGCTCGGCGCTCTTCATCGAAGGGTCTCCAATCATACCTGTAGCTCCACCGATAAGTGCATAAGGCTTGTGGCCGCAATTCTGGAAATGTTTAAGCATCATAATACTTACCAAGTGTCCGATATGCAGGGAGTCTGCAGTTGGATCTATTCCTACATAAGCAGAAGTCTGCTCTTTCATCAATTGCTCTTCAGTTCCAGGCATCATTGTATGAATCATGCCCCTCCATGTAAGTTCTTCAACAAAATTCTTCATCAGATGATATCTTTTTAATTCTATTATTCGATTGTATAAGTTTGCAAAGTTAGTAAAATTAATCTATCAAACCGTATTTCTCCCCTTTATTATATAATGTCTGCCTGGTTATCCCCAATTGTTTTGCTGTAAGGCTCATATTTCCCCTGTTCCTCAGCAATACTGCCTTTATGATCTTCTTCTCTATCTGCTCTAAAGTATTCTCTCCAATCAGAGATAAAAGGGAGAGATTCGCATCGGGGGCATACCGCTCATTTGCAGTGTCAGGCAGCGCCTGTCCGGCAGACTGGAGATGGGCCGGTGTTATTTCAGACATATCACACAATATAACAGCTTTTTCAATTGTAACGGCAAGTTCAGAGACATTTCCGGGCCAATTGCAGGATGTTAAAAACTCCATGGCTGCTTTGTTGAACCCTTTGATTTTTTTTCTGAATTTTTTGTTGTATTTGTCGAGAAAAACAGATGCCAACGGCAATATATCATCTCTGCGTCCACGCAATGGCGGAAGCTCTATCTTAATGATATTGATTCTGTTATAAAGTTCCTCCAGAAATTCGCCCTTCAATGTCATCTTCTCAAGATCAGAGCTGCTTCCAAAGATGAACTTCGATGAAGCGATACTTGAAATATTACTATTTATACTGCTATATGTATTTGTTTTAATAATATCTAATAAAAGTTTTTGATTAGGTAAAGAGAGTTTGTCTACATTATTTATGAATAGTGTTCCGCCTTGTGCAAGCTCCAATTTGCCGGCCACACTTTCAGAGCTCTCTTCGCCATTTTTACATTTCCCTACAAGGTTGAGGGCAAACATCTCCTCCGGAATGGCATCGGCATCAATTACCATAAAAAAGGCATCAGACCTTTTTGATATTGCATGAATCTCTGCTGCTATTTTCTCTTTGCCACAACCAAGCTCGCCGTTCACCAAAACAGGAGTATCGGTATATGCCGCCTGATGTACCGTTGCATACACCTTCTTCATCACACTGCTTATTCCCCAAAAATAGTCGCTCTCTCCCTTGAGTCCTCTTTGCAATAAAGCCACTCTGCCCACCTCTTTTTTTAAGGCTCCTATCTTCATTGCATTTTTTACAGTAATGACCAGTTTGTCATTGTTCCATGGTTTGGTAATATAATCTGTTGCCCCTGCATTTATTTGGGCAACTGCGTTTGTTGCCTGAGATAAACTTGTCAATAAAACAATCTCGGTATTGGGATAGAGTTCCACCAGATTCTCCACCAGATTGCCACTGCCATTACCGGATGTGCAAAGATTCAAATCCAGAACAAGTACATCAATCTCCTCCGCATCAAGAACCGCAAACATCTCATCCAATCCAACAACAGAGATCACTTTGCCAAAGTGTTTTTTTAGTAAAATTTCCAGAGTGGTTGATAATCCTCCATTGGGTTCAACCGTAAGAACAGAGCCTTTATATTCCATCAGAGATTCTTTTTTTGAAGATGTTAAACCGGGGCAAATGTAAATAATATTTATATCGGAACAAATATTTATGTAAAATTTATTTACAAAAAATGTAAATTATTTTGACAAAATATGCTAAAATTGGTTATCCCGACAAAAATACTGCAGGAGTTTTTTAGAGAATCATTAACTTTGTTTTTTAGCGAACAATAACACATAACAGATATGACCAGATTTATAAAAAGAGTTGTAAGTGCAGCTTTGTTGCTGCTTGTCTTCATTCCGGCATCGGCCCAACTTGTAGAAAAAATTGAGGCTGCAGCTGCGGAGTGCGGCATAAAAGTAAGCGGTATCAAACAGTTGGAACCGTCAAAAAAACTTCAGGATTTATATAGTCTCAAGTACCAGCTTTTTATTGAGCAACCTATCGACCATACCAATCCGGCAATGGGGACTTTCAGGCAGAAAGTGGTTCTGTTCCACTGCGGATACGACAGACCTATGGTTCTTGTAACCGAAGGCTATACCTCCAGAGGTGCCAATCCAACCTACAACAATGAGCTCTCCACAATGTTCAGGACAAATATGATAGAGGTTGAACATCGCTATTTCAAGGAGTCTGTACCTTTTATGCAGGACAACAGCTCAATTACCGATGAGACTCTCAACTGGAACTATATGACTGCCAAAAATGAGGCAGCAGATCTGCACAGGGTAAACCAGCTGTTCAAGAAGATCTACTCAAACAAATGGATAGCAACCGGCATAAGCAAAGGCGGACAGACTGCCATGTTCTATACCACATATTACCCTGAGGATATAGATATAACTGTTCCATATGTAGGCCCTCTCTGCAAAAGTCAGGAGGATGGAAGACATGAACCATTCCTGGCAGAATTTGTTGGTACAGAGAAGGACCGCCAGATACTTAAAGATTTTCAGATAGAGTTTCTGAAGAGGAGGGAGAAAATAACCCCGATGTTCGAAGAGTTGTCTGAAAAAGAGAATCTGACATACAAAATGCCTCTGTCGGCTGTTTATGATTATTGTGTACTGGAATTTCCTTTTGCATTCTGGCAGTGGGGTTATAAGACAGAGATTGTGCCCGATCCAAAAACTGCTTCAGATAGAGAGATGTTTGATTTTCTTGTAAAGACAAGCGGCCCGGATTACTTTGCAGAGGGAGGAACAACTGCTCCTTTCTTTGTTCAGGCAGCCAAAGAGCTGGGGTATTACGGTTATGATACCAAGCCATTCAAAGGACTTCTTACAATAAAGGATGCAGAGGGGTATCTCAACAAATTGTTTGTTCCGCAAAGCCAGAAATTTGATTTCGACAAATACCTTTATAAAGATATCAAAAAGTTCCTTAAAAATACCGATTCCAAAATGCTCTTTGTTTATGGGGAGTTCGACCCTTGGAGTGCTGTAATGCCGGTAGCTCCTGTGAAAAATGAAGCTCTTAAAAAGAAAGGAAAAGGAAGAGAGACCATGCATCTTTTTGTAGAACCGGGCGGAAGCCACAGAGCAAGAATCAACACTCTTCCTGAACAAATGAAGAGAGAGGCTGTTGCCATATTGAAAGAATGGCTGGAAGAATAGATGATCAGTTTCAAACACATAGAATTAGAAGATAAGGAGTGGGTGGACCGGTTGCTCTCGTACTCGGATTACAGGGCAACCGAGTTCAACTTTTCGGTGCTGTTTATCTGGAAAGATGTATTTTCTACCCAGATAGGCCGTTTTAAAGATTTCTTGATTGTAAGGTTTATTCACAAGGAGTCTAATGAAATCCGATACTTTTTCCCAGCAGGAAGAGGTGATTATCAACAGGTAATTGAAGAGATTATGGAGGATGCCCGACAGATGCAGGCAAACTTTATGCTTGTGTCTGTACTCGAAGAGCAGAAGGCCATTCTGCAAGAGCTCTTTCCCGACAGATTCACCTATACCCCAAACCGCAACTCATACGACTATATATATCTGGCAGAGAACCTCATCTCACTCAAGGGCAAAAAATACCAGTCGAAGAGGAACTTCGTTTCGCGCTTCAAAAACAATCCAAACTGGAGCTATGAGGAGATTACACCTCTGAATATTGAAGAGTGCCTGCAGATGAATACTGAATGGTGCAAACTCTACGGATGCCTGCAAGATACCTCCATGCAGCAGGAGAGCTGCTCTGTAAGGTCGGCATTGAATAATTTTGAGGCACTTGGGTTAAAAGGTGGCATATTAAGGCTGCAAGGCAATATAGTGGCCTTTACTATTGGCGAGAGGTTGAACTCCGATACATTTCTGGTACATATAGAGAAGGCCTTTGCCCATGTTACAGGCGCATATCCGGCTATCAGCCAGATGTTTCTGCAACATCAGATGGCTGCACCATACTCCGACGGAATGGAACTTTCGCCCGAAACTGTCGGATTCAAATATGTAAATAGGGAGGACGATGCAGGTGATGAAAATCTGCGTAAAGCAAAAATACAGTACCACCCTGTTTTTTTAATTGAAAAATATATAGTTGCAGAATTGGAAAAATAACTATATTTGCACCGTAAACCAATAATTTATACAACTTGGAACCTCCCAGTAGCTTTGCAATAGAGATTCTGTATCTGGGGATCAGTCTGATCCTTCTCTTGATTTGTTCTGCCCTTATCTCAGGCAGTGAAACCTCTTTCTTTTCGTTATCCCATAAACAATTGGAAGATTTAAAAGCGGAGAACGACAAGCGTAGCCGTAATATTTTGCGTCTTTTGGGTAACCCCGACCATCTTTTGGGCACAATCCTTCAGGCAAACAACTGCATTAATATCCTCATTGTATTAATCTCATCAATATTGTTGGGACATATCTTCTCTTTTGAGGGGAAACCTGTGCTGGAATTCTTTGTGAATACTATATTGGTTACATTTATACTGGTGCTTTTTGGAGAGGTTATACCAAAGATCATGGCAACCAGAATTCCTGTTCCTTTTGCAAAGTTCATGAGTGGCCCCATTATTTTTTTGGGCCCTGTGACCAAACCCTTCAACTGGCTTATGAGCAAATTCATAACCCGTCTGAACAATATTTCGCTACGCAGTGATGTTACTCTGAACGACCTTGCGCAGGCAGTAGATATTGCAACTCCGTCGGCCAGCCAGGAGAAGAAAATATTAAAAGGTATTGTGATGCTCCCAACAACTGATGTGTGCAAAATAATGAAACCGCGTGTTGATGTTGTGGCTCTGGATATCGAAATGAATAACGAAGAGGTTATCGCTATAGCAACAGAGTGCGGATACTCAAGATTGCCCGTTTATCAGGAGAACCTCGATGATATAAAGGGTTTTCTCTACATAAAGGATATACTGCCCTATTTTGTGCATGATAACCACACATTCAAATGGCAGAATTACATACGCGATGCCTATTTTGTGCCGGAGAGCAAAAAGATAAATGACTTGCTTGAGGAGTTCAGGACAAAAAAAATGCATCTGGCAGTGGTTGTTGATGAGTATGGTGGAACCGACGGTATTGTAACTCTCGATGATATCCTCGAAGAGATAGTGGGAGAGATTGTAGACGAAAGCGATTTTAATGAGAAATAATCAAATAATAAATATAAAATGGGACTTTATTTAAGAAAGAAGTTAGACAAAGGCGGTGAGATATCCGTCTGGGAAGTCACGGAAAGCGAAGAAGAACTTTTAAAAATCATCTCTATCCCCAATGAGGAGCTGGAGGAGCTGTTTCTAACAAGAAGCGAGGCAAGAAGAAGAGAGAAACTCGCAGTAAGAGCTCTCTTGAACACTGTTTTTGAGGATAAAGTGTATTTGGGCCACCACGACAACGGAAGCCCCTTTATCCAGAACAATTCAATTCACATAAGCATAACACATACAAACCGTTTTGTGGCGATAATCACACACCCTACAGAGGATGTCGGAATAGATATAGAGTGCATTGAGCGCGACTTCTCGGCTGTGGAGAAAAAAGCCCTCTCAGAAGATGAAAGAGAGGATCTTTCAGATAAAAACCGCAATCTGCAGCTTGCAATCTACTGGTGTGCAAAAGAGGCCATATACAAGAGAATGAGCCAGCATGGTGTAGATTTCGCAAAACAGATGGAAATAGATAAATTCAACCCTAAAGACGAGGGTGAAATAGATGCCACATTTATCGACAAAGATGGCGAAGAGGAGGAATTCGAACTTGAATACGAAGTATTCGACAACCATGTGCTTGTGTGGTTGGTAGGGTAGATATCCAAAGTAAACCACAAAAGTCAAAATAATATAAACCCCAAAAGTTAGACAAAAACTTCTGGGGTTTATTTTATATAGTCAGACCTCTTTTCTCTTGTCTGTCTGCACAGAGTCCAATTACACCAGTGGTGTGCCGCTCATGCACTCCGGCTGGGCAATTCCCATGAGTTTGAGGATTGTAGGGGCGATGTCGGCAAGGATACCGTTTTTAACCTCTTTTACATCGTTATCAACAACAATGAACGGAACAGGGTTCAATGAGTGGGCTGTGTTAGGTGTGCCATCTGCATTTACAGCATTGTCTGCGTTGCCGTGGTCTGCTGTGATAAGTACAGTGTAGCCATTTGCAACAGCTGAATCAACAACCTCTTTCACCAGACCGTCGATTGTAGTAACGGCCTTTGTGATTGCATCGTAGATGCCGGTATGGCCAACCATATCGCCATTTGCAAAGTTGAGGATAACCAGATCATTTCTCTTTGTATCCAATACTTTGATGAGTTCTGAAGCAACTTCAGGGGCGCTCATTTCGGGTTTGAGGTCATAGGTTGCAACCTTTGGAGAGTTTACAAGAATACGCTCCTCATTCTCGAAAGCAGCCTCTCTACCACCTGAGAAGAAGAAGGTTACATGGGCATATTTCTCGGTCTCAGCAATTCTCAACTGTTTCTTGCCGGCTTTTGCAACAACCTCTCCAAGAGTCTGCTGAACATTCTCCTTATCAAACAGAATGTGTACTCCGGTAAACTTGTCGTCGTATGGAGTAAGGCAGCAGTAGTATAATGGAAGAGTCTTCATTCCCATTTCCGGCATATCCTCTTGTGTGAGTACGCTTGTGATTTCACGTGCGCGGTCGTTACGGAAGTTGAAGAAGATGATTGCATCGTCGGCTCCGATATTTGCAGTGCCTTCAACTTTAATAGGTTTGATGAACTCATCGGTTACGCCGGCCTCGTATGAAGCCTCAACAGCAGCTGCAGGAGCGGATGTAAGTTCACCCTCGCCATTAACCAGCAAATCGTAGGCTACTTTAACCCTATCCCATCTCTTGTCGCGGTCCATAGCATAGAAACGGCCGATTATTGAGGCAATTTTACCGGTAGATTTGGCCATGTGGGCCTCAAGTTGCTCAACGAAACCTTTGCCGCTTTTAGGATCGGTGTCGCGGCCATCCATAAAGCAGTGGACATATACTTTATCCAGATTGTACTCTTTGGCAACATCAAGGAAAGCAAAAAGTTGCTCGATTGAGCTGTGCACGCCGCCGTTTGAAAGCAGACCCATGAAGTGGAGTGCCTTTCCGCTCTCTTTCACATAATCATAAACAGCCTTTACCTCTTTGTTTTCCAAAAGGGTTTTGTTCTGACAAGCTTTATTTATTTTTACAAGATCTTGATAGACAACACGTCCTGCGCCGATATTCAAGTGTCCTACCTCCGAGTTACCCATTTGTCCGGCAGGAAGTCCAACATCTTCTCCGCTTGCAGAGAGCTGCGAATTTGGATATTTTGCTATCAGGGCATCGATATTTGGTTGTCCTGCTGTATATATTGCGTTAGTTTTGTCGTGTTTTCCGATTCCCCAACCGTCGAGAATCATTAAAAGTACTTTTTTCTCCATAAAAACTATATAATTACTAAATTTGTTTTCTGATAATCATGAACAAATGTTCGGGGCGCAAAGTTAATCAATATGAGCAAAAATAGAAATAGCAAAAGCAAAAGGGCCGGACAAAGAGGCCAAGTTGGAAGAGGAAGCAGAAGAAAAGGGGCAGGAACCTTCAAAAGGGGCAGCTCATCTGGCAGAAAGAGAGTATTGGAGTTGCTGGAGGGCAGTGTCATAATGGGAAGGGAGGGTTATGCCTTCATTAATGTTCCCGACAGGGAGGATGATGTCTTTGTCCCTGCAAAAAAACTCTTTGGAGCTTTGCATGGTGATAAAGTAAGGGTAGCTGTAACCAAACTCAAAAGCAGCACCCAGAAGATGGAGGGAGAGGTTGTAGAGCTTCTGGAGCGCTCAAAGAGGCCTTACATAGGTATTTTGCAGATAATTGGCCGACAGGCCTGGGTTATCATAGAGAGCAAATTTATGCCATACGATATCAGTGTGCCGTTTGAAGAGGTAAAAGGGGAGTGGCAGGGTTTGAAAGTTGCAGTTACTGTTGAACAGTGGAGGCCTGGAATGGAGGCTCCAAAAGGAAAAATAGTTGATGTTTTGGGAGAACCAGGCGAAAACAATACTGAGATGCATGCCATTCTGGCTGAGTATGGATTGCCATACAGATTCGAAAAGGAGATAGAAGAGGCTGCCGCAAAAATACCGGTTAAAATATCCAAGAAAGAGATTGAGACACGCCGTGATTTCAGGAAAGTCTGTACATTCACAATCGACCCGGCAGATGCAAAGGATTTTGATGATGCACTCTCTTTCCGCATACTCGACAATGGCAATTTTGAGATAGGTGTGCATATTGCCGATGTAACACATTATGTCCATCCCGGTGATATCATTGATAAAGAGGCAATAGAGAGGGCTACTTCTGTTTATCTTGTAGACCGTACTGTGCCGATGCTTCCCGAGGCTCTTTCAAACAATCTCTGCTCGCTGCGGCCGAATGAGGAAAAACTTACATTTTCGGCAGTTTTTGAGATGAACAGCAAAGCCAAACTTATAAACAGCTGGTTTGGCAGAACCATAATCAAATCCGACAGACGTTTTGCATACGAAGAGGCACAGCTGATACTGGAGGAGGCCGGTTTGGCAGAGCCGTCGGGAATAAATCCAGAAGAGATTCCAAATAACAAGCCTGCACGGAAATATCGTGGTGCCGCATCAGAAAAAGAGATAAGGAGTGCAGTGATTGAGTTGCAGAAATTGGCGGCAATTCTCAGGGCCAGACGTTTTGAAAGCGGTTCAATCAGTTTTGAGAGACCAGAGATGAAAGTGATAGTAGATGCCAAAGGAAAACCGGTGGATGTGCGTCAGAAAATCACCAGAGAGGCCAACTGGCTCATAGAGGAATTCATGCTTTTGGCAAACAAGGCCGTTGCAACATATATTGCTATGGGCATGAGAATAAAAGAACCTACATTCGTATATAGAATACATGAAGAGCCAAATTACGACAAAATACAGAATCTCAGGGATTTTGTAAAACACTTCGGGTATACTATAGGTTCAACAAACAATGGCCGGGAGGTAGCTCGGGAACTTAATCTGCTCCTCGAAAAGGTAAAGGATAAACCGGAATGTGGTGCAATAGAGATAATAGCATTGCGTTCGATGGCACGTGCCAGATATTCAACAGATAATGTGGGACACTATGGCCTGGGATTCCAGTACTATACACATTTCACTTCGCCAATCCGCCGCTATCCGGATATGATGGTTCACCGTCTGCTGGCCCATTATTTGGATAAAGGCAAGAGTGCCGACAAGAAAAAATATGAGGATTTGTGCAAGCACTCTTCTGACCGTGAGCAGATTGCAACAGAGGCTGAACGCTCAAGCATCAAATACAAGCTCTCTGAATATATGCACGATAAAGTGGGCAATGAGTATGAGGGAACTATTTCGGGAGTAACCGAGTGGGGTATTTATGTGGAGATTGAGCCTACAAAAGTTGAGGGAATGGTATCGCTTCGCGACATCAGAGAGGATTTCTTTATTTTTGATGAGAAGAATTATTGTGTTGTAGGAAAATCATCGCGTGTAAAATTTACTCTTGGCGACAAAGTTAGAATCAGAGTTTCAAAAGTGAATATAGAGCAGAAACTGATTGATTATGAACTTATTTGGGACGATTCATACAATAAGGGACGCAAGAAGAGCCAAAGCAAAGAGAGAGTCTCAAAGAGAGCGGCAAAAGGCGCAACATCATCAGAAAGCGAAAAGTCTCCAAAAGCTTCAAAGGCATCAAAGTCTTCGAAAACTTCAAGAACTTCAAAAGCCAGAAGCTCCGAATCATAATTTGAATTGTTACTTAAAATCATAAAAAGGTATGATCAAGCGGGCCAACTTATATATAACTTTTTCACTATTTTTTGCATCATTATTCTCCTCCGCCTCTTTGTTCGGACAAGAACGCAAGGCCAATCCGAGTGATTATTATGATGTATATACTACAGAGTATGCCAGAAAGATTGTCGATTACCTTGCTTCAGAGAGATTGAATGGACGGGAAGCAGGCACCAAAGAGGCCGGCAAGGCAATGAGGTTTATTGCAAAGGAGTTCAGGAAGATTGGTTATAAGCCGGTTTTACAGCCATTTACAAGGGAGCAGCTCAATGCGGCAATAGGCGAACCTAAGGAGGGAAAGGCGCTGTATCCCCAAAAGCAATGTAATGTTATTGCCTCTGTGCAAGGTAAATGTTACGATAAATTTATAATTGTCGGGGCCCATTATGACCATTTGGGTTATAGAGAGGGTGTTGGCATTCATCCCGGAGCAGACGATAATGCTTCCGGAATAGTGGCCCTGCTCTCTTTGGCAAAAATGATTAAAGAGGCAGATTTTACACCTGAGTACACAATTCTTTTCGCTGCTTGGGATGGTGAGGAGAAGGGATTGTTGGGTTCAAAATATTTTGTGAATGGGTGGCCCGACAGGAATATTCTTCAAACTGTTGCAGCCGGTTGTGAGTGCCCGCAAGGTGTAAAGAGTGCAAGAAGAATATCATTAAAAGAGTCGGTAGTCTGCTATATGAATTTTGATATGGTAGGCCGCACGATTACTCCCGAAAATCCTGGAGTAACCTTTGCTTGGAACAATAACTACCCATATTTGCTCGACATCTGCAAAGAGGCCCGGAAGAGTATTCCTGCACCATTTCAGGTCTTGTTGGATGAGCGCAAAGGCGATGGCAAAGGCGGCTCGGATTATGCCCCTTTCTCAGCTCTGGATATTCCTTTCATAGCATGGATGGAGGATTTTATGCACGAAGATTATCATAAACCCTCGGATACTCCTGAGAAACTCCATTGGGAAAAACTGCGCAAAACTACACTGCTGGCCTTTG
Organism: Candidatus Egerieisoma sp.; assembly: GCA_045588775.1. Lineage (GTDB taxonomy): Bacteria > Bacteroidota > Bacteroidia > Bacteroidales > UBA932 > Egerieousia. The sequence continues at coordinate 9,389 of JAZNEW010000022.1, read as the reverse complement.
CGATATTGTGGGAGCTGGCGATGTAATAATTAAAAGAGGACGGCCCTTTTGAGTTTGTTTCTCGGGTCGCCCTCTCTGTTTTTTGGCTATATAGCTTATAGTCTCTCCAACTTAACTGTAAAGTGGCGCATCAGCTCGGTCTCCCAAACGATTTTTACGCCGCGTTTGATTTCGTTTCTGCGGTCGTAAACATTCTTCAGGGCTGCAGCAATTACATCCATATGATTATTGGTATAGACACGGCGTGCAATGCAAAGGCGGAGCAAATCAAGGCCACCAAAGCGGTTCTCGCGAGTTACAGGGTCTCGGTCTGCAAGGATATAACCAATCTCACAACCACGGATACCTGCCTCAAGATAGAGTTCAATTGCAAGTGTCTGTGCAGGGAACTCCTCTTTAGGAATGTTGGAAAGTACTCTGTCGGCATCAATAAATAGTGCATGACCACCTACAGGGCGCTGGTAAGGGATTCCATACTCATCAAGGCGTGCAGCAAGGTATTGTACCTGTTTGATACGGGTCTCGATATTGTCGAGTTCTGTATTTTCATCCAGACCAACTGCAAGAGCTGCCATATCGCGGCCGTTCATACCTCCGTATGTGAGGTAACCCTCAAATGGAATGCAGAAACGTTTTGCTCCCTCAAACCAATCTTCGTGGCGTGTTGCAATGAAACCACCCATATTTACAAGGCCATCTTTTTTAGATGACATTGTCATGCCATCCGCAAGAGAGAACATCTCTTTTACAATCTCTTTTATGGTCTTATCTGCATATCCCTCTTCGCGAACTTTGATAAAGTAGGCATTCTCCACAAAGCGTGCAGAGTCGTATATTACGCGTTTGTTATATTTATTTGCGATTTCACGAACCTCGCATAGGTTTTTCATAGAAACAGGCTGTCCTCCTGCAGTATTGTTGGTAACAGTTACTATGATGAAAGGAATCTTGTCGGCATTTTCGGCAAGAGCCTTTTCCAATTTTTTAGGGTCTACATTACCTTTGAACGGAACCTCCAATTGGGTATCTTTAGCCTCATCTACAGTGCAATCCAGGGCAACAGCTTTGCGGCTCTCTATGTGTCCCTTTGTAGTGTCAAAATGTGAGTTGCCCGGAATGATGTCGCCAGCCTTTACAAGATGGCTGAAAAGCACATTCTCTGCTGCTCTTCCCTGATGGGTAGGAATCACATATTCAAACCCGGTAAGGCGTGTGATAGTCTCTTTCAATTGGAAGAAAGATGAGGAACCGGCATAGCTCTCATCGCCCATCATCATAGCGGCCCATTGGCGGTCGCTCATTGCACCGGTACCTGAATCGGTAAGGCAATCGATATATACCTGGTCGGATTTAAGCTGGAAAAGGTTATAGTTTGCCTCTTTGATCCATTGCTCGCGCTCCTCTCTGGTGCTTTTTCTGATTGGTTCAACCATCTTGATTTTCCAAGATTCAGCAAAAGGTAGTTCCATAATTATAAATTTTAAGTCTTAAAGGTTATTATTGATAGTTATTAGTATTCTTTCTGTGTAATTCTTACGGATTATTACAAAAATAAGAAAAATAGTTGATAAATGGTTACACTGCATGAGAAAGATGGCAAAAAAAAAGACGGCCCCACTTAGGAACCGTCTTCAATTGTTATTATTGATGCTGATTATTTTTTCTCAGCAGCTTTTTTCTCTTGTCTCATGTTCATATCGTAAACCACAGGAGTACCTACAAAGATTGAAGAGTAAGCACCAACCAGAATACCAACGATCAATGCACATGCGAAACCTCTGATAACCTCACCACCGAAGATTGCAATGGCAATCATTACAACCAAAGTAGAAGCAGATGTGTTCACACAACGTGCCAATGTGCTGTTCAATGCACCGTTGATATTCTCTTTGAGAGTACGTTTAGGATACAATACATTGTACTCGCGGATACGGTCGAAGATAACCACAGAGTCGTTGATAGAGTAACCGATAATTGTAAGAACTGCAGCGATAAATGTCTGGTCAACATCCAGGCTGAATGGAAGGATTCCTGAGAACAATGAGAAGAATCCGATTGTAATCACTGTATCGTGTGCCAACGAAATAACACCACCGGCACCCCATGTCCAGTTTTTGAATCGTGCTGCAATATACAAGAAGATTGCAACCAACGAGAGGATAACTGCAATTACCGCATTTCTCTTGATATCGTTTGCGATAGTAGGACCAACTTTATCAGAACTGATGATACCGTTAGGGTTATCTACTGTAGATGTAAAGTCTGCCAATGACATCTCTGTTTTGTAGAAACCTTTCAATGCGTTGTAAAGTTTCTCTTCCACTTCCTGATCAACCTCTGTTGAGTTGTCGTTGATTTTGTATTTGGTTGTAAGTTTCATCTGGCTCTCACCACCGAACTGTTTAACCTCAACACTCTCACCGAACTCAGCGTTTGCAGCACTTCTGATCTGCTCAGCAGTTACATCTTTGTCGAAACGCAATACATAAGTTCTACCACCTGTAAAGTCTACACCGTATGAGAAGCCTTTGAACAGAATTGAACCGAGGCTTATTACAACTAACGCAATAGAAAGCACATATGCTTTTTTACGAAGTTGTACGAAGTCGATATTTACATTCTGCAAGAAGTTTCTTGAGAATTTGTTGTCGAATGTAATGTTTTTGCCTTTTGACAATCTTGCCTCAAAAATCAGACGGGTAACGAAGATTGAGGTAAGCATTGAAGTGATGATACCTATTACCAATGTGGTAGCAAAACCTTGAACAGGGCCTGAACCGAATACTGCCAATACGATACCGGTAATGATGGTTGTCAAGTTACCGTCGATAATTGCTGAGTAAGCGTTGCTGTAACCGTCTTTAATGGCTGCTCTCAACTGTTTTCCAGCTCTGAGCTCCTCTTTCACGCGCTCATATATGATAACGTTGGCATCCACAGCCATACCCATTGTAAGCACGAGACCTGCGATACCAGGCAATGTAAGAACTGCTCCGAATGATGCAAGTGCTCCAAACAGGAACAAAGCGTTGCAAAGCAAAGCGACATTTGCTGCTATACCTGCGCCATTATAGAACAGAATCATATAAAGAAGTACCAATGCAAATGCAAGAACAAATGAGATGAAACCTGCATTGATTGACTCTGAACCCAAGCTTGGTCCTACAACTTGCTCTTGTACGATGGTTGCAGGAGCAGGAAGTTTACCTGATTTCAATACGTTGGCCAAGTCTTCAGCCTCTGTAATTGTGAAGTTACCTGTAATTTGTGAACGGCCGCCTGTAATCTCTGATTGAACGGTAGGGTATGAGTAAACCATTCCATCCAATACAATTGCAATTTGTCTTTGAAGGTTGTCGGCAGTAAGTCTTGCCCAGATACGGGCACCCTCTGCGTTCATAGTCATATCAACCTCAGGAGAACCGCCATTCTCTCTGTAACCTACAGAAGCATCTGTAACCATTCCACCATCAAGTGGAGCCTTGCCGTCGCGGGTATTTGCTTTGATGGCAACCAGCTCAAACAGTGTGCCTGAAGGATCGAACTGGCTTGGATGAACTGTCCACATAGGGATAAGTTCTGCAGGGAACAATGATTTGATTTGAGGAAGCTTCAAATAAGAGTTGATGCGTGCAGTATCTTTATAGTGTGCTCTACCGATACAAGCACCAGGTGCCAACTGTCCGCCGTAAACACTTGGATTCAAAACAGAGAACAAAGGATTCTCTTTTGCGAAAGCAGCAGCGTCTGCATTGAGGCTGTCGGCAGCAAGAAGTTCTGCAGCAGCATCTTTAGCAGTGGTATCAGCCTCAGCAACCTCTTTTTCAACATTAAGGATATCTCTAAGGGTAGCATTTGCATCAGCAAGATACTGGTAAACCTCAGTATTGTCGAATGTTGGCCAGAACTCCAAAGAGGCTGTACCTTGAAGCAGTTTTCTTACACGCTCAGGCTCTTTTACACCTGGAAGCTCAACAAGAATTCTACCGGTATTGCCCAGTTTCTGGATATTAGGCTGGGTAACGCCAAAACGGTCGATACGGTTTCTCAATACATTGAAAGAGTTTGCAATTGCGCTCTCAGACTCTGTGCGGATAACTTTGATAACATCTTCGTTGCTCGACTCAGGAGTGATTTTGTCGCGCATTTCGTATGTTCCGAATACGGCAGACATTCTCTTTGCAGGAGCAATCTCCTCCCAACTCTGGGCAAAAAGAGTGATGAAATCCTCACGGGTGGTAAGCTCTTTTTCCTGAGCCATCTCCAAAGCCTTGACAAAATCAGGATCCTGACTGTTGTCGGCCAATGCTTTGATAAGGTCTCTCAATTGGACTTGAAGCATAACGTTCATACCGCCCTTCAAGTCGAGACCCAAGTTAATCTCTTTCTCTTTCACTTCTTTGTAGGTGAATCCCAAGAATACCTTCTCAGATGCGATAGAGTCGATATAAAATCTGTTTTTTTCTTTTGCCAATGAGTCCAGGAAGAAAGCTTTGTCAACTTCCGCTACATTGGCGAACTCTGCACTCTGCTCCATGGCAGCAACTGCTGCATCAGCATACTTTTGTGCTTTTTTCTCTTGATGCGATGTAGCCCATGTGAACGACAATTGGTAAACACAGGCTAATGCGATTAAAATTGCCACAAACTTAATGGCTCCTTTACTTTGCATGTTGTATAGTTTTTAAAATTTGAAATTTCACTTCAAACCAAAGTATGGTTATGATAAAATAAGGTGCAAATGTACTATTTTTTCCTAATATATAAAGTATTTCTTATCTTTGTTGTTACATTTTTGCATAAATTCATGAAAAAGCACATAGGATTATCCATTATTTTTTGCTTTGCAATGGTATCTCCTTATCTCTCTTTTTCTCAAACCGATAATGGCGAAGAGAGGAGGGCAGACCTTTTGCATTGTGACTATAAATTTGAACAGGCTGTTGCCATATATAAAAAGGAGTTGGACAAGTGTACCGATTCGTTGAAGCGTGTGGAGCTCGAAAAAAAACTTGCCCAAAGCGAAAATGGCCTTAATTTGCTTGAATTTGCATTTGCACCTGAAGTTGTGGCCCGACAAAAATATGTAAGAAAGGATTTCTTCCTCCATTATCCGGGCTTTATGGAGCAATCATGGGTATCACTGCCTCAGCAGCTTGCCCCGGGCATGGATTTTTCGGGCGGGGAGTTTCCTGTTATGCAATACTCCGAATCAATGGAGAAAATTGTCTTCAGCGCCCCGGATGAGAGCGGATCGTGGAATTTGTATACATCGGAAAAACTGAGCGATACATTATGGAGTGCTCCGGCGCTGATGAATGGAAATATAACTTCTGCCGGCAATGAAATTTTTCCTGTAATAAGTGCCAACGGCAAGTCGCTCTATTTCTCGTCGAACGGACATTATGGTGTGGGCGGCTATGATCTTTATGTGTGTGAATGGGATGATGATCTGAAGGATTGGGGATTGCCGCAGAATATGGGCTTTCCATACTCTTCTCCTGCAGATGATATGCTCTTCTACAATACGCCGGATGGCAACTATTCGGTTTTTGCGTCAAACCGCAACTGTGCATCAGACTCCATTATGATATATGTATTGGATTTTGAGAATGTGCCTCTGAAAAAGAGTGTAACATGGCAGGAAGCGGCAGCGATTGCAAAGCTTGAACTGCCTGCAAAAGGTACAGACGGAGAGAAAAACGGATCTTCTGTCGCAAATGATGGTGCCAAAGGAGGTGAATTCAGCGAGTATACATTGGCGGTAAATGATGTGAGAAAATTGCAGCAGCAGCTCTCGGAGGCATTGGCTATACAGGCAAAAAACAGGGAGTTATACAATACTCTGAAAAATGAGGACGATCTGCGCTCATTAGAGAAAAAGATTTCGGAGCAGGAGTTGGCAACAATGGCGTTGCAGAATGGAGTGAATGAGGCTGTTGCCAGGCTGCAGAGACTTGAAATGGAGTTTTTGTCGAAGGGTATGTTTGTGCCCGAAGTGGAGATGGAGCAGAAAAATCAGCAGGAAGAGACTCCTGAGCAGGAGCAGAAGAGCGTTGTATTTGCAAATATGGCATTGGGACAGGCTCCTCAAATGAATGTGTTCCAGCCTGAGCCTGAGATTGATCTCTCGTTCAGAATTACGGATGGCGATGCCGAAATTGTGGAAATGGATAACTTTCCGCAGGGTCTGATATACCAGATACAATTGTTTACAGTGAGCAAAAAGGCCTCAGTCAAATCTCTGAAGGGGCTTGCTCCGGTTTTTGAGCGTAAATATCCGAGCGGAAAATATGTTTATTCGGTTGGTTTGTTCAAAACTTATAACGATGCCTTGTCGAATTTGAATAAGGTGAGAAAGAGAGGGTTTGCTTCGGCAATGATAACAGCATACGACAGCGGCAAATCTTTGAATGTCAAGAATGCAAGAATTCTTGAAAAGGAGAGGGCCAATTCAGGGGTCTATCAAGTCTGGATAGAGGGTTATGATGTGCTTCCGCAGGAGGTGCTCTCAGTTATCAGGGGAATTACAGAGAAAGATATTGCAAAGACAAATGCCAATGGCAAATTGAGGTATGTAATAGGGCCGTTCGGTAATGAAGAGGATGCCAAAATTCTTGCAACAGGACTTAAAGCAATATCAGATAAAGAGATTGAAGTGGAAAAATTATGTGGGCTTTAATTGTAACATTGGTTGTAGTAGGTCTTATCCTTTTGGGGATAGAGATGCTTGTGATACCCGGCTTTGGAGTAATGGGGATTCTTGGTATTGTCTCGTTTGTGGCATCCTGCTATCTGGCCTTTGCCACTTTTGGAGTAGTGCCCGGATTTTTGGTCTCTATCTCAACTGTAGTATTGATAACACTTTTTGTAGTTCTGGTGCTCAGATCCAGAACATGGAAGAGAATAGCACTCAATACAAATATTGATTCCAAGGCAGATGAAACGCCGCAGCATAAGGGGATAGCTGTTGGCATGACCGGAATATCACTTACCCGTTTGGCTCCTGCCGGTATGGCCGAAATAAACGGTGTAACTATAGAGGTTTTTTGCCGGGATACGATAATTGATGCTTCAAGCAGGATTGAAGTGGTGGATGTGTCGGACAATAAAGTTTTTGTAAAAGTATTAATATAATATAGGTATGGAGTTTACATTGATTATCTGGATAGGAATATCAATTGTTGCATTGTTGATATTCCTGTGGTTTTTCCCAATTACCCTTTGGTTTCAGGCTCTTATATCGGGGGTAAAGATCTCGTTGTTGCAACTTGTGCTTATGCGCTGGCGTAAAGTCCCTCCGGGAACTATAGTTATGGCCATGATTACAGGAACAAAAGCGGGACTCAAACTTAATGCAAATGAATTGGAGGCACACTATCTGGCAAAAGGTAATGTTCCAAAAGTTGTAAATGCCCTTATTTCTGCCGACAAGGCCAATATTTCCCTCAATTTTAATATGGCTGCCGCTATAGACCTTGCAGGTAGGGATGTATTTGAAGCGGTACAGATGTCTGTAAATCCCAAAGTGATCAATACACCTCCTGTAACGGCAGTTGCAAAGGATGGTATTCAGCTTATTGCAAAAGCCAGAGTTACCGTGAGGGCAAATATCAAGCAACTGGTTGGAGGAGCCGGGGAGGAGACAGTGCTGGCCCGTGTAGGTGAGGGTATTGTATCATCAATCGGTTCTGCCGATTCTCATAAAATGGTTCTGGAAAATCCAGATTCGATCTCCAAAGTTGTATTGGGCAAAGGTCTTGATGCCGGAACTGCATTTGAAATTCTTTCAATTGATATTGCCGATATTGATATTGGAAAGAATATCGGAGCTGTTCTTCAGATAGATCAGGCTAATGCCGACAAAAATATCGCTCAGGCGCGTGCGGAGGAGAAGCGTGCCATGGCGGTTGCCCTTGAACAGGAGATGAAGGCAAAAGCGCAGGAGGCACGTGCAAAAGTTATTGAGGCTGAGGCTGAGATACCAATGGCAATTGCCCAGGCATTCCGTAGCGGAAATCTCGGGGTTATGGATTATTACAAAATTAAAAATATCCAGGCCGACACCGAAATGCGCGAAAATATAGCAAAATAGTTTTTCCGTCTTTCCTTTGCATACAAAACAAGTGTGTAAGTATGGAAAGGGAAAATATATTGCCCGACAGACAGAGAATGGATGAACTGATAGTCTGTCTGGCAGAGATTAAAAATAATATGGAGGTTGAACTCCGGCGTCTGCAGAAAATAATGGCGGAACTGGATTGCAACAAAGGCGTCTGTAAATCAGAAGATGCAGTGGAAGAGGGTGTTATAACTCCCAGTCACTGTATCTTTGTTTTTATGGAGGATGTGATAGCCGGGTTGAGGAGTTTGGGGAAAATCCGCACATCCGAGACTTATTCTGCAACTCTGAGCAGTTTCAAGCGCTTCAGAAATGGTAAAGATCTGGAATTGGCCCGAATCAATTCTGATCTGATGCTGGAGTATGAGGCCTATCTGAGAAGAAAAGGGGTGAGTGCAAACAGCAGTTCATTTTATATGCGTAATCTCAGGGCAGTATATAACCGCGCAGTTGAGAGAAATCTTGTAGAGCAGCGGTTCCCTTTCAAACATGTGTATACCGGTGTTGATAAAACTTTGAAGAGAGCAATTCCAATCTCTGCAATAAGAAAAATTAAGGAGATAGATTTGTGCGGTAACCCTTCACTCGATTTTGCCCGTGATATGTTTTTGTTTTCATTTTATACCAGAGGTATGTCGTTTGTGGATATGGCCTATTTGCGGAAAAGGGATTTGAATGGAGGCATGTTGTCGTATCGCAGGCAAAAAACCGGACAGCAGCTGGTTGTGAGGTGGGAGAAGTGCATGCAGGAGATAGTGAACAAATATAACATCGGCGATTCTGCATATCTTTTACCTATTATTGATACAGACAGCAGTGTGGATATCCGCAGGCAGTATCTCTATAAGGCACACGCTGTGAACCGTAATATAAAAAGGGTGGGTTTGATGCTCAATTTGCCTGTAAAACTTACAATGTATGTTGCCCGACACACTTGGGCAAGCATTGCCAAAAGCAAAAATGTACCGCTGTCGGTAATAAGCGAAAGTATGGGACATGACTCAGAAGCCACCACGCGCATATACCTCGCCTCATTGGATAATGTTGCAATAGACAAGGCCAATAGAATGATTCTAAAATCATTGTAGTAGTAATTTCTTGGATTAAAGTTTTGTTCTTAGAAAAAATTTACATACATTTGCAGTCCCAACGGATGTTTGAGCAATAAACCCATAAGTTGAGGGGACTTGGTGAGATGGGTGAGTGGCTGAAACCACCAGTTTGCTAAACTGACGTACGGGTAACCGTACCGGGGGTTCGAATCCCC
>JAZNEW010000021.1:0-30341 GCA_045588775.1 Candidatus Egerieisoma sp. | reverse complement strand
ATATCTTGCCAAGTGTAATGGCAATGGCAAGAAACCGTTGCATTAATATTCTCAAAAGAGAAAAGTACAAAAGGCAGCATAATAAATATGTTGCCCGTTCCAGAAAATTTGATATAAATTTTACTTCATTGGCAGACTCCTCTATTGAGGAACTCTTTGAGAAAGATGCCATGAAGGTACTCATGGAAACACTGGAGAAGATGCCTCCAAAAACAAAAGAGGCATTTATGCTCAGCCGCTTCCGTAACAAGACCTACTCGGAGATAGCCCAGATCCAGAATGTCTCTGAGAAGAATATTGAATATAGAATTTCATCGGCCCTTAAGATATTGCGTAAAGCAATGGGACTGCTTACATTTTGGACGATTAATTATTGGTTGTAGTATGGATGACCGCTCGCTTATAGAATATATCTCAGGTAATGCCAATCAGCAGACAACAGATCTTGTTGAGGGGTGGATTATGCAGAGTGATGAGAATATGCAGCACTTTATAAAGGTAAAGGATGAGTATATTTACAGCACATTGCCCAATATGCCTGCTTCCGACAAACAGATGCAGATTGCTGAAGGGATTATAAAGCAGCAGACCAAAAATAGAAAAATAGAGAAGCTACATTATATAACTCTTGGAGCTGTGGCAATATTTACTGTAGCCCTCTTTACCAATATGGCAATAATGCTGCACCGTTCTTCATACCGGGCGCAGGATGAGAACCTTCCGGCCCAGAGAATAGTGTTTGCAGAGTTTCCAAAACCATATACCCATACAATCTATACAAATAAGGGAACTAGAGGAGAGGTTATTCTTCCAGACAGTTCTGTGGTAAAACTTAACTCAGATACAAAAATTACTTTTCCTGATAAATTTATTGGCCCAACCAGAGAGGTCTTTATAACAGGAGAGGCCTATTTTAAGGTGAAACCCAATCCCGATACCCCAATGGTTGTGAGTACCAACAGGAATATTGTTGTAAAGGTTCTGGGAACAGAATTCAACCTCAGGGCTTATGAAAATGAAGCTACAACACGCACTACACTATATAGCGGCAAAGTAGATGTTTTGGGTACCAAATCTGATGGAGAAACATTTAAGCTGGCCGAGCTCAAACCTAATGAGTCTTATGTAACAAGAGAGGCAAAGGCTCCTTTGAAGGTGCTTAAGGCAGATACTTTAAAAATTGCAGCATGGCGCAATGGAGTGCTTATTTTCGACAATACCCCTATGGATGCGGTAATAAAAGAGTTGGAAAGGTGGCACGGAGCATCAATAACAGTAAGGAATGATAAATTGTATAAATACACATTCACTGCAAAATTCAACCAGGAGCCACTGGTTAGGGTTCTCGAATCAATAAAATTCTGTACAGACATCAAGTATACTATAGATGGGAATGAGGTAGTTTTTTATTAAAAGTTTTTATATACTTTTGTGCAGAATTTGAGAATAGGATGATTCTGTCATGAACCAAAATTTGACACCCCCATCTTTACCAACTGAAGATCATGATTATAGGAAACAGTTCGAACAAATATTCGAATTGTACTATAATAATGTGATTCACTATGCCTTTTACTATCTGAATGATTATGAAAAAGCACGGGAAGTTGCTCAGGATGTATTTTTTGCAGTTTGGAAAAATATAGATGAAGTTGAGCAGGTTACCTTCTCCTGGATTCTCACCATAGCAAAGAACAAGTGCTTGAATGTGCTAAGAAGTGAATCGCACCATCTCAAATATACAACTACAACCCTTTCTCAGCAAAAGAAAAGAGAGATCAATCTGTATACTCTAGAAAATTCACAGGTGGAGAGTCTTATGGAGACATCGGAGATTTCCAGGATTATGTGCCAGGCATTGGATAAGATGCCCCAAAAAACCAAAGAGGCTTTTTTGTTAAACAGGTTTGAGAATAAATCATACACCGAAATAGCAAAGATACAGCAGGTGTCCCGTAAGAATATAGAGTACAGGATAATGTATGCACTTAAGATATTAAGAAAATCATTGGCCGATTTTATTGTCATAATATTAGGGATAATATAGTATTTAGGGTTATTAATAGGTAGAGTATGGAAAAAGCAACACTCATAGAGTATATTAAGGGTAAGACAACTTCGCCAGTTACTGAGCAGGTGGAAGAGTGGATTACTCAAAGCCCTCAAAATCTCGATTATTTCACGAGTTTGAAGGACGAATATGTAATATCTGCAATGCCCAACAGCAAAGCCACTCCATCTCAAATGAAAATAGCTTCTGCTATAATGGACAGCTATCCAAGAGCAAGAAGGAACAACACTATATTTAAAATTATAAATTCGGCTGCTGCAATCCTTATCATAGGTCTGATTATAAACACTATCTACCTATACAGAACTAAAGATATTCAGGAGCCTGTCGCAAAGATTGTGCCTGAAAACAGAATTTCTTTGAACCATGTGCCACAAACATATATGCACACAATTTACACAAATAAAGGGGCTAAAAGTGTGATTACTTTGCCCGACAGTTCAACAGTAAGGCTCAATTCAGATACAAAACTTGTTTTTCCCGATAAATTTGTCGGCCCTACCAGAGAAGTATTTATAACAGGAGAGGCTTTTTTTGATATCAAAACCAATCCTGATACACCTATGATTGTGAGTACAGACAAGAATGTATTTATAAAGGTAACAGGCACAAAGTTCAATCTGCGGGCTTATAAAAATGAGAGCTCTACAAAAGCAACATTGTATAGTGGAAAAATAGATGTATTGGGAAAAGACAAGGTTGGGGAGCCGTATGTAATGACAAGTATGAACCCGAATGAATCTTTTGAAGTGAGAGACAAAATCAAGCCTTTAAAGGTGCTGAAAGCTGATACTCTGAAACTTTCGGCATGGACAAGGGGAGAACTTGTATTTGAGTATACACCAATTTCAGATGTGATAAAGGAGCTTGAAAGATGGCATGGCGCAACATTCGTGGTTACCAATGATCGCGTATACAACCATAAATTCAGCGCGAAATTCAAACAGGAGTCTTTGGTGCAGATACTTGAGGTGCTCAAATTCTGCACAGGAATAGAGTATGAAATAGAAAAAGAGAGAGTGATTCTACAATAAACTGCAAGCCGAGCGCAGTGTTTCAAACTGAACTATATCGATTTTAACAGAAGGCAGCCACAAATGGCTGCTTTTTTTGATAATAGTTTAGGCATTTTCAAATAAGCAGTGTTTCTATTTCAACCTAATTAATAATAACAAATAACATAACTTATGAAACAATGTTTTAATCTGAAAGGTTTTAGGCTTTTTGTGCTTTTAAGTCTGTTTATGGCCTTCAGCATTTCATTGTTGGCTGCAGATGTTTCCATAAAAGCCAATAATGAACCGTTAAAAAAAGTCCTCGATCAGATTACTGCGCAAACAGGGTATGAATTTGCATATTCTGATGCTATCAATCCTTTGGCAATGAAAGTAACAGCAAAGGCTGACGGTATGGATGCAGTTAAATTTTTTGATGAGTTTTTCAGTAAAATAGGACTGTCCTATAAAATTGTTGGGAAGTCCGTTTCGTTGTCGCTAAAAAATGCAGGCACAAAAGAGGTTACAGATCCTGAAAAAATCAAAGTTTCCGGAAAAGTGATGGATGAAAAGGGGGAACCTCTCCCTGGTGTCTATATTTTTGTCGTCGGATTAAAAGCAGGAACAACATCTGATATAGACGGTAATTATGCTATAGAGTGCAAAATCGGTGATAAACTGCGTTTTAGCTTTATGGGATTTAAGGAAATGGATAAGGTTGTGGGCCAATCGCTCAATTCTTTTAAAAATGTGGTATTGCAGGAAGATGCTATTGCTCTTGAGAGTACAGTTGTGATAGGTTATGGTAATACACAGAAGATGAAAGATGTAACAGGAGCAATCTCGCATGTGGGGGCAAAAGAGATACAGCAGGCGGCAATGGGATCAAATATCACCTCCCTTCTTCAAGGTAGGGCAGCCGGTGTAAATGTTCAGATGCAATCGGCCTCTCCAACATCTCCGGTTTCTGTTGTAGTAAGAGGTATGTCCTCAATTAGTGGAAATAACCAGCCTTTATGGATTATCGACGGTATTCCAGAATACAATGATGGTGTTGACGGTACCGTTTCCAATGTGCTCTACTCTTTGAACCTTAATGATGTTGAGAGTATTGATATCCTGAAAGATGCCTCTTCTACTGCCATTTATGGTTCACGTGCTGCAAACGGTGTTATCATTGTAACAACCAAAAGCGGCAAAGAGGGCATGAAACCCACATTGGAAGTATCTGCAAAAGTGGGTATCCAGTTTCAGGATTTCAACTCGTACGATTATTTCAACGCTGCTGAGTATATTGCATTTACAAGAGAGTCTATGCGTGAGGAGGCTTTCTGTACTGGTGATATAACAGGAAGTTATATGCCATATTATTTGGATCAGCAGGCGTTCTACAATATGAATACCTCCGAGTTCAACAGAAACAGTTTTAAAGACTTGGAAGGCGCCTATTATATGGACAACGATACAGATTGGGTAGGTCTTATGACCCAGAATCCGATCCAACAGCAATATGATGCAACACTAAGAGGCGGTATGAAGGCTGTAAGTTATTTGGCTTCGGTTTCATATAGAGATAATCAGGGTATCGTAAGAACCGGTTACAACAAGATGTTCAGCGGAAGATTGAGATTGGAGGCAAGAGTTAGTGACGCCATAAAATTGAGATTCAATGCAAGCGGTTCTACAAGAAGTGCATCAAGCAAAGATGGTATGATGGAGCTGATAAAGAAGGTAAGACCTGATATGCCTGTTTATAATGAGGATGGCTCAATCTATAATAAGGATTCATCAACAGAGAACCCTTATACTCTTCTTAAAGACAAGAACTACAGCACAGGTGAGAATCTCGCTGCAAATATGGAATTTGAGTACAAATTCCTTAATGATTTCATGTTTACATCAAAAGGTAGTATCAACTATGCAAACAGCGAGAGTCTGTCGTATGTCAATAGTAAGTATTATGCATCAGGATCTCCTACTTTGGCAACCAGAAGCTGGAGCAGACCAAAATCAGATACAAAAGTCTGGGATAACACATTGCTTTATACCAAGGTTATTGGCAAGCATGATATCAGTGCCTCCCTTACTGCATCTATGGAGAAATACCAGAATCTCTCATATTCAATGGGGGCTGAGGGTTTCCCGGATGATGATGTGCTTAACAGCTTTGCAAATGCCATAACAAAAACCAGTATGAACGAAACATACGTTGCAAGATCATTGATGTCTCAACTTGCACGTGTGCAGTACAACTACGACAGCAAGTATCTTGCAACATTTACAATCCGTAGAGATGGTTCATCACGCTTTGGCAAGGATCGCCGTTGGGGTTGGTTCCCATCATTTGGTTTGGGTTGGACAGTTACCAATGAGAAATTCTTCAAGAACTGGGATATAGATGATATTCTTTCTTTCCTGAAAATAAGATTCAGCTACGGTAAATCTGGTTCACAGAACTTGTCGGATTACCAATGGCTTACAATGGTAAGTTCAAATCTGTATAACGAGTCTGCCGGTATTGCTCCAAAAAGTTTGGGTAATGATGAACTTAGCTGGGAAGAGACTCTAATGACCGATGTTGCATTGGAGATGGAGTTCTGGAAATCGAGGATAAGGGCCTCTGTAGGCTACTTCCAGAAAAAGGCAAATGACCTTATCTTTACAAATACAGTTCCCGGAACCAGTGGATTTACCACTGTAACAACAAATATCGGTTCTACTACAACAAAAGGTGTGGAGTTCTCATTTGATATCGATATTGTAAAGAATTCAAAATGGCAGCTCACCTACAATTTGAATGGTGCAAGCAACAAAACTGTGGTAGACAAGTTCAGAGATATAGGATTGGATACATACATTGGTGCTAATACGCAAATTGAAGTTGGTCAGGAAGTTGGCCAATACTACGGCTATAAAACATACCATAGATTGTATGGATCTGCGGAGGAGGCTGCTGCCCTTCAGTACAGGAAAGATAATGGTGATATAGCTTATTACCGCAGTAACTATAAAGAGGGTGCAGGTGATGTGTATTTTGTAGATTTGAATGGCGATGGAAAGATTACCTCTGCTGATGATCAAACATATATAGGATCATCAGTTCCTAAACTCTATGGTGGTATGGGATTGCAGCTCTATGTCGGAACAAATTTCAATATTGGAGCAACATTCTCTTACTCTATTGGAAACAAGAGATATTGGGAGATGCCATCGGGTGATACAGGCTGGACCGGAAACTTTAACCAATCCAATAAAATTGCTGGTATGAGTGCTGTTTTGAGCAAAAATTCACCATACAACGCCAAGACTATGCCAAGAGCTACACCTAATGGAATTGGTAGAAACAACATGTTCAGCGACTATTGGTTGTATGATGCATCATATTTGAGGTTGAATGCTCTAAATGTAAGTTACAGATTAGACAAGAGATATTTTGGAAGTACTATACTCGATAATATAGAGTTTACATTACAGGCTTCCAACTTGTTTACCCTTACAAGATATCCTGGATTCGATCCTCAAGGAAACTTTACTCCAGATACATCACTTCTCGGAGAGATGGGTGTAGACAGCAGTATTTATCCATCGGCAAGAACATTTACAGCCGGTGTAAAAATAACTTTCAGATAATTTAAAACAGATTCTTATGAAACGTAAAATATTATTGATATTAAGTATATCTTTCGCATTGCTCTCTTGCAATGATTTCTTGGAGGAGGTTCCGAGGCATCAGTGGGAGATGAGTGTTGCAGTATCATCGTATGCAGGAGCAGAGCAGGCTGTAAATGGTATCTATGGAGCATCGTTGCTTACAGATAATCTTAATGGTAAACTTAATCTGGCTTATTGCGACAGATCCGGTCTTACCAAAAGAGATGCAATGGAATATAATTTCACACATAAGACCTCTATGGAGTGGAACTTTACAGGTCCGTGGTATGATTTATATGATGGAATCAACTCTTGTAACATAGCAATTAGCCAAATTCCTAATGTGCCTGATAATGCATTTCCAACAGCAACTATTAAAAATGAACTTATTGGTGAGGCGCGTCTTCTTAGAGCATGGTTCAACTCTATGGTATTGTTGAATTATGCTTGCTGGTGGGCAGAGGATGCAAGCCCTTATGGAATAATTTACAGAAGTGAGCCTTCAAATCTGGCAAATGTACATCAGCCAAGAATAACCGTAGGTGACAGCTGGAAATATATATTTGATGATATCGACTATGCTATAGCAAATATGTCTGATAATTTTGCTACAAACAGAAGAGTTTCTAAAATCTTTGCAAAAGGTCTTAAGGCAAGATTGCTTTTGATCAGAGGTGCTAATCAGAATATAGATGAATATTATACCGAAGCCTTGGATTTGATTGATGAGTGTATTGCAGCATTACCTGCAGCAGGTATTGAAATGCAGGCAGATATGGCAAAGCATTTTGAGGAGTCATGGGATTCTAAAGAGAATATCTTTGTAAGATACCTTAACGAAGGTAAAAGAGGTGCTTACAACGGCGCCGGTACTACCACATTAAACACTATATGGGCCTACCTTGGTACATCTACAAGTTCAGCTACCCAGGCCGAGGCTGCTTGTGGTTTGCAATACGGCCTTGATTGGATGCAGGCAGATCCAAGATGGTATATAGCTACCGGTAAGGCAAAAGGTCCTGCGTCATACAATAGCTCTCAGGAGAAATGGACCTGGACAAAGATATACCGCAAAGGTGAGTATTGGGGTAAGCAGGCTCCTGTTGATGATAAGTATGCAACATATTATATGAGAGTTCCGGAGCTCTACATTATGAAGGCTGAACTTCTTGCACGCACCGGTGCAACTAAGGCAGACGCAATTGCCCCTATAAATGAGATGAGAGCCAAGAGAACAAATCCGGTATTGGATCCTCTTCCAACCCCTGCGAATGATCAGGAGATGTGGGATATGATCTTCCAGGAGTATGTAAAGGAGCTTATTCTTGAGAATGGTTGTGAGTGGTTTGCATCATTGAGAATCAAAAAGAATGGCGTAACCTATATGGAGCATATGAAGGAGGGTTCAGGCTATGTATTTGATGGTACAATACTGCAGTGGCCTATCCCTAATCAGGAAATGACTAACAATAAAGCAATTGCAGGTATGCAGAATCCTGGACAGGAGTAGACGGGAATTAGCTTGAAATTAAGTTATATATAAAAATTAGTACTTAGAAATCATGAAGATATTTAGATATACATTATATTTTATATTGTCGGGATTCATACTTGCTTCGTGTGAAGATTATATCCACGACCCCACATTGGATTTTGCCAATGATGTAACCTTTAATGTTGAGGAGAACAGTCTTGATATCGAAGTCCCCGAATTGGATTTTATACAACTGGATGCACCATTTACAGCTCGTGCATACAAGCAGGGTTCGATCACTCTGAATGCAAAGAAGAATGCGGATGGTACACATAGCGGCTTTGCGCTTTCAAACAAAAATTACAGATCGTATCCTTGGAGCGTATCTCTTCCTCACGGAGACCGCATAGAGAATGTTGCTCCAAGCATTGTGCAAAAGGCTACAGATACTCTATTGTACTCTGTTTATACAGGAGATACTCCAAATTATCTGGAAAACTATGCTGTTGCAAGAATTGATGGGGAGGATGCTTATTTTACAATCGATCAGCCTCGTGTTGTAGAGCATGTACTCGTTGCAAATTGTACATTCAACTTTTTGGCACTCAATTACGGTTCTGTGTATTCAAATAATTTGAACTCAACCTCTCAGGTTTATGAGGAGATGAAAAACGGCAGTTTGTCGGTTGTAAGAAATCCTAATATTCCAAACCCTGCGACTTCGAGATATGGAGTTTTCTTTTTACCTGATTACTACAATTTCAGCAAAGGGGAGGGGTATGTAAGGATGTTGGCAAACCCTAATAAAACCGATGGCTACCTGAAAATTATTGCAACCGGATACAATGGAAGTACCAAAACAGCAAGTTCTGAGTATTATCTCGCTGTAAGGACAGGTGTAGCTCCAGAGCCTTATGACAAATGGAATTTGGTACAATCATTCTGGGCAGCTTGGGATCTGTCGGGATTGGGTGAAGTTGATAAAGTTGTATTTACATTAGATAGCTCTGAGAAATGTGCCGACGGTTCATTCAAACTTGCACCATATTTCTGTATTGACGGAATAAGATTGAAATAAATAATTGCACATAGGTTGAACTGTAAGCCGGCCAGTCATTATGAAGATTGGGCCGGCTTGCTTGTAGAATCGGGTGCAAGGTGCAAGGATCTGCTGATTTCGTTATAAAAATGTCGTTTGTATAAATTATTCGCCCGAAAAAGTGTATTTTTTGCACTCGAACTAATATGCAATACGATGCTAAGAAGAAAAATTGAATCAGTTTTGGTTGAGTGGAAAAACTCCGGATCCAAGAAGCCACTTGTGATAAAGGGTATTCGCCAATGTGGAAAGACATACATTGTCCAAAAATTTGCAAAGGAGAATTACGAGAGCGTGGTTTACATGAATTTCATTCTTGAACCTGATAAAAAGTCTGCCTTTGCTGGCAATATAGATGTTGATACCATTATTCTTAACTTGTCAGCCTTGATACCGGGCAGTCGTTTCGTTAACGGAAAGACTTGCATTATCCTTGATGAGATACAGGAGTGTTTTGAGAATGAAATGGTAGTTCCCGATGGTATTCATAAAGTGATGATGAAATTGTTGTACAGATATGTCATAGTAGGAGGTCTGCCAGAGGTTGTGAATACATTCCTTGAGACCAAAAATATTGAGCTTACATACAAAGTACAGCGCAACCTTATAGCTGAATATGAGGAGGATATGGTCAAGTATGCCGATGATGCGGACAAGTCTCGTATCCGTGAATGTTTTGAGTCTATTCCCAAGCAATTAGCTAAGGATAATAAGAAATTCCAGTATTCGGTGGTACGCAAGGGAGGACGCTCTTCGCAATATATAGGTAGTATCCAGTGGCTTGAAGATGCCGGTATTGCAAAGAGGTGCTATATTCGAGAATCTCATGGCAGATTTTCTTTGTAAGTCGGGGCAAAAGTTGTACTACTTTCAGAAGGATAGTGGTCTTGAATTAGACTTTCTTGTGCGATTCAAGGACGAGTGTGTTGTGCTTGAAGTCAAGGCGAAATCTGGCAGGACTAAGAGCCTGAAAACGGCTTTGAAGAATAAGAATGTTTATCACCTCAACAGTGCTTTTAAACTTGGCAAATATAATGTGGAACGCGAAGAGGAGGTACTTACGATACCTCTTTATATGGGATTTCTTATTAAGGATAAGCTTACGGAAGTTATTGTACCTGATATTGATTTGAGTTTATTAGTATAAATGCAAGTCTTGAAAGTCGTAAAGATCTGACACTGCCGAAATCGGAAAACGCACCTCGTGCTTACTGGGCTATCTCCATACATTTGACAATTTCGGCAATGAAATGTGGCGATAAGTCTATTTTTTGATAAGATTTTCTCAGAAATTCACTAAGTTTGCTTTTGCTTGGAAATTGTGCAAAAAAACAGGCAACTTTGAGTCATGTTTGATTTTATAGATATTAAGCTGATAGATGTTATTGATGTCATTCTGGTGGCATTGCTGGTGTATTATATTTACAAACTTATACGGGGAACTGCCGCTATAAGCATCTTTTCGGGCATTATTATAATATATGTTGCGTGGATAGTTGTGAGTGCTCTGAATATGAGCTTGTTGTCTGCTATTCTGGGGCAGATATTGGGCGTTGGAGTGATTGCCATAATTGTCCTTTTCCAGCAGGAGATAAGACGGTTTCTGCTCCATTTGGGCAGCAGGTATATAAGCGGGGCAAAAAGCAGGCGCATAGTGGGTTTCATTTTTGGAAAGAAACACGAAGAGATTGCGCTCGAAACTTTGGATGAGATTACTCAGGCTTGCAGAAAAATGGGTGAGACAAAGACCGGTGCGCTCATTGTGCTGGCCCATACATCATCAATAGACCAGATTGTTGAAACAGGAGATGTGATTGATGCAAATATCAACAGAAGGCTTATTGAGAATATTTTCTTTAAAAATTCACCATTGCACGACGGTGCCATGGTTATAGCCGACAACCGCATTGTGGCTGCACGCTGCACCCTTCCCATAACGGAGAATCCTAATATACCTGCACAATATGGAATGCGTCACAGGGCTGCTGTGGGCCTTACAGAGCAGACCGATGCAACTGTTATTGTGGTTTCTGAGGAGACTGGAAACATCTCTTTTGTAAGTGACGGACAGATCAAGAGGGTTGCCAGCATTACAGAGTTGAGACTTGCAATAGAGGGCTCTTACAAGTAGAAGTTTTCGTGCTTTCAGATATTTATCACTTCGTTACATAGTGAGCATGCCGCCTGACGATGCGTTACAATTATCAGGGTTTTTCCGTTGAGCTCTTTTGAAAGGCGCAGCAGAAGAGTCTCTTCTGTCTGGCTGTCCAAGGCAGAGGTGGGCTCGTCGAGCAGCAACACTCCCCCTTTGCGCAGAAGCGCTCTTGCTATGGCTATCCTCTGGGCCTGTCCCTCGCTGAGTCCGGAGCCCTTTTCGCCGCACAAAGTATCCAGACCGTCGGGCAAATCAAATATAAATTCGGCATTTGCAAGGTATAGAGCCTTGCGCATCTGCTCCTCTGAGGCCATAGGGTCGCCAAGCAGCAGATTCTCCCTTATGGTTCCGCTCATGAGGGTATTCCCTTGTGGTACATATATGATATTGCAGCGTGTCTGGGCCGAAACAGGCAGCTTGCAGGAGCTGTTGTAGATTGATACCGAACCGCTTTGCGGCTGGAGCAATCCTAAAATCAGCCGCATCATGGTACTCTTTCCTGCTCCGGTTTCTCCCATCAGCGCGGTTGTGCTGCCTGGTTTGAAATCGTGCGAGAAGTTGTTGAAAATCAGTTGGGGACTTCCAGGATAAGAGTATGAAACATTATTGAAACAGATTCCGGCTCCATGCTCTATAAGAATTGGATTGCCGCTCTCTTCCTTTGGCAACAATGACAGATCAGACAATCTTTCTGCCGATGTTATGCTGTTTACAAGTGTGGGCAGTTGTCCGGCCATATTGATGATAGGGCGTTGGATCTGACCGGCAAGCTGCAGGAATGCGGTCATCATTCCAAATGTTATGGTACCTGCATTTATACCAAAGACTCCCCACAAAAAGGCGGTGGCATATCCTGCCAGAAATCCTGCCTGAACAAATGATTTGGTAAATATGCTGTATTTTGTCTTGTCGAGAATATGGCCATAAAGGGTCTGTTGCCGGTTTTGCAGAGTATCGCTTATATATTCTCCCTTTTCGAGCGTATTTATTGTAACTCTGTGCTGCAGACTCTCCTGCATAAGTGTATGGAGAGAACTTTCGCTCGAGCGTATGTTGCTGTTGAGCCTGCGCATTCTCTTGATATAGCTTTTACTTATTATGAGCATCGACAGCATAACTCCCGGAATTGCCCAGGCCAGTACAGGCTGAAGAGTGAAGAGGAAAACAAATGCCGCAACAAACTGCACCGAGGCGGTGATTATTGCAGGTGCAGATTTGGTGATGGAGTCGGAGACTATGCGCACATCCTCCATGATACGGTTCATCGATTCGCCGGTGTGGAAACTCTCCTTACCTAACCATCGGCTCTCCATGAGACTTGTGAAGAGTTTGTAACGCATTCTGTTCTTTAGTGTTACATCGCAGAGGTTGTTCAATCCGGTCTCTATGGCAGAGAAGAGAACCTGGAGCAGCAGGCATGCAACCATTCCGGCAATATAGGGATTCAGGGCCGATTTCTCTCCTGCAATGGCAATATCAATCAGCTCCTTGCAGAACCACACAAATGCCATCGAAGCACAGATATATAGAATGCCGGTGAGGGCAGAGAGGGCTATCCTGCCCCGTACTCCCTTGGAGGAGTGCCATATCCATTTTATGCAATCAGTTGTTTTCATGCAGTCCTTTAAAAAAGTGTATAACTCCGCTTATCAATGACCAGATCCATGCTTTGACAACATCATAAGGCGCCACAGAGACTATATACAAAAATCGTTTTGCATTAATTCTGAACGAGTGCAATTTCCCTGCAGCATACCCTTGGGGTCTTGGTGTGTTTCTTACTTTGGCATGACGGCCAAAATTGCCTTCCATTAAAATTATATCAGCCAGACGCTCTGCCGCTTTGCAGTAATTTTCTGAGTATAGCGGACATTCGTTTGCAGGCAAACCCAAATGGCGTACAGCCAGCTCTCCAAAAATCTTCCATACACGTAGCAGCCCAAATGATTTCAGGTCTGATTTCAGAAGTGAATGGTCTATCTCATTGTGGAATTTATGGAGGTAGAGAACCCAGTCGCAGATTTGTCGCAAGCCTATTCCTCCGGCAATGAAATGGTGCCAGATATGGTTGAGGATGTATATGGCATCAAAATTATATGGAGGGAGGTTTACCGTTGTGCCGGCAATTTCAACTTTGCGCAGATTGGCTCCAAAAAGATGCTCCCTGCTCCATTGCCTGAAGCGTCTGCCGGCAAAGATGCCTGGAACTGTATCAGCTGTTTTGTGTAGTTCAAGGATTGCTATTGTTTCGGACAGCCTGTTGTTCAGGAAAGGGTGGGCCGAAACTATTCTGAACAGCGATGCCTGCAGTTTGCCTATAACCTCTTTGCCGGGTTGGTTTTCTGCCGGGAGCTGTTGTATGGCGGAGGCCGTAATTCCCAGAACTGTCTGTTGTGAAGCCAGTTTGAGAATGGCGTTCCAATCAGGAGAGCCTTCAAGCCGGGCGGTTGTGCCCCAAAAGGCGCTCCTTAAAAGTGCAAGCAGATTTCTCCCGTTTTCTCCCATCGCCGGAACTGGAACAGTTTCTTATTGTACAATACCTATTTCAATCCACTTTGCAGCGATATTGGCGGCATCTTTTGTAGCCATATCCATATCAATACCATATTTCTCTACAAGCAGATTGGCAAGAGTCTCTATTTCAAAATCTTTACCTTCAACCGATTTCCAAAGGAATGCGGCTGTTGAGTTGAGTGTTATGAGTTTGTTGAAATCAACCTGGCCGGTTCCCTCTCCGATGATGGCGGCCTGTCCCATAATGTCGCGCAGTACAAAACCTTCTATAATTTTCATAATGTGCAATTTATAATATTCTTTTGTAAATGGCAAGAAGATACCTTCTTATTGGCAGCAATTTTCTCCACAGACAGGCTCTTTTCAAATGGGCAGTGGCGGTGCAGTCTATCTGTTTTGTGCCATTTTTAACCTCTTTTATAATCTTTACAGCTTTTGCTTTAATATCCGGAATTGTGCATAATTCACACCCTTTCAGATTTCCGTCGCCCATCAGGACAACTTTGTTGCCATCTGTTTTTATTATACGGTGAAGTACAAACCTGCGGTTTTCCACAAAGGCGAGCACAATGTCTCCGCATTTCAAATCTGTTGCTTTATCGAGTTCAACAGAGTCTTTTTCATTCCTCAAAAAAGGGAGCATGCTGTTGCCCTTTACCCTGATAACAACTCTTTTGCCCTCCGAAACAAGTCTGGTTGCTTCGTGAAGGAGCAGTTCTGTATTGGCACTCTTTCTTATTGTCATGGTAAGGTATTATTCTTTGGCAACAGCTTTGCAGCAGACTCTTGCAGCCTCCTCTTCGGGCAGGCACTCCATAACCCAGCAAGGCACAGAGCCTATTATTCTCTGCAATGTATTGTGTTTTTCATTTGCAAATCTCTTCTCCCATACCAGATTGGGACAGCTCGGCATAATTGAGGCGTATGATTCTATAGGGGAGAGCCTGCGGGCTCTGTTATATAGAGCTCTGCTTATGCGTATGATGCCTCCAATGGGGGCCTGGAGATTTTTGTAGCAGGCTGTTTTTCCGCTCCATGGAGAGCCGTAGGCGGTAGCGGTTCCATCGTTGCCAATCCTTATTACGGGATGGTCGTCGTTCAGCAGCTCCACTCCATCTATTGCATTGAGCCACATGCGGCTATGGGTACTTTTTCCTGTGCCGCTCTTGCCCAAGAACATATAGGCCTTGCCCCTGTATATAACTGTAGATGAGTGGGCCAGCAATGTGTCTGAGCCGGATGTGGCAACCATAAAGCAGAAATTGGCTGCAGTATTGAGCGTGTTGAACTGTTCGGCCTTTGTACCGCTGAGTGCTATTTTTGCACACATGGTGCCGGTATCTATAAAAAGCTTTCCATTTGTCTGCAGAGAGAATGGTTGGGTGAACTCAAAAAAGTAGCCATCCTCTGTGTTGTAGATATTTATGGTAATGAATCCCTCTTCAACAGAATCTCTGTTGCTGAATACAAGGGTGCGTTCTGTTATATCAAAATCATCACAGACAGACAATGAGAAAACGGACCTGCCGCTCTCTTGAGTTTCGAAAGGTCCGTAATTCTCCTCTGTCTTGTTCCAGAAGAATGCATCAGAACTTGCCTCTATGCTGAAGAGATGTCCTGCTACTTTATAGTTTTTTTTCATAGCCCGATCAGCAAATGTCAAAAGCACTCTTTATCTGCTCAACAGCATCAAGTCTTTCCCAGCCGAAGAATTGTACCTCCTTGGTAACTTTCTGGCCATTTTCAATAACTTCAACCTCTTGAGTATAAGGTTTTCTGCCCATGTGGCCGTATGCTGCGGTAGCTTCGAATATAGGATTGGTAAGGCCAAATCTTTCAACAATTTTTGCAGGACGCAAATCGAAGATTTCGCCAACAGTTTTTGCGATCTCCCCATCGGTCTTATTGATGAGTGCTGTGCCTCGTGTATTGATGAAGATACTTACAGGTTTGGCAACACCGATAGCGTAGGCGAGCTGTACCAGTACCTCTTTGGCAACGCCTGCTGCAACAAGATTTTTTGCAATGTGGCGTGCTGCGTATGCTGCAGAACGGTCTACTTTAGATGAATCTTTTCCCGAAAATGCTCCACCGCCATGGGCTCCTCTTCCGCCGTATGTATCCACAACAATCTTTCTTCCGGTAAGGCCGGTATCTCCATGAGGGCCGCCGATTACAAATTTGCCTGTAGGATTGACAAAGAGGATGAAATCATCTTTAAAGAGTTTTTGTGTCTCAGCCGGAAGTTTGGCAATCATGCGTGGCAAAAGGATATTTTTGATATCGCTCTTTATGCGCGCCTGCATTGCCTGGTCATTGTCGAACTCATCATGTTGTGTGGAGATTACAATTGTATGTATTCTCACAGGCTCATGATCATCTGTGTATTCGATTGTGAACTGGGATTTTGCATCCGGTCTCAGGTAAGGCATGAGGCTGGTGTTTTTTCTGATGTCGGCCAACTCAACCAATGCAAGATGTGCCAGATAGAGCGGAAGCGGCATATACTCTTCGGTATCGGTACATGCGTATCCGAACATCATGCCCTGGTCGCCTGCGCCCTGCTCATCTTTATCGGCAACAACAACGCCTCTGTTGATGTCGGGAGACTGCTCATGAAGGGCCGACAGGATTCCGCAAGAATTTCCGTCGAACATATATTCTGCTTTTGTGTAGCCTATTCTGTTGATAACCCTGCGGGCTACACTTTGGATATCAACATAAGCCTCCGAGCGTACCTCACCACCAATCACAACAAGTCCTGTGCTTACAAAAGTTTCGCAAGCAACTTTGCTCTCGCTGTCCTGGCGTAGGAATTCGTCGAGAATAGCGTCTGAAATCTGGTCTGCAACTTTATCAGGGTGTCCCTCTGAAACAGACTCTGAAGTAAATAAATAAGACATGAACTAAATAATTTTAGGAGTTAATAATTATTTAGAAAGGCTTGACAGATAGCGTTTTAGCATTTTTTAGCGTGGTTGCAAGCAGTCAAATCTTTCCACTAGTATCTAAATTAGGTCGCAAAGATAGCAGAAAAAATCGTATTTTTTAATATTTTTGTATGTCAAAAGATATATCATAACTTTATGAAACATACCAGATTTGTACTCGTTCTTTTATCGTTTGTGTTTTTTATATCTTCCTGCTCAAACGAAGAGTTTATAGAGAAAATAACTTTGGGCCAGTCCCAATTGAATGCAACGGCAGATGGTGCATCTGTTGATGTGGTGGTGAACTCCAATACGGCATGGACAGCAACATATCTCAATGATGCCGGCACCACAGACATGAACTGGATAACAATAGCTCCTAACAAGGGTGAAGGCAACGGTAAAATCAGTGTTACCGTAGGTAAGAATGAGGGCAAGGCCAGAAGTGCCGAGGTAAAGGTATTTTCGGCGGCTACAGCTGCTACAATGGTTGTTTATCAGGATGCGGGAACCTCCGATCCCGGCAATGACGACCCGGGCAATGATGGCCCGTATGCTGGATATACAGCCATATCAGAGGTGCGCAAGCTGTATGAGG
Source organism: Candidatus Egerieisoma sp. (assembly GCA_045588775.1). Taxonomy (GTDB): domain Bacteria; phylum Bacteroidota; class Bacteroidia; order Bacteroidales; family UBA932; genus Egerieousia. Next base: position 12,854 of record JAZNEW010000021.1, on the reverse strand, counting down.
GGGTTGATTATAAAATAGCTGAAGATCTGAAAATTTCGGGTACTGTTATAAGTGATTATCGCAGAAATACTTCGGGCGGACTTAACAACTATACTTCTGCCAAGGCCATTATTGTGTCAGACGACAATGCCGGCATAATGCTCTATTGCTCGGCCGACAATACCGATTTTGCAAGAGGTGATGAAGTTGAGGTGGAACTGAAAAATCAGGTTCTGTCGGTTTATAATGGAGGGCCTCTGCAAGTAAATGGACTGCCGCTGGCAAATATAAAGAAATTGGGAACAAAAGCTCCTGTTGCAAAAGAGATTACAGCAGCAGAGCTGTTGAGCGGATCTTATGAGAGCAGATATGTGGCTGTTAAAGATGTGCAGGTGGCATCTGATGACTTGAGTAAAACATTTGTGGTTGGAGATGCCCATACAAGTATTGAAATAGAGGCAAAGACAGGAGAGTTGTTTGATATATTCTCTTCGAAATATGCAGTATTCGCAGCAGAGAGTGTGCCTCAAGGCAGCGGTACATTAAAGGGAATTGCAGGTGTAAACAATGGCAGATATCAGATATCGGTTTCGGATAAGGGTGATTATGCGGGCCTTACAGGGGCAAGGTTTGCATCGGCTCCAAAATTTGCATTAAGTGCAACAGATTTGAAGGTGGCAGGTGAGGGTGCTTCTGTAAAAGTAACTCTTGCTTCAAATGTAGCCTGGACAGCAAGCAGTTCAAATCCTGATTTCCAGCTCTCCCAGACAAGCGGAAATTCGGGCGCTGAGATAATAGTAAGCTATACCCAAAATCCAAGCACCACATCAACAAGAACCGCAACTGTAACATTCAAGACAACAAGCACAGAGGTTGCCAACAATACCATTACGCTCACAATTACACAATATGCGTATGAATCATTGGTTTCCGACAGGGTGAACAAGTGGCTGGAACTGCCGCAGATTACAGAGCAGGAGGGGTTTGCATATATCTCACACCATACAGATCTGAATGGGGAGAGTGTAAGGAACTATTCATATCTGCTCGACGGTAACAACCGCTATGCAACATGGGTTGCCTATACATTGTATGATGCCATAGGCCGTAATAATGTGAGCAGGGATGATGCAGAAGAGTGGGCATTCGATCCTAAAGTACCAAAAAGATGTCAGCCGGTATTGAATAAGAGCTGGGGCGTTTCTCCTTACGACAGAGGCCACCAGATACCTTTTGCCGACAGACGCCACTCTCTTGCAGCCGGCAAATCTACATTCTACTTCACAAACATGACTGCACAGAACAGCAACTTCAACCAGGGTTTATGGGGCAAGCTCGAAACAAATGTGAGGAATTGGGCAAATGGCTGTGATACGCTCTATGTGGTAACAGGTGCTGTTGCAACAACCAGAACAGATGCTACAATTGAGTATATCAAAGATAATAGCGGAAACAATGTGGCTATACCTAAAGCATATTTCAAAGTGGTATTGCGCTACAAGAAGTCTGATACAGCAAATGGCGGTTATTCTGCTATAGGCTTCTGGTTTGAAAACAAATCGGTATCGGATTCTTCTGTTGAGGCCAAACATGCAAAAACCGTGAAGGCGATAGAGGAGCTTACAGGTTTTAATTTCTTCCATAATCTGGATGATTCTGTTGAGAGTGCCGTTGAGGGTACAGTAACGGTTTCATCTTGGGGATTGTGATTGTAACATATATCGGTAACCATAAAAATAATATTAATAAACTATTCAATTATTTATGAAACAAACTATTAGATGCTTTATTGCCACTTTGGCCTGTTTATTTGTGCTAAGCTCCGCTTTTGCACAGGTAACAACATCCGGCATGAACGGATATGTTGGCGAGAAAGGGGCAGAGTCGTTGGTTGGTGCAACAATCGTTGCAACACATGTGCCTTCGGGTACACAATATGTAGCTACGGCTAATGATGAGGGCCGCTTTGTAATTAACGGTATGCGTACCGGAGGCCCTTACAAAGTTCAGATTTCATTTATAGGAATGGCTACAGTAGAGTATAATGATATCTACCTGAAACTCGGTGAGCCATTTGAGGTAAATGTTGAGATGGAGTCGTCGAATGAGCTGGATGCAATCATTGTTGTGGGAGAGAGCTCTTTCAAATCTTCACAGACAGGTGCTGCATCATCATTCAACTTGCAGACAGTTGAGTCTATCCCAACAATCGACAGAAGTGTTTATGATGTTGTGAAATTGTCGCCACAGGCATCTGTGGGCAAGAATGGCGGTATTTCGTTTGCCGGTTCAAACAACCGTTACAACAGTTTCCAGATCGACGGTGCAATTGCAAATGATGCCTTCGGCCTATCATCTTCCGGTACAAACGGCGGCCAGACAGGTGCAAACCCTGTTTCGATGGATGCCATTGAGGAGGTGCAGGTTGTAGTAGCTCCTTTTGATGTGCGCCAGTCGGGTTTTACAGGCGGTGCAATCAATGCAATTACCAAATCGGGTACAAATACAATTAAGGGTTCGTTCTATTCATACTTCAACAATCAGGATATGATTGGTAAGACCCCAGGCAATGTGGATGTCAGGGAGAAATATGATACACAGCTCTCGCAGACCTACGGTTTTACCATCGGTGCTCCTATTGTAAAGAACAAACTCTTCATTTTTGCAAGTGGCGAGTATTACAAAAAGACATATCCCGATGTAGATTCCCCTTCAAACGGAACATTCAACGGGACACCGCTCTCTGCAGAGGTTTTTGATGCAGACGGCAACTCATTGGGCAATATTTTCAATGAAAAGATGGCTCAGGCCATGATTGACCACTACGAAAAGACTTTCGGTTTCAAAACAGGTGAGTCATACGGACAGCATCAGGTGGAGGACCGCTCGATCAATGCAATGTTGCGTTTGGACTGGAATATCAACAACAATAACAAATTGATGTTGCGCTATCAGTTTATGGATGCCTTTGCAGACCAGTACAGCTCAAGCCCAAGTTCATATAAATTCAATGGCTCGGCCTACAAACAGTCGAACAGAACAAATACCATTGTATTGGAGTTGAACTCGCGTATTTCGGATGATGTGTCAAACGAGTTCCGCGCAACAAGTGTATTTGTGAGGGATGAGCGTTCAATTGCTTACGCAGGCCCGAATATGTATATCGACGGTGATAATATAGGATTCTCATTGGGTACAGAGTTCTCTTCTGGAGCGAATGCCATGAGTTCTGATGCCTATACCATTACCGACAACGTTTCGATCTACAAAGGCAACCACAATATCACTATCGGTACCCATAATGAGTTCTTCAAATTCTACAATATCTTCTTGCAGGGTGCTTTTGGAAGCTACTATTTCAATACAGTTGCCGATTATTTCACAAACAACTTCTACAAATATGCCTACAAATATGCAGATCCTGAATTGACAGATGGCAATACCCGTTGGGGTGCAACTACATGGGCTGCCCAGTTTGGACTATATGTGCAAGATGAGTGGAAACCTAACAGGAACTTCACTTTGACATACGGTTTGCGTGCGGATATGCCGCTTCTTTTGAACAAGCCTACCGCAAATCCTACATATAACGAAACTGAGATTGCCAATGCAAATAAAGCGTATGTCGGCACTATACCAAGTGCAAAAGTATTGTTCTCGCCAAGAGTAGGTTTCCGCTGGTTTATGGATGATGACCACAAGTCTTTGCTGAGAGGTGGTGCGGGTCTCTTTACAGGTCGTGTGCCTTTTGTATGGCTGTCGAATGCCTATAATAATACAGGTATGGAGTCGAAGTCTGTTACTGTAAACTCTCCTGGTGCAGATTTCCCTCTTACCACAAAACCATACGAAGATATTGTACAGACCGGCATTGCAGCTGCTTCCGGCGGTGCAACCATCAATACATTGGATAAGAAGTTCAAATATCCTCAGGTGTTCCGTGTGAATCTGGGTTATGAGCAGATGTTCAACAATGGCTGGAAACTGACACTCGATGCGTTGTATTCGAAAACTCTCAACAATGTATTCTTTAAGAATCTTGCAATTACCAGCAAGAATGTTGTATATGGTGTGAATGCAACTGCTGCAGCAGAGAATCCCGGCAGCGTGGCTCCATATTACACAATCGACAAGTCTTATGCTGCAATTGTAGCTTTGGACAATACAAACAAGGGTTATACATACTCATTCAGCGGTCAAGTTGAAAAATCATTTGATTTTGGTCTTAACTTGATGGCCTCTTATACATTCGGCCATTCATACTCTGTAAATGACGGTACCTCTTCGGTAGCATACTCAAACTGGAAATATAACTATTCAGTTGATACCAATGCTCCTGAGCTTGGTTTCTCATTGTTCGACAGACCTCACAAAGTGATGGCAATGGTTTCATATAACTCTCCTGTATATGGCAGAGGCCTCAAGACAACAGTTGCACTTACATACGAGGGTGCAAGCGGACAGAGATTCTCTTACTCGATGAACGAGTCTCCATCTACCGGATTCAACGGCGACGGCCAGAAGGGTAACTCGTTGATGTATATACCTACAGAGCAGGAGGTTGGTATGATGAATTGGGCAAACCCTACAGATGCAGCCAAATTTGAGTCATTTATCAGAAACGACAAATATCTGAGCTCAAATAGAGGCCAATGGTCTGAAAGATATGCCGGTATAGGTGATTTTGAGCACCATTTCGATTTGCATATTGCCCAGGATTTCATGTATGATAAGGAGAATGGCAGAAAACTTCAATTTATTGTAGATTTCATTAATCTCAGCAATTTGTTCAATCCTGAGTGGGGCGTTTACTATTCCGGCGCATACAATTTGCAGATTCTGGATGTTCCAAGTCTGACCAAAGATGCCAGTGGCAATATGACCCCTACATACAAGTTCAATCCAAAGACATTGTATACCAGTGATTTCATGTCGAGATGGAGATGTCAATTGGGCTTTAGACTAACATTCTAATTTTGGCCACATTAGCTAATTTTTAAACGAAACTGAATATGAAGAAATATTTATTATACCTTTTGATGGCATTTGCAGCAATCTCTTTTACAGCTTGTGAGAATGATGCTGAACCGATGGGCCAATCCATCAGGGCTGATGTGCCTGAATTGAACTTCGACGGAGAGGGTGGTGCAGTGCAGACTGTATCGATCCTTTCTGATGGCGACTGGGTTGCCGCTGCTCCTGAATGGATTACAGTAACACCTAATTATGGAACAGGAAATATGAGTGTAGAGATTTCAGTGGCAGATAACTTGGATACCGACGGTACTTTGGCTGCTGAGAGAACAGGCACTGTTACATTCAGTGTACTGGAGGCTTCTGCTGTAATTGATATTATACAGGCTGGCGATCCTGCAAAGAAACCTGTAGAGCCTGCCAAAATAACTGTTGCTGAGTTTAATGCTGCGGCAGAAGATGCAACCATATATTACGAACTCACAGGTACTGTTTCGAATATCAAAAACGCATATTACGGAAACTTTGACATAACAGATGCTACAGGTTCTGTATATGTTTATGGTTTGTATGATAAACTCGGCGGAGAATATGGTGCGATGGAGAAGTTGGGTCTTAGCGAGGGCGATCTTGTTACATTGCGTGGTTACAGAGGCTCTTACAATGGCCTTATTGAGGTAATGGGCGGTTACTATGTGTCGCATGTTGCTTCTTTGGTGTCGGCCACTCCATCTGAGGTAGAGTTGCCTATTGAGGGTGGTGAGTTTGAGATAGCTCTTGCCTACAAGGGTGAAAGCTTTAAAGTTGAGATTGATGATGCTGCCAAATCATGGCTGAATATGGGAACTATCAGACCGGATGGCGATACAACAAGAATTTCCTTCTCAGCAGGAAACAATGCCGGAGGCCTGCGTACTGCAACCGTTTCATTCACATCTTCTAAAGGTGATGTTTCATCAACTGTTACAACTTCAGTAAAACAGGAGGGCTCTATTGTTGATATCTCTGTTGGAGACTTCCTGAAACTCGAGGATGGCCCTGCATTGTACAGATTGACAGGAAAGATCAAGAGTATTGTAAATGAGACTTACGGCAATATCTATCTTGAAGACGCAACAGGCGAGGTGTATATTTATGGTGTTACAGCAACAGCCGTAGAGAAAAATGACAAGTCATTTGCATCTCTCGGCCTTAAAGTGGGTGATATTTTAACTGTAGTTGGCACAAAATCATCTTACAACGGTTCTCCTCAAGCAGGCTATAACAGTGTCCCTGCATATTATGAATCACACACTTCATATACTGAGTCTACAATTGCTGATTTCCTTGCAGCCTCTGTGGGTGATACATATTACAAACTTACCGGAACTATTGCAAACCTTCAGAATGGTACATACAACAATGCTGAGGTGTATGGAAACTTTGACCTTGTTGATGAGAGCGGCGCTTCTGTTTATGTATATGGTCTGACAAAAGCTCCTGTAGCCAAAAATGATAAGTCATTTGCTTCATTGGGCTTGAAGGATGGTGACAAAGTGGTTATTATCGGAACACGTACAGAGTATAAAGGTACTGCTCAAGTTGGAGGTCCTGCATACTATATCTCGCATGAGGCCGGACAGTCTGGCGGTGACGGCAGTGGCGAAGGCGAAGGCAGCGGTGAAGGCTCCGGTGCAGAGATTGTGTGGACATTGGGTTCAGACAACCAGTCATGGGCTGCTGCAACTCATGCAACATATGGCGACGGATATTCGGCAACAGACAAAGGTATAACAGTATCATACTACCAATACAATAATACAAATGTTGCAAGAACTCCGGATGCAGACCATATCCGCGTGTACAAAGGCTCTGCAATGACAATTGCTTCAACAAACGGTAAAGCTGTAACTAAAGTCGTTATTGAGACTACAGGTTCAAACTATACATACGATATTAAGGTTGGTGATGCAACTGCCTCTCCAAGTGGTACAACCATCACATGGAACGGATCAGCAAATCCTTTCACAGCAATTATGGAGGCAGGACAAGTGAGAATCAAAACCCTTACAGTTACATTGGCTGAGTAATTTTTTAAGTGATATAGTATTACATCAGGAGGGAACTTCCTCCTTGTCATCGCAGACGGCCCAACAATCGGGCCGTCTGGTTTTTTAATGTTGCTTGTATTGTACCCTTTCCGGGGATGTTGCCAAAAATGGTTGGTGGTATTGGATAAAAAGAAAGGGAAATTCAGACTACCGGAACAAAAGCGTAAATACTGTACTCTTTTCGTCACTCTTGGTGAGGGTCAGCGTGCCGTTATGCAGACGCATGATCTGACGCGAGAGACTCAGGCCGATGCCGGTACCCTCCTGCTTTGTCGTGAAGAATGGAACGAAGATCTCATCCCGGCTTTCGCGGCTGATAGGAAGGCCGTCGTTGGTCACGCTGATAACAGTCTGCTCAGAAGGAGTAATCTGTGTGGTTATTCTGATATTTCTGGCGTCTGCCTGAATAGCATTCTTTACAAGATTGATAAGGATCTGCGTGATCTGAACTTCGTCAGCATATAGTATAACATCATCTGAAAGCTCTTCATAAGTGCATAAAGTTCCGCTCATCGCAGCCTGATCTCTGGTCAGACTGATAACCCTCTCGGCAAGTTCCTTGAAATAGAACGCTTTCTTTACAGGAGGAGCCACGCGTGTAAGATTTCTATATGAGTCCACGAATTTGATCAAGCCCTTCGAAGACTCTGAAATGGTGCTGAGACCATTCTTGATGTCTTCATCTACACCATCGAAGGTCAGCAATGTATCACTGAGCGAAGCAATAGGCGTAATGGTATTCATAATCTCATGGGTCAGAACCCTGATAAGTTTTGACCATGACTGCTGCTCATTCTCTGCAATCTCGTTGCTTATGTCATTAAAAGCGATGATTTTCACGGTATCCTTACCGATAGTAGCCTCAGACGCTGTCAAGGAGATTGTCATCTTTCCGCTCTCATTGTAATAACTGGCCCTTTCCTCATTACCGTCTGCAATAGTAATAGTCTGGAACGACTCATACAGCGAATCGCTCACTGCGCGGAGCTGCCTTATATGGCCGAAAGCGGCGATGCCAAGCAGATTAAGTGCTGTATTATTGCAATAAGCAACACGACCATCTTTTTCGATTACCGCAATGCCTGTCTTGACATGATCGAGCATCAGTCCAAAGTACTTTTCCTGCTCGATGATCTCGTGGCGTTCCTTATCGAAGATATTACGAAGACGGTTAAGAGTCCTGTTGAATGTCCTTCCTCTCAATCTGCTCTCATCGAACCTGAAGTTCAGTTCCTTATCCTCAAGAGCATCCAGCATATATGTCACCTTCGTCCTCATCTTTCGTGAAGTGAATAAAGAAGCAATGGTAGACGATATCACTATCGCTGCCAGAATAATCAATATGATGGTTAAATTTGTCATAGTAAAGATCCCCGATCAAGTCATATATTATATTTCTTCAACTTGGCATAAAGGGTCGGTCTGCTGATCTGCAATGATTTGGCTACCATCGAAAGATTTCCTCCGAACTTTGACATTGCAGCCCTGATGGCTTTCTCTTCTGTTTCTTCCAAGGTATCGACAGCTGATACTGCCACCGATTCCGCAGCCACTTTGCTCTGCGGCAACTCAATATCATTGATTCCCAAGCTCTCTCCGTCAGACAGAATCACGGACTTCTCGATACAGTTCTGCAACTCACGGATATTACCTCTCCAATACTGACCTTTCAGCAATTGTTCCGCCTCAAAGGTAAGCCCAGTAACCTGACGGCGGTACTTTTCCGCATACTTGACGATAAACATATTGGCCAGCGGAACAATCTCATCAGTTCTTTCACGAAGAGCCGGCAGATGCAGGTGCATAGTATTTATTCTATAATAAAGATCCTCACGAAACTTACCGTCATTCACCATCTGCTCAAGATTCTTGTTCGTCGCACAGATAAGCCTGATATCAACAGGGATAGACTTGGAATCTCCGACTCTTGTAATGGTCTTGTTCTGAATCGCTCTGAGCAGTTTTGCCTGAAGATGAAGAGGGATGTTCCCTATCTCATCCAGGAAAAGAGTTCCTCCATTTGCCTGCTCAAATTTACCGACATGATCTGCGTGCGCATCAGTGAAGGCACCCTTCACATGACCGAACAGCTCGCTCTCGAAAAGAGTCTCGGTCAGCGCTCCGGCATCGACGCAGACCATAGGCTTCAACGCTCTGTCGGATCTGCGGTGAATCTCACCAGCCAGCACATCCTTGCCGGTTCCGTTCTCTCCGGTGATAAGTACAGAAGCATCAGTAATGGATATCTTCTCTACTATTCTGCGAATGGCTGTCATTGCCGCTCCATTACCCCAGTGCATCTTGACAGAAGAAACAGGAGAGCCAGAAACCTCACGAGCCTCCTTGCTGCGATTCGCGTATGCAGCTTTCAGAATCTCAATCAGCTTCTCATTATCCCACGGTTTGACAATGAAGTCAAATGCACCGCGCTTCATTCCCTCGACAGCAAGCTGGATATCGGCATAGGCAGTAAAGAGAACAACTTCTACCTCTGCACTGCGTTTCTTGATTTCAGAAAGCCAGAAGAGCCCCTCGTTGCCTGTATTGATGTCGGTATGGAAGTTCATATCAAGCAGCACCACATCCGGACGGAAGTCAGCAAGCCTGCTCACCAGTTCCTTCGGCGAAGGAATCAGTTCCACTTGTGCGAAATGCATCGGCAGAAGCAGTCCGAGTGCCGCCCTGATGCCGTTGTTGTCATCCACAACCAATATTTTTGCTTTGCTCTTTGCCATAATCACTCAACTTCGTTTATCTTCCATAAAGCCATCGGATGCTCCTTGATTCTTTCAATGATTTCACCATCATCAAACAGAAGTTCGGGTTTATATTCTCCTTGATTAAATGAATCTATAAAATTTTTCTCTGCATCTCCTAATGTAAGGAGTTTTGACAAGAACGATACTACGTTTGCCTTAGCCTCCTCAAAGTCAAATTTCTCTGTTTTTTTCAATACCGGAATTAAGGCAGATTTGATCTGAGGAAACCTGATATTCCGGATTCTTTCAAAAGAATACTCCTTTGCTGGTTTGTTCTTTCCTCCGACAGCAAGATAGAATACGACTATCTTACGGAGCATATCCATCTGATCATCCTTGAAAATCTTCTGTTTAACCATACGATTGACATCATACATATCTCTCGGAGCAGCTCTTTCAATCAAAGCTTTTATCTTGCTGCCGAACAGCTCAAGAGGCAACAATGCATAGACATCAACCTTTTCAATAAAAGGAACAGATGTTTTCCTTGTCAGAGGCTCAAGAATATGAGTCCTCATCATATAATTGATTTCTATCTTGATGTTATCGTTATTTCCACCGGCGTTAAGGTAACTGAACACCATCGAATCTAAAGCATGCGTATTCTTGCTTGACGGATGAAGAGTATATCCGTTGGACTGCATATGCCCGAGAATCTCCTGCCCTATGACAGCCCTGTCTGCCATCATTGTATCCTTGTCTGAATTGATGCAATAATCGAGGTCAATATCAACCGACAGGCGAGGCATATCAAACACAGTCATATTGATAGCTGTTCCTCCCTTCAGGACCACTTTCCCTTTCAGTTTGTCATTCGACACGAGAAATTCCAGAATGTTGCTTAATCGGATCACCTTCTCAAGATTATCCCTTATGAAGCTGGTCTCTCTGGCCACCTTTTCCAGTTCTATCCTATTGTATGCCCTCATACTCTTTAATAGTCGAATGAATTAAACGTGTCAGGATATGAGATATTCCATTCCCTGTCATATTCAGTACAATCCTCGTAGGATGTGAGTGCTTTAGAGCCCACATTTGCTCTTTCCTTGCACGTCTCAAAGAAATCATCACTGATATTAAATCGGCTCCTGAACCTGCTCAGAACAAATCCAACCTTTTTGTAAAGAGTGGCCTTGTCATAACTTGCAAGAACTTCCATCATCTTGGCTTCACTGATATGCATTATCATTCCGAAACACTGAAGCATTTCTTCCGATCCTCCGCACCTGTCAATCCTGTCAATGCAGTCGATTACAGTTCTTTCCAAACTGGTGACTCTTATTCCGTATGACATTATTGGTGTTTCAATCCCTACGTTTGTCGGGCTTTTAGCATACATATATGAAAGTCCGTCGAACTCAAAACTGTTGAATCGGCTTTCACTTGCTACATACATAGTATTGAAAACCTGATTTGCCACACCATAGAACTCTAATGCGGAATGGTATGCAACATATGCAGTTGGAGTCAATGCTGACGCTACTTCATAACGATTTGCCTCGATATGCTTGGTTGCAAGATTTGTTACACCATACAGATTCCTGCGGATCTTGACAATCAGAGACTCGTCGATGTATCCCCTCAGTATCGTCATTGCATAAGTTTTACTCTTGATGATACGTGTTGCATCATCAAGAGTAAATATCTTCAATTCATGAAATTTATCTAAAAATCCTGTCATTTTGCCAAATCTTACGCAAAACTAATAAAAAATAAATAAGTTTCAAGGAAAATTTGGCAAAACTATTAACCCTGGCCATCTACTTTACAATAGTGTAAGATTTCTTTACACTTTAAAATTTTACCTAAAATCACAACTCTCAACACATCAATATCTTAACACTTTTGGCACAGGGCATGCTCGTTTTTCCGTAGAAAAAACAACTATGCCCAACCATAAATGAAACCTATTGTAACAGCCATAATCTTCCTGACAATCTTGTCTACACTGTCCCTTAGAGGTCAGCAGACAATGAACCTGTCGGAGACCATTCACGCAGCCCGCAATCAATCAGTGGAAGCGCTTGAGGCCCGACAGGCCTTCATTTCTACCTATTGGGCATACCGTTCATATAAGGCGAGCAGGCTGCCCTCCTTTTATATGTATGGCAACCTTATGAACTTTGACCGTTCACTGACACTGCTTCAGAATCCGGAAGACGGAACGCTCAATTACGTCAGTTCGAATAATCTCCAGAATGGAGTCGGCCTGCAGATCAACCAGAACATCACATTCACAGGCGGTACTCTTTCTGTAGCATCAGATCTTTCGCGAATTGACCAGTTTGGAATGAACAAGAGTCTGACCTGGTATTCAAGACCTGTTACGGTTTCATATTACCAGCCGCTCTTCACATATAACCAGTTCAAATGGGACAAGAAGATAGAGCCGAAGGAATATGAACAGGGCAAGAGGCAATACCTCGAAAGAATGGAATCGATCACTGTTGATGCCGTATATGCCTACCACAACCTTCTGCTTGCCAAAGTTAATAACAACATAAGCATCGGCAACTTCGAGAACTCCGGCAATATGCTCACGATAGCCCGGGAACGGATGCAGCTGGGTTCTGTTACCAGAGCGGAATATCTTCAGCTCGAGCTCAGGATGCTCAACGACAGCATAGCGATCAATGAATCAGCAGAGCAGGTTCGTGAAGCACAGATGACGCTGAATTCCCTGCTCGGATATGACGAGTCATTCGAAATCCTTCCGGAGATTGCCGACGAGCTTCCGAACATCCAGATGGAGTATGACCTGGTGATGGAAAAGTCACTCAGCAATTCCAGTTTCAGCCTCACTAACGAACTTAGTCTTCTCAATGCCGAATCCAATGTGGCTAATGCAAAGGCATCCCGCGGATTCTCGTTCGCACTGAACGCCAAATTCGGAATGTCACAGACCGGGCCGGAATTGACATGAACCCCGAAAGTTAGACAAAAAACTTTCGGGGTTTTGTTATGTATAAAAAGAGAAAAATTCATGATTATGCAGCACGGTTGAAGTATATGCATATGCTTGAAAATGGTTTTAGTGTGAACTATATTGAAA
>JAZNEW010000020.1:0-11997 GCA_045588775.1 Candidatus Egerieisoma sp. | reverse complement strand
ATATAACAATATGCTTAGTGGAATTATAGCAACATCTAAAGAAGAAAGAGTTGAAATTTGTTTTGAGCCAGAAAATTATAAAAACATTTCTGTGAAAATTAGATATAAAGATTGTAAAGAAGAGATTTATACAAATTATTGTGTAAGAGATACGATTCTTCCTCCCCCTGATTTAGAAATTGAAGATGTGAAACAATAATGTACTTGGGAGTGTGAAATAACTTGATACAGTTTATTTTACACTCCCAATTTTTGCAGATATAGAAAACATTAGGTAAAATAGTAATGAATCAATTAGGGCGCCAATAGATTAATATTTACTGGTGCTCTTTTTTTCTGCAACAAGCAAATCGTCCTCTTTTAAAATTCTTCCAAGCAATTCTGAAATTTCACGAGATGGCAGCTGAACCGAGGGCATTGAAGAATTGCTTGGGTGGATGATATAAGCTTCCCCCTGTACCATTCCCTGTTAAGGGGGGGGGGGGGTAGCTTACAATAGCCCTTATTTCTCTACTTCAGCAGCTTTGATATACTCTACAACTTTCTCAATTGGCAAGGCTTTTACCTCTTTACCATTATATCCTTTAATATCTTTTGCAGCAAACAAAGCATTCCACAACGCCTCCGAAGTAGCCTCTATCGTTGCCAGAAAGAGGGCGCTCATATCATCATTATGAAGCAATTCAGCAGGTTTGTAGCTTTTTGTATCTTCATTTATCAGATTTTCCGGACAAACAGACATTGCAATTACATAATCACCACTTCCGTTAGATGCAATACCTCCGGTCTTGGCCAATCCCATCATTGCCCGTTTGGCCATTCTTTCCAAATTACGGGCATCTACAGGAGCATCAGTTATTACAACCATCATACAAGAACCATCTACATCCTGCATAACATTTTTCTGAAACTGATAATGCTCCAGAAGCTGACCAATCTGAACACCGGCAATCTCCAACACTCCACCATAATTGGATTGTACAAGCACTCCCACAGTGTAACCGCCAAGACTCTTAGGCAGTACCCTCGAAGATGTTCCTATACCGGCCTTAAAACCAAAACTTACAGTACCTGTGCCGGCACCCACGCAACCCTCTTCCACAGGGCCTGATGTAGCCTTTTTCAATGCCTCCAGAACATCCTCTTTTGTAATATATCTTGCACGTATATTGTTAAGACCTCCATCATTAGTCTCACCTACAACAGCATTAACAGATCTCACATTTTCATTTCCAGGCTGAGCCAATGTATACTCTACAAGACCGCTTATACCCTCAGCCACATTTAAAGTATTTGTGAGAATGATTGGTGTCTCAATATTTCCAAGTTCCTGAACCTGAGTAACTCCGGCAAGTTTTCCAAAGCCATTGCCGACATATATTGCTGCTGGAACCTTATTCTTGAATATATTTCCCTGATGAGGAATTATAGCCGTTACACCGGTACGCATATCCTCTCCCTGAATTTTGGTTACATGACCAACCGTAACACCGGGAACATCTGTAATGGCATTATACTCTCCGGTTTTAAAGATACCGGTCTTTATACCATAATCACGCATCCTTGTTTGTGCATGCACAACTGAAACCGACAGTGTTACGCCCAACAGAAACAAAGCACTGCAAATAAAAAATTTTCTTCTCATATACAAAAGTTTTAGTGTAAGTACAAAGATAAGTTATACTTTTGTACTTATAAGACTTTTTAAGCAATAATATTAGGAGAATCCCAATGGAGAGAGCAGTTTTCATATCAGTAATTACATCAAACAATACAGAAGAACAGGTTACGGAGTATCTCGACGAACTGCAATTTCTGGCCGAAACAGCCGGAGTTGTAGAAGCAAAAAGATTTGTCCAAAAACTCGACAGGCCCAACTCAAAAACATACATAGGAACAGGAAAACTTGAAGAGGTAAAGATATATCTTATTGAAAACGAGATAGACCTTGTTATTTTTGATGATGAACTCTCTCCATCCCAACTCAGAAACCTTGAAAGGGAACTCAATTGCCGCATATTGGACAGAACCAACCTTATCCTCGACATCTTTGCCCAAAGGGCCAAAACAGCATACGCAAAAACACAGGTGGAACTTGCCCAATACCAATACCTTCTGCCACGCCTTACCAGAATGTGGACCCACCTGGAGAGACAGCGTGGAGGTATCGGAATGAGAGGTCCCGGTGAAAGCCAGATCGAGACCGACCGCCGTATCATTCTCGACAAAATAAGCAGGCTGAAAGAGCAATTGAAGAAAATAGACAAACAGATGGCCTCACAAAGAGGAAACAGGGGCAATAT
This sequence comes from Candidatus Egerieisoma sp., assembly GCA_045588775.1. Classification (GTDB taxonomy): domain Bacteria; phylum Bacteroidota; class Bacteroidia; order Bacteroidales; family UBA932; genus Egerieousia. Next base: position 9,694 of record JAZNEW010000020.1, on the reverse strand, counting down.
GGTGAGAATATCACTCGTAGGATATACAAATGTCGGCAAAAGCACCCTTATGAACCTGCTCGCCAAAAGTGATGTCTTTGCCGAAAACAAACTCTTTGCAACACTCGATACAACAGTAAGAAAAGTTGTTATAGAAAATGTCCCTTTTCTGTTGAGTGATACTGTAGGATTTATCCGCAAATTGCCTCACCAGCTTGTAGAATCATTTAAAAGCACACTTGATGAGGTAAGGGAGGCAGATATACTAATGCACGTTGTGGATATATCCCACCCAAACTTTGAAGAGCAGATAAAAGTTGTAAAGCAGACTCTTCAGGAAATAGGGGCGGGGGAGAAGCCTACATTTATGGTATTCAATAAAATAGACGCATATAAATATGTAGAGCCCGACGAATTCTCAATTGAGGAGAAGAGACCGGAGAATTACTCTTTAGAAGAGCTTAAACACTCATGGATGTATAAGGAAAATACACCGGCGATATTCATCTCTGCAAGAGAGAAACTGCATATAGACAAACTCCGCAACGACCTTTACAAAATGGTTGCAGAAATTCATGCAGGCCGCTGGCCTTTCGACAACTTCTTGTGGTAAAGAGAGATCCCAGAGATAAAAAAACTGCCCGTTGAGGCAGTTTTTTCTATTTATACTTCTCTATAAATTCCGAAACGATCTCCAATGTCTTGTCGGGTTGCTCAATAAAAGAGTTATGCCCTGTATTCTCTATAATTTTTGACTCAACATCCGGAAATTGCCCTATAATTTCATTAACACGCTCAATTGGATTGAACTTATCCTTATCGCCAAAAACAAATAGGGCAGGGGCAAGCGGTGCTTTCAAAGATTTTATGAAATCTGTATAATCACTCCTCTGCATCATGCCGCGCAATGAGGCAACAATTCCCTTTGGATCATGCATTTCGCACAATTCTATTGTCTCCTGTATTTTATCATCAAACCTGCGCAAGCTCTCCGGATCATACATTCTTGGAATACTTATTTCTGCTATTCTGCCCAACATCGACGATTGTATGAGAGATATCTCCCTCTCCCTGTCGGCCTTCTTCTCCTCTGAATCGGGAAACGGAACAGAGTTTAACAATATCAACCCTTTAAATCTTTGAGGATATGCCTGATAACAAGCCTGAGCCACATAACCGCCCATTGAGTGACCTGCAATAAAAGCCTTCTCAACATTGCACTTATCCATTACCTCAACCACCACTTTGGCAGAAAATTCCATACTGTTCACATCATCATTTGAACCCGACAGACCATGTCCTGGCAAATCAATGGATATTACCCTGTATTTTTTCTCTAAAAGCTCCACGAATTCCGAAAAGATATAGTGAGTCTCCAAATAACCATGAAGCAGAATCAGAGTCTGGTCTCCCTTCTTTGTGTCGGAAATGAATACTGGAATATTATTGGAAATTGCGAAAAACTCCATAATTGAAACAGTTAATTACAATTCTACAAATATAAATAAAAAACGGTTTACAGATACAAAGATTACCCGATTGATGCACAAACAACCAAAATAGGCGCACTACAAAAGAATAAGGCTGACCATTGGCCAGCCTCACTCCTTATAATTGACCGTATGTATTAGTCTTTAAGTTTTGCACAAAGGAACTCTCTGTTCAAACGTGCAATATTTGATACTGAAATGCCTTTAGGACACTCCATTTCACATGCACGGGTGTTTGTACAAGCTCCAAAGCCCAACTCATCCATTTTGGCAACCATAGCTTTTGCTCTTCTTGCACCCTCAATTTTACCTTGAGGAAGAAGTGCCAATGAACTTACTCTTGCCGAAACGAACAACATTGCAGAACCGTTCTTACAAGTAGCCACACAAGCACCACAACCTACACAAGAGGCAGCATCCATACTCTCATCTGCATCTTTCTTAGGAATTGGAATAGCGTTACCGTCTGGAACACCACCGGTATTAACTGAAACGAATCCGCCTGCCTGAAGAATCTGGTCAAATGCATTTCTGTTTACCACCAAATCTTTGATGATAGGGAAACCTGCACTTCTCCAAGGCTCGATAACAATTGTATCACCATCCTTGAATTTACGCATATGCAACTGACAAGTTGTGATATCATTGTCCGGACCATGAGCCCTACCGTTGATGTATAGTGAGCAAGCTCCGCAGATACCCTCACGACAGTCGTGGTCGAAACTTACAGGACCGCTCGACTTGCAGCCCTTATTCACTGCTACAGGATCGATATTCTCCTTAATCAATTGCTCGTTAAGGATATCCATCATCTCCAAGAATGAGCTGTCAGGAGAGATATTCTTAACTTGATATGTCTCTAATTGACCCTTCTCCTTTGCGTTTTTCTGACGCCAAACTTTTAATGTTAAATCCATATTGTTATTACTTTTCTTAGTCTTTATAGTTTCTTGTTGACGGTTTTACAAACTCATAGTTCAGAGGCTCCTTATGAAGTTCAGGCTCAACACCCTCACCTTTATATTCCCAAGCGGCAACATACATAAAGTTCTCATCATCACGTTTTGTTTCACCATCCTCTGTATGCATCTCCTCACGGAAGTGACCTCCGCAAGACTCTCTTCTGTTAAGGGCATCTATGGCCATCAACTCACCCATTTCAAGGAAGTCTGCCAAACGGAGTGCCTTCTCAAGCTCCTGGTTGAACTCACCGTTCTCACCGGCAACATAAACATTGCTCCAGAACTCTTTCTTAAGATCTTTGATAAGCTCGATAGCCTTTTTAAGACCGGCCTCATTTCTTGCCATACCAACATAATCCCACATAACAAGACCAAGCTGTTTGTGAATCTCATCAACAGTCTTCTTACCTTTAATTCCAAGAAGTTTGTTGATCTTCTCCTTAACCGCCTTCTCAGCCTCCTCAAATGCAGGGTGGTTGGTATCGGTCTTAGGCTCAGCAAATTTATGTGAAAGATAATCACCGATTGTGTAAGGAAGGATGAAGTAACCATCTGCAAGACCCTGCATCAAAGCAGAAGCTCCAAGACGGTTTCCACCATGGTCACTGAAGTTGGCCTCACCAATTGCATACAGACCTGGGATAGTTGTCTGCAAGTTGTAATCTACCCAAATACCACCCATTGTATAGTGGATTGCAGGATAAATCATCATAGGCTCTTTATAAGGATTGGTATCGGTAATTTTCTCGTACATCTGGAACAAGTTACCATATCTCTCGGTAATAACTTTCTCACCCAATCTCTCGATAGCTGATTTGAAATCCAGGAATACGGCAAGACCTGTTTCATTAACACCATAACCTGCATCACAACGCTCTTTGGCAGCTCTTGATGCAACGTCACGAGGTACAAGGTTACCAAATGCAGGGTATCTTCTCTCCAAATAGTAATCTCTATCCTCTTCTGGTATTTGAGAAGGTTTTATCTGTTTCTTTCTTAATTTCTCAACATCCTCTTTTTTCTTAGGAACCCATATTCTACCGTCGTTTCTCAAAGACTCACTCATAAGGGTAAGTTTTGATTGCTGTGTGCCGTGAACAGGAATACAGGTAGGGTGGATCTGTGCAAAACAAGGGTTTCCGAAGAATGCACCTTTTTTGTAACACTGCCATGCAGAAGAACCGTTACTGTTCATTGCATTTGTTGAGAGGAAGAATACGTTTCCGTAACCGCCTGTAGCAATAACAACTGCATGAGCACCGAATCTCTCAATTGCTCCGGTTTCGATATTTCTTGCAATAATACCTTTAGCCTCACCATTGATAAGAACAAGATCCAACATCTCATGACGAGGATATGATTCAACAGAACCCTTTGCAACCTGACGGTTCAATGCAGCGTATGCACCCAAAAGAAGCTGCTGACCGGTTTGGCCGCGTGCATAGAATGTACGGCTTACTTGAGCACCACCAAATGAACGGTTGTCGAGCAATCCGCCATAATCTCTTGCAAAAGGAACACCTTGGGCAACACACTGGTCGATGATATTGTTACTTACCTCAGCCAAACGGTAAACGTTAGCCTCACGAGCTCTGTAATCACCACCTTTGATAGTGTCATAGAACAAACGATAGATAGAGTCGTTATCGTTAGTGTAGTTCTTTGCAGCGTTAATACCACCTTGTGCAGCAATAGAGTGAGCACGTCTTGGTGAGTCGCTGATGCAGAAAACTTTTACATTATAACCAAGTTCGCCTAATGAAGCAGCAGCAGAAGCACCACCTAAACCGGTACCTACTACTATAATTTCTAGTTTGCGCTTATTAGCCGGACTAACTACGCGTATTTGAGCCTTATGCTTTGTCCATTTCTCAGCCAAAGGCCCCTCTGGAATGTGTGATATTAATTTTTCGGCCATTATAATTTTATTATAGAGAATTTTTGTACAAATTTGGCTACTTTTTATCAAATAACCAATTATTATACAATATTTATAGGCCATTTATCGGGTAAAAGACATTTTTTCTAACTTTACAGCTGAATATATAATTTAAAAACTGTATGAAACATGTGATAATGGTATTGGTTTCGCTCCTTATCTTTGGAGCAACCGATTGTGATGCCCAGAAAAAACAAAAAAGAGCACAACTCAAACAACTGCATATACAGAGAGTAAAAGAGTGTATCAAAAAAGATAGTCTCACCATTAACATAAACAGAATAAATCCGCTTGGAACCACACCACAATCATCTTCTTTCGAATATTTTCTGAAACTTGCAAATGGCAAAGCCTCTGTTTATCTGCCATATTTCGGAAAAATGACAACAGCTGTTCTCGGTGGTGAAAAACTCTCTATTGAGACAAATGAGCAACCTGTGAGCATACAAAAGGAGAGGGATGATAAAAATGAATGCACTTACTACCTTTTCTATTTTGTGAACGACAACAGAAAAGAGAGATGGGAGTGTGTTTTTCAGGTTTATGACAATGGATACACTACCTTGAAATTATCATGCCCCGGAAGAGATCCTGTAGGTTTTCATGGAGATGTGAAAATTGACTGAAATAAAATTTACTAATAGCAAGCCGATATGAATTTTAAAAAATTTTGGACCACATTATTCACAATGGTCCTTGTGCCGTTTGCCCTTTTTTCACAAAATTGTGAACTTAATTTTATACCTGAACCACAATCTGTAAAGATGAATGGGGGGTGTTTTGTTTTAAACAGCAATACATCAATAAAAGGTAACTCCCAATTTGCGGTAAAATATCTCAAAGAGAAGATAGAGTCCTCTTCAAATATTGTTACAAATACAAATGACAAGGTTAAGGAGAACTTTATTGAGATAGATGTGAATCCTTTGTCGGGTTTAAAAAAAGAGGGATACAGACTTACAGTAACACCTGAGTTTATAAAAATAGAGGCTGCCGATAATGGCGGTGCTTTTTATGGTGTGCAGACACTGCTTCAGATGATGCCGGCATCTGTTTATGGAAAATCTTCGGGATGGGAAAAATGGGAGATTGCCTGTGTTGAAATTGAAGATTATCCACGATTCGCTTACAGAGGTGCAGGACTCGATGTTTCAAGAACATTTTTCCCTGCAGAAACCATCTATAATTTTATTGACTGGATATCATACCATAAGATAAATTATTTCCACTGGCACCTTACAGATGACAACGGTTGGCGTATTGAGATAAAAAAATATCCGCTCCTTACAGAAAAGGGTGCATGGAGAGGTCCGGGAGAGGTTTTGCCACCTTCGTATGGTTCGGGCAACAAAAGATATGGAGGCTACTATACACAGGATGAAATCGAAAAGATTGTAAAATATGCTTCCGACAGAAATATCACAATCATTCCCGAAATAGATATGCCGGGACATAGTAAAGCTGTAATCCATACATACCCTGAGATTGGCTGTACCAATAAAAATAAAGAGATGAGTGTGAATGGTGAGGTAAATAATGTATGGTGCGTGGGTAATGAAAGGAGTTATACCATGATAGAAAATATAGTGAAAGAGCTTGTTGCACTCTTTCCTTCAAAGATGATACATCTTGGTGGCGATGAGGTCAATATGGAGAATTGGAAAAATTGTCCGTCGTGCCAGGAGCTTATGAAAAAAATGGGAATGAGTGATGAGATTGAACTTCTCAATTATTTTGTGAGAAGAATGGAGAAAATAGTCAATAAATATGGTAGAGTTCTTGTTGGATGGGATGAGATAATAAAAGGTGGCGATTTGCAGCCATCTACAGTTGTTTATGGCTGGGGATCGATGAAAAGGGCTGCAGATGCTGTTAAAAAAGGTCAGCCTACAGTATTCTTGCCGGGCCAATATTGTTATATGGATATGAAACAGTCCAAATATGAAAGAGGCCATAATTGGGCTGCAATTGTAACATTAGACAGCACATACAAGATTGATCCTATAAGTATGAATAATTTTACACCGGAACAGGAGAAACTTGTTTTGGGAATACAGGCCAACCTCTGGACAGAGCTTCTAAACAGGCCTGCAAGATTTCTGGAATACCAATTTTTCCCAAGGCTATGCGCACTCTCTGAGGCAGGTTGGACCGATGCAAACAAGAAAGATTATGAAGATTTCTATTACAGATTAACAAAAACCCATTACGACAGACTCTTCAATATGGGGATAGCCTTCAGACTTCCTTATCCCGATGTAAAATATGAAAATAATGCCCTTAAAGTAAAACTTCCATACAACTGGGCAGTTGTCAGATATACAACAGATGGTACAGAGCCGCTCTCCAATTCAAATATATATACAGGAGATATTGTTACATTTGAACCGGAAAAATTCAGATTTGCAACATTTTATAAAGACTACAACAAGAGCGTGTCTGTAGGGGCGTCAAATATCAGCCTTTACAATTACGTTACTCCTGAAGTTGATATAGAGAGTTCATATTCTGCCGATGAAACAAACAGCAGATTCCCTATTGAAAACATTACAACCTATGATTTCAGCAAATACTGGAGAGTCAACAGAAGATCGCATGCCGGTGATTATGTATTGTATACCTTCAAAGAGCCTGTAGAGTGCAGAAAAATAACAGTGGAGACCGGAGTTCCTGATATCACTTTTTATAGTGTTACTGATGGATATGTTGAGTATTCATACAATGGAAAAGAGTTTATAAAGGGGGAGGAGTTTGTCTACGGAACAGCTGTTATAAAACCAAAAGAGAGGGTTAAAGCAGTAAGGATTGTATTCACAGGAGAGTCCGATGCCCTTATTACAGCATTCCAGAATCTGAAGATTGAGAAATAATCAAAAAAGGTGAACAACCATAAAAAAAGTTGGATCAGATTGTGACCCAACTTTTTTTTACTCTTTATAAGAATGAATTGACAAGCCCTATTTTAAAATTTATTATAGGCACTCTCTATTTCATTGAAGATATCATTATACAATTTGTCAAATGCCGCTTTATTGTAAGGTTTGTCGTTATTCTCTTTTTTAAATTGTTCTGTAAGTTCAAAAATTTTATTTTCAACAGGTCTCAATTGTTGCATATATCCTGTTCCTTCCGGATTGTATATGAGGTTGAAATTCATATACTTTTCTCCATTTCCACGTTTTACTGCAAAAACTTTTGCCTTCAGCTCCAGAGCCATATCACACATTAAAGCATTCTCTTTCTCTTTTCCTGTCATAAACGAAGGCTGGTTCTCACCCGCTTTAACAAAAGTTGGTACAGCAACCGATACTGGAGGATATCCCAAAATTGTCCACATAATTGTATTTAAAGGATTTTCACCCTCTTTAACACCCTCTATAACCATAGATGAAGTTGATGAACTGCGAGGTATAAAATCCTGGTCTATAAACCAGCCGCTGCCTTTTTGAAGAAGATCATTATCTTTTACAAGGTCTATACCCAAAAGTGAATGGTAATATGAACGTGAAACATTCTGGAAAATCCATTTTGGAGTAAATTCACCTGCTCTTCCAATATGGTTTTTAAAGATATTATCCGCATTTGTATATCTTATGTAACCCATTCCGTCATCCAATTTTCCTGCATAAGAGTGGTTTGCATAAACAAGGTAACCTTGTGGGGCTATAATAGGATCATTTACATCAACTTTTTTCCAACCCTGATTACCAACTTCATAATAAGCAGCTCCACCATAAGCATCAATAACACCAAAATTACCCTCAACACCTATAGGTTTCTTATAGCTGTTCAACAATTTCTCAAAATCTGCCAATGTTTTACATTTACCAAGAGCATCATACATTACAATACCCTCCCTATCCATCTGCTCAGAGGGAACATTATCGTAATTGAGATTATAAGAGGCGGTATTCATTATAGAAAAACCAACTTCGTTTGTTCCGCACCATGCCTCAGGAAGCATATCCGGAGAATTTATAAGGGCAATGAAATTATATTTTGGCCCTTTTATATAATCAACCCTGTTATTGTCCTCACCGGTATCTCTATGTTTCCACATCAAAGGTCTTCCATCCGGTGTTGCTTTTCCTGAAATAATAGCGGAAGTACAGCAATAGAGGTCTGCTGTAAAGAGAATTGTAAAAATTCCTATAAGTCCAATAATTTTTTTCATAAGATACTCTATTTTTTATAATTACTTGTCGAAAGATACCTTTTAATATTAATACACACCAAAAAGCCCACTACCTAAATTAATGCTCTATTGCCTATAATTTTAGAAGAGGGTATTTTCACTGTTGCCATATTTTGAAATACCAAGATGGCTGTATGCCAAATCTGTAACCTCCCTTCCTCTTGGTGTTCTATGTATAAATCCCTCCTTTATCAGGAATGGTTCATAAACCTCTTCTAAAGTTCCAGCATCTTCACCAACTGCAGTAGCTATGGTTCCAACACCAACCGGACCTCCTTTGAATTTATCAATTATGGTTGTAAGAATCTTGTTGTCCATAAGATCGAGTCCGCGTTTGTCTATATTCAAAGCATCGAGTGCATACTTTGTTATTTCAAGGTCTATTTTACCATTACCCTTAACTTGGGCAAAATCTCTTACCCTTCTTAATAGTGCGTTTGCAATTCTCGGAGTACCCCTGCTTCTACAGGCTATCTCAAGAGCGGCATCTGTATCTGTCTCTATATTTAATATGTGTGCGCTCCTTTGTATTATCTTCTGAAGTACTTTGGAATCGTAATACTCAAGATGACATTGTATACCAAAACGTGCCCTCAAAGGAGAGGTGAGCAAACCGCTTCGTGTTGTTGCACCAACTAATGTAAAAGGATTTAAAGAGATCTGCACAGAACGGGCTCCAGGACCTTTGTCTATCATAATATCTATCCTGAAATCCTCCATTGCAGAGTAAAGATACTCTTCCACAACAGGAGAAAGACGGTGTATCTCATCAATAAACAATACATCACCGGCCTCAAGACTTGTAAGAAGACCTGCAAGATCACCAGGCTTGTCGAGCACAGGACCTGAAGTTATTTTCATATCAACTCCAAGCTCATTTGCTATTATATTTGCCAAAGTTGTTTTACCAAGACCAGGAGGACCATGAAAAAGAACATGATCAAGTGATTCACCCCTTAATTTTGCAGCCTTTACAAAAATTTTAAGGTTTTCCAGAATCTTGTCCTGACCAGAAAACTCTTCAAAACCTTTAGGTCTTATAACACCCTCTATATCCTTTTCCGAACATTCGGAAATTTTTCTCGGATCAAAATTTTCGTTAACAATATTCATACTACAAATATATAAA